>NZ_QWVT01000001.1 GCF_003570705.1 Mesobacillus zeae
TACTGGTACACCTATAAACCATATACACGCTATAGCGCTTTTGTAATCTCGACAAGTAGATCCATTAGTATCGGAAGCATCTGAACAAGCACGTAGCCGAGGCCCGCCCGCTGTATCATCGAAAATCCACGCTCGCTCAGCCCAATCATGACGGATAGACCACCACCCAGCATCATCACGAGGCTGATCGGATAAGATAGCGCACGCACCAAATCGACGAGTGGCGTAAACATCGTAACTACCTTCGCTGTCACCGCCGCATCTACAGCGCCCGCAGCCGCCAATGACACGTCGCCAAACGTAAGTGATACCAACGCTATACCAATGCCTACCGCCGCTTTGACAGCCGTTCCTGACCGCCTAGGAGCATTCGTCTCGCCCCGCATAAATTCACTTATCGTACCCACCCGTTTAATCTTCGCCACACCAATCGCCTCCTATTTTATGTCGCTCACCGTATAAATATAAGCGTTCAGATTTTCGCATAACTTCGCAAGCTGGCGCCGCCGATACTCCGTCGTGGTCAGCCAGATAAACTTCGGTGGCTTTTCGAATACGCCCAGGGCAATGAGCGTACGGTACCTTCCCATCTTCGCACGGTTAGCCGCCATCTTTTGCGTATTATCTACCTCGATGATGTGGTAAACGCCGCCCATCGAATATAGAGCGTCAGCAATAACGCTGACTTCGCCAGGCACCATCAGTTTAACTTCCGCTTGCCAGGTCGTTGGACAGCCGCGAGCGATATATACGTCGTTTCTCATCACACAGTGTTCAATTTGGCCCGACCGCTTCAACGGATGGTCACAGCCGACTTGTTCTCGGCCAGCAGCGTTCAGGTAATAAATCTTTTCGCCAAGTCGGGCCGACGACAAATATTCGCCCATGCCGGCCAGCACCCGATTAGCATTGCGGTCACTCTTCAACCGATGCAGGCGCTGTATCTGCGACCGACTAAGATAGCCGAGTTTTTTCAACGATAAGAGTATGCTTTCGTGGCGTTGCTTTTTCGCAAGTGTCGCTTTCATGTTTCGCTCGCTCCTTCCGTTTGTGAGGCGCTATGGTGCGCTCGATATATTCGTTCTCGATGAACGGCGTCTGGACGATTTGCTTACCGTCGGGCGTCAGGTATATCGCTCGACCCCGCACTTTCGGCAACGCTTCGGCGCCATCCTCGTCTAGTACAACTTGGCTCGCTATCGCCGTCTGAAGCCGGAAGCAAACGCGCGTGTCGGCGTTCTGTTTGATTTGTCGCGGCAAAGTGTCAGCGGTAGGGTACTGTGTGCAAAATATCAGCCGATAGCCTAAGCCGGCGCCCACCTGCGCAATCCTGGCGAGTATCCGTTCGCATTCTATCCGCATCTTCTTTTCCTCGCTATCTGTGACGCCTTTGCTCGCCAGTTGTGCCGCTTCGTCAACGAGGATAAAGTGGCGCCCGGTGTCGCCCGCTTCTCTAACGTCCTCGTATCCTTGCGCCAAGTATTTCGCTTGCTTTGCCGTCATTTCAGCGTCTAAACGTATCAGGGTAGTAAGAGTCTCAGCTACGTCTATCGCCACTGTAGCGACCTGCTGCGCGCTCTGATAACGCGCGAAGGTAAGCCCGCCCTTTAAGTCGATAAGTGTTAGGCGAACATCTTCCGGCTTGCGTGCAATTAGCGACGTGATGACGTTCTTCAGGAACACCGATTTACCGTATCTGGTAGCGCCGGCAACGACCATGTGACCGAGTTCCGTGTCGTGACGAACGAAGCCGCCTCGCGCCTGACCAAGCGGAATTTCCCAGCCGCGACATTGCGCCAACATCGCCTCATCAAACGCCAGGTATTCGGTGAGCGCTTCGTTATAGACGCGAAAAATGAGCATGCCGTCGAAGCTGATTTCGACCTCTTTTCGGATGTTTTTACTTTTGCGAAGTAATTTCCGAAGCTGGTCACCGATGTCACCCCGCCAGTCAATGCGCTTTATATCCGCAAGCGATACATCCAGCAGGCGCTTCTTTGCGTTCAAGCCGTCCTGGAATCGGTCAAGTTTGTCGCGAAACTGTTGCGCCGACAAGCCTTGCGGCAATTGGAACGCATATTCGGAATAGTCGCGCCTAGTCGTCCGTCGATGAATGCGAATATTTGTGCCGTCCTTTGCGGTCAAGCCGGCGTTGGCTGCAATCCGGACGATAGCTTGCGTATCATTTCCGACAAGCCCTCGCTGATGGACGTGCACCGCACCGACCAAGCCGCCTACTGCGAGCGATGAAACGATTTCGAAAAGCATAGTCGCCACCCCTTTATATCGTAAGATAGTCCCGCACGGACAGTACGGTCGAAATGGGCGCCAAGCGCCGCCATAGTTGGATTTGCGTTGTTCCGACCGATGTTCCGCCGAGGAAATTTATTCGGAATAGTAAAAGGTATGACGGTCAGCACGTCCACTATTCACAAATTTTGCGCACGTTTAAAAAATGTTATTTTCGGACAAACTGCGGATAAAAAAGCAGAGGTGACGTAGAATGTTCGGATTAGGGAAGCCGCGCAGTGAGTTCGGGCGTTGGCTCGACCGCAACGGAATAACCCAGGCGGAAGTAGCAAGACGGGCAAAGGTGAGCGCCATGACACTGACGCGCTTGTGTGGTGAAAAAGGCTATACGCCAAAGATAGCGACATGGGTGCGGATTGAGCGGGCGTTGAAGGCGATGGGGTATGACGTGGACGCAAACAAGTTTTTCGATATGTAAAAAGGGTTTTAGGAATTTTTGGCGAATCTTTTCGCATACACTTCCGTAGTAAACAAAAAGGGGAGGAATACACGTGGGAGCTAAACGGTTTATAGTGCTGTTGTTAGTGGCGATTTTACTGGCGGGATGTAGTGCGAAAACAGAGACACCGAAGTATAACGTCAAATATGACGCTGGCGCATTCGTGAATGATACGGAAGAATTTGTCGCGAAGGTTGAGCAGACGCACGCCGGCGGCGATGTTGTCGACGCTTCGCTAGAAGATGCAGCCGACGAGTACGAGGCGTTATATGGTAAGGATAGTAGCTTCGAAGGCAAAAACGATGTGACTGCTGCGCTGTTGGCTACAAGTGTAATGTCGCTGTATTACGATGTAAAAATCGAAGGAGAAGACGACTCTTATTCGGACGATTTGGCGGCAATTAATCGTTATATTGATGACGTAAAAAATGCGCCCCGACCGTAATGGCCGAGGCGTTTGTTTATTTGTCGTCCTTAAAGCCTTTACCTTGCGACGGATTACTGATGACTCCCGCCGCCACCAGGACAGCGAAAATCATATCGACGTACTGTTCGTATTTGTCAGGCGCAACCAGGCCAGCGTCGTTTAAAATAAGTCCGCCAAGCGCTGCCAATGCGAGCCACAATCCGTAGTTTCTAAACCGTTCCATAATTAATCCCTCCTTTATTGTTTACGTTTTTCCATGTGCCAATGCGGAAAAGCCTTCTTTGTCGCCGCAAATGCCCCGTCAATTTCGTGTTGATCAAAGCCGCCAATCACAACGTCGTACCATACTTTTTCCGGTTTAGTATTTGGCTTTGGCTTTGATGCTTGCGGCTTGATTGGGTAATACTTAACGCCTTCATGCCGGCATACAGCCTTTACTACACATTCATACATACCATGCCGGTAAGCCTTGTCTTTTAACTTGTCTGCATTAGGACCATCTACAAAATCATATTCGACAATCGTCATGTTGCATCTGCCTGTTTCCCTGTGCATGAAGTAATAATCTTTTCCGTTATTACCTTGCCTACTGAAAGTTCTTCTTACTGGATATCCGGCCTTTTTGAACTCTTCGGCCAAGAGTTTACCAAACTCTCCATCAGAAAAGATTGAGTGGATAAATTCGGCCCCAGCTCCACCACCAGCATTAAAGTGATGGCTTATTCCAAACTCGGCATTTGAATCGCGCACACGTTTTGTCCTCGGTCCGGAGTCAAGCGTCTCATCTCCAGGCCTAGTGAGCCCCGAGGTAATTCCATGCTCATTCAAGCGCTTGTTCACATACAGTGCAGCTTCTAGGCTGTATTCCTTTTCCTTGATTCCGTTTGCACACGCTCCTGGATCTGTGCCGCCATGCCCAGCGTCGTTAATACATTTGTCTGACATTGATAATCCGCCCCTTTTCGATTATTATTAAAACTAAGGTCGGCGCCGCAATTTCGAACGTGTCCAGCGAGCGAGTGCGTCCGCCGACTGGCTTATCGAAAAACCGCTATGCCAACCGTAATAAGCAAACCGACAACGGTTAAAATTACGCCCCAAACCCACTTCGTATTAGCCTTCATGTCGCGAATGTCCTCGCGTGCTTCAGTCGCAATTTGTTTCGCTTCTTCCGCTAATACTTTCGCTTCCTCTGCCGTATGTTTTACTTCGTTCATATAGTCCATCTTCGTGTCAATACGAACAAGCCACTCGCGAATTTCCGCGATGTCTCGGCTGATTGGTTCCGCCATTACTGCGCCCCTCCCCCCGATGATGTGGCGTTTTTATCCACGCAAAAAAGGCGACCGAATGGCGGCCGCCTTGCGTTGTGGTGCGTGTCTAACTACTGCGTAGTTTATTCCAACTATGATGATTTAGCAGATAACCCATCCTTTTTCAGCTTCAGTGTTTTCCTTTTTTGCATTCGATTCTTGAATATCCTTATTGCTGGTTTTTCTATATAGTAAGTAATTAATGTTGCTAAGATGATAGATACACTTACAGGTATTATCAAATAAAATTCTTGAACCATACCGTTTTTCTCTAAGAAATTGATAATGATATAACCAATGTTTTGGTGAATCAGATATAAACTATATGAAATAGCTCCTAAAAACGTTAGGACTTTATTATTAAGTAGTGACAACTTGCTATTTATCAAGAGATAGAAAACACCGAAAAACATTGTTACAAATAAACTTGCTTTCAAGTCATTGAGCGCGAATTCATAGATTAAACAAAGACCAATTAACAAATGATATTTTAGTTGATTTTTAGTTTTTAATAAATAAAACATTATCCCTGCGATAAACAAGTGAGCATAATCAGCAATAGAGTAAAAAACTAACGCTTTAGTAATTATATAGCCTCCAGTAAGCGCATCTAAAACTTGAAATATCGATGTGCTAATTAACCACAATATCGAAAGTAAATACACTCGTTGCTTTAAACCAAAAAACAGAATAACTCCAATAATAATATAGAAGGTCAGCTCCACTTTTAAGCTCCAGTAAGCACCATCAACGTGGTCTATGACGCCAGGTAAAAACCCTTGAAGCATTGTCAGATTAAAAACACCATCAAACAAAGTTACTCCTCTACCGCCTAAATCATAAAGCTTTACTGCAACAAAAGTGATTATAACCGCTACGATATATGATGGATATAATCTTATAATCCTTTTCTTAGCAAAATCAGTTACATTATTCGTCCTGGTAATTGTCATGAAAATAACAAACCCACTGATCATGAAAAACAGATTTACACCTAAATTACCATAATTAAAGCCAAAATATGAGGTCTTTGCATGTCCAAAAAGGGCCTCATATCTTGTTGTATAGTGATATAAAACTACCGCAAGCGCAGCTAACCCTCTCAGCGCGTCTAATTCATTCAATCTTCCTAGGTTGCTCAATGCAAAACCTCACAATCTAGTGTTAAGGATATATTAATCTTAAAACAATAGACTTGAAAATTCTACAAGTAACTCAAAATTTTTGAATTAAGGTTCTGTTGCAACGACTGCCGGAGATCCTGACGGGAACAGTACACACAACTCTACTTTTCCTGAAGTATTTTTTCTTGCGAAGAACCTTAGTCCGTTTACAGGGAACGTTGATGGGTTTGATATTACGTCTAGTTCAATATGTTTATTTCCGATTTTGAACTGATTGGGCGCTGTTGTTTGAACCCCATACCCAAGCGCTACAGAAAAGTCATGCGACGATTTAGCATTTCTCCCAATAGCAACAGAACCTGGGGCGTTTGCATTAGCCAGTGCCCCAATTGCAACGGCATTAGCATTGTTCGCTGCCGCTAACCGACCGATGGCTGTTGTTTGAGAGGCTGACGCATCTGCAAAAGACCCTAGCGCAACTGATTCCGCTATCGATTTCGCTGACGGTCCCACAGAAGTACCATCGCTGGCTGAACTACTATTTCGCCCTATTGACACACCGGTTTCGGCAGTTGCTGATTTTCCTATTGAAGTCCCATTTCCTGTGACTATTGCAACTGATCCAATCGCCACCCCTTCTGCACCGGCACTCGACTGTTCGCCCAAAACTGTCCCTCGTAATGCAGCATAACTATTGGAGCCTATTGCAGTACCGCGCATATCAGCTTTAGATTTTATACCTGCTGAAGTAGCTAATGGCCCCGCAATGCCACCCTCTAATGCTCCTACTGACGTAAATGTAGGCACTCCACGAACAGGTACATCTGCTATCATTTTGTAGGCTGTCCCTGCTCCAGTAAATGTATTGTAATAGTTTGCCAAAATCCTTCCTTTATACTCAACAATATCAACAAGGTCTACGGAATCATTTGGCGTTGCAGGAGTTATTTTTAAAGTCTCCACAATTCGCTTTCCATCACTTGTAATAACACGACCAGGATAGCCCGCAACACTTGATCTAAAAGCAATATGATAAGCTCCATTTGCACCCTTGATCGCCTTAGTTGCCCATCCGAAAATACCGTCTATATTTTCTCTAATTGCATAAAAAAGCTCGTACTTCATATCTGCAGGGTTTGCTGTTCGCCTCACAACATAAACTCCGACGGTATCTTCATCAGAACCAAAGAGCATACCTTCAGGTGTCGCTATTCCTACCACTGGCTGATACCCCGAATTTGAAAAGCTAACCCACGTTTGACCCCCATCATCAGAGTATTTAATTCGTTTTAAAGGATCAGCAGTATTTGTCGGGTCATCCGCAGTTTTGTGATAACTAATCCATATCCGCGGTGTGACAGCATTCCAATACGGATCTAATACCGCAAGATGCATGTGAGCGTGCGATTTGTCTATAGTTGGCTCAAAGTCCAGCATGTCAAATATCTGCGTAAATGTAACTCCGTTATTTCTCGATAACCAAACATATCGCGAGTTTGTCATATCTCCATTTATATATGTTGTAGCTGAAACCCATCCAGAAGCTTTATCAACGTCTATACTAAACTGAGTTGTTCTTCCGTTAGTGACTAGCACCTGCGTCCACGTAGCTGTAAGTGGATTAGTTGCCCACCCTGTAGATTTCCATAACCCATCTGTCGAACGTATCAGCAAGACTTCTCCGTCGCCTAACATACGTATGCCGTTTATAGCGTCATTTACAGTAAAAGCTTTAACTAACGTCCATGGACCGTTTTCGGAGGTAGCTCGGTATAACGAACGCGAGTTACTTCCATAGAGGTATCCATCCCCGATATTGTCAAGAAAACGAGGGTCACCCGCTGCTGTCGTACTTAAAACCACATTCTGCGCTGGAATGAATGAAAGCCCTGTCGTTGTTTCTGCTAACTGCTCGTTGAACTCTGCTGTCTTCTCGTCAAACTTCGCGAAATTCTCGGTAACCTCCGCAGACTTCTCGTCAAGCTTCACGAAATTCTCGTTAAACTCGACCATCTGCACGTAATCCGTCGACTTCCATTTGTGCAATCCTAAATTCGGTGTCTTTTCGCTACTCATATAATCCGCTCCCTTTTTGCGCCCTATTCCGGTTCAATAAGGAACGCCTTCTCTATACCTTCTGCTTTTCGTTACTTAGCGCTATCCATAAGGGTGATTAGCGCATCTTCAACGACATCGAGTCGCGCCTTCAATTCCCCGTTCTCTTGCTGAAGAAATTCGATAGATACCTCGGCTTCCTCCGTAGGCTCTACGCCAGTCCACGTTACTTTGAACGTATCCCAGTCGATCCCTTTCAAACTTACCCTTTCGATTCCGTTTAAGTAGCCTGTCAAACTGTTAGCCTTTTTAACGAGTTTATCAACCGTGATACGATCGCCTGCTAAGATTATTTCTCCCATTAGTAGATAACCCCTCCGCTAACTGTAGTTTCGAGCGTCGTGGCGTTAAGGTTTAGAGCGCCAGTTTTGTGGACAATTGAAGAAGATACGCTCAGGCCGAAATCACTCTTCGTCGGTCCGTGCGCATTAGTATCAGACCAAACAACCTGCGAACCGAATTGTGCACACATACACGTAAATTGGGCTGTGAAGTAGCTTGTATAAACGTGCCCTTTCGAGGCATCATAAAAAATGGAGTATTTATTATTAACCTTGGCATCTCCGTCAAAACGACAGTTGCTAGCAACTCCGTACATGCTACGAGTGAACCGAAGGACTGAAGAACGTGAAATAGTAGAAGAATTATAAAAGTCAACGTCGTTGATTCGGACATAGCACATACAGTCTTCGACTAGTATTGATAGCACGTTTAATCCCGTTACGCCGTCCCTTGCTGACGGCGCTATTCCGTCCAATTGGATTTTCACGCTGCCACCAATGAGCCCTTTAATTAGCACCTCTTCCGAATAACTCCCCGCAGCGCAGGCGATTGTATAAGCGTTCATGTGTGTATTTGGAATAACGTCAACCGCACGCTGTATTGTTTTATATGGCTTCGCTTTCGTGCCGTCACCAGTCGAATCGTTCCCTGTTGTGCTGACAAATATAAACTTCTCCACCGCACTTTTCGGTAGCACGTCGTCGGATAATACTATTTGACCGAGGCGTAATAATCCATCAGCCCCCGGCATCCGAACAGCTCCGATTTGCTCTGCCGTTACTCCGTGCGGATTGCTCATGTTTTCTAAATGCGTGCCGACTTGTTCGTCAATCTTATCGACAAGGGCGTTATGATTCGCTCGCGATACATTTTCATTTCCTAACGGCTTCGGTAATCCTATCCGCGGCGTATATTCTGGCATGTAGCCACCTCCCGATTTATTCTGGTTTATAAACTTCGAGCTGATCGTGAGTAAATTGTTTAGCGTCCAACGTATCCCACGCCCATGAGAAAGCATCGTATTCATCCCACGAAAGGTAACGATACGTATATTCCACGACCAAATGCGCGGGCATAATCTCTGCCACCGCCGCTTTTAAATCGTCTATATTCGAAGGGATTCCGCGCGAATCAATGAATTTAATCGTAACTTTGTGGGCGTCAGGAGACTCGCTGACTTCTACCTCTCCGCCAACGTACGATTCACAAACGCTTTTCAATAGCGCCACATTGACCGAGCCAAATCCGCGTATTCTCGATTTGATAGTCGACCGTCTTCCGGAGCGATCTACAACAAACGTATCCTCGAAGCTGGTCCAGTCCATCTCCTCAATTTCCTCGAACACCGGACGGATGTCTTCGAGCACCTTCCATACGGAATGACTAGCACCGATCTTAATGCCGAGCAATTTCTCCCAGAGCGCTAACCCCCAAGATGCCTTATCGATGAACATTTGCTCCATTACGTCGTCAATATCGTACATTAGGCGAAGATAAGCGGCTGCTTTCGCGTTTATAATCGCTTCAGATTCGCGAAGTTCTTCGTAATACTTAGGCAGATAGTCGAACATGGCACGCTTTATATCGCGAGTAGTATTCACGTTAAAGTCACCGTCCCGTTAATGGCAACCTGCCCGTCTGGAATGGCGATGTTAGCCGTGCCCCCGTTTATAGTAAGTCCGCTGTAGTCAAGCACGTCCGGAATGTCGAGCAGCAGATTCGCAATCCGTGAGTACCTTACGATGGTATCCCTAAACGCTAAACCTTCAAGATACTCGTCTAACGCCGTTTCGAATTCCGCTTTAACTGCCAAGATGTCTCCGCCAGCCTGCAGCGTCAGCGTTGCCGTAACGTTAATCGGAACCTCGACCACGCCTGTGACGGTTACTGCTGCCCCGAAAGGACGCTGCGATTCGATATACGTAGTTGCTGCGTTGATGATCGTTTGATTCGGCGCTTTTCTGTCCGAGCTTAGTAGGACGACTTTCACCGTACCAGGTCCGGCCCATAATGGATAAACCTTCGCATCACTTACTCCGACGACTTCCCTCGCCCATTGCAAATAATGATTAGCGTTTCCACTGGTAGCCGGCTTCTGCACGCGATCCTTTAGGCGCCCAAGTAATTCTTTGTCAGACTCTGCGTCAGCCCCTCCGCTAAAGGCTAAAGCGTTTGTTGCCATAACCACTCCGGATAAATCTCCTGGAGCTAACGAAGTAATTCGACCCGCCAATATGTTTCCGTCTTCCCCGCCATCTTGCGACTCTGCCGTAACTGTAGCCATTCCTCCCGTAAGGACAACTTCGTCCTTCGTTAGGAAATAGACAGGCTCCTCATCGTCCGTCATAAGTAGCGTATCTACGGGAACGATTGTGCCTTCAGGTCCGGTTAACGTGACGATCCCTTCCGACTTGGCTGCTGCTTTTCGCGTTACACCGAATTCGCCTGCACGTAAGTCGAGCCATTGCCCTTCTGTTGTTTCCGCGAAGGCTAGCATCATAACTGCGTCCAACTCGACGTATGCCAACGATAGCTCGATTGCAGACGGGTAAAGCAAGTCGTAAGCGACCGATCCCTCCCGCTTATCGATCGAATCGTCAACGTCCTCAAGCATCGCCTCGAGTATCGCTTCTGGCGTTTTATATTCATACATTTACTTCCACCTCCTCCGTTATTACAACGTCGTTATCCGCGGGAATCACCGTAACGGTAATGAACAACTTGTCGCCATCCCGTGTAAACGTCGTCTGCACATCGTCAATTCGGTCGTCATAAACAAGTGCCTCGCTAACTATCCGAGGAACCTCTGCGTCGAGCAACTCCTCTGTAATTTCGTCGTCGCCGATTAGCTCGTTTAATTCACATCCGTAGTCGTCCGAATAAATGGCGAACCTTGACCGCTCCGTTAAAATAGCCTTCCGGATGAACTGCCGCAAAGATTCTCCCCCATCTATAAACTTTCCGATGGTGCCATTTTCGAAATCAATCGCCCACGTTTTCGACGGCTCAACGACTATCTCCGCTTCCTCTTCCGCCAGGATTGCTTCGTCTAAAGCATCTGAGTAATTTTCGGGAATAAACGCCATATTTACACCGCCTTATCTATTACGAAATATAATTGCGAATCGTCGTCTCCTATGATGATAACGCGATCCCCTACCGAAAGACCGCCGTTGGCCGCCGTCTGCGATACGATTAAGTCGTCCATGTCGAGGTCAATCTCATCAGTCCCGACGCGAAGCTTAAGGTTAGGCATAGGCGCCAACACTTCGCCTAGTTCGATGGTGACATCCTTGTTATGTCCGTGTTGGCGGATTAGTTGGACGAACTTCGATGCCGATGAACCTTCGAGTCCTATGCGTTTATCCATCGTTAAATCACCCTCCGTATCTCCATGTAGTGACCAGCCCAGTAACCTGTCGTATAGCTGTGTTCCTGGCATCCAGACGAAGCTAAGCTTACGCAAAATCCTGGACGCGTTACGATACCAACGTGGGAAACTCCGGAACGATACGTACCTTGGAAGAACACTAAATCGCCCGCCTGAGCGCTTGCCTTCGAAACTTGCTTTCCTTTTCGTATCTGTGCCGACGTGCCGTGGCCGATGTCTTTACCAGTTGCTTTCTTGAATACGTAGTAAGTAAACCCGGAACAATCGCCCGTACCGTTTGCAATACTCTTTCCGCCGAATACATAACGAACTTTCCCCTTAAAGCTACGCGCTAGGTTAACTACGTCGGTTGCCTTGTCATTTGAGGCGCCGCCGCTTGCCATAGTCTTCTCCGGTTCTTCAGGTGGCTCATATTCTAGCTCGTTTAATTCCAATGTTTTCGATACGGTAATGCTCATCGAATGGAGTCCGTTAGGCTCGAACGTATGCGAGTCGGTAATAACGTAAAATCCTCCGCTGATGCCCGTCATTTTCTCGCTGACTTGCACCATTTTGCCGGAGATAATTGACTTCTCGCCGAGAGCATCTATGTTAGACTCCCTCGCTACTTTGTTGAGTTCCTTCAGTAAAGCGTTGGCAATCGGCATAAGTTGAGCGACTGACTTCTCGCTTTCGTGCTCCTTCTCGCGCATCAGTCCGTATTTCTTAGTGGACGCCGAATCGCTGACCGTGACACCTTTCGATTCCTCGCCGCTCTTCCCTGTGATACGAACGGAGTTGCGTAAGTCTTCAATAGATTCCGAGTAACTGGCGCTAAGTAAGTTCGAGCCGTCCTTTATAATCAAGCGCTTTACCTGCGACTTTCTCTCGCGTAAAACTAACTTTCCTTTTTCGTTTCCAAGCATAAAAACCTTGCCGGTTTTCTTTCGAGTTTCCGTCAAGGCTATCATAATCATGTCGTATAAAGTTTTATCGCGCAGAATTAATTTAGGAATAACGTAGCCTGTGTCGTCGATCGTGCCCGCACTGATTCCATACTTACTGCAGATAGTGCGAATGATTTGTGAAGCCTTCTGCTTAACGAACTTCATCGAGTCCATATTTTTCGTAAGGTAATAGTTATAGTCGTACGCCGTAAACGAAAAGGAGCCGTCGCTGGCTATTTCAGTATTGAAGATAACGCCGCGAAAGATTTCGTCTCCATCTACGTAAAGCCGAACGTCCTTCCCGACCTCGATATTAACCGCCTTCGTCGTGCCGTTTGTCGTATTGCTCATCGACACCTTGCACGAACGGCTGGCCTGCGTTGTTTCCCCTGACCAATTTACCGAAGTGACTAACTCCGTTAATTTAACGTAGGTGTCAGAGCTTGAGTAATACCGAAGAGAAACGCTCATTTTGGTATCACCAACTTTTGCCCCGGATAAATCAAGTTCGGATTCTTGCCGATTAACTTCTTATTCGCGTTGTAAATCTTGCGCCATTTTGTTGCGTCGCCGTAAACGGAAGGCTTCTTCGCGATATTCCACAGGCAGTCACCTTTCTTCACAACGTATATCTTCTTCGGGACTGGCTTCGGCTTAGGAGGACGTGGCTTCGGCTTAGGCTTCGGTTTAGCAACCGTTACCCTTTCGACTCTAACCTCGCGCCATTCCTTTAACGCCAACGTAAAATAAATGTCACCGGGCGAGCCGGCACGTTCAGCTTCGATTTGAAAGTCGCGTATGGTTACGGGGAGATTAACGCCGCCAGCGCCAGTAACTACGTACTGAATCGGTTGCCGACGGTTACGCCAACTTTCGATTTTAGCGACGAAGGCGGTAGGGGAAATGAATCCTCTATAGCCGCAGTATGTCGGATTATAATGCTTCGGCCAAAATGTTTGTATCGTAAATGGGCGCAAGCCCCGTAGTTTGATATTCGTTACCTCGCCGAGTCCTTCAACTTCGATATCTTCGTAATCGAACGGAGAGTCATAAGCATTCGCCGTAGGATTGACGGGCAGGCGCAGTCGTTCTTTACCACTAATAAGCCAGAATTCTACCGCCATTATGCACCTGCACCTCCCGCTTGTTCGACTTTCTTAACGAATATGTCGAAGAGTTGCTCCGCTTGTTGCTCTGTCGAACCACCGCCAATCGTTACGTTAAATTGATACGTATTGCCTACGCCTTTGCCTTGCTTTTGCGCACGGTATTCCGCTGCCTCTCCGCGAGTTAGTACCGCCTCGTCCTTGTGCAAACGGGCGCTGTAACCGTTGTAAGGTACGCGGTCAAGTCCGCCATTGTGCGAACTTTCTCCGCCGAACCAACGTGACGTTTTATCTTTCACCCAACCAACGGCTTTTTTACCGAGCTTACCGCTATAACTACCGACAGCGTTCGTCGGGTTGAGATTGGCGATTTTCCAACCGTTGTCTTTTACGTATTTAATGGCGCCGTCAATTACGCCTTTTCCGATAGCTGTGCCGATTTTTACACCAGCTTCAATGATCGGACCCTGTGACGAAGACAACGCTGTACCTAAGATTTGCACCGCCACTTCTCCGGCTTTCTGAATCTTTTCGCGACCGCCGCCATCAAGCCACGACTGGAATTTCGCGAATAAATCCGTTATTATCCATTCAACTTTTGCGCTCAAAGTGGTCTTTTTCTTCCACTCTTCGGAATTAGATAACGCAGTGAACCAGTTGATTAGCGACGTGGCTCCGTTTGTTAGACCGGTAAGGATATTTTTAATGATTTTAGCGCCAACGTTTGCGGCTTTTGAAAAGTCTCCACCTTCAAGTTTTGCGATTAAATTCGATAAGAATCCGCTGATAACTTCGAGCGACGGCGCACCCATGTCGCGTAACAATAACGCAAATTGTTCGCGAACTCGCGCCCATAATCCGATCGTCGTTCCGCCCATATCGTCGACTAGTTTCGTAGTCATGCCGATTTTGTTAAAGTATTCATCGAGCTTAACAAGCTGCTGTTCTAACGGTAGACTCTTGATTTCGTTCATTATCTTCCGTGGCATTTCAAACCGGTCAATAATCGAGAGGGCGTCGCCACTAAATAATTCACGCAATGAAAACACCGCGCCTTCAATCCCTTGCCCCGGATCTATGGCCGCAAGTCGTTCGGTTATCTTCCACATTTTTTCGAGTTCCTTCGTATTCTTACTCAGCGTAATGAACGATTTTGAGTTTCCGTAAACTGTTTGCGAATCAAGTATCGGAGATTGAACTGAAAGTCGGTCGACCATATCCGTATACTGTTTCGCTAGCTTTTTATCGTCAAACATTGCGCCGATGATTACGTTAGACTGCTCGAATTTCGCCGCCTCAAGCACGGTAGCTTCGAAGACTTTCTTTGCGCCTTCAACCGCCGCATATCCGGCAGCCACGCCGGCAAGTGCTCCCGTTAACATGCCTAGTCCTTTCGTAACTGAGCCGATACCTCCGCCCATCTTGTCAAATGAGCGACCGGCCCTATTTGCAGAAGTTTCCGCCTTGGTTGTCGACCTAGCGAGCGTATCCATTGCCTTTTCTGTTCGCGCTGTTTGGCGGGTGATCTTCCGCATCGGGTCGGAAAACTTATCGTCCAACCGAAGTATCGCTCTTAAATCAAACGCCATTATTTCGTCCTCCCTTCCGCCTTATTTCGTTCTTTTGCTTCCTCTTCAAGTACGAGTTCCATTGACGCGTACATGAACTTGCGGTGTCGCCAAGGCTTTTGGTAAACTTCGTCAGGCGGGATTCCGTGGCGTTGGAAAATTTCGTGTAGTAAGTATGGTTCGCCACCCGCCAGTATTAGTTTTTTACTTCTTCGATTTCCTCTTCATCGTCCTCAAAACCACTAAGTTCGAGGATCGCCATCTGAAGCTTTTCGATTTCTCCAGGCAATAACGTTTTAGTTACGACGTCAGCCGCGTCCTTTGCGCCCTTCGCTTTGATTAGTTCCACGTGGTTAAAGTCGGGCTCAACGCAAGCCTTTGATATAAGTAATCCGCCGAGCATCCTTGTGTCGACTTCCTTCTTTTGCTTAGCACCTTTTCCGACAAAGTGCGTCGCTTCTTCGCGAGCCTCTTCGAGAGTTTCGTCGGTTAACGCCTTTACGATAAAATCCACGCCAAGTCGTTTAATGTGGACGTTCTTTTCGATATTCAAATCCGAAGCCAATAACGCTTTTAATGCGTCGCTCATTTACGTCACCCCTTCATAAACTAATTGTTAGATTTAAAGGCGGGATTTTTACGCCCGCCAGTGTTTTACAGATATTCGAAATCCGAGAATGTGAACGGAGTTTCTTCCGTTACCAAACTACCAACCTCGTAAGATAAAATCGGAATATTATCGAACTGTACGCCTTTGATACGTACATGTGTTTTGCCTTCGTGATTTTCCGGATCATCGAGTTTCATCACTAGCTCCGTAACAAATGAACCTTTTGAATCGTTTTTGACTTGTGCAATTTGTTTCGCTAGTTTTGCAGTAATCTTATACCCCGTCATTGTGCCGGAATAAGTAATACTTACGACTTTATGGCCGGTTACACGCGTACCTGCACGCATGACTTCCTCTTTACCGATTTCTCCGTTTGCTTCCGCTTGTGTTACGTTAGTAAGCCATTCACCATCGGCCGAGTACATTTTCCCGAAGCTGCCGTTCAACGTTTTCGTTGCATCTAATACCATCCGTTATTCACCGTCCTTCTTTCGTTTATTAAACGTTAATTGTTAAGAAAATCCGCTCCATCGAATCAATTTCGCGATAAGCAATCGTTAAGAAAACGGTGTCGCCAACGCTAGGATTCTGTGTGTCTAGTTCGACCACGATGTCCGTCAGCACGTTACTCGCTTCGAGCGTTTCGAGGTACGCTTTGATTGCGTTAATCAACGCTACCTGTCCGTCTTCATTATTGTCTAGCTTGCCGATGTAGTTATCGCGAGCCGTCTTTTCGACGTCCGTTGCAACTGCTTGGCGTGAGCGAGTTGAGCGAATCTTCGTCTTAGCTGTTGTAATACCTTGCTCGATCTTAACTTTTTCGCCGTCATTGACGAGCACCAGCGAGCCTGCTTCGAGTGCCGTAATGATTTCGCTATTACGTAAGCGTTTCGTCACATCATCGACCGCTACTTCTGTAAACGTGATGGAGCGATTGATTGCCGTACCTGCGATTAAGCCTGCGATATGAGCCGCATACTTTCCGCTTGAATAATCAGTCCCATCGATAGATACGCCTGTGATAAGATTTACTACATAATCGTCAAGTAACGCCGCTGAGCGAGTATTTCCTGTCGCTGGGTTAGCGTCGTCTGCCGCTGTGCCGCCCGTAACGAACATGAAATGCTTGCGTTCTGTTCGGTTTGCGACCACCCACGCCACCGTATTAGTTCGTTCGGTTGCGCTTGGCTCTCCGTCGAATACAAACACGTTGAATGGTCGTGCTTCGAATGCGTTGCGCATATCTACGTAGTCCGCAGTTGCTGGCGTTGCTGGCATCGTGTAGACAAGTACCTCTTTCGCGCCGCCTTGTAATGCGAATTTAATCGACTGAATGTTCGCTGCACCGAATAGTTCCGCCGCACCCGTTTCGTCGCTCACCGTGTAAAATGTTTTAGCTGTAGCTGTTCCTCCCGTATACGTGTTTAACGGGATTGCTACGATACCACGTGCGCCTCCTGTGATTTGTCCCTCAGCCGCATTTACGAAATTCGTATATAAGCCTGGGCGAATCGGGGGGTTCGCCGGGTCCCATTGATTAATTGCCATTTACTCGTCCTCCTCCGTAAATACTGTTGTGTCTGTTTCTAGGTTGTTAATTGGTTCATAAGCGACATACGTCCGTGTTTCGCGAATCTCCGCCTCTAACATTCCAATTACTGCGAACACGCCCGTCGTTTCCGTCTTGAACGATTGCGATAACGAAAAAGACCCGATACGTAAGTACCGAGCCCCTAACGGAATCATTTGCTTGTCGTTCAGCAAGCGTTCGATCGCCTGCATTTTAGTCAAGCAGTCGAGCTTGCTAGTTCCGAAGTATACTAGTTGATACGTCTGGTCAATGCGGTAACTGGACGCTGTTTCTGTACCCGCCTTACTTCCGACAAGCTCAATCACCAGCTCAGCCGCCTTGTATGTGTCCGGCATATTCTGCAACTTAAACGTGGCGCCCGGCAGCTCAGGCGCAACAAAATCGCGAATACTTTGAACCTCCGTTTTAATGTCCGCCAAACCTACCACCCCGCCTTCTTAAGTTCGTTCTCTATTTCCTCTTCGAGCCACCGCTGCCATTTTGCCTCGTCCGCCGATTCGTCTAAGAATTTCTTAACCGTGCCTGACGTCCTAAGCGACTTGCCTCCGGCGTTCTCTTCGTGGATGTAGTAGCCGTAGTTGAATCCTTTTTGCGCAGCATTCGCCGTAACGATAACCTTCGAATTGAGCTCCTGCCCTTCAACTTCACCCGCTATTTGCCGACGTAAATTGCCGGTATCTAACGGAGCAATGTCGCGAGCCTCTCGAACCCAATCGTCCTTTATATCGTCTAGTGCCTGCTTAGCCCCGCGCCCTGCTGCGTCCGGCGACTTTGCGATTAAATTGCGTAGTGGTCCGAGGTCTAGATCGAAGTCCTTCGCCATTACAAATGCACCGCCGTTAGCGTTGGCTTTCCGTTAATCATGCGGACCGGTTCAATCTTTATCGGAGTACGTCTGATCGTCACGCCTAATTCGTTTGTATATTCGATTACGTCGTCATAACGTACGTCCGGGAATTTGTTGAACAGGATTTCCATTCCGCTGACCACTTCGTCGCCTAGCTGATTTTGTACGACTTGCGTGCGCTCATCTACGCGACATTTTAACGTGAAACTAGTCGGTACGCCACCTTCGCCCCACTCGTCCGGCTCGCCTTTACGCTGAATAGTTACGGATTGCTTCATTGGAATCATCGCCATGTTACAACACCGTCCATTTCATGACGCGTCCTGTCGATAATTCCACGCCGTTCTCTTCGTTGATGATGTCGATTACTTCCGGTGGGACTAGCGCGTCGAGTCCTTTCTTCGCCCAATCCTTAAATGTAAACGAGATGCCCTTTATCGAGAAGCCCGCGACCCCTTGCTGCTGAAGTTTATTAGTATCGTTATATGCGCTCGCCAACACTGCGCCGAAAAGGTAAACGGCTTCGTTCGGAATCGTTAGTCCGCTGAATTTTCGTGTGAGTGTGCGGCTTGCTACGTTTAATAACGCTGTCTTGCGTGTATCGTCCCCGTCAATAAAGTCCTCGTTGTCTAGCGTGTTAAGCTTGATGTATTCCGTTGCCACTAATAAATCCCACTCCATAAAATCGCCTCCTTATTTTCCGGAGGTTTTCTTCGCAGGAGCTTTAGGTTTCGGCTTCGGCGTTTCCTCCGCTTTTGGTTCGGCTTTCGCCTCTGCGACGCGCTGTGCGTCTGAGATATTCGATAACACTTCGATCGTTGCTTCGTCCTCAGTAGCGTAGCGACCGTCGTTAAACTTCTTAAATTCGCCATCTACGTAAAAGCCGAGCTCTTTATATTGCGATTTAAATTCTGCCATGTACTTCACCGCCTAATTAGAAAAGCCCGCAGAAACCTGCGAGCCGTTAGTTTGAATTAGTTAAGTCCTTTAAGACGTCCATGAGCTTTTTCTTGTTGGAATTCAAGCGTGTACTCGCCAACAAGCATACCGACTGTGTAATCGCCTTTTTCACCCATGTATTTGTGAAAGAATTCGCGACCAACTAATGGACGAATAGCCATACGGTTAGCATCAACGAAAAGTAACTCGTCAGCAGCCAGGTTGTTGTTCAACGCAATTTCAAATTGACCGAAGTCATTTACAAGCGTATCAACTACTTCACCACGAGAATTTTCAGAACGGCTGATTTGTACTTTGTTTGTATCAAGCGCAGACAATTTACGTTTTTGTTTCGCGCCTACGATTACTTTGTAGTTTCCGCCAGTAGCGAATCCGCCAGCTTCGTAGATTGATTGACCAAGGTTCGTGATAGCGTCAAGTGAAATCGCGCCAGCAACGTTAGTGACATTAGTTTGAATGAACTGACGAACACCTTTCATTTGGCGGATTTGACCGTTTTCATATTGAACGCCGTTGATAAGCGCTTTTTCTAATTGCAACGCAAGCTCAACTTGTTTCTTTTGTTTTTCGTACTCGTAAAGATCGCCAATTCCGTACTGTTGAACGGCTTGTGCAGTACCGGAGATTTCAACAGAGTCGTCAAAAATTTGCGTTTTGTTAGACTTAGCAACACGTGCTTTGTATCGAGCTCCACGTACGTCTGATCCTTCTGCACCTTCTACGAATTGTACTTCGATTTTAGCAGCGTCAGCGATTGCAGCGGCAGTAGTTCCAGCATAACCGCGCGTAACAGTTAATGTTTTAGTTCCCGTGGTAATAGCAGTAACTAACAGTAATTCTTCGCCGATTTTAACAACGTGGCCTACGCGGAATGGCTCTACGTCTGCAACTACAACAGCAGTATCGGATACAAGCTTAGCGCCTGCTACAGTAGATTCGTCAGCATACATTTCATCTTCGAACCATTGGTGAGTAGTTTGCGTAACTGGTGCAGCGAATCCTAACATGTTAAGTAGTGGGGTTTGGTGTTGGTTAAGCAATAGAATCTCATCTACTACCGATTGTTTTTTGCCGATTAAACTCGCATCATAAATTTTAGCCATTTTATAATTTCCTCCTGAGTGTTTGTTTTTTTGTACTAAAAAAGACGCGTCAATTTTTTGACAGCGTCCATACTACTTGTTCAGTTCGGCCTTCAGAGTTGCGTAGGCCATCTTATCCTCAATACGTCCGCTCTTACGTGCTTTTTCCGCAGCATCGTGTAGCAACTGCTCGGCTGTCTTGTCGGTGCGCTCTGGAGTTCCGTTCGTCGGCTCTCCGATAGCTGTCGGTTGTTTCTTCGCAAGCAAAAACGGTTTATTGTCAACGAGCGCCTTAATCGCGTCATCCATTCCGACTACTTTTCCGTCCTCGTCGATTGTCACGGCCGATAAATCTGCGAGGCTGAATGCGTCATCGATATAGGCGACTTGATTGCTCGTAGCAACCTTAATAAATTCCGTGCGGATTTTTTCCGCTTTCATACTTTCGCGAGTGGCCTCGAGTTCAGCCGATAGTGCCGATTTTTCTGCCTCGAATTTTTTCGCGATTTCTGCTAAGCGTTCTTTTTCGCTAAGTTCGGCAAGGCGTTTTTCTTCGAGTTGCTTTTCATACTCGCTCGCCTTCGTTTTGATTTCGTCGTAGTCCGCATACTTGTCGAGTTTCTTTTTCTCGCGTGCAATACGGTCAGCTACAATTTTATCTAGTTCTTCTTGCGTAAATGTTTTCGGTGCTGGTGTTGGTTCCTTAGGCGCGGCCGGTGGTTCTGTTGGTTCTACTGGCTCCGTTGGATCTTCACCTGCGAAGTGTTGTAAGTCTAAACGTAATAATTTGCGTTGTTCCATTTTCGTACCTCCGCGTTTAAGGTCATACGTGGACCATAGATTTTTTCAGCCGAAAGTTTAACGCCGTTTCGTAAGGCATAAAAAAGACGCCGACTATAAAAGCCAAGCGCTAGTTAACGTTATTAAGTTTCTTTAAATCGTCTGGTAATCGGTCGGGCCTACGCACAGGTGATACTACATGGGCACATCGGGGATGAAATATCTCGTTCCTCGGTAGATTTCCGATGTAAGGATAATTGCCTGGCGCATCAGGCGTCAGCTTCACGATTTTGCCTTCCCAATTTCGGCAAGCATCCTTCGCGCCGTGCCTCGAAATCACTCCGTATTGAACATCGCGTCCTACCGCCTCGTTAATCGTCGATTCCTTGTGCGCCTCCATCATCTTAGTCCGCACTAACATATCCGTATACTTTGCCAACTTCCAACGGCCCCCGCTCGCATCGATTATCGACGTGTCCGCCGCATCTCCGAGTTGCTTTCGTATTCTTTTCGTCAAATCTCGGCGTAGTGTAGCCGTACCACTCACACCTTGCGCCATATGAGCACGCATCATTTCCGACGTTGCTGTACGGACTGCCGCTCGCGTTCGGCGTTCTACGTTTTGAGTCACCGCGAGTAAATCCGCTTGCGTGTCGGCAATGGCTGCCTTGACAAGTTCCTTGTTCATACGATTAAACTTGACGATATTAGTCGCTTCCTGCAGTGTCGACGCAAGCCCTAGCGCATAGATTGCGTCAGCCGAACCTTGCGTGACAGCTTTCGTTAGCGCTTCGCCAGTCCACTCCGCCGTGAATCCGTTTAGCTCTTTCAACGTTGCCGCTATGTGTGCCTGTACCGCCAGTATTGAGGCACGTTCGAAATCCGAAAGCATTAGCGAATTAAGTTGCGCTTGGATATTCGTCAATGCACGCTCGTAGGCGCTGACTAGCTTTCGCACATCGTAGTCGTAATTGGGGCGAGGTGGCTCGCGAAATTCATTGGCCATTACGCACCAATCCCTTTGTCCACGTTAAATATCGAAGCATCGACCGTGCCAATCGCCGCCTTTTCATCTTTCTCAATACGTCGCGTGATTTCCGTGGCCTTGTCGTCGTCTACTTCGTCAAGCGACTTGATAGCTGACTGTACGTCTAGCGTAGGTTTTCCTCCAGTACGAAGTTGCGCTATTTCCGCTTCTTCTTTGAGATTCTTCGGAAGGCCATCTTTCCAAATAACCGTAGGATATACGTCTTCTCCGGAATATTCTCCGAACTCCTTATCGAATAAGTAGCACGTCCATAGTGCATCTCTAATCGCTTTATCATAGTGATTGCGGATTCTTTTCACCTTGCTCAATATCGGCAAGAATCGCGCTTTAATCGAACCACTATCCGTATGGCTCGTTCCTGTCCCGCCGGAGTTGCCGCCACTTACTGTTGTTCCGAATAGCCATTGCGGCGTTTCGCTCATTTGGAAAATATACGAAAGCAAGAAGTCCATTTCCTTGAATACGGAATCAAGCTGACCGTTCCACGTAACTGCCCCAGGCGTTGCGTCTTCTTTCGTAATAGGTATATATTTACCGCCGAAACTAGTGCTATTCGCCATCGGTCCCTCAATATCTGGGCCGTAAAAAGTCGGATCAGCGTGCTTCTGCAGAATATAAGATAGCGCCGTTACGCAATCCTCTAACGCGTGCAATGCGCTCGCGATGGTTTCGATAAATCCTCCGCCTTGCCAATCGTCATCTACCGACGTGTACGGAATATGGAATACCGGAATATGAGGAAGCCCTGTCGCCACGACATCGGTTTTGCGGCCTGTCGCTACCTTTTCGCCAATCGTGTATAGCGTAATAGGAACGCCAAACTGATTGTTGACTCCGACTTCCGGGAGCTGGTGTAAACGATAGCGTTCATAAATAATAAATCCTGGCACATGTCGCTCAACGTTCAAGAACGGAATCTCTGTTTTACGGGTCTCGACCCATTCGATTGTAGCGATATTTACCGCCTTAAATTGCTTAACGTTACCGTCCGCTGTTTCCGGAAAAACTGTCTCAGCGTTTACATGTTCGATAATCGGCTCCATCGAAATGTCTGCGATATACTGAGCGAATGCTTCCGGCGATAATACGCTTTGAACCTCCGATAAGTCTTGGCGTCTACCATAGCGAACTTTAATAAAAGAATCGCCGCGATATCCGTTAGCCGTTGTACTTTCGTAAATAATCGTATTTAAATCGTTCTCCTCTACGTACTTATTTAGCGCCTTTTGTTCCGGCGAATCGTCTGGCTTGCCTGCTTCGTAAATCGGACGGTCACCAACGAGCATGTCGGCCGGTTTCATTACCAGGATTCTAGCGAGATTTATCGCGATATATAGTCGGTCTAGTTGTACTTGTTGTGGCGTTCCGTCAAGTAATGCGCGAACTCGATCGTAAACTTCCCACTGCTTTCCGTCATAATACTTTTTCATTCGCTTGTATTTTGCGATACGTTCGATGTCTGCTTCCGGCGGAAACTGACCGCCTTCGTAAAATATCGTCACATTAGCGCCTCCTTTCTCGCTTCTTGTATGCGTTTATTTGCTATGTCGACGTAATCTGATTCGCGTTCGATTCCGATAAAATTACGACAGGTATTAATCGCCGCGACCACTGTACTTCCGCTACCTGCCGTTAAATCTACTACCGTGTCGCCCTCATTGCTGAACGTTTTTATTAAATCTTCGAGCAGTAGTACAGGTTTTTGCGTCGGATGGTATCCGTCGTAATCCTTTTTATATCTTAGGATGTTACTCTTATACTTTCCGCCTTCCCAAAGATTGAACACACTGTCGAATCGCTTATCTATTTCTCGTAACTCGGTGTATGTTTTAAATCCGTCCATTTTGTTGATATTGAACACGTTAATTAACTCGTCGTAAGTCCTTTCGGTACATAGACCGTACTGCGTGCTTGTGACGTAAAAGGTGTGCTCCGCTCTGCGATGACCTAGCGTATCGTTTATCTGTTTTAACGTCAGCCCAATATACTCCAACACGTGCGTAAAGTATGATCTTAAGGGATGTACTCCTTCTATGTCATGCGTTTTACTAAATACGAGTATGTCCTCGTAGTAACTGACAGGCGCTTTTTTAGCGATTAAACTATTAGCGAAGTGATCTTTCTCCCACACCATACGGTATGAAAACGGTACATTAGGAGTGGCTTCGTTTATAAGCCTACTAGTGTAAGGTTCTTGGCTGAATAAGACCATTTTTCCGTTCTTGCGTAGAATACGGTTAGCTATTGCGTAAACGTCTTTCGGGTCAATCGCAAAATCCCAGGAAGTTTTATTTCCTCCCCAACCGTCAAGCATTGCGCCGTTCATCGTACCGTAGGGTAAGTCCGTTAGTATTAAGTCAACGCTACCGCTTTCTATACGCTTACTCACTTCGAGGCAGTCGCCTTGCGTTACTTTATTTAGAAGTTCCGTCAAACTACCGCCTCCTTTTCGTTATAGTTTCGTATAAATTCCTCAAAGTCTGACTCTGTGGCGTGTACTCCGTATTGCTTATGAAACTCCTTATGCAGCGATCGCCCTATCGGATAGCCTTTAATATTTTCGTGTTTTTGCTTTATTAATTCGAATAAAGATGCGATTTCTTCGACGGTGTAGTCCGAAACTTTCTTATGCTTCAGTAGACCAAGTTCCGCTATAGATTCGTCACGTATTTCGTTAAACGCCTTCGTATGATGCACGTCTAAATTTTTATGACGCATGCCGGTAACTACACACGTAAACCTCGTACTTTGTAAACACTCCATACGCCATTCAAATGTCGCAGTACGTAAGTGTTCATTTAGGCTCGTTACTCCGCCCTTCCATAACGGGTGCTCGTCTAAGGGTTTCGCCCACTTATTGACGCGCTCTTGCTTAGTGAACTCAGGAGCCCCGCAATGTTTGCGTATTGGTATGGCGTGTTTATGCAATTGCTTCGCTATGTGTTTACTACTACAGCCGACTTCCTCCGCTATATCGCGTGTGCTACGTTTTTTATCTACGTACTCTATGCGTAACCATTCAGAATCTACGTTATAACTTGGTTGCTGTCTTCGCGTAATACCTTCCTCTTTTAATCGCGTAAGTATCGTTTTCTTGGCTACGTCGTAATGTTTTCCGATAGCCTCTGCGGTCATACCGGAATTGTATTTCTCTGCTATTTCCTTCGCAGGTAAATCTATTCGGTTGTGCGCTTTTCGCATAAAACCACTCCTCGTTGTGATTTCTCGGCATTAAAAAAGACCGAAAGCGCACCGAGATATGCGCTTATCAGAACGGCTCATGACTTCCGTTCCTATTCGGTCAGTAAAAATTATTAAGTTATAACCATGACGGCTTATCTTGTAATTGTCGTTTCGCTCTCTTTATTGAGCTTATCGAAATTTCGAGGCTGTCAATGGCGTCATCGTGTTCGCCTTGCCCGTAGCGCTCAAACTGTTCGAGCATAATGCGATGCTTACGGCAGAACCGAATCTTTTTCGACTCTATGTCTGGCATCATTGACTCAATACGCAATTCTTTCCGTGATCTTTGGTAAACCTTCTTTACGCGATTGTGTGCCGGATAGCCTGCGAACTGTAACGCTTCTTTCAATTTATCTACGAAGAACTCCTGCGCAGCCACGCTTTCCGCGCCAATTACGTCAGGTTGCCATTTAATCGTTAATTTCGTTATAGCCTTCATAAACTCATCCGGGTGAATACGCTCCGCATACGAATCCGCTACGTAAATTGCGCCACTTTCCTTATGCTTCGCAACTACGGTTACTGCTGAGTAATCTCCACGTTCTTTTCCGAGGGCGAAATCGACGCCCATTGAAATCGTGTATTGATTATGCGGAAATTGTTTGTCCGGTTCATTGTCGTCCCAATACGTAAAGGTTTCCGGATTAAATACCATGTTTTCTTCGTCTATCGGATTATTCTGATACTCCGTGTTAAAGGCTTTGCTTCCGTTGTCCCATCGCCAAGTCATTAGCTTCCAAATAGACTGAAACTCCGACCATAATACCTTTACGCCGTTATTCATTTCGTCGAAATTCTCTTTATAGAAAGCCTCGGCGTCGATACGTCTGTTAGGATTCTCGCGTTCGATATATATTTCGCGACACTGTTCCCATAAGTCACCGCGTTCAGGCGGATTTATTATCGCCCTATATACGCGCGTTTCGAAGTCAGACCGCTTATATAAGATGTTCATTAATAAGCTGTCATAGTGAACAGTAGTGCCCATTATCACGAAGGCTGTCTTCTCGCCCTTTGGGTCACCGAGAGGCATTACGACAGAACTGAACCAATCACGTAGTTTAGTTCGTTGCTCCGGAGTAGCCGCATTAGTCTTTGCGTCCTCTAAGTCATCACACGTAATTAAATCCGGACGAGAACCATTCCAATTTCGTCCACGAAGCGCTTGACCTGTCGAGGCTGCTTCAATCTTCGTTAATTGTCGTTTTTGCTCTCCGCGTGGTTCCCATGTTATGAACTCCGCACTATTATCTTTCGGATTTTCTTGTTGCTTTATCGAAAGTAACGGGCCAAAGTCGGCGCGTAGCTTCTCGTTGAACTTTAACTGCGTCGCCAACCACTCTAAGTTCGGTCCTGATACGGAAGGAGTTTCCGAAATAATGATAATGTATTTACGTTTGCGGTAAACTGTTTCGTGTAACGGGAACGCCTTAGTTAAATACGTCGACTTACCATGCGACCTCGCTACGGCTACTGCAGTCTTAGCGTTTGGCTTCGTCGTCGATACTTCGTTCATTATTTCGCAAATTTCCTTATGGAACTCCGCCGCATCTTCGCGATTGGTTACGTCAAACCCTTCCCAGTTACCTGCGTTGCCGGGATTCTTGGCCTCCGAAAAATATTCGATGGAAAATTCGAGCAGGTCGCGCTCGCAACGGTGAATCCGTTCAAGCCTCGCCAATTCCTTACAAGCCGCCAGGTAGTCCGCCATTGTATCAGCATCCATTTCGCCTACGTCCGGATACTTTGCGTCAAGCGCCTCTTTATATTCTCGGTAGGTGGCGATTATATCAGCACGTTCTGCTGACTCGACCCACCTGTTACCGAACCATGCGATAATAATCGCCTCCTTTTCGTTTTATTTGCGCCAGAAATCGACGCTATGTAAAACGATTAACCACATCGTTTGTGATTTGCCCCATTTGCTCGGTTATTAACCGGCTCAATTCCAGGTCAAAACTGCGAATCTTCCCCGTAACACTGCGCTCAGTTGCGCTGGACGCTGTGGTCCATAAATATCGTTAGATTACGTTTGACTTTCGTTTATGTATCGTTTATTATGAATGTAACAAAACATTTGAAGGAGTTGTATTCGAAAATGATTAACGAAACGTTAGAATTCTATAAAAGTAAGTTGAGCCGAAAAGAAGCGCTACTTTCAAAATTACAAGCTAAAGAAAATAACCTAGATTACGAAATGGCTCCGAATGAAACAATCCAATTGCACGTACTGCAAGCCGAAGTGAGAATGCTTAAAGAATTCGTAGAGGACTTAGGCGATTTAGCGTGAACGAAGTCCAACCGATTAAATCAATCCGCGACATTAGCCGTATGAAAAAGGCGATGCACGGGCGCGACCTCCTACTATTTACGCTAGGCATTAATACGGCGCTAAGGATTAGCGACTTGCTTACGTTAACTGCCACCGATGTTGCTGGCGATTATATTACGCTACATGAAGGCAAGACCGGCAAGTCTAAGCGTATTAAGATTAACGCCGTTGCTCGCAAAGCTATTAACGAGTTAGCGCCGGCTGATGGGCCGTTGTTCCCTTCG
The DNA here is from genome assembly GCF_003570705.1 of Mesobacillus zeae. GTDB lineage: Bacteria > Bacillota > Bacilli > Bacillales > Cytobacillaceae > Mesobacillus_C > Mesobacillus_C zeae. The sequence continues at coordinate 27,719 of NZ_QWVT01000001.1, forward strand.
CGAAAAGGTGGCAAGGCGATTAGTCGTGTGCAGGCTTACCGTTTGTTGAACGCAGCCGCCAATCGTGCTGGCGTTAATATTGAAATCGGCTGCCATTCGCTGAGGAAGACAGCCGGCTTTCATACATATAAGAAGACCGGCGACATTGCGCAGGTCATGCGTATGTTAAACCACGCGACCGAGCGCGACACCTTGAAATATATCGGGATCACACAAGGGACAATCGATGAGACTTACGAAACACTTTGCTTGTAAAAATACGAAGAGCCTCCGCTTAATTGACGGAGGTTTTTTCGTATGGCGTGCGCTTTAACCTCGAGTAAACGCCCAGAATACGTATAGCACCAAAGGCCATCCGACAACTACTGGGATACTTTCGCGAATACTGTTCAATCTATACGCCGGATCAACGTAAATGAAATTTAACGTAGATGTTACGATGATTCCTACCGTAAAATAGACGAGACTGACGATAAGTACGGCCGTTAGCATACGTTTTCCTCCTTCCGTTAAAGCCAAAGCGAAAATTTTGTACGCCGATTTGTCGTTGGTTAGAAAACGCACATCTGACGGTAGCCCTTTGGGGGGTTTCCGCCAATGTATGGCGCATTCATAACGTTGTATAACATAAGTAACTCGAACGCATTGTGTTACATTAAGAATCGCTTTACACCAACGTTAACGGCGCTCAATGAACGCTGCTAAGTTTATGCATCGTAAGAACAGCGATACAACAACGTTCAGCATGCCGTATGAATCCGCCTCGACTGCATACAATCGTGCATATTCTAGCGCAGGCTCAAAGCGTTCCGGGCGTGTGTCCGCCAGGAGCCTCGTGCAGGTAATCCGAGACCCTTACGCTACCGAAGTCCGACATAGACGCCACACCTACCGCACGCTATTCCGTGTTCCTTCTACTATATGTCCGCACTATCTACGTATCGGACCGCTCACCGCCACGTATCCGTTCAATCTCCGCCCTCATGCTGTCGATATCTGCCGCATCCCCCTTGCTAGCTACCTCGACCTTCTCCGTCAACATGCCGTGCAGCTGTACGACTGTGCGGAAAGCCGCCGCATTGCCTGTCTCGATAATGTTATCGATCATAGAATCGAACATGTCCGGCAGCCTGTCGGTCGTATTGCGCACCACTGCGTTCTTGATAGCGTCGTTAAATTCGTCCAGCTTCTTCCACTCGAATAGTGTCGACTTAGCAACGCCTACCTCTTTCGCCACTTCCTCATACGTCATGCCTGCGCGTTTAGGCTGCGATAATATCGTAATAGCCGCCCATTGTTTTTCGTTGAGTATACGTTTTGCCATCGTTATCGCCTCCGTTTGATTAGTCGGACTCGGTGTCCGCTATTGTCCGATTATCTCTTCGTACTATATACCGCGAAACAGCGTAAATGTTGACGAATATATGTACGCAGTGATTAGCGAGAAGTCTTACGACTTCAAGACCTTGTAGTCCGGCCCAAAAAGCGAGCCGTCCTACCATATTGTCATATCCTTTAACGTCGGTATTTAAAAGAATAAATAATCATGGCGCCGAATGACTGTTCTTTAGGAATGAAGGCGCAGGGTAGTGTATTTATATATATATAATATATATAATCCCGAGCCAAAAACGGCTGTATCCCTTGCGGCTGTAGGCTCGAAGCCACTTTTCGGATGTCCGAATGAAAACACACTTTTAGGCGAAAGTGTCCGAATGAAAACACACTTTTATTGGAGTCCGAATATCCCTCGCGTTGTTGCGTCGTAATCATCACGGTCAGCCCTGCGGAATATCGACGGATTCAACATATAAAACGTGCCGTCAGTCGCCGTCGTCACTTTCGCAAATACCGACTTCCCGTCGTAAATCATTCTCGTTGTTGCCCTTGATATAACTTGCGGGGTCACTCCGATTGCTTCAGCCAGTGACTTACGGTTGTGCTTTACGACTGCCCTCGCGTCCTTTTCGTTAGGGTTTTCGCAAAGGATATTCGAGTCAACGTGAATATACGGAATCAGCCGGTAAAGCAGCCCGACATCGTGAGCGCTGACATCTTTATACATTTCGCGTAGTTGCGTAATATAGGTGCGGACCACTCGCTCGCCTTCCGTTCTGCCTCGGAAATGAAAGCCTTTCTCGACGTAGTAGCCGTCGTCTTTCTTTTTAATGATTCCGTGGTTTAAGCAAGCGTCCAGGAAGTCTGTAAAGGTCGAGCGCTTGGATTTCGGAAGGTTGAGCGCCTTTTGCATTTCGGCAGGCGTTAATGGCGTTGAGTCCTTTTCGGATCGTACAAGGAGTCCGTTCCAATTGACGTGACTAGTTAATACGAGCAGATACCCGCATTGAGCCGGTGTAAGTGCGTTGGCAACGTAGTGCATGCGTTCGATTACGCTGAAGAAGAACGACTCCTTGCGCCCTTCCCCTTTTTGCTTCATTATTCGCTTAACTGTTTCGCGTTGCTCTACTGATTGAATAAAGAAAGGCTTGCCGGTTTCATCACGTCCATAATTGCCGTTGGTGCGCGTAATTGATCCTCGCGGCGCTCCGCTTACTAGTTTGGATAGGCTTTCGTTTAGTTGGCGCTTATTCATTTTCGTCACACTCCTCGTCGAAAACAAATACCAGCCTACCCTCCATAACAGCGCGGAATATATCGATAATTAATGCTTTTATATCCTTTCGAGACACACCCCAGTTTTTCCGCGGACTATACGTTTTACAAAACTCGATTGATATCCTCCCAGCAACCTTGTCGATGTTATCGTTGTTAACTGATTTGAAGTTTACCCTAACGGCCACATAATCCATAATTAAATTAGCAATCTCTTTATTCACTCCAACGTCTCCTTTTCGTTTAAAATTAAAAAGCCCGCCGAAGCGAGCGTGGTTGTTTCGTAATTTGTTCGAAGTGCGAATTACCCTTCTGCATTGTCATAATCTAAAGTCGACCTATAAACCGTAATTATTTCTCCTTCAAAGCCTGTTTTTAGGGCATAATTTTTGCTTGACCAACATTCTTCGTTTTCACCGTTGTACACAATATCCATAACAACAGGAGGAAATAATGGCACTCTATATCCTCTTGTTTCCTTAACATATTTTTCAGCTTGTTCAGAGAAGTCATTTTCATCTTTAAAGTTATGAATATCACTTAGTACAATTTCTCCATCCCAATCTTCCATAAAACCGTGTACTGTCATTTTTAATTCTCCTTTCTTGAATATGACTTTTCCAACGTTTGCAATTGCACATTTCCACATAAGTGTGTATTACTTAATAATTCTTGATAGCTTTCTAATAGTCCATTCTGCGATTTTAAAAATTCCCATCCTACCTAATACAATATTTAAGTGTCTTTTTAATCTTTTCACCTGAAAATAAAGAGTATCATGCATTTCAAACCGCCCTTTCCTTCGTAATTTGTTCTAACTGGTGTACTATTCTATTTCATCTGAAAGAGTAGGGAATCCATAATTCAAAAAATAATCATCAAAGTCGTATTCCTTTTCGTCACCGCATTTGGTGCATTCTGCAATTACAATTGAAGAATTATAACAACAAACTTCGTAATGATGTTCACACTTCATTGTTTGTTCCTCCTTTTATTGCGCTTTAGAATCGGACTAAGACATACTGATTGGTTTGGAATCAACTTTTCTATCTTTCAGCCATCTCTTAGGTTTTTCTTTGTAGACAGGTTCTCTGTTTTCTGCAATTGCTACCATCAATTCCATACCGTTATATATTCCGAACATGTACTCGTCATAATTCCAATTGCCACTATAACCTTGAATTTTTAATGATTCTTTCATTGCTTCAATTTGATTTTTATTCATTTTTCTTTCTCCTTTTTAATGCAGATTTTTTGTCAGTTATTCAGCAAGCGCCGAAGCGCCCGCGAAATCGTTTCTTCTTAAGACATAGATACGAAACGTGCCAAAAGTTGACGTCTCTTCATCCTACAGTCCGTACTAGTTCCGAAAAGTTGACGTTTTGCCCCCTCTTAACGTATACACAACTGAGGCGCCCATTGTTGATGCCACTCTTAACGTAAGAACACAAAACAGCGTAAAAGTTGATGTCCATTCTCTATTAAGCGCGGCTGTCGCCTAATTTGTAGACAACAACCGGCTGTACTTTCGTAAACTCTACGTACCTATGTTTCCGTTCCTTATTACGAATTCGGGACTTCTTATCTACGAATCTATTTTCATAATCAGTTCGTTTTCTCCGCGTCGGCACGCCGTGCTTTTGGCCATCCGCAGCATTTCCGTCCATACCAGTCGTTGATTTAACCTCACGATTATCACGGCGATCAAACTGGCGCTCGCTCAAAAACGGATATTCAGTCTGCGATATTTTGTGCTCGTTAGTGTCCGTCAACTCCTCATGCAAACACAAATCAGCCAACCGCTCCAACGCCGTGCTGTCCGGCATTTCGCCAGCCTTTGCGAAGTAATCCTCGACCAGCGCCTCGATTTTAACTATGCGAACCTCTCGCGGCATTTCACCGCGCTTGGTCGCTTGTTGTAATTCCGTTATTGCTTCGTGTAGTTTCGTTTTATAGTCCGCCATTACTCCGCCTCCAATGCTTTCTCGTAACAGCTGCACTTATCCGCTAATTTATGCCAATCGCGCACATCTTTTACGAAGACATATCCGCCAATATCTATCCCGATTTTACCGTCGGCCGTTACGTGAATACTCGGCGCATAATAATCGTCTTTAGTTTCACGCCAAATTTCACGGTCAGTATTTACGTAAGCTTGTTCGCCCATTATTCCGCCTCTTTCCTGTTGTAATATTCCGCCACCTTTAACGTATATTTGAATAATCCTTGGCGATAATTACCGTCTACAAATTTAATCACGCCTGTATTTACGAGCGCTTCAGCCGAGCGAACCCGCACATAATTGATGATTACTCCGTTTTTATCACCAATCCATGCGCGATATCCGGGACCCTCATTCGTCCAAAGATAAACGCCGTCCTCTCTTAATGCGGAAACTATTTGCGACTGATATTTCGATAATCCCTTAATCATTCCGATTCCCCTTTCGTCGATAAAATCGTATATCCTTCGTCATGCCTTGACCAATACCAATAAACCTCCGATATTGCTTCGATTGCCCTGTCGAGTAAATGATTAACGGCGTCCTTCGCCAGTCCGCCCATCGCCTCGCCCGCCTTAGCCTGCGTTAGGTCATCCACGTAGACTAGCGTGAGTGCCTGACGCTGCCGGTCCGTTAAGCCTGCCTGATCTATTGCCGTAGCCATGTCGGTTAATAGAACAACCGCGTCATAGTCGCCTTGATACTGCCTACCTATCAAAGCGTGGTACTCCGAAAGTAATAGTTTGACACCCGCTGTACTGTCGAGTGCATAACGTTCGGCTAGGCGTCGTTCGCCTATGTGCATATCCCGTTTTACTGCGCCCATCAGTTCGCCTCCAGTTCGTTGTCAAGGCGTTTGTTTGTGATTTCTACGTATTCCGGCTCGCGTTCAAACCCGATAAAGTTACGTCCTGTTCGGGCGGAGGCTACCGCTGTGGTTCCGCTGCCCATGAAGCAATCAAGTACTACGTCACCTGGATTTGACGAATGGAGTATAATATTTTCTATAAGATCCAAAGGCTTAGGTGTGCAGTGCCCGAGTTTAGGCGCCACCTCATAATCCCATACGTCGTGATGTGTTTTTTGGTGGTTATAGGTGTAACGTTCACTCTCGTATTGCTGACGCATCCCTTCGTAGATACCCGTCAATTCTGCGTACGACACTGCTACAAATGAATTATCGCGCGGAAGCTCCAACAATGATTCATATGTTTCTTGTGTAGGTAAATCCCACTGGCTCGAACTACAACGGAAGCAATGGTCTGCTCGTTGACCAACATTTTCCATCAGAGCCTTTTTCGTAATCCCTAACGCAGCTAGAAATTCTCTGAAGTAACTTCGAAGACTCTCAAATTTATTTACATCGTGTGTAACGTCTGTAAGTTCTTTCTGAAATGTATAGAATAAGCAGTACTCTGTCAGTGGTCGGTAACTTCGACTGGACTCTGTTTTAATTACGTTGTCAAAGTAGTATTTGCGAGGGCTTCCGTTGTAACGCTTATTCCATAGGATGAAATTTTTATATACGAAAGAAGTCTCGTCGTCAATTGCGTCCATTAATTTACGAACCTGCACCATATCATTATGGAAGAAGTAGAACGACCCATTTGGCTTTAGTACACGCTCACACTCTTTAAATACCGTACTCATAAAATCGACGTACCCTTCGACTGACTTCCATTTGTCCCACCGCGAGTCCTTCCCGATATTATAGGGCGGATCAATCACGATTAAATTGACGCTATCGTCCGGAATCAGTCGCATTCCTTCGATACAATCGCGCTGATAAATTCGATTTAATTCCAATTCGCCAAGTAATTTCTTTTCCATTCTTCCGCCTCCATTTCGCTTTTCTTCGCCTTGCCTTGATAATTTCGTTAAACCTTCGTATACTATAGGAAAAGAACCCGAAGGAGCTATCCGCCATGCCTAAAAAAGAACCGAAGGGCTTCGCCTGGATTTCGTACGAAACCGAAGCCGACCAGCCGTACATCACCGTAGATTCTCAGCAGCGCCTGTACCTTTCCTCTGGCGTGTGCAAATTGCTCGGCGCCGACTGCCCGATGCGTCTGTACGTCGGATACGACCACGCCAACATGCGCTTGATTGTCGCCCGTCCGGATATAGTACGTGCTGTTGATACGAAACCATTCCGATTTGACAAACGACGCTATGGTAACGCCAAGCCGTTTATTAGGACGTTGGGCCTCAACCGCAATGAACTTCCGTTACGATTTACGTATGCTGGCAAGGACTTTTCGGACGCTAACCTACCGGAAGGGAGTTTTGCGTTTAGCCTAGCCGGATTTAAGGGCGCCGATGACTTAACGTAAAAGGACTGCGGGATAATTGCCTACTTTATCCCGTCGTTTTCCTCCGTTTTCCCTATTAATTCAATGTCGTAAATACTTTCGAGTATTCCGGTAGTATCGTTGTACTCCGCTTTCATGCGGTACTTCCCTGGTTCCCTCGGAAATCGAACTTCGTATTCAATATCACAAAGCCACGAGCCAACCATTTCGAAATTTACGAGCTCCTTTCCGCTCTGAGCGTGTTTAAACGAACTCACGTAACTCTCCGGCTCTATGTCAAATCCTTCGTTTACGACCACTTCCAAAATTATGTCGGTTATATCGAAACTACTCAATCACTCCGCCTCCTCTACTCTAAATCGACGTTGTAATCCGTCGTAATTGTATTATTCGGTACGTGGAATTCATACGTGTTCGATCCGTTGTAATCTCCGTACATAAATCGCATGAATGCTGAATCAAACTTATTTTCGTAAACTACTACGTATGGATTGTCGATTGACTCTTCTTTTAATGCTGAATTGTCAACTTCAGCCTTCGCGATTTTCTTGAAGCCATCATTACTTTCCGTGACGTAGTAATAGTACTGCTCTTCGTCTACACTGCCATAACCTAGTGAGAATTGTCCTTGCACCTCGCTGTTGTCTTTTATTGCGTAGATTTCCACCTCAATCGGATTAGCCGGAGTTGTTGAAGCCACAAAGGCGGGTATGATTCCGATTGCTAACGAACCTGCCCCGATACATAGCCCTAAAACCACCGACAATAACCATTCGACGAAATCATCCGCACCGGCCGTCATTCCCAATAAGGTTGTCGCAACGATAGCCGCTAATATTCCAAAAAGTAATAAACCCATTCACTCCGCCTCCTTAATTTTCGCAATAACTTCGTCAACCTGCGTATATAAATCGTCCAATGTACCGTCATTAATAATCTCGTACTCTGCGTCGAAGGTATCAACGTAGCTCTCCGTCTCGTGCGTCAAGTCTTCCAGCGAAAAGGCATCTCCAGCCTGTTGCGCTCGGGCAATCCGCAACGCTGACGGAGCCTTGATGCGGATGATTGTGAAGCCCTCGGCGCGCAACCTTTCGTATTCCAATGGCGTGCGTAAGTCCGTAATCACTACGTTAGCGCCTCGCTCGTCAACTTCGCTGTGCCACCATATGTGGGCGTCGACTTGGCGCATGCAGGCGTTAATCCAAATGTGGCGGGCGCCTGGAATGTCGAGATTGCGCAACCCTTCGCCGAATACCTGACAGGCTCGGCGAGGCTTTGGCGATTTGGGCACGTCGCGATATATTTCGTGCAGAAGACGCTTCATTTCGTCAGCGAAGGCGAATCGGGCAAATCCGTAGCGTTCGACGAGATGGTCGGCGATGGTGTCCTTGCCGGATCGAGCAGCGCCAGCGAGGGCGATTTTACGTATCGGATACTTCATCGCCCCCAACCTCCGTCAAGTATTTTTGCGAGCACTTCCGAAGTAGGTATTCCGCTGTACTTAGCGTCTATTTTAGTAGTTCCGTCGATCCGAGACGTTAATGTTAATTCGTTAATTTTCGGCTGTGTCCTTTCGTCGAGCAGTCGAATATCCTCTTCGTTAGACTTGGCGAGGTGTTTTACGGTTTCAATCTCGACGCCCTGCCTTTCGACATTGCCTTGCGTGTCGCGTAGTTGCGACTCTAAGTCGTGTACTCTCGCGGCTAGGTTCGCCAGGATGTCGTGTATGTCCGGAGTTGGTTCGGCGGGCTCGGAGTTGACCGGAATGAGTACATAATAGCCGCCAGAACGACGTCCGCCTCTATCGAAAAATATATGACCGTCCTGAGCAGTCCTCTTGACTGTACGAACACCGTCTACATACGACGCCCCATGACCGTATACGAGCACCTTCTCGCCCACCTCGGCTTTGCGATCGACTAGTCGGTAGCGTACTAATCCCTTTAAGTCTCCGACAGTAATCCATACATGGACGATGTCGGTCGGTTCTAACGTGAGATATTCTCCGTGAGTTAATGGGTGCCCACCAAGTGTCACACCGCTCCCGTCATCGCAGACACGCGTAATTTCAGCGATATTACCTCGATTCCCCATCCAGCGACTAGTTTGAACAGCGTAATCACCAACTTTCGCCTTACGATACACCTCGATATACTCCCGCAAAACTCCGCCAAGCGACTCGTCAGCAATCAAATGTGTTTTAGTCATTCCGATTCCTCCATTTCGAGTAGTTTATCGAATGTGGCTAAATTGTCGCCGATTACTTGCGTCACCACATTACCGAGCCTACGTACTAACTCTTCGTCTTGATCGTCGTAGCCCGCTTCAAAAAGACATGCGTGTAATAATTCGTGTATAATAACGTTTGTTTTTCGCGTTGCTCCCAGCGATGGCTCAATCTCGATACGGCAGTCGCTATACGTTACTTGTCCATATAGATCGTATTTACGCATAAGACCGTCAATCTCGACAACGTTGTAAACATTTGAGCCTACCGTGAACTTTAATTCGCTCATCTTTTCGCCTCCTAATTTTCGATTATCCGCGCCCTGACCGTCCGTCTGCCGAACTCCCTCGCGTCTGCCACGTCCTCAAAGTAAATATCGAGTCTGCCGTCGGTTATTGCTCCTCCGCGATCATCGCACGTCCTAACGCCGAGCCCTTCGATTTCCATGCGAGTATCTAGCGCAATGGATTTCGGACAGGCAATCGTATGATTCTCTCGGACGTGCCTTCCGCTGGCTGTGATTCCGTAGTCTGCGTCGCCGGGCGATTTGCCGGTTGATTCGGGGCCTGCGGTGTAAGCCGTGGCATCGAACGTTAGCCACTGATTACTACCCACATTTCTATCGCTACGAGTATTAGCGCGTAGATGAGCATCCCTTGCTTCTCGTCTTTTCTCACGTTTAGCCACCTCCGCCTTAACCCTCCGTTCGTACTCCGATTCCCCAACTTTGATAACGTAGGGCTCCGGAGACTTTGCGGCTTCTAATTCCGATAATAGTAAATAATGCGCTAGTACCCACGTTGCGATTACGATAGAATCACGCTCCTTCGAAGAATTGGTCGACCCATGGCTCTACGGCTACGACTTGCTTGCGTAGTTCCTCCGCTAGAGAACATATTTCGCCTTGTGCACCGCGACCCTCACGCCTCTTTGCATAGAAGTCGAGCAGGGCGCGAAGGTTGGCCGTCATGACTAAATTAGTTGCCGCTGCGTTCGGTAGGACTGCGCGAGCATCTTCGGCTGGTACGCCTAATTCACGCAACTTATCGTATACCGATTGAATTTCTTGCATAAATAATTCGAAATATTCTTCCGCGGTATACTTGTGTTTTGTATTGGCGTTTAATTCTAATTCAACCGTTTTAGCGCTATTCTTTATCGTCTCTGGTACGGCATAATCAAATCCGCCACTACGATCGTCGCTTCCAAAACGGACATATCGTTGACTCTGTACGCTAAAGCTAAAACCTACACGATGCCGTGTGAGTTGCGCTAACAATGCGCGAGATACGCTTTCAATCGCAAAGGTGAACGAGATATGCTCCAACGTACTCGTATGTTTGGACGCCACTATTTGACGGAACAGGCGGTCGGCTTCCGTGCCTTCCTTGCCATCGGTCGCTCGTGCTCCGAAATACTTGACGCCTTCCTTTACGACGATTTCCGAAGGATTTCCCGGAGAATAGCACGTGCGGATTGCGGAGAGTGCGACCGCTTGGCCGTCAGTTGCGCCCGTGTTGTCTAACTTATTTCCTTCGTAACTGTGTCCGTATATATCGAAGCTGTCGTAAAACTTCTCGCTTAGTTGCGTATGTGCCAGTAGTACGACGTTCATTTTAGTTTCCACCATTATAAAAACTCCTTTACGAATCTAGTAATTTATGGTACATTATCAGTGGAGGTGGTTTTATGTTGCAAACGTTTTTGGGCAACTAGTGTCTAGGAAACTCTGTAGACATGAACAGCAAACCCCTCTTTTTATTTTGCCGAATATCCTTCTTTAACGCTTGTGCCGTCTTGCCTGGCGTGATTTTCTGCGTTCTTCTCCATATACAAACGGTGAATATCGTCAGCCTCTAAGCCCACCACGCGTGACATCGAAAGTAGAAAATGCCACAAATCGATTACCTCACCCTGCAAAGCGTCCTTATCGATCTCCCTCGGATTCTTCCACCACTTCCAGTTAACCTCACGCCGTATCTCGTCGATTTCCGATTCCATTGCGATAGTCAGTCCGACTACCCATTCGTCGGTCGTTTTGTCGATTCCGCGTTCCTCACTAATTCGTGAATCTAATTGCGTCTGCATTTCATACATTTGCGTTAATTTATCGTTATTCAATTCCGGCTCCTCCTTCGTCATCCCTACGAACCTATTCCTCTATTTCTTCATCGTCTTCTGTGTCATGTTCGCTACTGCCTGATACGAATCCGATTGCATGCGATTCCGCGAACTGATCGCCGTGCGGATTGACCATCAGTTGCAAATCGAGGTCGCCATCGCCAATGTCCGTGAGGAATGCCTTGACTTTTACGCCCATTCCGACTAACTCGTCGATTGTGTTAACGTTTATTCCGACCGTGTATTTACGCATTGATAGCGCCCCTTTCTAGTACGATGGCGGCTACATGTTTCTTAAGCATGGCGTGTGCCTCCTTTTAGTTGCGCGGTTGGATCGAAGTGCGTCATAACTACTATTTTTTATCAAGGGGACTTCCTGCTCGTCTGTACACCGAATGGTAAACATTTTCCCAAAGATAAGAGGATGCCATGCCCATCATGCCAATCAAATACAGCACAACCCACAAAGGGATTAGTGTTATCAGCAAAGTCGTCCAAAACCATTTTTTCAAGAAATTCACTCCTTCGTATTTTTCTACTGATTGCCTCGCGCTTCCAACGCCTCAAACTCCGGCGCCATCTCGTGATTACGTAAAATCGACTCCACTACGTCAACCACCGGATGCCTTTGCGTTTCCGTTAAGTTAACGTGATCAAAGTATTCCGTAGCCCCTTGTTCGTATAATCCGTTGAGCAACTGGTATAGCCCGTTCGTCTTCGTGCTCCTCAATCGCGGACTATCAATCTGCGAAAAGTTGCCCATGAATACGAATTTGGCGTTCAAGCCTGGGCGGGTTGCGATTGCTGCCATCGTGTGGACGTCGAGGTTTTGGAATTCATCGCCAAGGAAAAACGTATGATTGAGCGAGCGCCCGCGGATCGTCTGGATTGAGTCGAAGAATATCTTGCGCTTATCTTCGTCACCCTCCGAAAAATACTTCTTGATTTCGCCAGGCTTATCGGTCATCACTTCGAGATTGTCCATAAATGGCGCGATGAACGGGAACGTCTTTTCGTTTAGGTCGCCGGGCAGTGCGCCGACATCCATGCCGACCTGCGTTTGAAGTCGCGTGTATATGAGCTTTCGCTTGCTGCGTTTCTCAATGACGTGTTCCAGGCCGACTGCCTGCGCGATGAGCGTTTTGCCGCTGCCCGCCGGCCCGGTTAAAAACGTAAATGGCTTATCGTTGCTGAGCGCGGTCATTGCCGCCTTTTGCGCTGAATTACGTGAGCTGATTCCGAAATACCCCATCCGTATAGCCTCCTCTATGCGATTGACGCCATTATTTGCGTCCTCACTAGATATTAGTCGTGGACGCCAGCGATTAAGCCGGCGCCCTCTTACTTTATAATAGGCGCGAGAATGTAAAGTCGCGCAGTTGTTGCGCTAAATAATCACAAGCCGCATTTTAACTGAGCGCCGCAATTATTACACGTCGTACATCCCCCCGCATCAATCACTTCGCCTTTTCTGCACACCGGACACGTATCGCCTACCTCATTACCGACATTCACATCGGTCGACCTGACGTCATTGATCGTATTCACTAGGACAACGTGCGTCGCTACTGGCTCGGAATTGTCAAACGTATTTTCCTCGGCTTTCAGCGTCAGCACCTGCGAATCACGCGAGCCGTCAACGTATACTGTTCCGCCTTTTGCGCCGCCTTTGTACAGGCGCTGATATACCGCTTCGACCTGCTCCACCGAATATCCCCTCGGAGCATTTACCGTCTTGGACAGTGACGAATCGATCCACCGCTGAATAATACATTGAACGTCGACATGCTGCTCTGGCGCCAGTTCCATTGCGCTGACAAACCACGCAGGCAAATTATTCGGATCGGCGCCCGGATTAGCGTCGAGATACTCTTGCACGATTTCCGCGTTGACTTCCATAAACTTGCCGAGGCGCCCGCTGCGGTAATACTTAAACGAAAAGTACGGCTCTAGTCCGGTCGAGCATCCGACCATTGATCCGGTACTGCCCGTCGGTGCGACCGTTAATAGATGCGAGTTGCGGATGCCGTATGTCAAAACCATGTCACGGATATGTTCCGGCATTTCTCGCATATATCCGGAATCAATAAATTTACCACGCTTTTCGAGAAAATCGCCGCCGGTTAAGAACGGGAATGCGCCTTTTTCCTGCGCTAATTTCACGGAAGTCTCATAGGCAGTCGTTGCCATAATTTCGAATACTTGGTCGACGATTTCGTTGCCGTGCTCGCTTCCGTATTCAGCTTCGCAATAAATCAGTAAATCGTGCAGCCCCATGACGCCCATGCCCAGGCGCCTTTCTCCGAGTGCTTGCTTCGTGTTTTCCGGCAAGAAGTACGGAGTAGCATCAATAACGTTATCCATCATGCGGACGCCTACTTCGACGGTATTCTTTAAGCGCTCAATATCGACAGTCTTCGTTTGCTTGTCGACCATATTGGCGAGATTTACTGCCGCAAGGTTGCAGACGCTGTATGGCGCCAGCGGCTGTTCACCGCATGGATTTGTTGCAACTACTTTTTGGCCGTAAGCCTGGGCGTTCGTCTTTTCGTTCGCATTGTCGATAAAGAAGATGCCAGGCTCGGCGCTGTACGTTGCGCAAATATTAATTAGGTTCCAAAGTTCCTTCGCCTTGATCGTGCGATAAGTCTTAATACCGAAGCCTAGCGCCTCCCATTCGCGAACGTCACCGTGCTTATGCCATGCGTCATTGTATAGCGCTTTGTCGTATGCGCTGTAATTTTCGATGTCAGGGAATCGGAGCTCATATTCGGCATCGTTTTCGACCGCTGCCATAAATTCTTTCGTGATTGCAACGGAGATATTGGCTCCGGTTAGGAAGTCCGGGTTGTTGACGGAGTAGCGACCGCCGTCCGATAGTTTAGCTTTCAAGTACGAGTAAGCCCCGTCAGAAATACTTAAATATTCGAACGCTTCCTCATAAACCTCTCGTTCAACTTGGGTCAAAGGCGTAAACTTCAGCTTATCTTGCGCCAGCCTGCGAATCTGTTCGTCGTTTGTTGTTTCGATAATAAAGCGAAGAATTCTCGGATTTTGCATTTTCGAAATGATGAACTCGACAATATCGGGATGCCAGTCCGCAAGCATTATCATCTGGGCGCCGCGCCTCGAACCGCCCTGCTCGACTAAGTGCGTCAGTTTAGCGATGTCATCAAGCCACGAAACCGAGCCGCTGGACTTTCCGTTGACGCCTTTAGCGATTGCGTTTTTGGGGCGCAACGTTGATCCGTTTGTTCCAACGCCCCCACCTCTGGACATTATTTCCATTACTTTATTGCGGTGCTCCCCGATCCCTTCACGACTGTCTTGCGGATATGGCATAACGTAGCAGTTGAAAAAAGTCACATCTGTATCGCTGCCCGCTCCGTATAAAACACGCCCGCCCGGCACGAAGTCCAATGACGCCAAGATTTCGTAAAAGTCGCGCTCTGCTTGCTCACGTTTGGCTTCGTCAGTCTCAACGCTGGCCAACCCTTTCGCATTCCTTTTCGCAATCTGCTCGTAATAGATTTCGAGGGGCTTGTCGATAATATCTAATGGGCGAGTCACGATGCCGGTCGCAATTTCCTCCGCATCTTCAAGAACACCGACAAATGACTCGTCTAGTTTTACGCTGACCTTTCGCTCGGCCCAATCGATTGCGGTTACATAGCCGTAGCCTCGCGCCGGAAACTTCGGATCAGTTTTAACAGTCAGCACTACGAAGTCGCCAACTTTTAGCGTTTTCTTTTCCGTATCCTTAAACGTATAACGGTCGAGCATGATTAGCCGCGACACGCCGCTGAACGCCATGTTCATATCGTCTGTAATCGGAAATACCTGGTTGAATTGCGCAATGTCCTCGTTTAATTCCGCTTTTAATTCGTTAGTATATACAGTCACTTAATCCGCTCCCTTAATCCGCTTTAATTCGTCCAATTCTGCCTCAATTCCGTAAATCCCCGCTGACACTTTGTAGTATTCATCCATTTTCTCCCTGTAAGCGCCCTTCAGCCGTTCCATTTCGTGCTCAATTTCGGTGAGATCCCGTTGGAGGTCGGCGAGTAGCTTTCGATATGTTTCTTCGGTGGTCATCGCAACTTCGACTCATCAAACGCTTCGTAAGTGATAAATACGGAGCATTCGTGCATCTTACCGTTGCGGAAATACTTCTTCCACAAATCGCCAGCCTCTTCGCCTTCTCCGCTTAGAACGAAAGTGACGTCCGGATACAGTTTCGAAAATGACCGCATATCCTTTTCGTGGTCGTACCATTTACAAGAATCGTAAGGGTTGCCGTCTTCATCTAAAATATATTCTAAGTCAAACTCGCCGTTGTCGAATTCTTCCGCAAGAATGTCCTGAATTCTACGTTCTCCTTCGTGTACTTTAAGAGTATAACTAGTGTAATATCCCATCAATATCCCTCCGTTTTTATTAATCCTTCGCGAATCAGATACGCAAGCCCAATCGCCGCAGCATCACTTTCATCAAACGTTGCAAATTCGCCAGTGTAGCCGGTTAACTTGCGTACAGATTCTGCAACATCTTCTTTTTCCGCCTTGCCTGAACCGGTCATGATCAGTTTCACTTTCGAAGGAGACGGGCCGAGCGAAGTTTTCTTTCGCCCGCCTTTCGCCTCTTCCGTCCATTTCGTAAACTTGATTCCGAATTTATCGGCTGCGCGTTCGGTTCCAGACCATGCCGCAAAGACCGGATAGTTTTGCGTCGACGACTGTCCGTTAAAGTCTTCACGCAGACAGACCTCGATTCCCTTGCCGATGTGCTTAGCGATAAATAATGTCGCCCAAGACTCGACGATGTCGGCACGTAATCCGTGCGATTGAGTTTTCGAGTCCGTTCGGATGTGTGATAGCGCAATAATACGTGGCTTGCCGTTTTTAACTTCGATGATTGCCACGCCAGGTAATGAAAGCGAGGTGTCGAACGCTAGAACTCTCATTCTACGACCTCTAAACCGTTTGCTTTGACGATTCTTATGTCGCGTCTCCCGTACTTTATTGACTGCGATAGCCCACGTTTGGCGCTGCCGATAGAATCATATCCGCTTATAGACCAATTACGTCCTTTGCGAACAAACTCAGTTAAATCGCCGTCATCATCGAAAACGCCAAGCACGTACAGTTCTTTATTCATTACTTCGCCTCCTTCTCGCGCGCTCCTTGGATGAACATGAACGCGTCGACGTATTGCTGCTTTTTCCATTCTGGTAAACCGCTTCGTTGCGCTCGTTTGACTTGCGCCTTTAATATCGCAAACTCTTCGTCACTTAAACTTTGCGCACATGCCATCTTGAAGTTATTGAATGTCCAACGCGATAAGTCGAGTGCCGGAGGGACGTCGGTATTAATACACTTCGCAATTTCCGCAAAGTTATCAAGTAATTCCGCACGATCGGCATCCGTAATCTCGAAGCCAAACGCTCGAATGTCCGGAGTCGCTTCGTATTCCTCGTCGCTCATGACCCACGCCTTCTTCGCTGCATTCACGTAAAGAATGATGTAATAATCGACGTTGTACATAATCGAGTAGGCTACGCATTGCTTTCGGTGGCCTTCCTCGGCTTCCTTGAAGGAGTAAAGCGACGTCTTAGCCGGCGTAGATTGCTTCGACTTGACCTCGAGTCCAACGCGAACGATCTCGCCATCTTCGTTCACATACTGCATGATTCCGTCGCATGTTCCGTACAGGTAAAAGCGCTGCCCGTTGTGGTTAATTTCCGTGTTACGTTTCGCAAAATCTTCGAATAGTGGCGTGCCATCTTCGTTACGCTCGAATCGAAATGGGCATCCGGGCAAATTGCGCTCCATTGCGAGTACAGTCCGTTGAATAACATCGCCAATAGCTGTTCCGATTTCCTGCCAGCGCCCTTGATGCGGTTGCTTCGGAAAGGCGTCCTTCTTCGCGCGCTTGGCTTTGACGTATAGCTCACGCGGACATGCCTTCGAGTTTGACGGTGAGAAATACGGGCGCTTCGGCCACACAGTCGGTGGGTTCGAATACCACCGATGAATCATCGTATCTAATTCGTTATCCCAGCACTCAGGCTGCGAATACCAGCGGTCAAGTTCCTGCGTAAATTGTTGCGCGATTTCGTTAATATTTATTTCGATAAGTCACCCGCTCCTTTCAATCGTCTCACTACGCCTTCCAAACTCAATCGCAGCACATTATCCGTGTGTAATTTCGAAATGATATGCTTTAACTCTTCGATATCCAGCGCGACATAACCGACTGTTCGAATGATTGCGTTTTTAGGCGTAAACTTTAATGGCCTGCTCGGTTCATCTATAACGATGTTTTGGTAGCAACACCTTTCCGCCCTTTTCGTATAAAGTTTTAACACTTCGATCGTGGCTTCAACGTCATTCAAGGCACGGTGATGTCCGTTTAATTGGATGCCGTTTCGTGCGGTTACGTCTTTTAAACTCGCCGATAATTCTGGTTCTACGAATCTAGCTAATGCGCGAGTACATATGAAACTTTTCGGTTCTATTCCCCCGCGACTTATAAACGAAAGGTCAAACGGAGCATTTTGAGCAACGACTACCGAATCACCAATAAATTCTTCAAGTAATTCCAGCGAACACTGCTCTGTCGGCGCTCCTTCTAAATGCTCGGCTGTGATACCAGTCAGTTTCGTAATAAATTCCGGAATCTCTTTGCCGGGTGCTAGCGCGACCATCGTATGAAACCTATCAATCTCGTTAAATTCCGAGTCAATCTTAATCGCGCCAATCTCCGTAATTTGCTCCTTCGTGTAATCTAGCCCTGTCGTTTCTAAATCGAGCACTACATATGATTTCATTCCGATTCCTCCTTAATCGTTAAATTTCTCGTAAGTGACTTTCTTGCGCAATAATTCCGCAAAAACTTCCTGGCAGTATCCTCCGGTTATTTTAACAACAATCTCGCTATCGAACTCTAATTCGATTTCGTCATTCATTTCTGTAACGTTAGTTAATTCCTTCCCTATTAAACGTATCATTCCGCATCCTCCTCGGTTAATTGTCCGTTAACTAAATACACTTTCGGCGGCTCAGGCGACAGCAACGTCCGCCACACGAACGCCAGCAACGTAATTGCAGCGCTTTGACTCAGCGTCAGGTCAGCGCCGGGCAAGGCGATGGGCACCGTGAAGTACGTAATCGCCATGACTAACGCAAAGTTGAGTACATTCGAAATCATTTCGCCACCAATTCCGTGACGTACATCGCTGTTAGTACGAGAATACATACGATAAATATTAGCGTATTGGAAAAGTAATTCTCCGGCTTCCAGTCGCCTCCTAAAACACTGCCGAGTATAACTAGCCAGCAAACGATTTTTAACGCCAGCATCAGCGCACCACCTTCCGAAGCGTGTATATCGAATTGACCGTGGTGAATATTATTTCGTTATCGCCTTCTTTGCCGAGTACGCAATCCACAACGCTAGTTAGTAACACCTTTCCCTCGTCGTCAACGTGCGGTAATAGGGCACGATAACCCACTGCTAATACTCCGATATAAAAACGGCGTCCAATCCTTGCTGAATCCGCCTCAGCTAATTCGGTATGCTTTTCGATATTAGCAATCTCATAAACTTCGACCATTTAGCGCACCACCTTTGCGAATTCAATTGCGTCAATGATTTCCTCGGTCGGACGTAAGCCGTTGATGCGATGAACTTCGACTCCGTTGCGGAAAAAGATAAGGACTGGTACCGATGTTAGTCCGTATTGATCGATGACTTCCGGATGCTCGCTGATGTCGATATTTTCTAGCGTCGCACCTACGTTGAATAAGTCGATATCACCAATATAATTCGCTAGGGCTTGGCACGGTCTGCAATTCGGTTTGCTAAACTTCTTCATTACGATAATCATTAAACCACTCCTCGTAATTTACTTTTCCAAGCCATTTCTCAGGGTTTAATTCCACGTCGCACCTAACTGGCACAAGTAACTTGACCGCTTGCTCCATCGTTGTTCTTATTTCGTCGAGCGCTTCCGGCTTTATATCTCGCGGACAATCAAATACGAGCTCATCGTGAACCTGAAGTAATATGTGCGAATCATATTTCGGTAACACGCTTTGCAAGTTGACAATAGCCTTCTTCAATATTGAACCAGCGCTGGCTTGGATCGGAAAGTTGCCCGCTTGCCTTTGCGCCCCAAATACTCGGAATCTCTCTTTCGACTTCACTTCGTTATGCAATCGGCGCTTTCGCCCGAATATATCCGTAACAAATCCGAGTTTCATAACTTTCGCGTGCTGTTCGTCCATGTAGCGTTTAATTCCGGGATAACCTCGGAAATAGTCGTCGATGATTTTCTGCGCTTCTTTCTTCGATATTTCTAGCGTATCAGCGAGTTTTCCCGCACCCATGCCGTAGACAATCCCGAAGTTTACTATCTTCGCTTGCTTCCGGTACTTTTGATGCGGAGAGCCATCAATGTCCTTATTCGCCTCGATTTCTTCGTAGGTATATCCGCTGATTAATGCTGCCGTTGTCGAGTGAATATCCTGACCTTTTTCGAACGCTTCAATTAGTATCGTTTCGTTCGCCATGTGCGCCAGAACTCGGAGCTCAATTTGTGAATAGTCAATCGATACAAGAACGCGGTCAGGTCCGGTTGTTAAGAATAAGTGGCGTATCTCCGGTCGTTTAGCCGGTATCTGTTGCGTATTCGGATTCTTACAAGTGAATCTCCCCGTCGCAGCTCCCCATGAATTATGCCAAGGATGAATCTTGCCGTCGTGTTTTACGTCCTTCGGTAACTTCTGCGTAAAGGATGATCGAAGCTTTCCGATTTCCTTGTACTCGATAAGCAACGGAATAACCGGATGCTCACGTTTTAACTTCTTAATGAAACGGCTGTTTGTCGAGCCTTTTCCGTGATCTGTTAGTTTTAAATCGACGAACAACTTCTTACTTAACTGAGCCGGCGAATTTACGTTAATTTCTTCGCCAAACAATTCCGTTATTTTTCGAAGTAATTCCGCTTCCTCAATCGCTAACTTTGCGTCAAGTTCGGCAGCGTGTTCTACGTCGAATTTAATTCCGCGAATATCAGACTTAATAAACTGGCGACATACTGGCATTTCTACTTCAAATAGCAGGCGCTTAATGCCCGCTAGCTTATCCGTATTTAAATGACGCATAATCCAATCGTATAAAGCGAGTGTCTTTTCGGTATCACCTGCCGCATAGGGAAGAGCAACATCGAGGGGCACTTCGTTAAACTGAACGTTTGGAAATAACTCGTCAAAATTATCACTCGGCTTCTTCAGCCAATCGGTCAGCAAGTTTTTCAGTCGGTGGTCACGGTTTTCATCGAGTGCCATCGCCATAATACGAGTGTCAGCGTGCAGCGTATCAATTAAATTTACTCCGTACTTCACCGCAAACCACTTACAGTCAAAAGGCGCATTGTGCATAATTAACGGAGTATTTTCAAGAATTCCTTTTAACTCATTTACCGCAAAAGTATCGCTGAATCCCGTCTTTTCTGTATGATTTAACGGGACATAGAAGTTCATTTTGCGAGTGGAGACTGAGAATCCCGCAACGTTGCCGCGCCACGGGTCTAGCGCCCCCTTTTCTTCGCCGAAAGTTTCACAGTCAAACGCGATTAGTTCGGTGTCTATATCGCCAACACGTAAGAAATATTGCTTCATCTCGTGTAACTTTTGAATGGAGTCGACTAATACGTAATTGCTCGGCGTCTTCGCAACCAAATCCGCCAGTTTTTGCTCGCGCTGACTTTCCGCCAGTTGCTTGTATAATCGCAAAGCCTCCGCCTTGCTAAACCTTTTCGAAACGGAAGCGGGCTCTCTGCCTACCAGCCCCGCATCCATTCCGTTTTTCACTTCGAGTAGCTTCGCTTGCTCCGATTCACTGTTACTCATCGCAAGTATTCGCAACCAAGCATCCTCAACCGTTTCCGTTGCAGCTTTCTTTTTCTTAACCGCGCCCGCTAACCGCTCGGCCGCGCCTGTGTCCGTCTTGATATTTAACGTTAGTTTCGGCGTCATATTGCACCGCCTTTCTATTCCGCTTTTAGCTCTGCCAATATGCTCAACGTAAGGTCGGTCATATCTTCGATTACGTTTAACGCATCTTCTTCCGTCTCGACTCCGTTGTAATATCGATCGACGACAGACGAAACAAACGCTATATCCTCATCAGGTAATGGAGACTCATCAAACTGTTTCTGAATCGTATTTTCAAGCGCAAGAATCAAAAGCGCTTTTTCTATATTGGTCATCGCAATCCCTCCGATTAATTTAGTAGATAACTTCGCGCACATTCATCCGCCGATAAAACGCCTGCACCTTCTCGGCGCCCTTATCCTCCGCCCACTCGCGAAAGCATTGACCGTCGCAAAAGTGTAGCTCGGCGTGGTCATCGTACAGAACGCGCTTGTCGGCGTTGATTGGTGCGTCACAGTTTGCGCAAATGTCTATCATCGGAGGCATTAGCGGTCGAAACGCGCTTCTACTGGCGTGATTAGTTCGATACCTTCGACACATAGCCAGTTACTGTCAGTTACCTCCGCGGTCTTCACACGGTAAGGTACGTCGTCAGTATCAATTTGCGCTATTTCACCAATGTCTCCGTCAGATAGCCAAGAGTCAGATCCGTCAAGAACTCGCACGATATCGCCCACCTTAAACTCGTTCGGCTTACGTCCAATCTTCGCCCACTTTTCAGATTCTAATTTCGCCTTGGCTTCCGCCACTTCTTCGTCGGTTGCACGGACTAGTGAGCGACTATCAAATAGTGTGTAGTCGCTTTTATCAGATACCTTAACGACTCTGAAATCGTAGAAACCTCCGACGTTACTATGAATTTCCACGATATCCCCTGCTCCCGCATAACCGTCGTAGGACACGTGGTCAGCTATTTTCGCATAATCGCCGACCTTCAACGGCTCCTCCGCTGGCTCCAACGCATCGACCCGCTTCTCTAACGTAGCCACTCGTTCTTCGATGGCTGGTGCTGACTGGGCGGAGACTTTACGGAACGGTTGCACACTAGATTGATAGCCGTTAGCTGAACCATCGATGTAGACGAATTCCCTGCCCCGAGTACCGGTCACTTGGTCTACGCTGTAAAACTCGCCTGCCGGAATACCTCCCCACGCTTTTACAATAGATACTAAATCGCCTTTAACAGCGGGCCCATCGACTTTTACGTATTCATCACCCCCGTACGCCACCTTCGTAATTTCTCCGCCAACCATATCGACTGTTTTAACGCCAGTTATTTTCGCCATATTAAATCGCCCCCAATTTTAGATTTCCGATACTTGCGTCAAGCTTCGTCCACTTTGCGCTAAGCTCAGCCGGCTTTGCCCAGTACTCGCATATTTCGCGATTCTCGAACATGTACGCCACGCCTTCGTGAACTCCGATGAAATAGTCCGCCTCATCCATAGAGTATACCGAGCCGTTATTCTTGGCGCCGTGGATTACGATCCAATCCGTGCCGTCCTTATTGCGAGCCCTCGCCGATTTAACCTGTACGCGTTTTAATTCCGTCCAACCCGGGCGTGTAATCCCCAGGTCGAACGCGTCGGGCACCGTCGGCTCCATGACCGTCCAGCCGTTCGCCAGCAGGGCGGTGACTGCGATGAGCTCGGCGTGCCGGCCTTTTGTCGCTGTGTCATGCGCCATTAGTTCGCCTCCAATGCGTCTTGCACGAATACTATTGATAGAAGAGTATAGGCAACAAACGACATTGTGTTGCTCGCTTCAAAATATCCTGCCGCCGTTCCTGCCGCTAATGCCATCCAACATACCGCTGCAATCCAGTTTAGTAATTTCATTTCGCGCCCTCCTTGCATGTGTACATAAGTATGAACACCCATATTGCGTAAAATATGGCGTCAAGTTTATACCCAGCCTCGTAACTTCCCAGAGACAACACTGTGAATATTAGCGTCAGCGTGGCGATAATTATCATTAAAATTACGTTCAATACCAGTAAAAACGCATGAAATCTTTTCATTTAACCGCCTCCTAAAATTCGAATTCCTGCGCATCTTCTACCGTTCCGATTTCGACATCACTTTCGTCTGCCTGCGTCGCCGCTCCGCCAATACTCAATCCGATCAGCGTAATATCGAAGCCAGCCGCGACCAAGTTTTCGATTTGCTGCTTTTCGTCAGCTTCGAATAGTAGTCCGTTAAACAACGCCATGTCGAATTCCTTGTCGGCATACTTAGCGAAATTCTTGCGCTCCTTGTCCGTTAGGTCTTCATCCATGTCGATGACTGGCGATAGGCTTACGACTGTTGACGTACTGCTTCCGTTCTTGCTTAATTCGAACGCCAGCTTGCTAAGTTTCTTTTCGTATTTCTTGATGACTGCGTGTACTCCTTGCGCCTGTTTTTTCGAAAGGTCAACGATGATCGGCTCGCCCGTTTCTAAGTCAATGAATCCGAGAGCATATCGTTCCTTGGCGCGATACTTGCCCGCCTCCGCTTTGTACTCCTCGACTTTCGCAGTTTGACCGGAGTCTTCCGCCTTGCGCTTTAGGTCTGAGTAGTAATTCGAAGCCAAATCCCATGGCGTAAAGTTTGATTCCGCAAAGCCCCGCGCATTTTTAACGGAAGGATCCTTCGCGACAAACGAGTTGACCTTCTTAAAGATTCCGTAACTATAGAAGCGAATCAAGTCCGCCGTCCCTAGTACGCGCACTTTATAGGAAGTTCCGGATTTAAAGCTGGCGAATTCTGCCCCGCTGCCTCCACCTTCGTTAGTTGCGTTCAATGCGGATAAAGCGTCTGCACCTGCTGAATATTGTTGCGTCATTAAATCGTCCCCTTTTCGGCTTTCGCCTGTAGTTTTTTTCGAACACCGGATACTTCCCGCGCCCGCTAGCGATTACTTACGGAGGGTCGGCACTGAGCGCTCAGCTTCCCTCATCTCTTAAACTACCGAATTGCGTGTCTGCTGGTTTCTGCCGGGGTTCACTCGGCGTGTGAGTAACCTTTCTCACCTCGTAAGTAATCGCTAGCGGGCGCGGAATGACCGTCTAACAACTATTCGTAGCTTATTTCGAGTCAATCCGCTGGCTAGGCAACGATGCCCCAAAACCGAGCGCGCTTGGTTGTCCGTTTCCGCAACTCCTTGTCGGCACAAGTGGCGTCAAGCTATTCGCCTTAAAGTTACGGCAACTCTCACGCCCGTCGCAAAGTACGAATCTCTACAATCGATACTAGAACGGCTATTATGCGGCATCCTAGCGACATATTTACTTAACGACTGTCTTCGTACTCTCCGGCGGACGGGCGAAAATTAATTCGCCTTGGCGTCGCCATTTACTCGAACTGTGCATCATTTTTCAATAAATATTCTAGCCTGTCAGATTCTTTTGTTAGTTCTTCACTCGACATATTTAAAAATCTTTTCTCATCAACATTGTCAATATCAATACGGCGAATAACCGATGTAGCCATTACGCAAAATTTAACTAATTTGTACCTCTCTAATTCATTCAATCCCTGCTTACCTCCTTACTGCACAACTTATGTCAAAGATTCATTTCGTCGCCTTGCGTGTGACTTCGTTGGCAGTTCCGTAAAACTTCCGATACTGAGCGATTACCTTCCGCCTCTTCACTTCGCTGAGGCTAACGACCTGAGCGCTCATTCCGCTTCACCTACCGCTTTCGTCGTCATCCGAGCCGCACCGCCTTGATAGTACGAAAGCTGATATTTTCGTTGGCCCCGTCGCAAAGGCGAATCGGATCGTGTTGCAGACGCTCAATTTGTCGCTCAAAAGACGTTTTAATTTCGGATTGTAGGGCATAATATCTATTAAGGCGATTTTTACGTTTCATCTCGTAAATCCCTCCGATTTTGGTTGCGTTTTGCTTTGAAAACGTGTATTATACTAAAAGTGTTGAAACAATACTGTAATTATCTTACTAATGACAATTGCTGTATGCGTTGTTATAATTAGAGTGAGACGATTTGACGCGATGCCTATGTGCCAAACCGTTCTCAATTTATTAAAGCGCAATCAAATAGTCGTGATAATCTCCGAACTGTTTGGTACTAAATTTGCCGGCCAGGCGATTTAATGCGCGTATTACTTTCGAATGGTGAACTCCGAGCTCCTTCGCGATTGCCGTCGCTGTGGGTTTCGGGTGAGCCAGGAATGTTTCAACGATTGCCGTCGTTGATTCATCCGCACCGTTCAGGAGAGAGTCGATTAGCATCCGCTGATCGGCTTTTTTCTTTCCTAACGCAAGTTCTTCCGTGTTAAATTCTGCGTGGACTTTGTTGAAAAATGAACTGAAATCGTCGTCGTCGTTATCGCTAGAACTTTCTGGTACCTCATAATAGTAAAGCCGTTTTTTCTTGCGGTAGATGGCTCGTCGTTCTCGCCAAATGAAGCTGTTCCACATGTGCTCAAAGTCGCCCTTGTTTTCGTCAAACAATTCAATGCACTTTAGCAGCGTGTCTTCATATGTTGCTAGTATTTCAGATTCGTCCGACATTACCGACTTTCCGACTGTGTGGAGGTTTCGCCAGCTTGCGGATACCTCGCGGTAAATTTCGTTGAATATTTCGTCAGTGCGTTCGCGTTTGTAGCGAAGTACCAGACTGTTTAGTGCGTCTTTATTCAATTTAATCGCTCCCTTGTTTTCGGCTTCACTATATAATAGGCGCGCGCTTTTATTTTCGCGCACTTTTTATATATTTTATTTTTCTTTGCCGTTGATAAAAATATAGCACGTCCGATTGGGAATATGTTCAAAGTAAATAAACTTTTAATTTTGATATTTTGTTTACTACAGCGAACATAAATAAAAAAAAGACAACCCGCTAAATCGGGCTGCCCTACTACTTCATATTAACTTAATCAGCCGCCAACTTTTTCCGGCAATGCGACTGGCCCT
The DNA here is from genome assembly GCF_003570705.1 of Mesobacillus zeae. Taxonomy (GTDB): domain Bacteria; phylum Bacillota; class Bacilli; order Bacillales; family Cytobacillaceae; genus Mesobacillus_C; species Mesobacillus_C zeae. The sequence continues at coordinate 53,913 of NZ_QWVT01000001.1, forward strand.
GATTCTTCTGCTACAGCATTAAGCGCTAAGGGTCCAACCACCATCGTGATAACTAGTAAAACTGCCAATAAAATTTTCTTCAAATAAAACATCCCCTTTTGTGTTAATTTTAAATTCGATAAACTCGTCGATCATAGCTGATTGCTCGCCCAGGTTCTTTACCTCCTGTGCCGCAAGACTGGCGAAAAAATATTTAGCGTCATTGAAAAACTTCTTTCTACATTCATTCATTTTCGTAATCGATTTTTTCGCTGCTGCGCGTATTAATATTAGTAAATCGTCATCTCCCTCGCAGTAAGTCGCCTCCTTTATCGTGTTTAATTCGAATTCGCTTGCCTTTTGCTCTTGTAGTTTGCGGAGTAACGGATCAGCATCTGCATCTAGTTGGATGTTAAGGTAAATTTTAGCGAAATCGAGATCTCGTCGAGCATTGCTCTCTATATCCTGCTCTCCGATTGTGCAGGCAATTTCGTATCTTGTACGAAGGTATTCAACTGCTTTTATAGAACCCTCGTTCAAGAACGTCATGCCCACTATATAATAGGCGCCGGAAACAGTTTTCGCGCAAATATCTGCGTTAATTATTAAATTTGCATAATACCTAGCTGTTTCTCTGTCGTTTAACAAAAGACTAACGTGACCTAGAACCTCTGCAAGCCTGTGTATGTAACACTCTTTGATGAATTGCTGTCGACTTCCTAGCTTGTATACTGATTTCTCTGCCTCTTTTGCTGTCTCCAACATTAAGTGATACTTACCGGCGAAATAATAGTTGTAACACTTAATAATTTCCACAAGGATCAATAACTCTCCTTTTGTTTTTCCAACTTTTTCTATCCTATCCAAGATGTCTCCTGCCGATATTTTGTTATTGTAAAAATCGAGTAACACTGTATATACTGCAACGTACTTACTAAGTTCCCCTCTGTCCTCTTTGTGTGTTTCAAGCAAGCCATGAAGTAGCTTTTTATTTCGTGTGATTGAAGCGTATTCAAACCCTTGTTTGATTGCCTCAGTAGTGTTTAATTTCATACACCAGTCGTACATTACCTCTTTTTGATTTTCGGGAGTTAGTACATAAGATAGTCTGAGTAATTTTCTAAAGCTACACCCATTCGTCCTCATGTTCGAAAGTTCTTGTTTAGTACATCCAATCATTCCAGCGACTGTGTTAAAGTTCAAGTCATCTCGGCTTTCAATCATATCTAAAACCTTGGTAAGTACGCTATGCACTGATTTTGCCCCTTTCAAAAAACAGTGTAATTTTTTTCCGTTTTTCTGTTATAATAGGATTGTACCATAAATGTTCACCAAAGTGCACATAAATATGTAAGGAAGTGTAAATAATGATTGATTTTTCCCCACTACGAAAAACATTAGAAGAAAAAGATATGGTAATCAGCGACATGCGGGACGAAATCCTCCACCCGAAAACCATCGCGAAGATTAACCGCAACGAAGACGTTAATCTAAGCACAGTCGAAAAGATTTGCTTATTTTTAAACGTCCCCATTGATAAAGTTGTCCGCATTGTCCCTGACGAAAAGTAACACGTAAAATTATATAACGTAATGAGGTGAGCACCACGTCTGCTGTAGTCGAACGGTGTTTGCTTCGAGAATTACGTGAATCGCGCGGTCTGACGCAGCAACAACTCGCTGATCGCGTCGGCATGTCGAAGTCAACGATTTCCGACTACGAAAATTTACGTAATATCATGCTTGTCTCCACAGCAAAAGTCATCGCCGACGAATTTAACTGTCGAATCGATGACTTATACGAATGGCTCGAAGCAGACCGTTAACCGAACGGGTAAGAAATGCGTCACTTACCCAGGCTACGAGTACGTAAATTCACGTACAAACTACTGCGTCTTTCAGACTTTTCCACCGCTCCCCTCAACGATTCAACTCCGTACTTCACCAACGCCTCATTTGCGTCCTTGCACTCGTCCTGTATATACGCCTGCCTAGTCCGTACATATCCGCGCATTTCCTTTTCGACTTCCTGCCGCAACTTTTCGCCGGCCTTATCGTTGTCCGTCGCAATAATCAACTCTTCGATGGGACTTCGGATTATCAAATCTCGCTTGGTCCGGTTGAACGCCACGCCACCCACCGCAATAGCCGCAAAGCCTGCCGTCCGCCACGACAGCGCATCGATTTCAGCCTCGCACAGAACCGTCCGCGTTGCCGCACGTTCGATCCCGTAGACCATATTCCGAATCGGCTCGGCTCCTTTCGCATACCAGAACGTCTTGCCGTACGTTTTCCGGTATTTTACATTCGCTAGTTTTCCCGACACCGTTCTCCACGGCAATACGATTGCTCGAGCGGTTTCGCTAAAGTGGACGCCAGCCGCCCGCTGTACCTCGTCTGAAATACCGCGCCGCCTTAAATACTCGTTAGGTTCCGGCGAATATGGCGAGAGTGCGTCTTCTTTCAACGTTTGCCTATTACGCTGAATTAACTGCAATTTCGGGAGCTTTAACGTTAGCCGGGCGCCAGGCTCCGAGGGTACGCCGTACATTTCGATCAGGTACTCTTCCGCCTCCTCATACGATTCATTTCGCAGAAAGGCGAGCAGCTTGGCGAAGTTGCCAGACGCCCATTCAGCGTCATATGCTCCGGAATCTCCCCAGCAACCGGCATATTCACCGTCTAGCGTGACGAAGAACGAAGGAGATTTATCGTAGCGAAAAGGACTTGCGGAAATTAATTTATCGGCCGACCATCGCGCACGCTCCCACTGAAATTCCCGTAGCTCGCTTTCGATGTCCACGTCTATCGATTGTCCGTGAATTCTGACAACTGCCATCGGATTTAACCTCCTCCGTTTTAACTATAGATTTCCGTGTTTTCGCTTACCAATGCCAAAGGTACTACTTAACAAAATTGTCGAAATAAATTGACTTGACTAGAAATCGAATTGAGCCGCAGCGGCCATGCCGGTCTCCATTTCGCGAACGATTCCGATGTTAGGTAGATACAGAACTTCAACCTGCATACCTTCTCCGCCATTCCTGCCTTTGCCAATTTCAATTATGCCGACGCCGTCCAGCGTATCTATGCCGAAAGTGTTCGCAGCATCTTCAAGGACTGCCTTCGTTTTCTTGATTTCCGCACGTTTCGGCGGTCTTAACTCGCGATTACCTTCTTCGTCTGTATCGTCGCGAACCTCTTCCGCCTGTGTAACGATGTGAATAACTGTTTTCGTTAATCCGGCTAGTCTACGAATCTTTTTCGACGTGTTCGCCACATCACCTCCAGCAACTTTCGAAGTATTCGCTTCGTAATCCATAAGGTAAATCGGATCAACTAAAACTACGTCCGCTTTCGTCTGAATGATGTCCGCCTCTAATTGCTTCAATCCGCGACTATAAAAGTCTACGTCGTCTGCTGCTCGGATAGTAATATTGCCCGGCACTATTTCGTTAATAGTCGCTAGGAATTGCTCGAAGCCTGCCTCGAAATCCTCCGATAGTCTTCCCATTAATAATGCCTTATTCTCGAAGCCTGCCTCGTAATCTACTCCGTCTATAGTAGCGGAAACAATACCGGACCTTGCCGAAATAGTCGAGTAGGCTCGCGCCATCCATTCGAATTTAGCCATTTCCATTATCCATCCGAGCACATTTGCGCCTTGAAACGCCGACTCAATCGCTTCCTCTGAGGTGATAATTGATTTACCGCGGCCTGGACGACCGTACCATGTATACATATTTCCGCTGAGGTATCCACCGGTTGCTTCGTTAATGGCCGGAAACTTGCTGTGCCAAACCTTGAACGACTCGCCTGATTTACGTTTGCGGTATTCGTCCAGAAAAGAAGATGCGTCCGCCTTTATGTCCGTACCTACTTTAGAACTGGTGTTCGTATTTATTTTAATCCTTTCGGCCTCCGAAATCAACCAGTCGGTGAATTTATTTCCGTCAAGCTCCTCGAATTTCTTTTCGAATAGTGAGCGAGTATCGCCACCTTTAGCGTTTGTTGGCGGATTTATTATCTCCATAAACTGCAACTTCGCGCTATATTCCTTTATTACCTTCGTCATGTACTCGTAACTGTCTCCGACTTGCGGTGTATAAATAAATGTCGGACACTCCTCAGTAACTACGGCGTACGATGGCGCCTGCCCGCGGTTAGCCTCCGCATAGTCGGTGATGAAACGGAGGGTCTGCCTATCACCCTCCGTCGGTAAGTCCTTCGCCGTGATTCCATATTTGGTTAACGCCTGTACGTTATTTTCGTCGATTACCTTACTTAATAGAAGATTTCCGTATTCCATTGCGTCAGCTCCTTTCGTAATATATAATTCTTCGCTGGCAGCTTACAACTGTTATTTTCGATTATTGCGCTGTTTGAATCGAATTGTTCAGTAGTTATTTAACATAATTAACGAATTCATTACCTCTATCACAAAATTCTTTGATCATCGCACAAACCAATCCGAATGACATCCCTGAGTGACCTTGATTCTCGATTACCTCTTTCGCTTCATCAAGTGTGCCGTTGTTATTTAAAATCTTTACTATATCCAAGCAATTTCCTAATTCCATACCGCGATATAAGTCACCCAACCGAATCGGGACAATATCATCCCAAAGATTCCACTTGTCCTCTGCTAGAATCTCTCTACCTTTTCCCTTCCAAACCTTTGATAACTCCGGGATTCTTTCTTTATGTTCCTGTTCTTTTCTTTTATAGTCTTCTCTCCATTCTTGTTGTTCTTTATCAAATTCTGCTTTCGTTTTACCAGTTATCCTTTGATATGCTGAATCCATCGTTACCGTATCTGAATACAATGTAACTCCATTAAATTCACCACAAGCTAATTTCCCTTTCTCTCTATAACTCAACAATTCACTAACAGCCTGTTCTACAGTGTTTCCTGCAAAAAACTCAATTTGTTTATACTTTTTATCCATTATTACACCCTCCCAAGAACTTTGTTTATTACGCATTTTTGTCAAAGTCGTATTTTATTCGAATTGCGACACTATATAATTTCTTCAACTTCTGATTTATCAAAAGGCAAATCTGAATTCCAATCACCTACATGTATTGTTAAAATCAAGTCATGAGCATTCTCTCTAACCAAGATGCCTTCTTTACCATGATAAAAATTATTTTCGTTGATAACTTTAAATATCCGCATTTTCTCACCTCATTTACTTCGCAATTTAAGTCCACTCCGCCGTAACCTCAGCCAACTTAATCGTCAAATACTCAACCTTCGCCTTGAATTCGCCATCCTCCGGAAACATCTCGACCATCACTTTCGCATCATTCATTTCGTCCAACAACGCATCCACTCGCTTCGCACGATCCTTTCTCGCCTGCCCGCTTAATTCCCTTGCCATGGGTTTGCGCACGCTGCTACCGCCAGCCAGCCGCAGATCCTCTTCGTCACACTCAACGTAAGCCCCCGTTTCCGTATCGATTAAGTCGTACACAATATCCGTCCATTCTTCGCTGGGCGAGAAACATTGCTCGACGCGGTATGATTCGATTTTAAATATGCGTGACCCGTAGCCCGCGATGTGTACAAGGTCCGTGAAGGTGTACTCCGGCTTATTCATCGGCAGCCTCCTTAATCAACTCCGGATTTTCGTAGATGTTTCCGATAACTCGACCGCCTTTTGCCGCAAACATGTTTAAATGCTCGTCAATATTATCGGATTTATCGTGACAGTAGAATGATGCCGACGCTTCCTGCCATCTAATTAACATAGGCCATTCTCCGTACTCTTTCGTGTAGACGATATCCCCTTCGTAAATCTCAACGCCGTTCTTATCGGATAGTCCGGTGAATTGCATTACTTTCGTATAGGGTTGGCCGGTTAGATTTAGCCAATCGCCTGCCTCATCGTTCCAAACCGTCGGAGCTGTTGGCATTCTATCAAATACTCCTCCGCAACGTACTTGGTAGTACATCTTTCCGCCTTCCCACGCCCGAAACTTAATCGTTCTCATCGGCGGCCTCCGAAATTGTTACGTCGATTTCCCCACGATAAATGTGTGATTTTTGATATTCGTTGTTATACTGGTCGTCGCCCCACTTTACGAAAAACCAATCAGTATTACCCTTATCATCGTAGACGTGAACTTGCGCAATATCATTCCATGCAAGTATGCGTGCGTATTCCGGCTTATCCGCAACCATGATTCGGAAGTATCCAGCGCCCATATATTGTTCTTTTCGTATAGGCGATTTCTTTCGAATATTATTAAAGCGTAGGGTCGCCGTAATCTCAGTCGCATGGAAATAACGAATGTCCTCTGCCGGAATATCGATGCCCTCGCAGTTTTCAAATGCTAGGTGTACCTTCGTCAAATTTTCTACGTTAATCATCAACGTCTCCACCCCTTTTCGATTTTCCGTTACCTACGTCCGCGAAAACTTCCGCCGCCGAAACTTAGCACGGCACACTGATCGCGCATCCTATCCGCAAGCCTTTCCTCGCCAAATACGTCAATTAAATCATATGGCATCAATGTCGCCACTTTCGTATCCATGTATTTTATAGGTAGATTCGATGTGTAAATCGTCGGTTTTGCGTTCGTCACTCGATGATTAATGATCGCATGTAAATCTCCCCTGAATCCGTCTGTGCAGTCACGCAATCCTATATCGTCGAGTACGGCCATCGGCGCATGTTTTGCGTTCTCCATTGCGGTGTAAAATCGCTTGGCTGCGGGCTCTGCGATGTTGTCCGGTACCTTCGGTCTATTAAAGTTGTTGTAGTCCGTCTGCCAGCTATTTACGTCCAAGAAGTACGCCGGCCTTTGCATCGGCTGGACTCCGCGCTGTAAGGAGCCTACGTAATGAACCGTAAGCCATTCGTTGAGTATCGCCGCAGCCGTCGTCGTCTTGCCGGTGCCGGGCGATTCCGAAAAAAGATACAGCGACTTGATCCTTTCGGTGCCCTCCTCGAATTGCCTATCGAAAGTGGCGACATAATCGTTTATCTTAGCGTAGATTTTCGCTTGCTCCGTCCTGGCCGGCGAATTTGCCAGCGTAACGAGTCGATAGTCCGCCGGAAGCCCAGCCGCCCCGACGCGCCCGCCTGCGCCTGATAAGCCGTGCATGGCTATGAAGGCCGAACATTGATTCGTACATTCTGACGTTCCTGCCACGCGGCATTTGGCGGCGAGTAGGCAGCGGTTTTTATTCGTTTTTTCCAATCGTTAAACCTCCTTCATCCGTCTATATCGTCTAATTCGTATAAATCGAATGCGTATTTAATTTCGTAACGAGCCTTCAAACGGCAATCGTCCGATATGGGCGTCGTTTCGACCGCCTTGCATACATCGGAAACCAATTCCCGGAACTCTCCGTCTGCTTGTGCTGATCTTTCCGCTTTCTTTGCGAGCGCTGTAAACTCCGGCGTGCCCCAAGTCATCCCTTTTACGCTAGTCATTCCGCCACCTCCCGGCTGTCGTCGATGAATTTGGCTTTACCAATTCCGAAATAGTAGCTTGCGTTTTCTACTGTGATTTCGTTTCGTCCGGTAACTGACTGTCCAACAACTTTGTCGCGCTTATCCAAATCTATCGGGCTGATTATGTCCCCCACGCGCACCTCAGTCGGCTGTGGCGCATTATAGTATTCCGCAGGCACTTCGAGGCCTAGCGCTCGGCGTAACGCGATTGCCTTACCTAGGTGGGCGTTGAAGCAGTCGGACGGGTCAGCCTTGGCGATTCCCTTTAAAAGTAAGTCGTGCGAGAATCCTCCGTATATTAGAGCGGTCACGGCTCGCTTTTCCTTATTGACGAAAAACTTCGGGATAACATATTGATTATTGAATCTTCCAATTGTTGTGCGGAATCCTTCGTACTCGCCGACGATACTCGCCACATCCGCCTTTGCCTTCGCCACGATTTCGTCACGGATTTGCTGCGGTGTTTTCGGCAGAAGTGATTTACCGCCAGCCTCACGTATAGATACTTTCGTGCCTTCCAACGCAGCCACCCTCGACTTCAGTTCCGTGATTTCCGCCTGCATTTTCTCAATTACGTCCATTTCGTCAGCCTCCTCGTTTACTATTTCGCAATCATCGGAAGTAACATAATACTTACTACACTCTCCGTCGTACCGAACACTGTATCCGCTACGTGTCGGGTGGTCAGTTCCGGTAACATCGAACACCTCGCCAATCTTATCCGCATACCAATACGTAGACACGCCCGCTTTTATTATTCGGATCTTCATTCGTCATCCCTCCGCCTTCTTATCGTTTTTAGAACCAATCCGTCAACTCTTCGCCATCAACCGCTAATTCCTGCTCCGCATCGGCCGCCACCTTCTCACGCCTAGCCTCCCGTGCCACCTGCGAAACTGCCTCCGAAAAGTATCGATCCATGTACGAAATCATGAATGTGACGCTCGGATACGGATACAGCTCCGGCTTACTCGTGCGATACTCACGCCAGCAAATTTCGATGAACGTCCGCAGCACGCGATTGCCGTATTTGCCCTGCGCATTCTTCAACATGCCGCGCTCACGCCCCCACCGCGCCTGCTTCGAGCCACCTCCGCCTGGCGAATACTCTACGCCGTACTTTTCACGTGTGGTTTCCGTGATATAAGCGAGGAAAGTCTGAACGTTCCATTGCGATATGTCCCGCGCTTGCCAGTCGGATGCTGACGCTAGTTTCGGCTTAGTCATTCGGTAGCACCCCGTTTACCTAACATCGCTATAGCACTGACGGCAGCCCTGTTCGCGAGTTCGACTATTCCGTTTAACCGCTCAATCTCCGCAAGAGCTTCGTTTTTCTTGCGTTTCATTTCGAGATATTCGGCCTGTTCAAGAAATAATATATCTTTTAACCGTTGAATTTCGTCAAGCAACTTCGGCACATCTTGGCGTGCGTGTGCGATGAACTGACGATTATTCTCGTGATTTTGCGTTAACGTGGTATGAATATCTCCGTTATCGTCGTACTCAATAACACTCGCGACTACGCTAAACTCCCCTACCGCGATAACATAGCCATTAGCTAAACTCGCCGGTTCCCAAGGCCCCTCCGTAGCTGCCTCCGTCCTTGCCCGAATCGCGTCTATTTCCGTTTGTGTTAGCGTCATTACTCATCATCCTCCTCATCGTTGAAGTATTTACTAATCGCGTTATAAACGTCCGTTTCATAGCAGTGAACATTGTCAAGCAAGTCGTGAGCCTCCGACATTAGATTCTCCGCTTCATTTAATCGATTAGTAAGCCATTCAACCTCCGCCAACAGCTTCGGAATATCTTCCCGGCTTGCTGCGATGAATTCTAAGTCACATTCCTTAGCGCGAATATACGGGTAGCCTTCCGCATTAGAATCTGCCATAGCTACCATGAAATTTCCGTTTGAAATACCTCCGTCTTCTACATCGTAATCCCAATCTCCGACTGTCGCCCTCTCCGCCCGTTCTCGTATTGCCTGCAATTCTTCCTCTGTCACTGCTCATCACCCTCCTCATGGTTTCCGTGTATAGCTTCGTACCTCTCTTCGCCTACTTTGCGATACGGACAAATTCCGAACTCCCCCCACGCTAAGCCTTTAACACTCGCCTCCAATCCGTCTAAATATTCATTAACCGCGTCGAGCAATACGAAATTCTCGTCCGGGTTATTCGTGATGGTTAACTCGACAATTTCGTCCGATGTAAAGAATATGACCGCGACAATATCGTATGTCCTGGCGTGTATTGTCGGCTGTATATAGCGCAACCCTGGCGCCGCCTTACATCTTCGTATGATTTGCGAAAACTCCTTTGGCGACATACTTTTACGCCCCATTTACTTCACCCCTTATAAGTTCAAGTGATTGCGTCCTTACGTCCGCCAACTCTTTCATTACCTTTTCGTCGTTCTTTTATATAAGAGCTTTACGTAAATGATTCATGCAGTTGGCAGTGCGTTAGCGCTGCAATCTTTATGGTTCTAGTTATTATAGTTCTTGGTACTATGGTTCTTGTTTATGTGACGTCCGCCGAGTGACGCTTACCGTGTGACGGTTAGAACATCTTCAGTCCACTTATCGGCAATATCGTATACCTGACGTTATCCCATGTTTGCTTTTCGTGATCCCGCGACTGAACCTTTACGACGACAGCCCGCCCCTGCCAGCGATAATCGCACAACGATTTGATACGCCGATTTGCCGTTTCCCTGGCGACATTTAATCGCTCAGCTATCGCATATTGCGTCGGGTAGCATTCGCCCTTTTCGTCCATAAACGCTGCAATTACGCAAAGTGTCTGCCAGCGCTCCGGCCCTATGTCGGCGATTAGCCCGCTGTGGACAGCTTCAACGTACATTTTTACGAAGATTCGCGTTTCTTTTTTGCCGGTGATTAGCGATAGTTCGGATTGTGTTTCGACTGATACTAGATTCTTGTCAGGCATTTATATCGCCTCGCTTTCGTCTATGTTGCGCGGATTAGCGTGACACCAATAAACGTAATCGCGATAATCTTCGACTGTCATAGCTTTTGCCGACGCTAGCCAGTCGATTAAGTTATCGAAACGTTCTTGCGGTAGTTCAAAGCGTTGCCTATTCGCCTCGAACCATTCGAAAATGTTACTGTCGTTTTTCGAGTGATTTAAATCTGGACGTAACGGAACCATATTGCCGTATGTGGATCCGCCGTGCCCGATTGCTATTGGTATCACGTGGTCGAGCTGTGTGTTAGTCGACCCAGTGAGTACACAAGAGTTATTAAACGCTTCTTTTGATATTCTCAACTCATCCAACGTTATATCATGAGGTAAACTGTTTGGTCTTGCTCTCCTAGTGTGCTGCACTCTTTTGAATGCGTCTGGGTTAGTTTGGTAGTAATACTTAATCCTCTCCGAGCGGCATTTATTGCACTCACTTAAAACCAAACCGTATAACCTACCGTTTTTTCGCTGGTATTTCGTTAAGTTGTACTCAACTCCACAATTACCGCAGCTTGCATAAATACATTCAGACAATGCTGATTTTCCGTTTTTATCTAGGTATTTAAAAATGCTGCCGTACTTTTGGTTAATATAGCCGCCAACACTTTCAAATTCTTCTTCAAGACATTCGGAAATGTTTACTCGCAAGTCGTCAAAAGCAATATCGCATAATTTCTCAAGTAAATCCTCCGCATAAAACTCGTCAATCTCTTGCTTGGCTTCTGGTAAATAGTCCGAGTCAAAAGGAGTGTATATCTCCAACGAGTATTTATCCATTACCCTGATAACCTGCTTATGATTCAACCCTAAAATATCCGCCGTCTTTGATTTACTGTGCCCTGCGTCAAGTAAGTCCTGTATCTCGCTCACTAATGAATCTGCCAATGCCAATCTAACCACCCTTTCTTTATTTTACGCCGTGTGATTTCGTTGCTTCACTAAATAATAGGCGCGAGGATTTAAAGTCGCGCACTTTTTTGCAAAAAAAATAACGACAACTTTATAAGTCATCGTTTAGCGCACATTCTCTATAACATTCATTAACTACACGCTCCATTTCTTTTAATAACGGGTTCCCCTTCGCCAACTCATCCGCTACCCACTTTTTCGCTTCCTCTCTAGGCATATCCAATAAAGCAGACTCAACATAAATTGTCGCCTTACCTATTTTGTATACTTTCATGCGATCATCCTCCTCGATATATAATAGGCGCGAGAATGTGAAACCGCGCAGTTGAATTTGCGTGTACAGGCGATTATAATACGGATAGAGGTGAGTTTATGAGTCGATTAACCGATCTCGATATATTCTTATATTTACGTAAAAGCCGAAAAGACATTGAAGAAGAACGCAAGGATGGACACGATACGCTTCAGCGCCATCGCACCACGCTGTTAGCTGTCGCAAGAAAAGAGCGCCACAATATCCGCCGAATATATGAAGAAGTTGTTTCGGGCGAATCAATTAGCGAGCGCCCTGAAATACAGACAATGCTGCGCGCCGTTGAAGCGGGCGAAGCTGACGCCGTGCTTGTCGTTGACCTTGACCGGTTGGGTCGTGGCGATATGCTCGACCAAGGGCTTCTCGACCGCGCCTTCCGCTATTCCAATACGAAAGTAATAACGCCAACCGAAATGTATGATCCCGATTCGCAAACGTGGGAATTGGTTTTCGGAATCAAGTCGCTGGTTGCGCGCGAAGAGTTAAAGGCGATTACTCGGCGATTACAGTCTGGACGGGTGTCGTCAGCCAGCGAAGGCAAATCGATTAGCAAAAAGCCACCATACGGATATGCGCGCGATGAAAACCTACGGCTAGTTCCCGACATTGAAACCGCTTGGGTCGTGCGCAAGATGTTCGAAATGATGCGCGATGGACATGGACGCCAACAAGTCGCTAATGAATTGGACAGACTCGGAATTAAGCCGCCCAATCCAAAGCGCGACACATGGTCGCCGAGTAGTATAACCGCTATAATAAAGAACGAAGCCTACCTCGGAAAAATTATTTGGGGCGTCACTAAATACACGAAGCGCAACGGGAAATATACGCGCAAGAAAATGCCTCGCGACAAATGGACGATAAAAGAAAACGCCCATGATCCGCTTGTGTCGCAAGAGTTATTTGACGCCGCCAATAAGGCGCATACAGGGCGCTGGCGACCCTCTACCAAGCCGACGAACAAACTATCTAACCCGCTCGCCGGAATCCTTAAATGCGGAGTATGTGGCTATACGATGCTGTACCAACCGCGCAAAGACCGACCGAGCAGTTTTATTCGATGTAATACGCCAAGTTGCCGAAGCGTCCAAAAAGGGTCAGCATTTCATATGGTCGAGAATCAGGTAATTGAAAGTTTGAGGGAATTGGAAAGTTTGGTTGAACTAAGCCTGAACAAGCCGTCACCAAACGAAGAATCTGCCGTACCTTACAAGAAAATGCTGATTGAAAAGAAATTGCAGGAAGTTGGCGAACTGGATAACCAAAAAGGAAAACTGCATGATTTACTTGAACGAGGGATATATGATGTAGATACGTTTGTGGAGCGCCAACAAAACTTGGTTAAAAGAATTGATGAAATCAAGACGGAAATTAATCAAATTGAAGCGGAGATTCAGCGAGAAGAAATTCGCCAAAACAGTGCGCATGTTTTTCTTCCAACGCTTGCGACAGTCCTCTCTAAATATCCAGAATCATCTCCCGAAAAGAAAAACGAACTTTTAAAACTCGTTATTGAGAGCGCCACATATATCCGCAAGAAAGATTGGGAGGCTGGACGATTTGAAATCCGAATAAAGGCAAAGCTATAGACCGCCGTTAAAGCGGTCTTTTTTGCGGGTATATCGTCTACGATTGTACTGGT
>NZ_QWVT01000010.1 GCF_003570705.1 Mesobacillus zeae
CGTTAATGCGCGATAAAGGAAACACGAAGAGCGTTAGTGATTCGATGTTGACTTATAACGCTAAGGGCGCGCACGTCCTGTGCACAACGCCTTACTCGCACATCCTGTGCTTCGTCTTAGAGAGGTGGGCGAAGTCCACTAGGTACTGGGCGCTGCAGCTGGACAGCACGAAGAGCGTAGCGATTCCATGTTGACTTACAACGCTTAGGGAGCGCACGTCCTGTTCGCAACGCCTTACTCGCACATCCTGTGCTTCGTCGTAGAGAGGAGGCGAAGTCCGCTAGGCGCTATAATCTGGACACATAAAAAAAGCGCTTGCAAATGCAAGCGCATGAAATCTTAATAAATCCATTCGTTCATCAATTTATTGTATTGTACAAGCTCTTCCGGCTTGAAGAAAAGGCCGATTTCGCGTTCTGCACTTTCAGGAGAATCTGAACCGTGGATTACGTTTTTTCCGACTGTCAAACCGAATTCTCCTCTAATAGAACCAGGAGCCGAATCTTTCGGATTAGTTGCACCCATCATGTTGCGGGCTGTTGCAATAACATTTTCCCCTTGCCATACCATTGCAAATACAGGACCTGAAGTAATGAAATCAACCAGTTCGCCAAAGAATGGACGTTCTTTATGCTCTCCATAATGCTCTTCAGCAAGTTCTGTCGGGATGTTCATAAGCTTTGCTCCAGCAAGCTGGAATCCCTTTTTTTCAAAACGCGCTACAATTTCGCCTACTAGATTACGCTGGACACCATCCGGCTTAACCATCAAAAAAGTCTTCTCCATGTATTCCACTCCCTATCAATCTTATGTATATTGGGACCGCTTCCAAACAACCAGTCCCAGGAAATAGTACCATTATTTCTTATCCTTGGCAACTTCCTAAAATTTTCTCTTGCCGATAAATTTCGCTATGTTCCGGAGCGTTTTCTTCGCACGGTTTGGCGGAAGCCCATCAAGGACATCAAGAGCCTTTTCAAGATAGAGGTCGCTCATAGCCAGTGACTTTTCAATCGCACCGGTACTCTTAACTAGCCTGATAATCTCTTCTATTTCCGCCCTTTCCATATGTTCATGGACACCTGTAATCATTTTCCGGACAGACATGTCCTCCATAGCGTACAGGACTGGGAGCGTGATATTTCCTTGAAGTAAATCTCCTCCGGCAGGCTTGCCTAATTCTTTTTCAGTACCGGTAAAGTCAAGGACATCATCTGTAATCTGGAAAGACATCCCTACATAATAGCCGAATCTATACAGCTTGCGGTGGACGTCCTCGCTGCACCCAGAAGCAACTGCTCCTAGCTGGCAGCTGGCAGCAATCAAAAGTGCCGTCTTCCTCTTAATCCGTAGAAGATAGTTGCGCAAATTCTGGTCAAAATCATATTTGTCCTTAATTTGCTCAATTTCGCCTTTACAAAGCTCGACAATTGTATCAGAAAGGATAACATGGGCTAACGGGTTTTTCACTTTTGTCATCAGCTCGAGGGATCTGGCAAAGATATAGTCTCCGGTATACATGGCGATACGATTGTCCCATTTCGCCTTAATCGTAGGCTGGCCCCTGCGTAGGTCCGCATCATCAATGACATCATCATGTACGAGTGAAGCCATATGGATCAGTTCAAGGGAAACTGCGACATTTTTCATTGCGGAAATTTCGTAATTTCCAAATTTGCCTGCAAGCAAAACAAAAACAGGCCGGATCCTTTTCCCGCCAGCATGAAGCAGATGCAGCGACGCTTCGCTAAGTAGGGGAGATTCCGCCTTGATTGTTTCTTCAAGCTCTTTTTCAATTATTTTTATATCTGCATTCAAGTATGAATACACCATCGATAGTTTCAATCGTATCACCCAGCTCTTTAATCCTGCTGTTGCTGACGGCCTATGTGGGCAGACAGTTCATACCTTCTGTTATGTAAGACAGTGGGTATACAGGAGACATTATTTTTTTAAAAGTCCAACACGGGTCCCAGCCTTTTGCAAAGGAGGACTTGTCGATATGCAAAGCACTACTGCTTCCGGCCGATATGCACGGCTGCTACGCCGCCACTGTATGGCTTGTAATTTACATCCTCAAATCCTGCCTCACGGAACATGGCAGCCAGCTCTTTCATTCCAGGAAAATCCCTGGCGGATTCTTGAAGCCATGAATATTCTTCGTAGCTTTTGGCGAACAGTTTCCCAAAGACAGGCATGACAAATCTAAAATAAAAGCGGTAGGCCTGTTTAAAACCCGGCATCTCCGGCTGGGAAGTCTCAAGACAGACAGCCATCCCACCTGGCTTAAGGACACGGTTCATCTCTTTCAGCACCTGAAGATAATCAGGCACGTTCCTTAAACCGAAGCCTATTGTCACATAATCAAAAGTAGAATCCTCAAACGGCAGTTCCATTGCGTTCCCATGGATAAGGGTTGCCTGGTTCAACCCGGAGGCTGCGATTTTTTGTTCACCAATCTTCAGCATGTTCTTGCTGAAATCAAGGCCGACCACCTTGCCATCTGTGCCAACTGCTTCTGCAAGGGCAATCGTCCAGTCAGCTGTACCGCAGCAAACATCCAACGCTGTTTCCCCTTTTTGGACATTCATTGTCTTCATGGTGTCTTTCCGCCACTTAACATGCTGTTTAAAGCTTATAACTGAATTCATCTGATCGTAATTTTCATGAATTTTCTCGAAAACTTTATGGACCCGTTCTGCTTTAGACTCCTGCATTTTCACCCTTCTTCCACAAAAAAATTTACCATAGATTGATGCTGTCCAAGAATGGATTCGAGGCGCTCATTCAGAGTTGCATTCATTCCCGGGAGATGTGTTTGTGCTTTCTTGATGCTGTTAATGGCAAACTCCCTGTATCTTTCACAGACAGAGATTAAATGTTTGCGTTGTTCTCTTGAGAGGCTTTGCAGACCCTGTTCCATTTTTGGAAACGATAATTTTTTCAATCCATCGAAAACAATCGAATTTCCCGTTTCCAGGAAAAGGCGTTCCTCATCAATGAGACGTTTTACAAACAAAACATTTGCAGCAAGCTCTTTCCAGATGCCCGCATTGCAGAAATCGGCAACCTTTCCAACTAATGCAGCTTCTACTTCTTTTACGCTATCCATCAATATCTCGATTGCGTCTGCTTCCTTCTGGTAAATGATAATTTTATTCTCATTTACTGTTTTGACTCCTGAAGCGAGCATGTCGATAAGCTCAATTTCTCCGGCTGCTGCGAGTAATTTATAATATAGGCCGCTGTAGTAGACTCCCGCCAGAACCGTCAACTGCCGCTCTTTCAAGTCCCATTCGCTGGAACCTGGGCGGGAAACCTTAACAAGCTCATGGGTATCAAGGGCAATTTGCAAAAGCATTGCCGTCACAGTATATTTTTCTGTGCGGGATTCATCCACCCCAATTGAGTCGAGAAGAGAAGCGAGCATCATGAGCTTGTCTTCGTCAATGGGGGGAGAAGCGATAAACTGCTGAAGGTAGGGATGAGAAAGCTGCTGCTCCAAAGCCTTCCTAATGCCTGTTAACTTGTTTTTGAAATCTTGCAATTGTATCACCCTTGTCCCTCAAGTATATTGTACTGCCGGATGGGCAGAAACATGTCGAATTTATGAGGTCTTTCAAGGGAACATGGGGACATGACCGCTGCGTTCCGTGTGAAAAACAGACATAAAAAAAGCGACTATTTCCTAAAACATTCTTTAATCCGAACGATAAAGGCGTGACCATTATATCATAAAACACCGTCACATTGCGCAGGTTTATCAAATTTAATGTCGAAATTAAGCGGGTAAAAATAACATCGTACTGGCTTTTGCTATTTACACCAGAATGTCATTATTTTTTTTCACTGGTCAGTTCCCCATACGGAGTCATTATTGTGGCATTACCCCGTATTTTAATTGCGGATGTATGTTCCGTAAACTGAGCAATCATGACTTCACCCTGATCCAATTTTTCAGAGTGGTGGAAACGGGTATCCGTCCCCCTTGTCAGACCTATTACATTCACACCATCTTCAGTAGCCTTTATTACGATAAAGTCATTGCTTGAAGGCTGTTTTTTTTCCAATTAACCCAGTCCCTTCCGAAAAAAGATATTCGATTATCCTATAAATGCATTTTAGTAAGGATTCCCCGCAAGAATAAGGAAGGGCCCGATCACGGACCCTTCACCTTAGCCTTTTATCAATGTAAGGATTTCCGAGCGAGCGTTCACATCTTCAGCGAGGGTGCCCCTCACTGCAGAGGTAACAGTCTTCGATCCCGGCTTCTTAACACCACGCATCGTCATGCACATGTGCTCTGCCTCGATAACCACCATTGTTCCATATGGCTGAAGTTTCTCCATGATAGAATCGGCAATTGTGGATGTAATCCTTTCCTGCAACTGAGGACGTTTTGCTACAGCTTCAACTGCACGGGCCAGCTTGCTAAGACCAGTCACTTTTCCTCCCTTTGGGATATAGGCTACATGCGCGACACCAAAGAAAGGTACAAGATGATGTTCACACATAGAATAAAACGGTATATCTTTTACAAGTACCAATTCTTCATGGTCTTCCCCAAATATCGTCTCAAAGTACTCTTTTGGATCTTGATTTAAACCCGCAAAAACTTCTTCATACATTCTTGCAACGCGCTTTGGCGTGTCGAGAAGGCCTTCCCGGTTTGGATCTTCCCCCACTGCTCCGAGTATTAAACGCACCGCTTCCTCGATTTGGGCACGATTGAATTCTGCCATATGCTTTTTCCTCCTAAACGTATCTGTTGCTCCCTATTGCTCGTTGATTTTGATTTCTTTATAACATTTTCATATTAGCATAAGCATTTCCATGGAAGCAAAAATGACACACCCGACGCCTTTTGCGTATCAAAAAAGGCCGCAAGATAGCGGCCTTTTTTCAAGCATACGCCAATAGCGGCGTATCTATGTAATTATTTCACTGCATCCTTAAGCGCTTTACCTGGTTTAAATGCAGGCACACGGCTAGCAGAGATTTCGATTTCATCTCCAGTTTGCGGGTTGCGGCCTTTGCGGGCAGCACGTTCGCGAACTTCGAAATTTCCGAAACCAATCAGTTGAACTTTCTCACCATTTTTCAAAGCATCAAGGATTGAATCGAAAACAGCGTCAACCGCTTTAGTTGCATCCTTCTTTGAAAGTTCTCCAGCTTCAGCAACTGCATTGATTAGTTCTGTCTTGTTCATGCCATTCACCTCCTCCCAAAGATTTCATTGTACGTTAGAAATCAAGCTGTTACTACATTTCTAAACAAAACCAATGAATTCTATACGTTTGCGGAGCAATTTTCTCGCAGGTTTGGTAGAAAGAGCTACGAAAACTGCTAAAAATTAACTGAAACCTGTCAAACCCAGTATACATAAGGGTTTGAGGGGTGCAACGCTAATTCAGTTAAAAGATTATCACAATCATATAAGCATATCAAGATAATTTCAATAAATAATGGGAATCTTTTCTTATATGCAACAGAATTGTAATATCTCACCCTGGTTTCTTACCCGCCACAAGCTATATTAAACCCGCAGCACTATTTTTACAAAAAAAAGACTCCATTACAGAGTCTTTTACAGTTAAAGAATAATGGCAATCAGCCCGCCCGACCCTTCGTTTATAATACGCTCCAATGTTTCCTTGAGCTTGTAGCGGGCGTTTTCAGGCATGAGCGAGAGCTTGGCGGAAATACCTTCCCGGACAATCGAACTGAGGCTCCTGCCAAAGATATCAGAATTCCAGATTGAGAGCGGGTCATCCTCAAAATCCTGCATCAAATACCTTACCAGTTCTTCACTTTGCTTTTCAGTGCCGATGATCGGGGAGAATTCTGATTCCACGTCTACTTTGATCATGTGGATAGAAGGCGCTACAGCTCTGAGCCTGACTCCGAACCTGGCTCCCTGGCGAATGATTTCAGGCTCCTCAAGGCTCATATCAGCAAGTGAAGGGGATGCAATGCCATACCCGGTCTGCTTTACCATCTTTAGCGCATCTGAAATTTGGTCATACTCAGCTTTTGCAAAAGCAAAATCCTGCATAAGCTCAAGCAAATGGTCTTTTCCTCGTATTTCAATTCCTACAATTTCTTTAAGAATATCATCGTAGAGATCATCAGGCGCAAACAAGTCAATTTCAGCGACCCCCTGGCCCATTTCAATACCGGCAAGGCTGGCCCTGTCAATGTAATCATAATCGCTGAAAAGCTGTACTACTCTGTCTACGTCCCTCAGTCTTTTGATATCTTTTACTGTCTCTTTTACAGCATCCTGATAGCTTTCACGCAGCCAGTGATTTTCTCGAAGCACCATTACCCAGCTAGGTAAATTCACGTTCACCTCAAGCACAGGAAATTCATATAATGCTTCGCGGAGAACATTTAATACATCACTTTCGCGCATCCCTTCCACACTCATGGTCAGGACTGGTATATCATATTTCTCGGCAAGCTGACTTCTCAGCGTCTCAGTATTCGGCTGATGCGGCTGCGCACTGTTTACGACCATAATGAATGGCTTGCCAACCTCTTTCAGTTCCTCGATGACCCTTTCTTCGGCTTCAATATAATCAGCCCGCGGGATTTCGCCAATCGTCCCATCTGTCGTAATAACTACGCCAAGTGTTGAATGTTCCTGAATGACTTTCCTCGTGCCGATCTCAGCCGCTTCATGGAATGGGATAGGTTCTTCATACCATGGCGTATTGATCATTCGCGGCCCATTCTCATCTTCGTATCCTTTTGCACCAGGCACTGTATACCCTACACAATCGACCAGCCGGATGTTTACATCCAGTCCTTCGTCCACATGGATTGAGACCGCTTGATTTGGAACAAATTTCGGCTCTGTCGTCATGATTGTCCTGCCTGCTGCGCTCTGGGGCAATTCGTCCTGTGCCCTTGCCCTGTCAGCTTCACTATTTATATTTGGCAAAACAACCAGTTCCATGAATTTCTTGATGAAAGTGGACTTGCCCGTCCTTACGGCGCCGACAACCCCTAAATAAATATCGCCGCCCGTTCTTTCGGCAATATCTTTAAAAATATCTACCTTTTCCAAGTGATCCCCTCCCGATCATGAGTTAATGGGAAAAATACATCCTAATTGCTAATCTGGGACAGTTTATATTTATGATGTTGTCCTATATACATATGACAATTATTTTATTTTCCCCCCAATGCAGCCCCAAACCACATGGATGGCCGCCCCCGTTATCCTTCCTTTTGTCTATAAAAAAAACCTTTCTTCTACAATATATTTTGCAGAAGAAAGGTTATGACTATTTCTCTAAAAACATTGGCTCTTTCCCAGTTTTGTCAATAGTATAAGGGAGAGAATATGCTGGTACGAACAGCGAATCATCCATCAAAATGCTTCTGATATCGTCTCCCTGCCCAAAACGTACTTTCGTGTCTTTAAGACTATCATAAAGGTCACTGCGATAGTCTACATAAATTTCCCCTTCACCTGAGATAACAAAAGGAAGATTATTCTCGGTGTACGGACTGACTGCAACGGGTTCCTCTTTATAGCCGAGCTGCTTAAAATCAAGGGTGAACACGTTTTTTCCGAGCTGCTTCTTGAATGGAGGATAGCCGCTTGCATTGATTCTCATCTTTATTTCCCTTATGGTTTCAGCCATTCTTACATCCAAAAGCTTGACTGTAGGTTTTGTCTCTGTATCAACCATAACGTACTGAAATATCCCGCCATTCTCAAAAGCATTCCCAGGTATTTCCGGTAAATACTGCGGGACTATCTTTTGAAAGTCAACAGGATATTTTTGATAGAGGGGTGTATCAGCCTCTTTTGTTTTAATCGGCAGAAATCCGCCCTGATCTTCCCGATATTGCTCTACCGCTTTTTGGACACTATCCACTTGGTCCTTATATGGGATTTTATTTTGGGCAAGATTCTCCTCCGGATACATACATCCGGACAAACATGTAGCAATCATTAATCCAGTCAATAGAACACCCATTTTTTTCAGCATATATTGTCCAGTCCCTTTACCTGTTTTTTTCGTCAATTTGTCGGCCCGCTCATAACGACAATGAAGATGACTATGCCCGCAAAAATCATCAGGATATAGGCAATGAAAGCGGTAATGAACTTCATGGTCCCCTTCAGTTTATAACGGCTGAAATAAAGAAATAAAAGTGACAGCCCCATGGAAGCCATTCCCGCAAAAGAAACGTACATTTTCAATAAACCTGGTGACAAATCTACCACTCCCCTTTTCCGAAATGTATTATATCACAAGGGGGTAAAAGTAGACAGAAACCCAAACCGGAGGACATAAAAAAACTGAAGAAAGAGGGGGCAGACTCTTTTCTTCAGCACAATTGACTAAATAACCCTTACCCTGTTCAAACCACCAGTTTGCTTCGTTTGCATTCTATGCGGACTGACAATCATCTGCATCGTCGAATGCCTATTTTTTCACAATTAATTTTCCATCTCACCAAGCTGGTCAATAAGAATGTTTTCAAGGTCTTCCATTTCATGTGTTCTTCTTCTTGTCATGAGCCCGTCAACAGCGTCTTTTGCATCGACACCATTAAAAAGAATTTGATACAGAGCTGCTGTAATCGGCATTTTCACCCCGAATTTTTCCGCGAGCTGGTAAGCTGCTTTTGTCGTTCTTACACCTTCTACGACCATTCCCATGCTCTTCAGCACTTCTTCAAGATTCTGTCCTTTTCCGAGCATATTTCCCGCACGCCAATTCCGAGAATGGACACTTGTACATGTAACAATTAAATCACCGATTCCAGTAAGGCCAGAAAAAGTAAGCGGGTTTGCCCCCATTTTCACACCCAGTCTTGCGATTTCGGCAAGCCCTCTCGTTATCAATGCAGCTTTCGCATTATCCCCATACCCAAGACCGTCGGAAATTCCTGCAGCCAGGGCAATGATATTCTTGAGTGCTCCGCCAATCTCGACCCCAATGACATCGGGATTCGTATATACCCTGAAGCTATGGTTGATGAATAAATCCTGCACTCTCTCCGCCGCTTCCATATCTTCTGAAGACACCGTCACTGTTGTTGGATGGCGGAGACTGACCTCTTCAGCATGGCTTGGTCCCGAGAGTACAACCACTGATGAAAGAAGATTTTCAGGAACTTCCTGTTTTATCATTTCGGAAATCCTCAGCAATGTGTCAGGCTCAATCCCTTTGCTGACATGGACAACCGTAAGCGGTTCGCTGCGGACTTTGATAATTTTCGCGAGCACTTCCCTAATTGCCTTTGTAGGGACAGCAAGTATGATGGTTTCTACTCCAGCCAAGCTTTCTTTAAGATCGGAATACCCACAGATGCCTTTTGGCAGCTGTATTTCAGGCAAATAAGTCTTATTAGTATGGAAGGCATTAATTTCATCAATTTGCACTGGATTATGGCCCCATAAACGTACTTCATGGCCATTGTCTGCCAACACCAATGAAAGGGCAGTACCCCAGCTGCCTGCCCCGATTACCGCAACAGTTTCATGATTCCGCTCCATAAACTCCTCGCCTCATTTCTCGTTTTTACTGTAAAGATATTTTCGCTCTATTCTTTAGCTGCGCTCTCTGGCATATATTTTTATCGGTGTTCCCTCAAATCCAAACGCCTCACGTATTCTGTTCTCCAGGAATCTTTGGTAAGAGAAATGCATCAATTCCGGGTCATTGACAAAAACAACAAAGACTGGCGGTTTGACGGCAACCTGTGTGGTGTAATAGATTTTCAGCCTGCGGCCCTTGTCTGCCGGTGCAGGATTCCTTGCTGCTGCGTCTGTTACAACTTCATTAAGGATATTTGTCTGCACTCTCATGGAGTGGTTTTCACTTGCTGTATTGATGACAGGGATTAACGTGTGAATTCTCTTCTTTGTTTTGGCAGATAAAAAGACAATTGGCGCATAGCTTAAAAACAGGAAGTGTTCGCGAATATTTTGTTCGAACTCCTTCATTGTCTTTTCGTCTTTTTCAATCGCATCCCACTTATTGACTACGATTATTACGGCTCTGCCAGCCTCATGGGCATAGCCGGCGATATGTTTGTCCTGCTCGATGATTCCTTCTTCCGCATCAAGAACGACAAGGACAACATCGGATCGTTCGATTGCTCTTAGCGCACGGAGCACACTGTATTTCTCAGTGCTTTCATACACTTTTCCCTTTTTCCTCATCCCCGCAGTGTCAATAATAACGTAATCCTGCCCATTGTATGTCATTTCGGAGTCAATCGCGTCCCTCGTTGTTCCGGCAATATTGCTCACAATCACCCGCTCCTCGCCAAGGATCGCGTTCACAAGGGAAGATTTACCTACGTTTGGACGGCCAATCAGCGAGAATTTAATCGTATTCTCATCATAATCATCATCCTGCTTTTTAGGAAAGTGCTTCGCTGCTTCATCAAGCAAATCGCCAAGCCCTAAACCATGGGAACCTGAAATAGGAATAGGCTCCCCAAAGCCAAGTGAGTAAAACTCGTAAATATCTGTTCTCATTTCAGGATTGTCAATCTTGTTTACGCCAAGAACAACAGGCTTGTTCGACCTGTACAGGATTTTGGCCACTTCTTCATCCGCTCCGGTAACACCTTCTCTTCCATTAACGAGAAAAAGAATGACATCAGCTTCCTCTATAGCAATTTCCGCCTGTTGCCGAATTTGCTCAAGAAAAGGCTCGTCCCCTAAGTCAATTCCGCCTGTATCAATAATGTTAAAATCGTGCGTCAACCATTCCCCCGAGCTGTAGATCCGGTCCCTTGTCACTCCCGGGATGTCTTCAACTATAGAAATACGTTCACCAACGATTCGGTTAAAAATCGTCGATTTCCCCACATTAGGTCGGCCGACGATAGCTACCACTGGTTTCGCCATGAACTTCACCCTTTCAGTTTCACTGGGCTGCAGATCTGAAATTTAATCTGCACCCTTAATTTTATTATAAAATAAACCCTTCTAATGGACAGAAGGGTCTGGCTTAATCAGTTTATCAAAAGAATCATCTTATAGGCAAGAAACAAAAAACACAGACTTTTTCAAAATGATGATTTTAGTGCCTAACGATGACGAGCATTTCATCGGATAGCGAATGGGCAATCCCGTCCAGGATTGCTTCCAGATTGGCAGCAAAACTCTCCATCTCTTCTTTTGAGTCACAATGGAATACTGCAAGACCTGAAGGGATTTTTTTCGGATTGGTCGTAATGGCAGCCAGTATGCATTTCTCAATCGTCATAAACCCTTCCTCCTTTTCTCCGTAGGCATTCGGATAGCATTTTCAAGGGTCGGAACTTCTCCGATTATGCGTATCGCCCTTTCTGCATCCTGATGTTGTGGAAGAACAAAAATTCCGATGCGCCCGTCATCCAGGTCTCTCTTGGCCAGAGGCACAAGTGCCGGTGTCCCCGAATCTCGGTATACCCCCAGCGCTGTCGAGAGATCGTGAAGGACCGCCTGTCTTTGCCCTAGGTTTGCGATGGTGGAACGTGCATCAAAATTTTTCGGACTCAGTATGAATCCCATTCCATATTTTAGCACTTCCTTTTGCCTTTCCGGCAATCCGATATTCATAATATAAATATTGTCGACATACAACCCAGCACCGTCAAACCGCGGCTCGATATATTTAATATCCACGATTTCCTTCAATTTCCCTCCTGACATCAGAAGCCTGCAAACATACATGGAAACAGCAGCTGCCAGGATGGCAGCCCAAATATTGAACATTAAATAAACCAGTGTGCTGAGAAGCGATGTCATAATAACCAGATAATTGCGGCTTTCAAAGGCAATCGCTATACCTTCAATATATGTTTTCCCCCTTGTAACCAATTCATAATTATCAAGCTCGGTAAGCGTGTTCCTCTCCATATTCCTTACTTCCCTGAACTGCGACGCGGCAAGCGTAAGAAATGTTATTGCCGTAAATTCTTCTTCAAGAATGGCAGGAATAGCAATGGTTCCTAGCCCTGCGGCTATAAATCCAAGTGCAACGTGTATAATTTTCCCATGAAGGTAGGTTGGATACTGTCGATAGTCTGTCCTAAGCATTAGCAGCCTTGAAATCGTCCCAGTTGCCACACCGAAAAAAATGGGTAATGTATATTCATTCATGCAGGCCTTTATCTCCCTTTCCATGCAAAATTTGCTGTCCAACAGCCAGCGCAATGTTACTAAAGCCCACCCAGGTAACAACCATACCTGCTGCCAGCGCTGCAACATCCAGGAATGCCAATGAGGAAACCTTGTATGGGAAAGAGTAGTTCCCCAGAATGAAAGCATAAAGGAAATCTCCGGTAAGAAAGCCCGCAAAAATAATGGCTAGTCTCTCCTTCAAGCCTTTTTCCAAAAGGACAGACAAATAAAATCCGCAGCCTGCCAGCATCCAGACTCTATCGAATAAGACCCAGACGGGATCATATAACTCAATCAAAAGAAAGCTTACATAGCCCAGCATGACAACGAAAGCGGAAATCGTTATTTTTAGTAACTGGAGAAATCCAGTCCCAAATGTAACAGCCATGACTGTCAGTGCGATTACAATCGCTGATAGGGTAATCTCTGTCCCGTAAATGGAGACAGCCTTATCACTGAGGATGACTAGCAGAAGCAGCACTGCTGATAATTTAAGCCGCTCCGGATGTGATTTTCTCATTATAAAGGTTGTTCCGATCCAAGCCAGCCAAGCCAGCCAGTAAAAAATTGTCCCGTCCATCATGCCGCCCTCCTATCATTTCCATTATGGCTTGACGATATGCAGTTTAACCCTCCGGAATAATCTTTTCTTCAGGTCACATGTTAGTAATAGGAGGTGAGACAATGGGAAAAGACCGGCAGGAGAAAAAGCTGAGGGAAAGCGGCCGAGTAGAATCCGATCGCGACCATGCCCTTCATTATCCGGGATCCACAAAAATGCAGGGACCAGAGGAAGCAAGGAACCTGAACGATGGAAAATAGAAATGAACAACAAATAAAGCTCCTGCAAATTGCAGGAGCTTTATTTGTTGTTCATTATAAAACGGCTTTATAGTCTTGTGCTGAATTGTTTAGTGTCAATCCCCCGCTGGTTCAGCCAATGATGTGTCCGGCCAGAAATAATCAAGGGCGTTTTGTGAAGGTCCTTGATATTCGCTGCACCGAGCGCTGTCATGATAACCGCGAGTTCTGTCTTTAAAATTTCCAATTCTTCAATTAAAGCTTCTGTGCCTCTGTCCAACAGAATTCTTAAACATTGTCCGGCCAAGCCGGCCGCTCCTGCACCAAGGGCAATGGACTTTGCAATATCCAGACTGTTGTGAATCCCTCCGGAAGCCATCACTGTAACCTTGTTTCCCGCTGCATGATTTGCTTCAGCTATCGATGCAGCAGTCGGAATGCCCCATTCTTCCAGAAAAGGAAGTGGGCGGTTTCGTCGAAAGTTCTCAATGGAGGCGAAATTAGTTCCGCCAAAGCCCCCGATGTCAACAGCCGCAATCCCAGTTTCCAGGAGAGCATTTACGGTTTCAAGTCCCATACCAAAACCAGTCTCTTTTACTATGACTGGTACATCTACAGCTTTCACTGCTTCAGCAATCCTTTGAACTGAGCCCGAGAAGTCCCTGTCCCCTTCAGGCATAGCCAGTTCCTGAATCACATTAAGGTGAATTTGCAAGGCGTCAGCTTCAATCATGGCAACCGCTTTACATGCCTGTTCAGGTGAAAGTTCACTTCCAAGATTGGCAAAAATAATTCCCTTCGGATTTTCTTCACGGACAACCTTAAAGGTTTTTTCTTCCTGCCAATCTCTTATCGCAGCCATCTGTGAGCCAACCGCCATCGCAAGGTCCGTTTCCCTTGCTGCGATAGCAAGGTTCCTGTTGATCTCTAGCGTTTTTTCTCCGCCGCCTCCGGTCATTGCATTGATAAAAATAGGCGAACTTAAAGAAAGTCCGCCTATTTTAGTATTAAGATTGATATCCTTAAGCTTGGTACCAGGTAGGCTTTGGTGAACAAACGTTATATCTTCAAGCCCGTTTTGCGAATGCCTGCCTGTTTCCATTGAAAGCTTAATATGGTCCAATTTACGCTGTGATCTTGTCAAGGTATATCACCATTTATTGTTTCAAATTCTTCAGTTTATCTCCAAGCAGTTCACCTAATTGGAAGCCTTTTGACTCCTCAGGCATCTCATAGTCCTGAGGGTACTGATCTTCTCTCTCTTCGAAATCCTTCATACTTAATGATAGCCGTTGATCGTCAACATTGACATCAAGAACTTTCACTTTAACTTCCTGTCCCTCGCTCAACACTTCATGAGGAGTGCCAATATGGCGGTGCGAGATTTGGGAGATATGGACGAGTCCTTCCACTCCAGGGAAAACTTCAACAAATGCGCCATAAGAGACAAGGCGTCTTACAGTACCTTCTAGCGTACTCCCTTTTGGTGCTTTCTCTTCAATATTAGACCATGGTCCAGGCAAAGTTTCTTTGACCGACAAGGAAATCCGTTCGTTGTCCCTGTCGACACTCAGGACTTTCACCTGTACTTTTTGCCCTTCCTGAACTACATCGGAAGGCTTTTCAACATGCTCGTGTGAAAGTTGGGAAATATGGACAAGCCCATCCACACCGCCGATGTCAACAAAAGCTCCAAAATCAGTTAGGCGCTGGACAGTGCCTTCAAGTACCTGTCCTGCTTCCAGGGTATCAAGGATATCTTGTTTCTTACGGCTGTTTTCCTGCTCCACAACAGCCCTGTGAGACAGAATAAGGCGGTTTTTCGCTTTGTCGAGTTCAACAATCTTGAATGTAACCTGGCGGCCTTTATAATCAGTAAAATCTTCAACAAAGTGGGCTTCAACAAGGGACGCGGGAACAAATCCGCGAACGCCAAGATCTACGACAAGGCCGCCTTTTACGACGTCCTTCACTTCCGCTTCGAAAACTTCACCGCTTTCAAACTGCTCTTCAAGCTTTTCCCACGCTTTTTCTGCATCGACTTTGCGCTTTGAAAGAATCAAAGCATCTTCTTCAACTTTCAATACCTCCAGCTCAAGCACATTGCCTTCAGAAACAACATCTTCGGCTTTTTCAACATGAAGACTGGAAAGTTCGCTAATTGGAATAATTCCATCTAATTTGCTGTTTTCAATATTCACTATAACCTGTTTTTCTTCAACCTTGGTAACCTGGCCTTTGACCCTGTCACCCGCTTCATAATTTGCAACTTCTACTTGGTTCATATCTTCTGACATATGTACTCCTCCTTGTCCATGACTGTCCTGTAATATAGAAAATGCGATGATGTCATCACACAAGCCACAATAGTGAGAGAATATTTTAAATTATCTCTATTTATTAACTTCTTACAAATAGTCTTTTTTGTCAAGCAGAAACCATTATCTGTATTCGCTAATCAGCTTGCGGATTTCGGACATAATCAGTTCCGTCGCTTCCTCGGCACTCGCTTTACGTTCCCGCATCCCATCAAGTGATACCGGTTTGCCATAAACCACTTTAAGCCTGCGAAAAGGACGGTAGGGCCCAATAATGGCGCATGGAATGATTTGTGCTTGTGAGCGGAGTGCAAAGAAACCGGCACCGGCTAGTCCTTCACCAAGTTCTCCTGTCTTGCTTCTTGTTCCCTCTGGAAACAGCCCTAAAACCTTTCCTTCTTTTAAAATCGCCAAACCTTTTCTAAGGGCTTCCCGATCGCTCAATCCGCGTTTAACAGGAAAAGCATTCAGATGGGGAACGATTTTCCCGAGGACCGGAACCTGAAAAAGCTCCGCCTTCGCCATAAAATGGACAGGTCTCGGAGCCGTGATTCCCACAACCGGGGGGTCAAGATTGTCGATATGGTTCGTACAAAGAAGAATGCCACCCTCTTTCGGAAAATTCTCTTTGCCGATCACCTCGAACCGGTATATTGGTTTAAGTGCGCCATACACGAGATTTTTTACAAATGTATAAAAAGTCAATGTCAACCGATCCTTTCAAGCGTCAATCCCATGATTTTATCGACAACCTGCTGGATTGAGAGTAAAGTTGTATCAATCTCAATTGCGCCAGAAGCTTTTTTGAGCGGAGCTACTTCACGTTCGGAATCAATTTTGTCCCGTCGGGCTATATCTTCCATAAGTGTGTCAAGATTGGACGGGAAACCTTTTTGAATATTTTCCGTATGACGTCTTTGTGCCCGTTTCTCAACACTCGCAAGAAGGAATACTTTTACTTCCGCATCAGGGAGAACATGAGTCCCAATATCCCTGCCATCCATTACGACGCCGCCCTTTTCAGCAAACCGCTGCTGCCTCTTAACCATCTCTTTCCTTACAGCTTCATGCCTTGCAACAAAAGATACACTGTTAGTAACTTGTTCCATCCTGATTTCGGTTGAAACATCCTGTCCGTCAAGAAGTACGATTTGTCCTGATTCTCCAGGCAATAATTCAATTTCAGTTGCACTGAGGATTTCCATCAGTTCGCCTTCAGATTCGAGGCATGCTCCCTTTGAAATAGCTTTATAGGTTAAAGCCCGGTACATCGCGCCTGTATCGATGTATATGTAGGAAAGTTTTTCTGCCACAATTTTGGCAACAGTACTTTTGCCAGCAGCTGCAGGTCCGTCAATTGCTATAGATATTCTTTTCATAATGCCTCCTGTAACACCACTCATGCTATATGTTTCTGTCCCTATTTTAACACATAAAACGATGATTCCTCTTTATATCCTGATTTTCATGATCCGCATCAATCTTTTTCAGAGTGAATGGACCATATGGTTTCCACTGTTTCCGTTTTTTCACCTTTATCGACTCCCTCATAACGGGAAATCTGGTTCAGTTGCGGGAACAAATTGAACTGGTGAATAAGCATTTGCGCCAAAAACAGGAAAATAAACTGAATGACTGCTAATTTAATCAAAATTCTCTCCATATTTTTCATTCATTTCCACCTCAGTTCTATTATGGAAATGAATGAACGATCTTAACCGTGTATGAGGAGCCCTTTCTTCTTTTGATCAAGCTGTCTGTCAAAGCAAAAGCGCAAGAAAAGCTGCCTGTCTATTCCATTTGTTCCAATGAACTGGATAGAAATTTTATTTATTCCCGGCATTGCTTCCTGGATACGAATGACTCTGCTCTTAACCTTTTTGTACTTATACTCTCCGCCCTGCATCGGGAAAACAAGAAGGCATTCAAGCTCCATTCCCGCATGCAGGCTTTCTTTGCTGGCAGCAAGGAGAGCCGCACCTCCTGCACTGAAGTCTTCCGTCACCGCGGTAAAAAGCGGCTTTCCTGACTCTACCGACAGGACTGCTACATCAATTGGCGTCTCCACCCTTACATATTGCCTCCGCTGCACTTTCACAAGGCTGTCTAACGCCGGGCCGGCGAGGACAAGCATTGGAATAGACTCTTTAGCCCTGCCCTTCACCTCTGTCGAGAATTGAAATCTTGAGCCGCCTTCACCAGTGAATACGGCCTTTAGCAGCGTACCTTCAAGCAAGTATACATTCTTCCCGGTTTCGATATTCAGCGGATAATCTATATATAGATCGCTGCCTCTTTTCTCGACAAGCTTGCATTTATAACTGCCATATGAATCAGCATAAAAATGTTCCAGGATGATGACATCCCCTATTTTCAACATAGCTGCCCACTCCCAAAAAGAATCCCTGTTTTGGTTCCTGTCATTCATTATCACCTAAATGGAGAACCTACGCAAGAGTCCATTTTTAGCCCCTGACACAGACAAACCTCCCCTTTTATAAATAAAGAAAAGGAAAAGTCCGCGACTTTCCCCATTTAACAAAAGTTAAAAGTTTGGTTCTACATTATCCAATTTTTCGACCTGCTCTTCCTCACCTGTTTCAGCGTTAACGAATATCCGGTAAGTATCCTTGCCCATTGTTCCAGTAAACTCATGGCAGAGAACTTCTTTATTGAGTTTGCTGAGAATGACGGCAAGTCCTTTATCCATAATCTTTACGTTTGGATTGACTTTGGACATCGCTTCCTCTACAGTTATTGAAGGCTTTAGATTATTCCTTTCATGATGAGACTTCAAATAATCTTCTCCGGAAAATCCAATTATACCTCCGTTATCAAGCGCTACCTTCACTTTGAACGTATCAGGGTAAATCCTTACACCATTCTTGCTTCCTACAAACGTAAAGATGCCAACACTGTCAAATTGGAAGCTCTCAAATAGTTCAAAGTCCTCAAACTTATTCTCCTTCACAAAGGCAACAGCCCTGTTTCCCGCTTCATTCAGGCTCAGTTTTTGATTTCCTAATTCCCTTGAAACAATAAACCAGATTGGATAACCGCCCTTTTCCGTTATATCTATTGTCGACTCAGCCTTGTGCTCGGGAGACTTGACATCAATGCTGTAAAAACCGTAATCCGATCCCTTACCGTTTTTTGTTACACGGATTTCAGCCTTGCTGCCATATGGTGAATACTTTTTTGCAATCTCCACAGCTCTCTCCTGGCTGATTTTTGGACCCTTCAAATCTCTGAAACGCTCATCCTTTTTTCTCATTCCTATCTCTGTCGGCCCAAAGTTATTTTCCGAAAAGCCTTCGACCGTTTTTTCAACAGTCTTAAAACCATCGATTATCGTATTATCAGCATTTTCCTTTCCCGATGCAAGAGCAAGCTCAACATCCATCCATCTAAGATTATTCTTAAGGACCAGGTGCTGAACCTGCCTCAAATCTTTTTGGATATCTGCCGATTGCTTATACAGCGACTGCAGATTTTGGTACTCCTTGTCGGAGAGCGGATTCTTGTCAAGATCCCTTACTGCAGTCCTGTACGTAAACTCACCAATATCCGCGAGGAACTCTTCCGTTTTGTTAAAAGGCAGCAGAGTAAGCGGAAGCTGCCCTACATCGTTATGCGCTTCAGATGTGATTCTCCATACTTCGGCGAGCGCTGGAGACAAGGAAGTCTTCGAGTTCATTGCAAGCGATGTTCCTATTTTGTCATGCAATAGATCCATTTGATAAGTCAAATCATGAAAAGCGCGCTGGTATGTGTTCTCCGCATTCACTAGAATTGCGTTCTTTTCCTTGTGCTCCTGGTATCCCCAGTAGCCCGTCCCTACTACTGCAATAGACAATACAGCTATTATGATCCCTCTTAGCAAAAGTCCTCACCTCTATTTACAAAAAATATGCTTCCCAATCCTTTTAATTTGCGGCCTGCTCCAAATCCATGCGCTCGTTGCTGTATCCGGGTTGAAATAATAAATGGCATTACCTGTTGGATCCCAGCCATTTAATGCATCAAGAACAGCTTTTTTGGAAGTTTCATTTGGCGTAAGCCATATCTGGCCATCGGCAACAGCTGTGAAAGCTCTAGGTTCAAAAATGACGCCAGATATTGTACTCGGAAATGATGAGCTCTGCATCCTGTTGATAATAACGGCAGCTACAGCAACCTGACCAATGTATGGTTCACCTCTCGCTTCTCCATGAACGGCGTTTGACATCAGCTGTATATCATTTTTCGAGAAACCCTTCGGCACATTGGAGGCTGTTACCTTTGACTGAGGGGCTTTTTTGGCAGCAGTATTCCCTTTGTACATACGGCTTTTGACGCTTTTTGCGTCGTACTTTGAAGCCTTAGCCAATTTCTGCTTTGTTTTCGAGCCGGCAATCCCGTCAACCGGGAGCCCGAACTTCTGCTGAAAATTCCGGAGCGCCCAGTAGGTTCCCCAGCCAAACACACCATCTACTTTTCCTTTATAGTACCCAAGGTGCTCCAGCCTTGCCTGAAGCTCAATCACATCATCTCCTACTGCCCCCTTCTGGATCACCTGGTTTGAGAACGCTTCGCTCCTGTGTTCTCCTCCGGTTAAAGGCACCACCACTGTGAGCAGCGTGCAAACAGCGAGTATTTTAATAAACGAATGGATGCTTCTCATGATTACCCCCCAAAAAATCTAGACTTTGATTGTCTCTATTTTTTGCCAAGAGATAACTTTTATACAGGCAAAAATAAAACCCCTTCATTTCTCGGAAATGAAGGGGCTTTTAAATAATGTATTGTTTTCGAAGTGTTTTGTGCTTAAAACCCTTGCTTTTTTCACCTTTACAAGGCCTAGCCACCATAGAAAAACCATAAAAGGAATCATTGGTGTCAGCCAATTTTCCAATGTGAATAATATATAATCATAGGAACCATGAAGGAAAATAGGAATCATTAACGAGAGTAATATCCATTTTAATTGGGAATCTCCGGAAAATTTGCCTTTTCCAAGGTAATAGCCCATGATCACACCAAAAAGCGCATGACTTGAAACCGGAAGAAGGGCACGCCCTAACGCGAATTCAAGCCCGTTGGAGAATAGGTAAAATATATTTTCTACCGATGCGAAGCCAAGTGAAACTGACGCACCGTAAACAATTCCATCATAAGGTTCGTCAAAGACGACATGCTTAAAAACCGTGTAATACACGATAAACCACTTGAAAAATTCCTCAAGAAGACCTACATTCAAAAAAGCTTGAGAGAACTCGGACTGGGAGCCAATTTCCGTACTGATAACGTACTGTACGAACATGATAGGAAAGACGAGAAGCGCACCGAAGATAAAAGTTTTAAACACCATCGATAGCGGTTCTGAATCGTACTGGTCCCTTAAATAAAAGTAACTTAGCAATGCCAATCCTGGAGCAATCCCAGCAGCAACTATTCCCAGCATAGGCTGCCCTCTTTTCAATTTGTTTTATTAATCGTATCATGTAATCTATCTATAGAAAGAAAATGGAATTTTATTCACGAAGTGCAATTACGGAGGGAACCAATATGAAAAAAAATATCCTTATCATCCATACAGGCGGTACCATTTCAATGAGCGAAGATACAAGTGGTGCAGTAGCGCCAAGTTCAACGAATCCACTGACTGATAAAGCCGGGGTCCTTTCCGGACTTGCCAACCTCTTTATTGAAGAACCTTTCAATCTACCATCACCACACATCACTCCGAAAGAAATGATGATATTAAAACAGCTTATTGACAACTATGAAAGGAAAGGCGGGATTGACGGAGCTGTCATCACCCATGGCACAGATACTTTGGAAGAAACCGCCTACTTCCTCGATCTTACTGTTCAGGCCGATTTCCCTATCGTTGTAACGGGAGCAATGAGATCGAGCAATGAGATCGGTTCGGATGGACTTTACAATCTTATGTCGGCAATCAGGGTGGCTTCAAGCGTTGAAGCCAGGGGAAAAGGTGTGCTCGTTGTGTTGAATGATGAAATCCATACAGCAGAAAATGTCACGAAAACACATACGAGCAATGTATCTACTTTCCAAAGTCCCCAATACGGTCCGATTGGAATCGTGACAAAAAGAGGGATTTTCTTCCACCATATGCCCGCAAGGCAAGAGGGCTACGATATCGTGGATGTTTCGAAAAAGGCCGTATTGATTAAAGCGCATGCCGGGATGGATTCGTCCCTGCTAATGGCTGTGAAGGGCCTGAAGGTCAACGGAATTGTTATCGAGGCACTTGGGCAAGGTAATCTTCCTCCTGCAGCAATACCCGGCCTGAAGGCTCTTCTTTGCGAAAATATTCCTGTTGTGATTGTTTCCCGCTGTTTCAACGGGATTGTCCAGGATACGTATGGATACGAAGGCGGAGGAAAACAACTCAAAGAAATGGGCGTGATTTTTTCAAACGGGCTGAATGGCCAGAAAGCAAGGATTAAACTTTTAATCGCCCTATCCCAAACGAGTGATATGAGTGAAATAGACCGGATGTTCAGGCTTTAGACTATCTTCAAAAATATTAAAGATTACCTCACCCAGCATACAAGCCTGGATGCGGTAATCTTTCTATAACCTTGAATTTTTCTATGGATGGTTTGTTTACAAATTTGCCCAATACCCCTCGTGCGAATTCTCTCTTCCAGCAATCGTTGAAGCAATTTGTCCTCCATGAAATCGGCCGTTTTCAATAAAAATTTCATTGGCATTATTTCCGGCTGCAATGACACCTGCAATGAAGATTCCCTCCACATTCGTTTCCATTGTCTCGGGGTTATGCACCGGCCTGCCTGTTTCAGGGTCCAGGGCAATACCCATTTTCTCAAGAAACCTGTGGTCTGGATGATATCCTGTCATTGCGAAAACAACATCATTTTTGACGGAATGCCTTTTTCCATTTTGTTCGAAAGAGATAGTCTTATCACTGATTTCAGTGACCGCTGCTTCAAACTCCATTCTGATTGAACCATTTTTGACTAGCGATTCAAACTCAGGCAGTATCCACGGTTTTATGCTGCCTGAATACTCGCTTCCCCGATACAGAACCGTTACCCGCGCTCCGGCTTTCACAAGCTCTATTGCCGCATCCACACTTGAATTCTTGCCTCCGATTACAGCTGCGTCCATATCAAAGAAGGGATGAGCTTCCTTGAAATAATGAAAAACTTTCGGAAGATTTTCGCCGGGAATTTCCATATAGTTTGGATTGTCGTAGTATCCTGTTGCAATGATTACGTATGGTGTCCGGTAATCCTGTTTTTCTGAAACAACTTTAAAAGCTCCGTCCTCTTTTTTAATAGATGTCACTTTTTCATAAGCATGAATACGGATTCCTTCTCTTTTTACAACCTCGCGATAGTA
The DNA here is from genome assembly GCF_003570705.1 of Mesobacillus zeae. GTDB lineage: Bacteria > Bacillota > Bacilli > Bacillales > Cytobacillaceae > Mesobacillus_C > Mesobacillus_C zeae. The sequence goes on from NZ_QWVT01000010.1 coordinate 22,642, forward strand.
AACAAGGGCCTGGTTTCTCCTTGGCTTATGATCCTCTGTAATGAATGGAATTTCCCCGATCGACAGTTTTTCGCTGCTTGAGAAAAATGTCTGGTGGGTTGGATAATGGTAAATCGCGTTGACAATATTCCCTTTTTCGATGACAAGCGGATTCTTATTGATTTTCTTTAATGCGATTGCCGCTGCAAGTCCGCAGGGTCCAGCGCCGACAATAATGACATCTTCATTTAACTCCATTTGCTTCACTCCCCGGTGAAAATACATTGTTAATTAAAAAATCTCCTATCAATAGTATGATAGGAGATTTTCTCTGCCGGTTCAACATAAGAGCATTTGAAGCGGAAGAATCACACGATCGAAATAGGCCCTGGTATTAAATCCAGCCTCTGAACCTGCTGGCCTCAGCCATTTTACGAACGCCGACCATATAAGCCGCAAGGCGCATGTCCACCCTTCTTGTCTGGGCAGTTTCGTAAATATTTTCGAACGACTTAACCATTACTTTTTCAAGTTTTTCTTCTACTTCTTCTTCAGTCCAGTAATAACCCTGATTGTTCTGAACCCACTCAAAGTAGGAAACAGTTACTCCACCAGCTGAAGCAAGCACGTCAGGAACCAACAGGATTCCCCGGTCTGTCAGGATCCTCGTTGCTTCAAGCGTTGTCGGGCCATTTGCCGCTTCGACGACAATGCCCGCACGGATATTGTGTGCATTCTCTTCGGTAATTTGGTTTTCAATTGCTGCCGGTACTAGGATATCGCAGTCTAATTCCAAAAGTTCTTTGTTGGTCAATGTATTATTGAAAAGCTTGGTTACAGTACCGAAGCTGTCGCGGCGGTCAAGGAGATAATCTATATCCAGACCATTAGGATCATGAAGGGCGCCATAAGCATCTGAAATACCGACTACTTTTGCCCCGGCATCATGCATGAACTTCGAGAGATAGCTTCCTGCGTTGCCAAACCCCTGGACCACTACTCTTGCACCTTCAATTTCAATTCCTTTTTTCTTCGCTGCTTCTCGTATACAAAGGGTTACACCTTTAGCTGTAGCAGATTCCCTGCCGTGAGAACCGCCGAGCACTAGCGGCTTACCTGTTATAAAACCTGGCGAATTGAATTCGTCAATCCGGCTGTACTCATCCATCATCCATGCCATAATTTGCGAGTTTGTAAAGACATCCGGTGCAGGTATATCCTTCGTCGGGCCGACGATTTGGCTGATTGCACGGACATAGCCCCGGCTAAGACGCTCTAATTCTCTGAAACTCATATCACGCGGATCACAGATAATGCCACCTTTACCCCCACCATATGGAAGGTCAACAATCCCACATTTTAAACTCATCCATATTGAGAGCGCTTTAACTTCCCTTTCAGTGACATTTGGGTGGAACCTGATTCCTCCCTTTGTCGGACCAACTGCATCATTATGCTGCGCCCGGTAGCCAGTAAAGACTTTAACAGAACCGTCATCCATTTTAACAGGTATTTTGACTGTCATCATTCTGAGAGGCTCTTTCAAAAGCTCGTATACCTCTTCAGGGTACCCAAGTCTCTCCAGCGCCTTATGAATCACTGTTTGGGTGGATCGTAAGACGTCATGTTGGTCTTCATTGTGCTGATTTTCATTACCGTTTGCGGCTACCATTATTAATAAACCTCCTAAATCACTTGCGGTTGTTGTCTGCTTTCATGACATAGTATACACCTTTGGTTTTTTTATGCAAGGATAAATAATACTTTTCCGCATTTTTCGATTACTTTGTGAAAACGCTCTCAAACTTGACCCTATCTTTGTTTGCAAACACCTTTATATCTGGCTTGAAGGAACTTTCTGGCAATATCGTCTTGATCCTTATAACCGTTTATACATTTTTTTAGAATAATAATAAAAAAAAGCGGATGGCTCCGCTTTTTTATTGAAAATATTGTACAAGTGTTTCCACTGCACTTCCCTCAATGATCACTTTCCCGTATTCGGCAAGGCGATGGATACTGAAAATGGATGGATCTCCATATTCCGCCATCAAAGCAACAATTTTTCCCTGTTCTGGCAGTTCGCTGTCCATCTCAACATAATACGTATTTTCAAAGCTGTATAAAGTTCCGCCAGTTACGCCAGCTTGGAAAAGCCTTGAAGCCAAACTGAGCACATCCTCGAAATGGGCAAATTCGAAAAGAATGACTTCACAGCCTTCCATTTTCACTTGCATTTCAATTATACCTTCATCAAGTTCATCTTCCTCGGTATTTTGCTCCCCCATTGTGACAATCATAACCATTCCCTGAGCCTGGAGAGAAAAAATTTCAACAGCAACCGAACCAACAAAGTCCAACCCGAATTCATCACTTGCTTCTTCAAGCATATCCTGGAAGAGTTGCTGCCACTTTAATGAATCCTTCCATATATCTTCTTTTGTCAGCCCTCTGTCCGAGAGATCGTCAGAGGTAAGGAAAATTTTTATTTTGTTAAATGTCAATCGTTCTAAGCGCATTTAATATGCCCCCTGCCATCACCAAAGCTCTTGTTTTTTAGTTTATGAAATAATTGCTGGATGGTGAGCTTTAATCCCTTAGTCCATTTGTTTCTTTAGCCAGTCTTCCCATTCGCTTTTCCCCGAACCGACAATATGGCCGCTTATAGCCTTTTTCTTTTCGGCGGGCAGCGAGTCAGCAGCTGCTCCCCCCAGGCCTATGGAGAGAGAGGCGTACTTGAGCGTAAGGCCGGCAATTGTATCAATGGCGGCAGACAGGTTGCTTTCCATCGTACAGGAAAGGAAAAGAAACTTTGGTTTTACCGTATCGATTACAACCTCTATATCCTGGTCCGCAAGGCTTTCTCCAAGGTATATAACCTCGAAACCTTTACGTCTTAAAAACAGCGTGAAAATCAACAGGCCGAGCTGGTGTCTTTCCCCCGGGCCGCAAACAGCCACAGCTTTAGGGAGAAGCGAATGATGTAAAAAAGAATATGAGAGGTTTTCAATTCTTGTCCTAAGGAAAGATGAAGCAAAGTGCTCGTGTGCAGTTGTGATCTCCCCTTTTTCCCATTGGGCTCCAACCCTGACGAGAAGCGGGCCTAGAATTCCCATCACTGTTTTATCTATCGTAAAAAGGCTGAATGCCTGATTGAGAAGTTCATTGGCCTCCATTTCATTAAAAGACATAAGCGCACGAAAAATCCTGTCTCCAAGTTCTTCCGCTTTGTCTTTAACCGCAGCATTTTCATCTCCGGTTTCATCATCTGGATTCTCGAGCAGAGCCGCTGCCTGGCTGATGGTAAATCCCTGATTGACCTTCGAAATCAGCCACCTCAGTACTTTGATATGTTCATCTGTATACAGCCGGTGCCCTGCTTCACTTCTTGGCGGGGCTATGATTTTATAGCGACGTTCCCATGCCCTGAGCGTGCCGGGCTGTATGCCAAGCATTTTGGAAACCGCTTTGATATTATAGATTCCCTCGCCTTGTCCCATCTTCAAACCTCCGTGTCCAAGTACTCTATTGATTATAAACAACGGAGTAGGTCGTGTAAATTTTGAATCTGCTTGGCATTACCCGTGCTTCAATGTGATTAAATGTGTTTCAGCCTTTGCTCCGAGCCGCAAAGGAATAAGCGTCGTTCCATATCCGTTGCTAACAAAACAGCTTACAGGGCCTGCTTCCTTCAGCCCGCCTTTTTCGTACGGCCCATAATTGAAGATCCTGATTTGGCCTCCATGTGTATGACCGGACAAAATCAGCCTGATGCCGCTCCCCTCTTCGATTGAAGAACTGATCCCGGGGTTGTGGCAGGCAAGAATCCTGAAAGGGACATTCCCTGCATCTTCGAGCGCATATTCAAGCTGGCACCTTCCAGCAGTAAGGTCGTCAACCCCAAGAAGGGCAAATGCATCCCCTGCGGCTGATTCAAACTTTACTGCAGTGTTATCAAGAATCTTAACACCGAGGCTTAGCAGCAAAGCATCCATCTCATGGGGATCAAGTTCATAATCATTATTTCCCCAAACGAAATATACAGGTGCAATTTCCTTTAGCTTTTTGATGTTTTCCTCCACACGGCTAAAATGCACCCCTTTTTCAGCCAAGTCCCCCCCAATCAGGACAATGTCAGCCAAGCCTTTTGCATGTTCAATGATCGAAGCTGATACTTTCCTCCGATGTATGTCTGTAATAAAGAATATCGTAACATCCCCAAAACTAGATGGGAAATCCGGAAATACAAACGTCTCAGTCATCACTCTGTCGGCAAATGCTTCGCGAAGCATGTAAAAGGCTAGCGCAACTGCTGCAATAAGCATCACCATCGTCACCATCATAAAAATCCCCATTTTCCTCCTGCCAATAAATAAAATTTATAGAAATCATACCACGCAACAACAAGAAACAAAAATATAACCACGGCATCTTTCCATGAGAAAAACAAAAGCCCCCATACATGCGAGCATTGGGGGCTGAGAGATGAAGTTTAATTGTCCTCGTTGATATCAAGAATGCGGAAACCCGACTGTTCCAGTTTGTCTACGAATCGGTCTACATTGTCTTTCTTCTCAATTTTCATCACAATTCGTCGGACTAGCTTATCCGTTTCATCGAAAGTGACGAGTGAAATGATATGTTCATGAAACTGGTGGGCTATTTCAGCGAGCCTGGCAATTCTTCCTTCCGTCTCGACAGATGTAAATGCAATGCGGACACCTTTCTGTCTCAGTCCAAAAGCACTTTCGAATTGTTCAAGCACATCCGCTCTTGTTACAACTCCCAGAAAGTTCTTCTCCTCAGTGACAACAGCAAGAAGGGGGAAATCTTTCAATTCAAGCAAGGTAGATTCAAATATCTCGGTGCCGGTTAAATACTTGTCACCGTTAACAGCTACATCGATTGCTTTTGTATTAACAAGGTATTCATCTTTTTCCATTCCTGAATCGAAGAAGCCTTTTAAAATGCCGTATCTTGTGACAACGCCTGAATATACGTCACCATCAAGGACTGGAAGGGCATCTATTTTGAATTCTTCCAGTTTTTCGAGAGCTTGTTCCAGTGAATCATTATTCTGGATGGTCATGCATTTATACTTAGGAATCATGATACTTTTGACAAACATCCCATTCACCTCTATCGATTATGTCCTTACATGTTTATATTTCGACAATAAACTTAATTCTCCTGCATGCCCGATCATTTTTCTTCTAAAAAAGAAGGGATTGTTACTTATTTTCATGATAAAGGTTAATATCATATAAATCTTTCATCATTTCGAAGACTAGATGGCGATTTTTCCATTCATCTTCTTTTTTCCATAAGTCTTTGCTTTTATCAATAATTTCACACCGCAATGCATGAAACTCAGCTTCTGCTTTTTCTTTTTTATTTTTCAGAAGGTTCATCAGCCCGAATAGTCCCGCTGTAGCGGCAAGGCCATATAAATTTATCGATGAAGCAACATAAACTGAGAAAATTTCATACATGGAATATGCGTGCGGTTCAATTACAGAGTTAAAAATATAAAGGAAATAAATTGTCGCAACCAACAGGAAAACCATAATTGACAATTGATGCCGGCCTTTCAAGCCGTCAAATTTTCTTTTTTTGGCGACTACATTTGCAAGCATTTTTTTTGTTGCATGGTCTGTCCTGTCGTCAAGCATATTAATGGAAGTTTCCACGCTACCCCTCCTCTGCTTGTAAATATATGAGCCTGACAATCTTCCTATGAACAAAATAAACGCAGCCTTCTCGGCTACGTTCTGTCTATTCTTCCTGCACTGGAATGACCAATACCTGTCCGGCATATATTTCATCCGTCTGAAGCTTGTTGGCTTCCCTGATGTACCCGATCCCCTGCTCTGAGTGATAGTATTGCATAGCAATAAGAAAAAGCGTCTCACTTGGCTTGACGGTATGATAGATGTTTTTTTTCTGCCCTGAAGAATCTTCCTTGTTTTCGGCAGGATCCTGTGTCAAGGAAGATGCCATTTCGGTTTCAACTGGTGCATAGCCAGTTGAATCTGCAGCGTCCTCACTATTGCTGCTTCCCATTCCATCCCGGCTTTCATCTTCCTTGCTGTCTTCAGCATTTTTGGGGGTTTCCTTGTTTTCAAGTCTGATATCCTCAAACCCACCTGAGTTTGCAGGAACATCATCCGGTCTGCCCTCCTTCCCACTGAGGTAAGTATTCGCACTTATGATCGACACGATGAGGAGGATAAAGAACAACACCAGCATCCGTATAACAGGATATTTCAGTTTGAATTTGACTTTATGCTTTTTTGGGTCATGGTGCCTGTTTCTTGGAGGCAAAGCATTTAATGACTCTGTCTCGGGCTTTTTGGTTCTGTCGATCTTTTTGCGCAATCTTTCAGCCTGGTCCCTGTATGGGGCTTCCTTATTCATTGAACATCCCTTCCTGTTTGCCGGTTTTCTTTAAGCATATGGAAATGCCAAGCAGAAAATCAATCAAAAAATGCATGGTAACTGTGACAGCCAAATTTTCAGTTTTCAAGTAAATAAAACCGATGAAAAAACTCAGCACCATAATGTTAAGGAATAAAAACCATTTGAACAAATAACGGTAGTGGACCAGTGCAAAAATGACGCTTGATACAATCAGGCCAAAACTCGTCTGAATGACACCCCTAAACAGGATCTCTTCACCAAACGCAACAAAAAGTGCGATGAAGGCCACTTCCGGTACTGTTCTATTGCGAAAAATCTTTTCATTCAGTCCACCGTCATCATACAGATCTGGCGGAAGAATTTTCATCAATAAAAGATCTGCAAGCACTACGGCTATTCCTGCTGCAAGGCCGACCATGAGAATGGCTGGGTCATCCCACTTGAATAACCCTAAAAATTGCCCCAGGCTGTCAAAGAGTACGATACCTAAAAGAAGAGATACTATTAACAAAAGGACTTGCGTTGTGTATAAATGGAAAAGCAATTCTTTATCTGTTAGTCCCTTTATAAGCTGAGAATATTTATTTTTCATAATGTGCCGCCCGTTTGTTGTAATAGAATTGAAGATAGTTCTGTCTTCCAGTCATATTGGACTGATTTTTTTTCGGTGTTGCCTGACCTTGCAAACAAATCTGCCGATATCCCGCAAAAGCTGCAGCAGTCTTTAGTATTTACATCGGCTTGTTCCCCGAAATATTGAAGCAGAAACTCTCTTTTGCATCCAGGATGATTTATCCAGTCTATCATCTTGTTTATTTTTCGGTTCTTGATTTGCAGCCTGCTTTCTGAATATCCAATAAGTCGATCCTTGATCAATGTTTCGGCATTTCCAGCAATCCTTATAATAAAATCCAATGTAAACCGCCATTGAATTTCAGAAAAACCGCATGAGGTGACAAGCAACTCCTCATGCTTTTGCATATCAGAGGTTTCAATCGCATGCTGCTTCATTAAATAAAAGAGACGCTCAATCTGGGTCTTATCGGGCAGTTCCGCTTCAGCGAGCTGATAACTAAGATGTTCATCGCCTAGGGCATAAAGCATTATGGCGATGCTGGCTTTATTATCCCTGCCTGCCCTTCCAATTTCCTGGACATATGATTCAATATCAAGCGGCATGTGAAAATGAAGAATAAACCTTACATCCTGCTTGTTGATTCCCATCCCGAATGCACTCGTTGCACAAATGACATCAAGCTGCCCGTTAATAAACTGCTGCTGAATCAATATCCGGCTTTCCTGGTCCAGCCCGCCATGATAGGCCATTGCGTTCACCCCATCCTGCCTGAGAAGGACGGCAAGCTCTTCAGCTTTTCTTTTACTTGAAAAATATACAATTCCGGGCCCTTTTAGGCTGCCTGCCAAAGAAAGCGCACGGGAGACTTTGTCCTCACGGCAGATTTTTTCCACCATAATCGAAATCCCCGGCCTGTCTACCGAAAAAACGATCTCTTTCCAGGTTTCGAGGTCCAGCTGAGCTGCGATGTCCTTTCTGACCTCTTCAGTGGCGGTTGCTGTCAGGGCAAGTGTCAGAGGATTCCCAAGCAACTTTCGCACGCCGCCAAGCTTTAAATAATCTGGCCGGAAGTCATAGCCCCACTGCGAAATACAATGTGCCTCGTCAACAACAAAAAGACTGATGTTAAGGTTTTTCAGTTTTGAAATCACTATTTCTGTCCCAAGCATTTCAGGTGAAATAAAAATAAATTTATAAAATGACAAGTTTGAGAGAACTTGGTTTTTTTGTAAAGGTGACAAAAAAGAATTCAGCGCAACGGTCCTTTTTTCCCCTCTTGCTTTCAACTGTTCAACCTGGTCGTGCATTAGTGAAAGCAAAGGGGAAACAATCAGTACTGCCCCCTCCGCCAAATAGCCTGGCAACTGAAAGCACAGCGACTTTCCCGTACCGGTGGGAAGCATGCTGATTGTGTGCGAACCACCGAGAACCGACTCAATTGTTTCTGCCTGTCCGGGCCTGAAGTCTTTGTAGGAAAAATATTTTTCTAAAGCGGTACCTAATTCCATTAGCGCCCACCCATCCTCGCTAAAACAAGCCTAATTTCGAAGTAATTAGCATCTTCCACGCGATCCCGGATTTCTTTCAATCTCCTTACAGGGATTTTATCGGCCGCTTCCATAATTCTCGCTTCTTTCTCAGGAGACACATAGGCTGAAATAGAAAATTCTTTTACATTTAAAGCTATTTCTACAATATGGTCTTCAATTGTATTGCCTTTTAAATTGCGCATGGATGCAATTTGGTCAGGAGTATAGCCTTTTTCCAGCAGTAAAAATGTTTTTTCCGCAGATAAGGTAAATGGAGATGCCTGCCTGCCATCGCTTGCAGCAGCCGCCAATATTGAGAGTGTGGATTTATTCTCAGCGACTGTTCCAAGAAGATAATGAAGGATATTCAGGAATTCCAGCTGATAGTGGTGGTGATCAAGGCCAGCCTCATCTGCAGCCTGAAGGGATGTGAGTCCGATCCTGCTATATCCCGTCAGCCTCCTGACCAAAAGGGCCGGGTCGATGCCTTCCTCTTTTTCAAAGCAAAAGACGAGTTCAGAATAGAGATTCTTCGCAATGTCGGCTCTGCCTTCTTTTCTTTTTCCAAGAAAAGTCTTTACCCAGTTCAAGGTTTCCTGCCGGCTCTGGACTGGTATGTATTCTTTATGATGGTATACTAGGTTGGAGCAGACTTGGACAAGAAGAGTCAGCCGTTCCCAAAATACACCTGTAAGGTGATGATATTTCAAACCATCCAAGTATTTTGGCAGCGGGTATTGTTTCAAGCTGTGTGCCAGGGTCGCTGTTCCCTGTTCGGTCAGTTGCCATGTATCATCAGACTGCCTGGAAATGTGGCCGCCTGCACCAAGCTGCTCAGCAAGCTTGGCTATTTCCTTCCTTTCAATGGTCGGAAACACATAAAAAAAAGGTGTAAGTCCAAAAAAATGTGCATCTTGTATCGTTTGAGCAGACTTTTTCCCCTGAAACAAATGGTACAGAGAGTAAATCGTCCGCTCGCCATTTAATTTATGGAGACAGTTAAGAAAGATAGCTTCGAGAAAAGTAATTTCCATACAACCACCTTTTATCCTGCATGAATGTTTAACTAACAGCGTAAAATGAGACAAAAAAGATTCAGCTTCATTTTATCATGAAACCAATGGTTGGATACGTTAATTTATTGATTTTAAGGGCAGCTCTTCCTTCTGTGATAAGCATTCTCAATACTTTTTTTATTGAAAAGTTAGCCACGCAGATTTACAATGAATATTAGGGTTGGGGTTTTCACAATTCCGTAACGAAAACGAAACAAAACTGTATGAACTCAGGAGGTTTTTTACATGGCAAAGTATACAATTGTTGACAAAGAAACTTGCATCGCCTGCGGAGCTTGCGGAGCAGCAGCACCGGACATTTACGATTATGATGATGAAGGCATTGCTTTCGTAACGCTTGATGAGAATGAAGGGATCGTTGAAATCCCAGACGTACTTGTCGATGACATGATGGATGCATTCGAAGGCTGCCCAACTGATTCAATTAAAGTAGCTGATGAGCCATTCAATGGTGACGCAACTAAGTTCGAATAATAAACTACATGCAAGCCTGTACATAATCCCCGTAATGCTTTGCGGGGTTTTTTTGTGGTTCTTTTTTTCAACATAATAGAAAAAACAGCGGTTGCAGGCCGCTGTTTTTAATGTAAGTCTTGGGATTTACGCGTTTTTGACTTGCTGCTTGCCGATCCATGGCGACATTTTTGTAAATAGCACCATGAATACCAAAGCGATCAATATCCCTTTTACGATATTGAATGGAAGGATCGCTGTAACGGCAATTTCCTTCGGAAGCTCAAAATGCATAAAGAATGCATAAGCAGGAAGGAGGACAAAATAGTTCAGGATGCTCATCAGGACAGCCATTGAGACTGTACCGGCAACAAGCGCTTGTGTCATGCCTTTTTTGGTTTTAATTTTTTGATAAATATAGTAAACCGGCAGAATGAACGTAATTCCGGCAATAAAATTAGCTATATGACCGACCGGGACCCCTGTTGGGCTGCCAATCATAAAATAATCCAGGATATTCTTAAACAATTCCACGAGAATGCCTGCTGCCGGGCCAAAGATCAATGCAGCGACCAATGCAGGTATATCGCTAAAATCGATCATTAAAAAGTTTGGAAACGGCGGCAGCGGAAAGTTCAGCAGCATCAGTACATATGATATGCTGCTCAGCATTCCAATTGAAACAAAAGCCTTCACATTTAATTTTTTCATTTTCCTCTCTCCTTTTTTGAAATCCATCGACTCAAAGAAGAAAGGTTCAGCAAATTAGCGCGACCCAGCGAAAATAAAAACCCTCAAGCTTACGGCTTGAGGGAGAATGTCGCTGAGGCATGCTTTAATAGACATCCAAAAAAACTGCAATTTTTGGACGCTGCAGAACCTCCACCTTCTCCCATCCAGACTGTACTGTCGGCTTTGGAATCTCACCAAATCCTGCCTTTCGGCTCGCGGGCTTAGAGTTTAAAACTCATCACCGCCGGTAGGGAATTGCACCCTGCCCCGAAGATAGATCAATATTAAATTACGAGATTATTATACTGAAAAAAAGAACGTTTGTGAAGTACCTCGCATTGTAAAAATTATTTTTCCATAAAACCCTTACATTTCTTCACTGACACCAGCCTCCTACGATTAAATTATTTTGAAAATTTAGCCTGTTACAGCACCAAAGGGTTAAGCGCTTTCAGCCGAAAAACTGAACATTCAGCGTCATTGACAGATGAATATTCGTCTTGTAAAATAATCAGAAAATTATAGCTGTTTATTTATCAAGGGGGCTTGGGTTATGTATCACATATTAGCTGCAGATTCAATTAAAGAGGAGGGGCTTTTACCACTGCTTGAAATGGAAAACGCAGTGGTTTACCGAGGACAGACGGATTCAGGCGAAATACCACTCGAAAGAATCGATGCACTATTAGTTAGGAGCGCAACCAAAGTCACAAACGAACTTCTCGACAGAATGCCTTCATTAAAAATTGTCGCCAGGGCTGGTGTCGGTGTCGATAATATTGATATCGAGGCAGCGACAAAAAGGGGAATCATCGTCGTAAACGCCCCTGACGGAAATACCATCTCCACAGCAGAGCATACTTTCGCTATGATGGCATCACTTTTAAGGAACATCCCGCATGCATATGCATCTGTCAAAAACTATGAATGGAAACGAAATCAATTCATCGGCAGTGAACTTTACGGAAAGACGCTGGGAATCGTTGGTATGGGACGGATTGGCTCTGAACTTGCCAAGCGGGCAAAAGCGTTCGAAATGAATGTCAGGGTATTTGACCCTTTCCTCACGAAAGAAAGGGCAGAGAATCTTGGGGTTATCTCAAGCAGCTTTGAGGACGTGCTTAAGAGCTCTGACATCATTACAGTCCATACTCCGCTGACAAAAGAAACAAAAGGACTGCTTAACTGGGAAACCTTGAAACTAACCAAAAAAGGAGTATATCTGCTAAACTGCGCGAGAGGCGGAATCATTGATGAAGAAGCACTGGCTGAATTCATTGAAAATGGCCATGTAGCTGGCGCCGCCCTTGATGTGTTTGTGACGGAACCCCCAGGGGACCATCCTTTGCTCCGGCTGGATAAGGTTATCGCCACACCTCACCTCGGGGCCTCAACGCGTGAAGCTCAGCTAAACGTAGCGACGCAGGTGGCCAAAGCCGTACGCACCTATTTTGAGGATAAACCAGTTTCTAACTCTATCAATCTGCCTGCCATGTCCCGGGATATTTATGAAAAAATCCGTCCATTCCATCAGCTTGCTGTCCAAATGGGCTCCATTGTGTCGCAATGCCTGAAAGAGGGCGTGAACGAGATTTCCGTTACATATTCCGGAACTGTCGCAAGCCTGGAAATTTCCTATTTGACAAAGGCCCTTCTTTCTGGATTTTTCAAGAACAGGATCGATACAAGTGTCAATGAAGTAAACGCTGTCCATATCGCCAAGGATCTTGGGATTGTCATTGGTGAAAAAGTTTCAGGCAACAGTTCAGGCTATGCAAATTCCATGTCCGTGACAGTGAAAGGTGATAATCGTGCTTTCACTGCCCGCGGTACCTATATTGAGCATTATGGACCGCGAATCGTTAATCTCGACGGATTTAACATCGACTTCCATCCAGAGGGCAACCTGCTATATATCCAGCATATGGACCGGCCGGGAGTCATCGGGCGGGTCGGCAATGTCCTTGGGGAGAATAAAATCAATATTGCTACCATGCAGGTTGGCCGAAAGGAAGTAGGCGGTGAAGCTATCATGGTCCTGACGTTTGACCGGCCGATCGAGGATGCTATCATGTCAAAGCTTTCCGAAACTGGTGATATTGTTTCGCTTAACCGCATCCTTTTGTAAATCTGTTTTCATGGAAAAACGAGCCTGGGCTGCAGTTCACTGCCAGGCTCGTTTTTTTTATCCAATCGGAAATTCTTTTCGTTCTCCTTTTGTAAAAGTCATCAAGGATGTATAGCCGACCTCTTTGGCAAGGGCAATTGCCTCATTGAAGTCCGCCCCGACATGTTCTGGGAAGTGGGCATCTGATGAAAGCACAATTGGAATTTTCTTGTCAAAGCACATTTGCAATAGTCGCTTGTCCGGATAAAGTTCACCCACAGGCTTTCTTAAGCCTGCTGTACTAATTTCAACACAAGTCTTCGACTGAGCGAGCGCAGTCGTTGCTTTGTCATATTGTTCGAGAAGGAACTCTTCATTTTCAGGAACATACTTAAAAATCTTAACAAGATCCAGATGGCCGACAATATCAAAAAGGTTAGACTCTGCCAGTGTCACGACTTGTCCGAAATAATTCGAATAGGTCGCGTAAAGATCACGCTTCTCCCACTCACGCCGGAATTCTGCAAGGTCGATTCCAAAATCACCAACCCAATGAATTGACCCGATGACATAATCGAAATCATAGTTTTGGATAAATTTCTCCATCTCTTTGTGCTTTCCGGGAGTATAATCCATTTCAATCGACATTTTCACGTCGATATCAGCATCCCAAGCTTTTTTGAACAAACTGACATAATCGGCCATATCGTAATAACGCCGTTCATTGACCCATGAATTTTGAAGAATATTGGCAGTCTGGTAAAAATGATAAGCATGTTCCGAGATCCCGAAATGATCAATGTCGCGTTCGGCCGCAGCATCAGTAAAGCGTTTTAAATAATCCAGGGTTAATTCTCCTTTTTCCAAATGGTTATGATAATCAGTGAGCAAACCTATCCCTCCGGAAACTTGTTTTTCTTTATATTATAAGGTTCCAAGAGAAGGTTCATCAAGGGAATAGTCTGAATCATTTTACAATCAATACTTGGTCTGGCTTTATACTGTCACCGGAGAGGTTGTTCAGCTCCTTGATCCGGTCTACAGAGGTATCGGTTTTTCTGGAAATGGAGTACAGTGTCTCACCTTTTGTTACCATGTACTGTTTACCTCCAGAATGACTGTTCAGCTTTAATTGCTGGCCTACAATAATCTGATTTTCCTTTATTCCATTCAATACACTTAGCTCATTTACTGTCGTTTGGTATTTTTGGGCAATAGACCATAGTGTTTCACCATGGCCAACAGTATGGACGTTTGCATTGGTTTCAATTGCAACAGGCTTGTCCGCTCCATGTTTAATTGGATTGCCTGCAGCCTCCATTGCCCTACCCTTCCCCTCTGTCTTTGCTACTACAGCTTGCCCTTCCATGACTTCGCCCAATGCAGCGACCGGATCGACTGCATTTTCCTTATTGACCGTCCATTTGTCATGATGGACTTCAAAATGGAGATGGACACCTGACGAATCACCCGTGCTCCCCATTCTCCCGATGGCCCCTCCCTGCACTACCCGCTGCCCTTCCATGGCGATTCTGTGCTCTAAATGAGCGTACACTGTTTCAAAGCCATTATCATGCTTTATAAACACAACGTTTCCGTAGCTATCAGAAAAATACGATTTTGTAACGGTGCCTGCATCTACCGCAAGCACCTCGTTATTTAAGGGACCGGCAATGTCTATCCCCTTATGTTTTCCGCCCCTTGTCCCATATATATCTGTCACTTTTCCTGTGGCAGGCCAAATCCAATGGTCAGCCTTTCCTGGGTTCGGAATCGTGCTGGCCTCCGGATGCTTGCCACCCAAAAACAATAGACTGACGCAAAGTCCCATTAATACGGCGATGAGAATACGCCTGATATAATCACGCATTTTTTTCCTCCCTGATGTAAGCAGCTTTCTTTAATCACTATGAATGCCTTCAACCATATAGAACCCCATATTCAAAACAGAACCCTATGTTCACTTATTATATTTAGTGGCAGAAGGCTTCTTTATACAAAAAAGGAAATACTAACAGCATTCACGATATATCGGTACCGCAGCAAACAATCCTCCCTGATATGGCCTGGGAGGATTGAGTCGGATAAAAACTGCATGTCCAAATGCTTCTATGATTCCACTAATTGTTTATTGGGGCTAATCGGCATACCGATTTCTTCCTTCAAATTGAAGCGTCCGACGTTTTCAATTTCAGGGTTATCAATTTTCAAGCTGTTGAATCCAAAATCTTTTGCTGTAAGAAGAATTGCCTCAAGGCTGTATATAAATTCATCCTTAAACACTGCGCCGTCCGCAAGTTTTATATGAAGCGTCTGGTTAACACCTTCATCATTCTTTATATAGCCCTCTACCAGCACCTGCGAAAGCGAGGCTTCCAATCCATTGGATTCCTGTCCGAGGCCCATGGTTTTGAATGCCTTCTCCACAGATGGGAAAGTTTCTTCGGTTGGTACGATATAAGGCACACTAGAGTTCACGGGGTACAAAAACAGATAGGCATGATTCCCTGATGGTTTCACTTCATGGCTCTCGAGTTGCTGCTTGTTTCCCAATTCAACTCCCGGCCTGCCATCAGTGGAGAAAAGAATGTTCTTAACATTTACGTTTGAAAAAGAATAATCAATAATATTAATGAGTGCCGCTTCAGGTTTGGAAGTTAACTTGTAAGGATGTCCTGTTTCCATATCAACTGTAACCGTTTCGTTTCCTGGATCATACCCGATATCTGCTTGCAGAGGGTAAAAGTCTTTCAGGCCCCATTTTTCCTCAGTAAGCTTCGGCATTGTTTCTTTAAAACGGGTAAACCATGTTTTGCTGTCATCTTTTGGCACAAGTGCTGTTACAGGGACCGCAACCCTTCCCTCTGCATCAGGGATGGCATATGTGACTGAAGCATAGTCCTTTAAATCTTCAGGATACACAGCAGTGGCTTCAACCATTCCGTTTTTCGCAAAATAGTTTTCCTCTTCCGGCTGTACCGCATCCTCAAGGGCATACTTAGCTGCCGGTTTTTCATTCCCAGTAAATTTTACCGATTTCTCGGCTTGTTTCTCGTTGTTGCTGTAAGATTTTTCAGATTCCCTGCCAGCTTTCGATTCCGCTGAATCATCTGACGTGGTAATTAATTCCATTGGTAGGTTTTCATTCGGGCCATTCTCCTGCCGAACAAACGGCGAAGCAAGAACTGCCACTAAAAATAACGCTGCAGCAGTGGCAAATGCCGGGAAAAGCCATGCGGGCCTCCTCAGCTTTTTCTTTGCCGATACCTTTTGGAATATATGCTTTGGATCCCTGTTATCTGTTATGGCGGGCAGCTGCCGGAGGAGGTCTTCCAGCTGCTTATCGCTTCGCTGTAATCTTCTCACTAGGCATCACTTCCTTTTCGATCATCTCTTCCATATGCTTCTTTAAACTCTTGATGGCCCTGTGCTGTGTAGTCTTAACCTTGCTTTCCGTCCACCCAAGCGCTTCGGCTGTTTCACTGATGGATAGCTCATGTATATATCTAAGGATGATGACCATTCTCTGGTCTATTGTACATAAATCAATACATCTGTACATCATTCTGACTTCTTCCCTGTGCATAGCGAGCTCCTCTGGCAAGGGATGGCTATCCCTTATCTGCCCTGCACTGATATCCACTTTCCCCAGCAGCCTCTGCCTCCAGCCCTGCTGTTTTCGAAAATGATCAATCGCTACATTTTTAGCAATTGAAAAAAGCCATGTTTTTTCGCTGCTCTTCCCTTCAAAACGTTTATACGATTTAAAGACACGGATATACACTTCCTGCATTAAATCCTCTGCCTGTTCCCTACTCTTTACCATATAGAATAAAAACTGAAATACATCCTGATGATATTTTTGATACAGCTGATCAAAAACGGAGTCCATCTGCTCAATCCCTCCGTGTTCATATAGTTAGTCGTTGAAATAATGAAAAAAGTTTCATTTTAACTATATGCTTTTTTAAACAGGAAATAAAGGATAATTTTCCCTGTTTTAAAAATTCATAGAATATTTAATCAATCAAATTGGGAAAAGAGGGTTCAAAAAACCCATCCTAACGTAGGATGGGCTGGTATAGATTGCAATGTTCCTCGTGAATCAAGATTAATCGGGACAATGATGGAAATTAATCTATTTTTCGAGGAATGAAAAAGGAAAATGTCGTTCCATGTCCCAGCTTGCTTTTTACGGACATGCGGCCTTTATGGGCATCAACGATATTTTTGGCAATAGCAAGACCGAGGCCAGTGCCTGAGCGTCCCCTGGTCCTTGATTTATCACCTTTGTAAAACCTTTCAAACAAGAAAGGAAGGTCTTCTTCCGGTATACCTGGTCCCTGATCCTGTACCTCAAAAAATAAACCTCGTTCATCCGTCCATGTCCTGACCATGATTGAAGCTGAATCAGGGACATGCCTGACCGCATTGTCTATCAGATTTGTCAGGACCTGCTCAATCCTGTCCGGGTCAAAATCAAAGTGAGAGTCCCCCGGACCATTGTCCGATTTAAGTTCTATCCCCTTCTCATTTGCAAGCGTAAGGAACTTGTGGACAATCCGGTTCACATAAGGCTCGAGTTCAACATCCTCCATAGTCAGCTGGATATGCCCGGCTTCCATCCTGGCTAGATCGAGCAATTCGTTTACAAGTCGGCCCATCCTCAAGGATTCATCATAAATGATCCTGGCAAGTTCGATTTTTTCCTCATCTGTCTGCGCTATACCATCGACAATCGCTTCGCTGTAACCCTGTAGCATTGAAATAGGAGTGCGGAGCTCATGTGAAACATTCGCAATAAAGTCTTCCCGCAGTTTGTCCAATTTTCTTTCTTCCGTCATATCACGGATCACCGCGACTGCTCCCCGAATGAATCTTTTGTTATATAGAGGGCTGACGATCAAAACATAGGACCTGCCCTGCAGTGACATTTCTCCAACTTGTTCTTTCTCGGTATTCACAGCAAGTTGGAATAGTTCCATTACTTCAGAAGGCACAGCATCAGAATTTTCATTTGCCCCCTGGTCATAATACCAATACCGCAGGAATTGTTCAGCAGGGGGGTTTGTGATGAGTATAATCCCATTTCTATTAAATGTCAGGACACCGTCAGCCATGCTGCTCAGAATGCTTGACAGCTGTTCTTTTTCCTGGCTGAGCGCATTCATGTTAAATTTCAGCTGACGTCCCATCTGGTTAAACGCGGTTGCGAGCTCGCCAATTTCATCATGAGTCAGAATCGGTACTTTTGTGTCGAATTTGCCCCTAGCCACTTCAAAAGCGGCTTCCCGCATTTTTCGCAGCGGCGCGGTAATCCTCGTGGACAGGAAAAAAGCAAAAATAGTCGTTAAAACGATGGCCACACCTGCCGCAAGCAAAATGAACTTTGTTGTAAGCCGGGTGGTTTTCTCCATAACATCCAGCGATTGATAAATGAATACGCCACCGACCTTGCCTCCAGGGTAGTGGATGGGCGCACCGATAATCAAGTACTGGCTCCCTGCAGCGGCTTTCGAAGGAAACGGAGAAGTAATGTAGCTGATTTCGTCATCCTTGAAAACATGCTGAAGCTCCTTGTTTTCAAAAACAAACGAAACAGGCAGCCGCTGGTCCTTTTTGACATTAGGCGAGTAGTAGTATGTATTTTCATCCTCTACGACTGCCACGCGGGTGACCTTGTCAATCAGGGCCCAGGATATCTCCTGTCCCATCCTTTCGTCATTGCTGTGCTGCTCAAGATTTTCGGCAATATTGACAGCCGTTTTAGTAAGCCCTTTCCTCGTCTCATTGATGTGATAGTTCTCAAAGAATTCGAGAAGCATAACAGTCAAAATGAAGAGGACGAAGGAAACAAGCAAAAGAATGGTAAACCATAATTTACCTACAACGCTTCGCCAGAACATCATTCATTGATAACCTCAAATTTATAGCCGACCCCCCAAACAGTTACAATCATTTTGGCTGCCTGCTCGGAAACTTTGTTCAATTTTTCGCGCAATCTTTTCACATGTGTATCAACTGTACGTAAGTCGCCAAAAAACTCGTAATGCCATACTTCTTTCAGAAGCTGTTCCCGGTCAAATACCTTGTCCGGAGATTTAGCAAGGAAATAAAGCAACTCATATTCCTTCGGCGTCAGACTCACTTCTTTGCCGTCAGCTGTCACCCTGTGTGCATCATTGTCGATTGTCAGGTGAGGGAAAACGATTACATCCTTTGTTGTTGTCTCGGTCTGGAGATAGCTTGTGCTCGAAGAACGACGGAGCATGGCCTTTACCCTCAGGACAACTTCCCTTGGACTAAACGGTTTTACAATATAATCATCCGTGCCTACTTCAAATCCCTGCACCCGGTTTACTTCCTCTCCTTTGGCAGTCAGCATGATCACAGGCGTTGATTTTTTTTCTCGCAATTCCCGGCATACTTCGATTCCGTCTTTCCCTGGCATCATTAAATCAAGAAGGATGACATCATAGTCATTGGCAAGAGATTTGGCAAGTGCCTCATTGCCGTCTTCCGCTTCATCGATGAGATAGTTTTCTCTCTCTAAATACATTTTCAACAATCTTCTTATTCTTTCTTCATCATCCACAACTAAAATTTTGATGTCTTTTTCCATAAGGTATATCCCCCCTGCGAATAATTTTACATAATGAGTGGACATCTTGCTATGTTTATTTATTCTAAGTATATGGTTAACTTACGAAAATGTCTAAAAACAGACATATTTATCCTTGCCCGTAAGCCACGACAGTCAAACCAGCATAAATTTTCAAAAAAAGCCTTCACTTCTTTACATAAGTGAAGGCCAGTTTTTTATCCCGCGTATGAATGAAGCCCGGCGATGACGAGGTTGACGGCAACAAGGTTAAACATGATAATGACAAACCCAATAACCGCAAGCCAGGCCGATTTTTCCCCATGCCAGCCTTTTGACATGCGCAGATGGAGAAACGCTGCGTAGAACAGCCACGTAATAAGCGCCCAGACTTCCTTTGGATCCCAGCCCCAGAATCTTGTCCAGGCTATTTGGGCCCAAATCATGGCGAAAATAAGAGCGCCCAGCGTAAAGACCGGAAAGCCGATAAGGACGGACCGATAGCTAATTTCATCGACAAGGTCCAGATTGATATTTTTCACAAACGGCTGGAGCGATGCCGAAATCCGTTTCCTTAGGATCAGTCTGACCAGCCAGTACAAGGCCAAACCGCTTACAAGCGACCAAAGAACCGTGTTCAATTTCTTCGCATTGATTATAGCCGGCGTCTCAGCAAGAGGCTCAAACTTTGCAGCTGTCTGCAATTTCCCTTCATGCGGACCGACAACTGCAGGCAAATTGTATTCTATTACATCTTCCTGGCCATTTTTATCAATATAAGTAAACTTAGATTCATAATTTGCCAGTGAAAACGACGATGATACTGCAACAAAGCCTATCGTGCACATAAGCGCAAACATAACGACTTCCAGCCAAAATGTATGCTTGCTCGCTTTAGTTTGGTCGACTACTTTCACGAGGTAGATAAGGCCTGCGGCAAAACTCACCGCAAGAATGGCCTCCCCGACAGCCGCCGTTGTCACATGGATATGAAGCCAGTCACTCTGCAAAGCAGGGATCAGCGGTGAGATATCCTTCGGGAACATCGCAGCATATGCAATGACCAGGATTGCGACTGGCATGGTGAACAATCCAAGCAGAGGTGTCTTGTATATGAAGTAAATGACAATAAACGCACCAACAAGAGCCATTCCAAAGAATGTTGTGAATTCAAAAAGGTTGCTGACCGGTGCGTGGCCTGAAGCTATCCATCTTGTAATAAAATAGCCAAGTTGGGCAACGAATCCTGCAATTGTAATGAAAATGGCAATATTAGCCCACTTGTTGGGACCAGATCCTGCCGTGTCTTTTTTAGATTTGATTGAACCACCAAAAAACAAGGTTGCGACCAAGTAGAGAATGAACGCAAAATACAATAAATTGGAGCTTAAAGCTACCATATTTCCCCCTCCTTAACCTTTCTTCCCGCTCTCAAGCTGCTCTGCAGGGGACTCCATCCCAGTACCCTCGAACACGCCTTCAAGCTCCCTTTTAAATCCGTACCAGTTTTTGTTCGTATGTCCTGCTGTTACCGCTTTTCCATCAACAATCTTTACCCAAAGACGGCGATGGTTCCAATAGGCTCCCTGGATGACCCCAATCATGAAGATAAGACCGCCAAACCCCAGGATCCATAATGTCAAATCCTTTCGGATCGTCAAAGCAGCCACATTTTTCGTTTCTACCCCTTTGAACGCCATTTTGTATGAGTTGTTTCCATCCACTTCGATAGTCTGACGGATTGCCACAAAGCTGACTTCGCCATCAGGCTTTTCGGGAGTGACCATCTTAAAGACAAAAGCCGGGTTGTTTGGAACCTTTGACTTAGTTGTTGGGTTGGAATTCTCATCAAATTCGAAATCAGGAAAATAGCTTTTCAGTTCAACAAAATAGCCATTTTTTAAATCATATTTTGTTTCAGGGTTATACAAATTCACCTTAATAGTACCAATTTCTTCGCCTGTATCTTTATTTTGGAGCGCCAGATGCATTTTGCTCAGCTCATCCAGCTTGTAATCTACCTGGTAAATAGCGAACTTGTCAATTTTCAAAGGCTGATTGACTCGTATTTTCGCTTCTTTCAATTTTTTCAGATTAAGAGATTCACCCGCAACGGTATCCCCTTTTTTTTCGTAAAGAGTGACATTGGACTGATAGTTTTTTGCAACCATACCTGCTCTGTCAAGTGCTGCCCCAAATACCTCGTTGTCCTTCTTTTTGTCGTACTTTTGAAAAATAAATTTGTTATTTTTCAAATAATATTGCCCGTCTGTACCGGGAATTGCTTTTGTTTCCCCTTCCCGAATCCACAGCAGCTCATCAACATACATCCCCGGGACAAACCGCAGCATGGCGCCAATAAGGAAAATGATTAATCCGATATGGTTGACATACGGGCCCCAGCGGGAGAACCTGTTCTTTTCCGCCAGTATGCTGCCATTTTTTTTTCGGATATGATATTTCTTCGCTTTCAAGTTCTGCTCCAGCCGGCTCATTGCTTCCTCACCTGGCTGTTCAGAAACTCCGTAAAGGCGTTGGCGCTTCATAAACCCTTCATGTCTCTCTACCCTCTGGTTTTTAAGAGCCCTGTATAAAGGAATAACCCTGTCAAGGCTGCAGATTACAAGAGAAACACCGATGGAGGCGATCAAAAGAAGATACCACCAGGAACTGTATAGGTTATTGAAATCAAGCTCGTAGTAAAGCTTCCCAAACCAGCCGTATTGGTCCTCATAGTATTCGGCTGGGGTGGTCATCTGCGGTATATACATTTCCTGCGGCAGAATCGTCCCAAGGGAAGAAGCGATCAATGTAACCACAATCAGGATGACGCCCACCTTGACCGATGAAAAGAAATTCCAGATTTTATCCACAATTGTTTTGTTATACGTTTGAGACCTGCGCGCGCTGCCTTCATAGCGCATATCGAGAAGTTTTTTGCTCTCTTCCTTCTCTTCAAGGACTTTACCGCACGATTCGCATAAAACTGTTCCGTGAGGGTTCACATGACCACATTCGCATTTCACATCATTCATTTCAAAAACTCCCTGTTCCCCTTGCTCAAGGTTTGATTTCTTCCATAAAACTCTTTATTGTCTCTTCGGTCAATTCACCTTTGTAGCTTCTTACAACCTTTCCGTCCTTGTCGATCAGGAATGTATACGGAAGAGGGTTAATCCCGTAAGCAGTTTGGACTTGTCCATCTTTATCAATCATCACCGGGAAAGTTAAATGATGCCGTTCAATAAACTTGTCCACCGCAATTTTTGATTCGCCAACATCAACAGTCAGCACTTTTACACCCTGATCCTTGTATTGCTTGTATTGATTGTCAATATACGGCATTTCCCTTTCGCATGGACCACACCATGTTGCCCAGAAGTTCAGGAACACTCCCTGCCCCTTATAATCGGAGAGTTTGTGTTTTTTTCCTTCCATATCAACCAGCACAAAATTTGGTGCCTGCTTTCCAATTTCGACTTTGTTGACCTCATCCTTCGTAAGGTTTGCATAAAGCGTGTAGCCAACCGCTGCGGCCAAAACCAGCAAAATGATGGTCCTGACCACGAGGCGCTTCTTTTTCATCCCACGAAACCCCCTGTCGTATCCTCATTATATCATTTGCACTATATATACATTGAATTTTATCACTGACTATCTCTTACGCATCGCCTGGGCGCGAAGCTGCTTAACCTCATGAGGTGTCAATTCCCTGATTTCCCCTGAATTCAGACCTGCTAGCGTTAAAAATCCGTATTGCTCCCTCTTCAGTTTCAGGACATCATGGCCGATTGCCTCAAACATCCTTCTTACCTGCCGGTTTCGCCCTTCGTGGATTCGCAGTTCGATAATGGATGATTGCTTCTTCTTATCCAGTGAAAGAAGCTTTACCCTTGCAGGAGACGTTTTCCCATCCTCAAGACGGATGCCCCGTTCGAGTTTCTTCAGAGCTTCCCTTTCCGGAATTCCTTTTACTTTTGCTACATATACTTTTTCAATTTCATTGCTTGGGTGCATCAGCAAATTGGCAAATTCACCGTCATTGGTCAGAAGCAACAGGCCGGATGTATCATAGTCCAGGCGTCCGACAGGATAAATCCTCTGCTCAATTTGCCCGAAATAATCAGTCACTACCTTTCTTCCTTTTTCGTCGTTCACGCTGGAAATGACACCGCGCGGTTTGTAAAAAAGGAAATAGACTGGAATTTCCCTTTGGATCTGAACCCCATTCACTTCGATTTTGTCTGATGGCGTTACTTTTGTTCCAAGTTCCTTGACCAATTTCCCATTTACAGTAACCCTTCCTTCAAGGATGAGTTCTTCAGCTTTTCTCCTTGAGGCTATTCCGGCATGCGCCATAACTTTTTGCAATCTTTCCATCCAGGTCACTCCTAATATTGGTTAAAATTCCATGTTTATTATTGTGATATCAAGTTCATTCTATCCTAATGAATTATGACACAAACTTTCCTCTTTTCAAAGTAACCGCTCCTGAAAAATAATTCTTCCATTTTCTTACAAAACACTCGCGCTGCTCCTTGAAAACTGGCACATAAAAAAAAACGCCACCACTTAGCCTGAACGGGCTCGGTCATGACGATTTTTTTTATTCTTATTGAGGATTTCTTTTTAAGATGCAAACATCATTTTCACAATAATGATGGCAGCTGCAAAACCGGCAATGTCCGCAAGGAGGCCCACTTTAATTGCATCCCCCATTTTTTTGATGCCGACAGCACCAAAATATACTGTAAGTACATAAAACGTCGTATCCGTGCTTCCCTGAATTGTGGATGCCAGAATTCCAATAAATGAATCCGGTCCGTGTTTAGCAATCAAATCGCTAGTCATTCCTAGCGCTGCAGTTCCAGAGATTGGCCGGATAATAGCCAGCGGAGCGACTTCGACTGGTATCCCAGCTTTTTCAAGCACCGGCTTCAGGAAATCCATAATGAAATCAAGTGCTCCTGATGCGCGAAAAACTGAGATTGCAACCATCATCCCTACCAAAAAAGGAATAATGGAAACAGCCATCCTGATACCTTCCTTGCCGCCTTCAACGAACGTTTCATAAGCAGGTACTTTTTTTAAGATGGAATATATCAGGATGAATCCGATCAATACAGGAATAAACCAAAGCGAAAATGCAGAAATGATCTCCATATGTTCTCATCCTTTACGGCTTCTTCTGTAATGGAAATACCTGTCTATCAGGATGGCGGCGATAGCAGAAAAAAAAGTGGCTACAAGAGTCGGACCTACTATTTCAGTAGGCGATTTACTATCGTAGGTCATCCTGATGGCAATAACGGTGGTAGGAATCAAGGTGATGCTCGATGTATTAATCGCGAGAAAAGTGATCATCGACCGGCTTGCCGAGTTTTTCCCTCCATTTAGCTTCTTAAGTTCTTCCATCGCTTTAATGCCCAAGGGGGTGGCTGCATTGCCCAAACCAAATAGATTAGCCATCATATTAGAAAGAATATAGCCCATTGCAGGGTGACCGGCAGGCACTTCCGGAAATAAACCTTTTACAAAAGGACGAAACAGACCCGCAAGCTTTTCCAGAAGACCTGCCTCCTCGGCAATCTTCATTATGCCCAGCCAAAAGACAAGGATGCTGACTAGTCCGATGCATAGGGTCACAGCTTCCTTCGCTCCCCTGAACACAGCCTCATTCACTTCTGCCATCGTTCCGTTCAAAGCAGCGAAAATGATTCCTATTACCGTCATAAAAACCCAAATATAGTTAACCATACGAATTCAGTCCTGTGATAGATGTGAAAATCTTACGGAAATAGTCAAGAAGAGACTCTTTCTTTTTTGCTTCCTGTTTATAGTAGATTGGCATTTTTTTTATCTCTTTGCCATTCAGGTATACTACAGCTTTTCCGGCAACCGGCGGAAGTAATCTTTTCTCTCCCGCTTTTGGCGGCTCCAGAAGCTGGTATTCGACTCTTACCTTCTTCTCTTCTGCAGCCGTCAGAGGATAAGCAAAAGTTTGGCCGAGGTATACTTTCCTTTTATAAAAGGGATCTTTAATTTCTTTGATTTTCCCTTTTTGCAAGATAGTCGCAAGGTCATATCCTGCAAAGGTGCTCTCATACATGCTGATATGGTCGTTCCAGTCATCCGAACCATCGAGCGTGACAGCAATAAGGTCAAAGCCGCCCTTGGAAGCAGTCGTGACAAGTGTCCGCTTTGCCCTCTTTGTATAGCCGGTTTTTCCCCCTGTACAGTACTTGTAGAGCTCTGTCAGCAGCCTGTTTTTATTTTTCCAGACCCGGTCCCATGGTTCATTGGGATTCGGGGCTCGGTGAATCTTCGTTCCCGCAATTTTCCTGTATAGATCATTCTCCATCGCATACCTTGTCAGGATGGCCATATCATAAGCTGTAGAATGGTGATTTTCATGGTCGTCCAGCCCGTGTGGATTGGCGAAGTGGGTATTTTTCATCCCTATTTCTTCTGCTTTCTGGTTCATCATATAGACAAATCCGTCCAGACTTCCCCCAACATGCTCTGCAATGGCTACGGCAGAATCATTACCAGACCTGAGCATTAGTCCGTATACGAGGTCAGCCAGCTTGATTTTTTCTCCGGGCTTCAAGAAGAGGGATGAACCTTCAGTACCGGAAGCATTTGAACTGACCTTCACCCGGTCATCTAGTTTCCCAGACTCAATTGCAAGTATCGCTGTCATAATTTTGGTGATGCTCGCAATTCTCCTGACACTATGGGCATCTTTTTCGTAAATGATGCGACCGGACTGCTGGTCCATCAGTATAGCACTGCGGGCGCTTACCGATCCTGCTGCGTCTGCAGGGGATGAAAGAACCATGAACAGCAGGATCATTAGCTGCAAATAAATTATCGGTTTTCTTTTCATAGAACAGACCTCGTCTCCTTGGCAGTTTGTACAAGTGTATGCGGGACAAGCGCTGTTATGACAGCAAATCATGTTCATGGCTCAACGGCACCGATGAATAGGCAATCTGGTCTTGCAAGTACAGCTGAGGGTCTAGGCACAATTGGATTTTAGGCTGGCTGAGGTTCCCTACAGCCTAAGCTTCCCAAGAAAAAAAACCGGCAGCCCTCGAAAAGGAGGCTGCCGGTTCTCGTGTTAAGTTTAGCTGGTTTGTTTTATTTTGATTGCAGCATTTTCGTCCGGTAATCAGTCTCATAATATTCGAGTTCTTCCCTGATTCGCTGAAAATCTGCTTCTATACCCTTAACCAACTGCTGAATGCTTGATGGAACGGTTTCCCTGTATTTTATTGCGTTTTTCCCTGTATAGGCTGACCGGCTATCCTCATACCAAACATCGCTTTTCGGCGAGAAAAATTCTTCTATACATTGATAATAAATTCGGTACAGTGTTTTTTCCGCTGCGGCTTTCGAAAAAGGCTCCCCCTGAAGAACAACCATGCATGTGTCGAGCCCATCTTCACAGTGGACAGCAAGCCTCCTGATATTCCCGAGGAGCATGCGGTAATAGGCTTCATTTCCTGCGCTTTCAGTTTGCAGTGCTTCAAGGGTCGTCTCATTCAAAAATTTTTCAAGCTTCAGGACAGTCTGCCCAAGAAATTCTTTTACCTCACCAATTTGTGATTTTACGATGGTATTCCCCATTCCCACACCCCCAAAAAAAGTAGAAGTTCCGGTTAAAGCTTTTTATATGGCTGAGCTATTTTTTAAACAGGCTGTTCAATATAGTCGAGCGGAGAACTAATCTCATACTTTCCCGACTCTTCCAGGGCTGTAAAAATCTCCGGAAGTTTCGAGAGATTTACTTTCTTAAACATCGCGGCAAATTCGCGCTCTGAATTGATATACACTCTTTTTCTGTGCCGATAGCCCGGGTTTTCAAGAAGGCAGACAAGCGCCACAATATCTTTAAACGCTATGTCACGGGAAACAGCTGTAAAAATAGGATCTTTTTCATAAGGCGTAAACTCTTGAAATCGCTCATCAAAATAGCGGATATACAAAATATGGACCGTCTTTTCCTGTCCATTCTCAATAATAGTCACTTCACTCCGGTTAAAAAAATCCTCTGATGTATTCGACTTTTCTTTCTCAAGCTCATAGCCTTTGCACTGCGTGATGACCATGCTGACTCCTCCCCTGACCAAGACTTTTAGGATCTCGTCCCTTTTAAGAATATGTATGCAAAAAATGCTTCATACTCGATATGAAGCATTGCAAGGAATAATTTTATTTTATCATAGAACGTGCAACTTGTCAGAAAATTTATAACTCCACTTTCTCGTGGAATTTTTCGAAAAACAAGTCAGCCTCATCCTGTATATCTGTTTCGTCGATTTTTTCAGTAAGCGCCGGAAGTTCGTCAATGCTCTTCAGGCCAAAATAATCCAGGAATTCTTTTGTCGTACCATATAAATACGCCCGACCCGTCCCATCTGCCCTTCCTACATCTTTAATTAAAGCACGTGATGAGAGAGTATGAATCGGCCGTTCAGTTTTCACCCCGCGTATTTCTTCGATTTCCACCCTCGTAATAGGCTGCCTGTAGGCAATAATCGCAAGTGTTTCAAGTGCTGCCTGCGATAAATGTGCTGCCCCAGGAGCTTCGACGAGCCTCTTTAGGTAGACAGCGTGTTCTTTTTTCGTTGCCAGCTGGTATACTTCAGCAATCTGGACAAGATCAATTCCTCTGTCATGATTTTTATAGTCTTTTTGCAGGTTAAGAACAATTTCCTGTGCCTCGGCTTCGTCAACCTCAAGAACCCCGGCAATCTGTTTTAAAGAAAGCCCCTCATCGCCCGCAGCAAACAGCAGGCTTTCTAAAATGCCTTTCCAGTTAATGATGTCCAACCTCGTTTGCCCCTCTCTGTGCTGAAATAAAAATATCGGCAAAATTCCCTTCCTGCTCAACACTCACTTCTTTCCGTTTCATTAATTCCAGTATGGCCAGGAAGGTAACCACTATATGCCCCCGCTCCATTTCCGGAAACAGGTCGTTAAAATTCTTCCGTCCTCCTGATGAGGACAGCATTCCCCTGATTTCCTCCATCCGCCTTTCAATCGGGATTTCCTGACGGGCAATCTTGGCGGTGACAGGCTTCTGAAGCTTTTTCCGCCTAAGCAGCTTCTGGAATGCCCCCAGCATATCATACAGAGTAACATCAAGGCGGGTATTGTCAGCCCTGTCCTCTTCCGCATACTGCGATAGGTCACTCGGAGGTTTTGTATACATCAAGCCGCGTTCCTGTTCGAGCGTTTTTAAGTCCTCGGCAGCTTCTTTATACTTTTTATATTCAATCAGCCTCTCGACAAGTTCATCCCGCGGGTCTTGTCCTTCTTCATAATCAAAAAATTCTTCGTCTTCTTCTTCCTCGTATTTAGGAAGGAGCATTTTGCTTTTAATAGCAAGCAATGTAGCAGCCATGACAAGGTACTCACTTGCAATATCAAGCTGGAATTCCTTCATTGCATGGATATAAATCAAGTATTGTTCAGTTATTTCCGATACAGGTATATCATAAATATCAATCTCAAGCCGGTTGATTAAGTGCAGCAGTAAATCCAGCGGCCCTTCAAACGCTTCTATTTTCACATTATATTGCATGATTCTCCACCAAATTTAAGTTGTATGTAGTATTTTTAGTATAGAGGATTGTATTCCTTTATCCAACCTAAAATACACTCTTGGCCCATTGTCGAAAAAGTAGGTCTATTTCGCGGATGGAAGATCTATTTTTTCATACTGAATTATTATGCTATGCTGATGTTAGTTTTGTCTGAAAAAAGGAGGATACGGATGTTTCCAGCACCTTATATTGAATTTCTTGTTCACTTTAACTGTGACAGGGACTTTTTTGAATGCCACGAAATATTAGAAGAACACTGGAAAGAGACGGAACCCGGATGCAAGGATTCCATCTGGGTCGCATTTATCCTCCTAGCTGTCTCCAGCTACCATTATAGGAGGGGAAATCTCAAGGGAGCAATGAAGACCCATAATAAATCTTCCGAAATGTTCATGACTGCCCATACCGAAACATTCGAAAAGCTTGGAATTGACAAGGACCGACTGGAGGAAGAACTAGAAGTACGCCTGTCAGCGATGGAATCTGGCATTCCCTACCGTGATTTCGATATTCCAATCAATGATAAGGAATTGCTAAAGAAATGTGTGCAGGAATGCAATTTAAGAAATTACAGCTGGGGGGTAGCAAGCGACTTGAATAATGCCGCGATTATCCACAAGCACCTTTTGCGGGATCGAACAGATGTAATCAGGGAAAGGGAAGCTGCAAAAAAGGAAAAGCAAAAATAGAAAAAAGCAGTGAATTCAATTCATCACTGCTTTTTTCCTATTCTTTTTCGGGCAAAGATGGACATTTGCCTACAAATGCAGCCGTAAACTCATTAGGCTGGATGGTTTTATCAGGATACAATGTCTTCAAGGCACATACCATTTGTTTCCCGACCCCCTGTTGCCTGTGGGAGGGGTTGACGGAAATATGGTGGAGTTCCAGCGAACCATCATCGGCGGTCCTCACGCCAATTAGACCCAGGATATCTTCTTCCTTCCAAAGGAACAATTGCCAGCTGTCTTCTGTTTCATACTGCTTGATGGTTTGCTGCAGCTTTTTAAGATCCTTTTCGTTCGGCATGAAAGACAGCAGCCCCATAGCTATTTTTTCGAATGATTTCTTATAACGAATCAACATATAAATCCCTCTTTAATTGACTGGCCGTTATTTTTATAGTCAAAACCAGTTTCTCCTTAAAAGGCAGATTTAAACCCTTTTTTTGTATAGTATGCATAAACTACAAAAAGGTTCTAGCAATATTGTAATACATATAATCATACATAATCTGGTATAAATCTTCAAATATATTTACTGTGCTGGTACGATGTAAAGCCAATAATACAGTCCCCATGCCATTCCCATCACTAAAAGCAATGCAAAAAGAAACCAGTTATTCTTTTTCAAATCTTCTTCCTCCGTCTCTGTTCTCCCCGTACAGACTGCCAGTAAATAAGCTGCCAGGGGCAGCTTATTTACTCTTCACTCTTTCTTTTAACGGCAAATCCAGCCGGACCATGTCCTCGAACGTTTCCCGTTTTACAACAAGCTTAGCCTCTCCATTTTCAACAAATACAACTGCAGGCCGCGGGATGCGGTTGTAATTATTGGCCATTGAGTATCCGTAGGCACCCGTGCAGAAAACAGCAAGAATATCGGCTTTTTCCGCTTTTGGCAGCGGGATATCCCAGATAAGCATATCTCCTGATTCACAGCATTTCCCGGCAATCGCTACTGTTTCTTCTGGCTTAGCAAGCACTCTTCCAGCCAAAACGGCTTCATACTTCGCTTGATAGAGGGCCGGCCTTATATTATCACTCATGCCTCCATCCACCGCTAGATACTGGCGGATATCTGGTACTTCTTTCCTTGATCCTGTCCGATATAAGGTTGTTCCCGCATCCCCTACAAGCGATCTCCCGGGTTCAATCCATATTTCTGGAACTACCATCCCGTATTGATCAGCTTGTTCTCTTACCTCTTCAATGATGGCCACGACATACCTAGAGGCAGGAATCGGATTGTCTTCCTCTGTATAGCGGATGCCGAATCCTCCACCAAGGTTAAGCACTTTTGGCTCAAACCCGTACAACTTTTTCCACTCATTCAGTTTAGCATATATTTTTCTGGCAGCAAGCAGGAAGCCTGTCGTTTCAAAGATTTGTGAACCAATGTGGCAATGAAGGCCAAGCAAGCGGACGGATCCGGAGTTCATCGCTTCCAGAAGCGCCTTATCAGCCTGCCCGTTCTCAAGGCCAAAACCAAATTTTGAATCCTCCTGCCCTGTCAAAATGTAATCATGGGTGTGTGCTTCGATCCCCGGTGTTACACGAAGAAGCACGTTAACAGATTTCCCTGTGGACGAACACAATTCCACGAGCATTTCAAGTTCATCAAAGTTATCAACAACAACACAGCCAATACCTGCTTCGATTGCCATATCGAGTTCCTGCAGGCTTTTGTTGTTGCCGTGAAAATGAATTTTCCCGGCAGGAAACCCTGCGGCAAGCGCAGTATAAAGCTCCCCACCTGACACAACATCAAGCGACAACCCTTCCTCAGCAGCGAGCTGAACCATGGCGACAGTCGAAAACGCTTTGCTTGCGTAAGCAACTTGGGCATTGACTCCAAGTGTTTCAAAAGTCTCTTTAAAGCTTCTGGCCCTTTCCCTGATCAAGGCTACATCGTAGACATACAACGGGGTGCCGAATTCCTCGGCTAGTTTGATTGTATCAACTGAACCAATTTCGAGATGTCCCTTTTGGTTGACCTTTGCTGTACCATGAAATTGCATGTCGTCCCCCTCATTCCTTATGTGTATACTTATCGGCAAATAAACAGCTTCCATTTGGAGCCTGTCTATCGCTACCGTCCTTCAACCCTTTATCAATTTAAATCACTTTACCATAATTCCACGGAACACGCAATTTGGTCTTTTATGTTTTTACAGGTTGCCTTCTCCTGTTTCTGGCATGTACAATACTCGGCCGTATGGCTGCCCCTGGCACGGAGGTGCGGAACAGGATTTCTTTAAATGCTGCTGGTGCAAATGGCATAAACGGCCACAAATAAGGCGTATTCAGCGACCTAATCCGGGCAAGCAGCAGCATCCAGGCTGTAATTCCCACTACAAAGCCAGGAACGTGAAAGAGAGCTGTGACAGCCAGGAGGAAAAGCCTTCCAATCTTGTTGGCGATGCTCAATTCATAACTCGGGGTAGCATATGTCCCGATGGCCGATACACTGACATACAGGATGACTTCAGGTACAAACATCCCTACATCGATTGCAATTTGTCCAATAAGTACGGCAGCAATCAGCCCCATTGCTGTTGAGAGTGGAGTAGGTGTATGGATGGCGGCCATCCTAAGAAACTCAATACCAATATCTGCAAGGAATATTTGCAGGAGGATGGGAATATTGGAATCTTTATTAGGCCCAATAAATGCCAGCTTCTCTGGAAGTAACTGCGGATCCGATGTGAATAGAAACCATAGCGGCAGAAGAATCAGCGATGCCATCACGCCAAAAAAACGCACCCATTTGACCATGGTCCCGACACCTGCAGACTGTCTGTATTCTTCTGCATGCTGGAGATGGTGAAAATAGGTGGTTGGAGTGATAATGACGCTTGGCGATGTATCCACATAAATCAGGACATGGCCTTCAAGGAGATGGACAGCCGCTACATCAGCCCTTTCGGTATACCTGACCATCGGGTACGGATTATACCCCTCCTTCACGACGAACTCTTCAATGGTTTTGTCGCTCATCGCAATTCCGTCGATTTCAATCCTTTTGATTTCTTTTTTTATGACATCGATAAGTCCGGGATTCGCAATATCCTTAATATAAGCGAGAGCAACATCGGTTTTGGACCTTTCACCGACTTTCATCATTTCAAAACGCAGCCGTTCATCGCGGATCCTTCTTCTCGTGAGTGCTGTATTGACAATGATGTTTTCAACGAATCCATCCCTTGAACCACGGACTACTTTCTCAGTGTCAGGTTCCTTCGGCTGCCTGCCGGGATAGCTCCGAACATCAACAATAAGGGCGATGCCTTCTCCCTCCACGATAATTGCAATCAGTCCCGAAAGGACCTGATCGACCATTTCATCCATTGTTTTGACTTGTTTTACGGATTGATGCGTTATCCTGTTTTCTACAATAGCCTGCAGCTGGGAAGATAATTTTTCGTTGTCATTTATTTCGACAAGCTCTTTAACAATTTGAACAATGAAAGAAGTGTCGCATAGGCCATTCACATAATAAAAATGGACGTTCTTCTTCAGTATTTTCAGTTTCCTTACTCCCAGGTCGAAGCTGTCGCCGAGCCCGATTCGTTCCTTCATGTACATTTCAATTGCATCAACGCTTTCAGGAATTGTCATCCTGCCGTTTTTCTTCTCCATATTAAAGACCACTCCTTTCCATAATAATATCAACAGCTTTTCTGGTTATCGGCGCGCCATTCTTATAATGGTCCCGCCCCGCCATCTTGCCTATATCCCCAATGCCAATTACAACCGGGATATCCAGACCGTCTAGACAGTATACTGTGTCTCCGTATAACCGGCCGAGCTCTAATTCCGGCAGTCCATGCTTATCAACTCCACATGGGGTTAACTGTCCATCACGGTCAATACTGAAGTCAATCTTTGTCCACTCTGCTTTTCTTGTCTTTGAAGCCACTGCCACAGCACCAAGCACTCGAATATCCTTATGGCCCGCAACGTACTTAAGCGCACTTTCACCAGCTCCCTCACCAAGCCGGCCGCTGTCATCAAACATGACAAGAACAGGGTTACCCTCTGAGCTTTTAATCAAGCTGACAAGCTCAGGACCAGACCGAACAGAAGGATTTCCCACCGAAAGAGATATGCATCTTCCCCCTACATCAGCAGCAACCCGTTCCACAGCTTTTCTCGCATATTCATCTCCATCAGTAATTAAAATGACGTTCCATGTTTTTGTCATATTCAGGATCCTTTCCTTTATCCCTTTAACGATGGTCAACAAAGTAAATCCAGTGGAACAGCGATCCGCATACCTTCCCGAGGACAATGGCCATCAGGAGGGCTATGATCCTGTCTTCGGCATAAACCCTTTTAGCAAGGATTGGAAGGACATTCAGCACCTCCGTAAGGGCTGCAGCCAGCATTCCGACAAAAACACCACTTGCAAGCCCGATTGGAATTGTGATAAGGCTGGAAAAATGAAAAACAGGTTCGTTGAGTCCTGCTACAGTTCCTGCAACCGCCCCAGTTATCACCGCCCATTCATACCAATGGATCAATTTCTTCGTTTTTGTCAGCTGTGTCAGGCGCGGAATAAGGCCAAGAACGGTCAGAAACGCCACAAAGCCTGCGCCCACCGCCAGGCCACCAGACAGGCCCGCCAACATGACAAAGAGAATCTTAACGGTCATCAAGATGTTTCACGCTTTCCTTGTTTTCATACATGGCAACATACTGGTCAAGCGCCTGCTGGTAATTGAACATTTCCACTTCAAGCGGGCTTGGTTCCTCATTGAGCCTCTTCTTAAATACATGATTGAAAAATAGGACCATTCCTAGCCCGATTCCGAGTGAATATGGAACCTGGAAAAGCAGCGGCTTGTCCGTGCGCTTTCCTGTCACTATGGCGAAAAGTTTTTTTTGGACACCCTGCATACTTACATCTTCATGGAAGTTCATGATCGTCAAGGCAGCCCCGATAAAAAGGAGTATCCAAGTTAGGACAAACAAGGCAAACGACATGACTTTCCTCTTGAATATTACTTCAATGATTGTTTGAGGCGGTCCAATGGCCTGTACCTCCGCGTCCGGGAACTCTGAGGTAATCAGCCGTATAACCCTCATAATATCGATCACAATGATATTATTGTCCTTCAATGTCACTCGGTGCACCGGCAGCTTTTGCAGCTTCTCGAGAATTTGTTCTTCAGCTATCACTTGGGCGATATCCTTTAGTACAACCGAAGCTTCAGGATTGACCTGAGTCCGGTTCCGCATGCGGATATAGATCGTTTTTTCCATACCATTCACATCCAGCACATTGTTTTCCTTGTATAAATAGTATGGTTTCCATCCTCCATTTCATTAACCCAAAAAATGGTTTTTATATTTCCTGCCAAGACCACACGCAAAAAAGCCGCAGGGATCATTGATCCATGCGGCTTTTCATTTGCTGAAGTATTTTCTTTTCGAGCCTGGATACTTGGACTTGCGAGATGCCAAGCCTTGAAGCAACCTCAGACTGTGTCTGGTCCTTATAGTAGCGTAGATAAACGATCAGCTTTTCCCTCTCATTCAGCTCCCTGATTGCTTCCTTAAGGGCAATCTTATCAAACCATCTGCCTTCCTCGCCGTTATCAATTTGGTCGAGCAAGGTAATCGGGTCCCCATCATTTTCATAAACGGTCTCATGAATGGATGACGGCGCCCTGCTGGCTTCCTGAGCCATGATTACTTCTTCAGGCGTAAGCTCAAGGAATTCCGCCACTTCATTCACTGTTGGCACCCTTCCGAGATTCTTGGACAATTCATCCTTTGCCCTGCGGATTTTATTGCCCGTTTCCTTCAGTGAACGGCTGACTTTAACAGCACCGTCATCCCTGATAAATCTCTGGATTTCGCCGATGATCATCGGAACAGCGTAAGTGGAGAACTTTACATCATAGGACAGATCAAACTTGTCAACAGATTTCAGCAGGCCGATACTTCCAATTTGAAAAAGATCATCCGGTTCGTAGCCACGGTTTAGGAAACGCTGGACAACAGACCATACGAGGCGCATATTTTTCTGGACGATGGTATCCCTTGCCAGCTGGTCGCCCGCCTGGCTCCTCTTAATCAACTCTTTCACTTCATGATCCTTCAAATAGGCTTGGCTGCTATCGTTTTTAACCTCCACATCCATAAGCAGGTCTCCTTAATTGCACAGCGCTTTGCTTTTTGTTAAGTGCTTTTTCAACCGGATCTCTGTTCCAAATCCTGGCTCTGAACGAACTTCCACTTCATCCATGAAATTTTCCATAATCGTGAAGCCCATTCCTGAACGTTCAAGTTCTGGTTTCGATGTGTAGAGGGGCTGGCGTGCTTCCTCCACATCACTGATTCCCATGCCTTCGTCCCTAATAACAATATCCACTTTTCCTTCTTCCATAAGAACTGAAATATACACCATGCCGTCAGGCGAACCCTCATAGCCATGAATAATGGCATTTGTCACTGCTTCCGAAATAACTGTTTTGATTTCGGTCAGTTCATCCATGGTCGGGTCAAGCTGGGCGATAAATGCCGCTACGGTTACCCGGGCGAAGGATTCGTTTTGGCTAAGAGCGCTGAATTGAAGATTCATTTCGTTTTTCATCATCTTCAAGCCCCCAATCTTTCCAATGCATACTCTTCTGTCGGTTCAAGACGGACGATCTTGAATAGTCCGGACATATCGAACAGCCTTTTGACAGGGGCCGAGATTGCACAGACAATCATTTCGCCATGCAGTTGCTTGATTTGTTTATATCTGCCAAGGATGACACCGAGACCTGAACTATCCATGAATGACAGTTCTTCTAGGTTCAGGACGATATGGCGTACATTTTCACTTTCAAGGGCTTTTGTTGCCTGTTCGCGAAGCTCATCTGCTGTGTGATGGTCCAGTTCACCGCTTAAACGTATACACAAGACATTATTTTTGATTTCCATACTTATGGCAAGACTCACTTATCCCTAGACCTCCTTATATCTGGTATAGTGAGTCAAATTCGCCTTGCGTGCCTGTAAATCCTCCTTGGAGACAAAATTAGCCGGCATTCGCTAAAAGTAGTGATACTTCCCTATCCTTTCGACATAAGGCTAATAAAGTTCATTATTCTCCAGTCCTTGTAAACATTCCAAATGCCCTTTTGTACAGCTGCCACCAATTTGCCGCGGGCACTGTCTCTTTAGCGGCAAGCGGGGACTCAGCCAATGTCTTCCCATTATGCATGAGCTTGATTTTTCCGACTGTGTCGCCTTTTTGGACTGGTGCTTTCAAATTTTTTTCAAGGATAATCTTCTGCTTAATTTTCCGGACGTCCTCACCTTTTTTGGTCAACAATGAAATTCTTTCTGAAGTTACCGCATCGACACTCTTTTTGCTCCCTTTACTGACAGCCACCTTTCCAAGCGGATGGCTTTTTTTCATCATGGGATGCGATTCGTACTGACTGAACGCATAATCAAGCATTTTTGTAACCTGCGCGTTCCTTGATTTTGATGTCGGTGCACCAAATACAACAGCAATTACCCTCATATTATCCTTCCTGGCAGTTGCAGTTAGACAGTACTTCGCCTCATTTGTAAATCCTGTTTTCAAGCCATCGACGCTCGGATAAAAGCGCACAAGCCTATTTGTATTGACAAGCCAGAACTTCTTGTCCGTGTCTTCACGAAGATAGGCCTCATATTGGCCGGTGAATTTGGTGATCCCTTCATATTTAAGCAGCTCTTTTGCCATGGAAGCCATATCACGTGCTGTACTGTAATGGCCCTCAACAGGCAAGCCTGTCGCGTTTTTAAATACCGTATTTTTCAGTCCAAGTTCTTTCACTTTTTTGTTCATGAGTTTTACGAAAGCTTCTTCTGAACCAGCAAGCCTTTCAGCCATGGCAACGGATGCATCATTACCTGAACCGATGGCAATTCCTTTCAGCATCTCCTTAGTCGTCATTTCTTCGCCGGGCTCCAGGAAAATTTGTGATCCTCCCATGGAAGCCGCATATTCGCTGGCCCGAATTTTTTCATCCATTTTCAGCCTGCCTTCATCAAGAGCCTCCATGATGAGCAGCATCGTCATAATTTTGGTCATACTTGCCGGAGGCAGCCTTACATCGCTCTTTTTTTCATAAAGCGCCCTTCCTGTATCACGTTCTATCAAAATAGCCGAGCTTGCATCGTCTGCCAAATTAATTCCTTTTTCCGCCGCTGACGCAGGCGGCGCCATAATTCCTGTAAAAAGAAACATAGATAGGAGCAAACCTATCATTCCACTTTTTCTCATGCCCATAACCCTCCTAACTTGTATATGGACTATTTTTTCCACACAATCCAATTTTATACAACAAATTCCCACCCTTATGAAAATACTTCAGGGCAGGATTGGGCTAGACGTATATTCTCATCATCACCGAAAAAACAGAAAACCGGCAGTTCACATGGAATGCTGCCGGTTTCTCTATATTATGATTTTATTTCCCAGAAAACAAAAAAGCAGGGATGGATTCCCTGCTTCTACGCTCATTCCTATTTATTTTGTGATTTCTTCATGGACTAAGACTGGTGCATCAACATGGTTTGACGACAGTTTGATGCTCTTGTAAAGTTTTTCCTTCACAGCGCTGACGTCTTCAAAGTTGCTGTAAATGGTAAGGAGGGAATCTCCTTTTGACACTTTATCCCCGATTTTTTTCTTGAGGACAAGGCCAACAGCCAGATCGATCACAGAATCTTTTGTAGCGCGGCCCGCACCTAGAAGCATTGCAGCCGTTCCGACTTCATCAGCAATGATTTCTGATACATATCCGTCTTCTTTTGCTTCAAGCTCAAATGTGTATTTGGCTTGCGGCATTTTAGCAGGATCATCGACAACCGACGCGTTTCCGCCTTGGGAGCTGAGGAACACGCGGAATGACTCAAGCGCGGATCCGTCTTTAATGGCTGTTTCAAGCAGTTCGCGTGCTTCTTGATGTGAGCCTGCTTTTCCAGCAAGGTAAACCATATGGCTTCCAAGGGTAAGGCATAGCTCTGTTAGGTCTTCAGGGCCTTCTCCCCTTAGTGTATCAATAGCTTCCTTCACTTCAAGCGCGTTCCCGATAGCGTATCCAAGCGGCTGGCTCATATCGGAAATGACAGCCATCGTCTGTCTGCCAACATTGTTGCCGATCCTTACCATAGCCTGTGCCAATTCGCGGGAATCATCAAGAGTTTTCATGAACGCTCCAGCGCCTGTCTTAACATCAAGTACAATCGCGTCTGCACCTGCAGCGATTTTCTTGCTCATGATCGAGCTTGCGATCAGTGGAATACTGTCAACTGTTGCGGTAACATCACGAAGTGCATACAGCTTCTTGTCTGCAGGTGTAAGGTTTCCACTTTGGCCGATAATGGCAACCTTGTTTTTGTTGACAAGCTGAATGAATTCTTCATTGTCGATTTCAACGTGAAAACCGCTGACTGCTTCAAGTTTGTCAATGGTACCGCCGGTATGTCCAAGCCCACGGCCTGACATCTTCGCTACAGGCACGCCAACTGCCGCCACAAGTGGTCCGAGCACAAGTGTTGTTGTATCGCCAACACCGCCAGTTGAGTGCTTGTCGACTTTGACGCCTTCGATCTTCGAAAGGTCGATTTGATCACCTGATTTTACCATCGACATGGTCAAGTCAGCACGTTCTCTTTCTGTCATGCCTTTATAATAGATAGCCATTGTCAGGGCGCTTACCTGATAGTCAGGAATCGATCCGTCAGTATAGCCGTTTATGATAAATTCGATTTCTTCTGTTGTTAGTTCCTTGCCGTCACGCTTTTTTTCGATTAAATCTACCATTCTCATCTAAATCACCAACCCATTGATATTTTATAGCTCTTATTTCTGGCCGATTGTTTGAACAAGTTCCTTCACATAACGCAGAAAAGTTGTTTTGACTTTCTCAGTTGTCTCAATGACTTCTGTGTGGGAAAGCGGCTGATCCAGAATGCCAGCTGCCATATTGGAAATACATGAAATTCCAAGGACTTTCATTCCTGCATGTCTTGCAACAATAACCTCAGGGACTGTTGACATGCCGACTGCATCTCCACCTAGTATTCTGAACATCCTGATTTCAGCTGGAGTTTCATATACAGGACCTGGATTGCCCACATAAACGCCTTCCTGAACCGTTATATTGATACTTTTCGCAACATCCCTAGCTATTTTTCGCAGTTCTTTTGAGTAAGCCTCGCTCATATCAGGGAATCTCGCGCCAAGCTGACTGTCATTCGGTCCAAGCAGCGGGTTTGTGCCCATATTGTTGATATGGTCGGAAATCAGCATTAAGTCTCCAGGTGAAAAGCTTTCATTGATACCGCCGGCGGCGTTCGTTACAAAGAGTGTGCCCATTCCAAGTTCCTTCATCACGCGGACGGGAAAAGTCACTTTATCCATCGCGTAACCTTCGTAAAAATGAAATCTCCCTTGCATCACAGCTACCTGCACACCATTCAGTTCCCCAAATACGAACTGTCCGGCATGGCCTTCGACAGTCGAGACGGGAAAACCCGGAATCTCACTGTATGGAATCTTTACTTCGTTTTCAACTTCATCCGCAAGCACGCCGAGCCCCGAGCCCAAAATAAGGCCGACAGCTGGCTTTGCTGATAATTTCCCCTGAAGAAATGCTGCAGCACTTTTGATTTGACTGTAATCCATTCGCTCTCCCCCTTACCTTAATTCTTTTAAGAAACTTGTACCGTGTTCCGGCATCTTCACTCCAAAGTTTTCCGCAACTGTTGCGCCAATATCGGCAAAAGTCATGCGGACAGGCAATTCACTGCCTTCCTTCATTGACTTTGAATAGGCAATCAGCGGTACATACTCGCGGGTATGGTCTGTACCCGGATGAACCGGGTCATTTCCGTGGTCTGCCGTAATGATCAAAAGGTCATCTTCTTTCATTTTTTCAAAGACTTCGGAAAGGCGTGCATCGTATTCCTCTAATGCGTTCCCGTAGCCTTCCGGGTCGCGCCTGTGACCAAACAACGCATCAAAATCTACGAGGTTCAAGAAGCTCAGGCCTTTAAAGTCCATTTCAAGTGTCTGGTTTAATTTATCCATTCCATCCATATTGGAAACAGTACGAAGCGATTGTGTCACTCCTTCGCCATCATAAATATCGGAAATTTTCCCGATAGCGATAACATCGTAACCTTCATCCTGCAATTCGTTCATTACAGTCCTTCCGAACGGCTTGAGTGCGTAGTCATGGCGATTAGCTGTCCGCTTAAAGTTTCCAGGCTCTCCAAGGAAAGGACGGGCAATGATGCGGCCTACCATATATTTTTCATCAAGAGTCAATTCACGGGCTATTTTGCAAATGCTATAAAGCTCTTCAATTGGCACGATTTCTTCGTGAGCAGCAATTTGTAATACTGAATCTGCAGACGTATACACAATGAGAGCGCCTGTTTTCATATGTTCTTCACCAAGTTCATCGAGAATCGCCGTACCGCTCGCCGGCTTATTGCCGATAATCTTCCTGCCTGTTCTTGCTTCCAGCTCTGATAGCAGTTCATCAGGGAACCCTTCAGGGAATACACGGAATGGAATCTGTATATTCAAACCCATAATTTCCCAATGACCAGTCATTGTATCTTTCCCATTGGATGCTTCTTGCATTTTCGTGTAGCACGATATTGGTTTTTCCGCGCGTGGAACACCCTTTATTGTACCGATATTGCCAAGGCCTAGCTTTTCCATGTTTGGCATTTTCAATCCATTCATTCTTTCTGCTATATGGCCCAGCGTATGTGAGCCTTTATCTCCGAATTGCTCCGCATCTGGAGCTTCACCGATTCCCACAGAATCCATTACGACAAGGAAAATCCGATTATATGTACTTGACATCCTGTCTCCTCCTTAAAAAGAATACGTTTCCATTAATACTTCTTTTATATAATACCCTTTTTGCTTTTGTATAACCTTCTGAACTATTTTTATATGTCGGAAGTCTGACATCTTCATTTTACTAAACTATTGGAGAAAAAAACAAGAAAAAGCTGTACCTTTTAGGCCAGCTTTTTTGACAATTGTATGACAAAGGATACAGTATACTTTCTCAAGCACCCTGAAGCCAGGACAGGCAAGGTTTTAAGCCCGCGGATGGTATTTGCTGTAGACTTCTTTCAGCCTTGTCTTTGTCACATGTGTGTAAATTTGGGTTGTTGAAATATCGGCATGCCCCAGCATTTCCTGGACAGCCCTGAGATCAGCGCCATTTTCAAGAAGGTGTGTGGCAAAGGAATGACGAAGGGTATGAGGGGTCAGTTCCTTTGTAATGCCAGCCTCGATAGCCAGGCCTTTAAGAATTTTCCAGAAC
This sequence comes from Mesobacillus zeae, assembly GCF_003570705.1. Taxonomy (GTDB): domain Bacteria; phylum Bacillota; class Bacilli; order Bacillales; family Cytobacillaceae; genus Mesobacillus_C; species Mesobacillus_C zeae. Next base: position 64,799 of record NZ_QWVT01000010.1, read on the forward strand.
CCCTGCCTTGTCAGCCTTTTTCCATGGAAGTTCAGGAAAAACGCGTTATCCTTATGTTTTTTCGAAACGAATTTTGGCCGGCCTTTTTCCAGGTATTGCTGTAGTGCCGCTTCAGCCGTTTTCCCAATTGGAATGATCCGTTCCTTATTCCCCTTACCAATACAGCGTACAAAACCCATGGTTAAGTGAACATCTTCAATATCGAGGCCAATCAGCTCGCTGACCCTGATTCCCGTTGCGTAGAGTAGCTCAAGCATAGCTTTGTCCCTGTAACCGAAATGGCCATTTAGCTTCGGAGCATCAAGCAGCGTTTCAACCTCTGGCAAGCTGAGTACCTTAGGGAGAGACCGTTCCAGCCTTGGGCTTTCTATATGTACCGTCGGGTCATGCGCCGAAGCTTTTTCCCGCAGCAGAAATTGATGGAATGCCCGGATGGAGGCAATATGCCTCGCGATCGTCTTCGAGGATTTCCCTGTATCTTTCAGATGGGCAAGAAAGTGGATAATATGGACCCTCTGGACATCTCCAACTCCATCCAGACCCTCTTTTTCTTTTAAGAACAAGTGATAACTCTTCAAATCACGTTCATAAGCCATCATTGTATTTCGTGAGAGTCCCTTTTCGACAACCAGAAAGTGAATAAAATCCTTAAGCTGTTCTTCCATTTTCATTACTCTCCATTCAAGTAGAAAAGGATCAGCCTGTCCATCAGGCTCTGCCCCTCTGTCCCCCCGGCCGCGGATACCTTAATGGCCGCGCCCTTTGGTTCATCGTATTTGTTGTAATTCTGGTACTCTTCATTAACCAACATAATACCATAATAGAAGAGGACTGTGCATCCCGTGAATAGGACGAACACCTTAAGTCCATGCAAAATAGCCGATAATAATTTCATGTCCGCTGCCCCCGTTTTTCGTACTTTTACAAAGTCCGGTATGGTTCATAGTAAAGGATATGCCCTGTTGGACAAAGATTATACCTAGATCGTAGAAAAGCGGAAGAGTCCGTTAAGCAGCGTATGGACTGGAGTCAACCGACTGAGATAAGGCGAATCTTTAATTAGCGGATGGCTTTTCCGCTAATTGTTAGATGAGACAATCGCGCACTAACGGGCAGTTGGGAACCTACTGCCCGTTAATGCGCGATAAAGGAAACACGATGAGCGGAGCGATTCGATGTTGACTTATAACGCTAGGCGCTCACGTCCTATGCGCATCGCCTTACTCGCACATCCTGTGCTTCGCCGTAGGGAGGTGGGCGAAGTCTACTAGACGCTGGGCGCTGCAGCTGGATAATTAGAAAAGCGGAAGCGCCCGGTTAGAAACGAAGCTTATAAAAAAACTCTTTTCCATTGGAAAAGAGTCCGTTGTTCCTGCTTCGCTTTCTTTACTCCCCGCCGTCTTCGGCCTTGCTGCTGCCTTTTTCCTGGCAGCGGTGGCAGATTCCGTGAAACGTGAGGCGGTGATCCTTAATTTTAAAGTTCCAGTCGCGCTCGACAATTTCCTCGACATCTTCGAGGAGGTCTTCCTGGATTTCATCCACAGCGCCGCATTCAATACATACAAGATGGTGATGGAAATGCGCTGCACCTTCCTGCCGAAGGTCATATCGGGATACGCCGTCTCCAAAGTTGATTTTATCGACTATTTTCAATTCGGTTAATAGTTCAAGAGTCCGGTATACCGTTGCAAGTCCAATTTCAGGCGCTTTCTCTTTTACAAGAAGATAAACATCCTCAGCGCTTAAATGGTCTTCTTCGTTTTCCAGGAGTACTCGGACGGTTGCTTCGCGTTGCGGCGTTAGTTTATAGCTGGATGAATGCAGTTGTTTTTTAATTCTTTCGATCCTTGTTTCCATTATAGGTAGTCTCACTCCTCCGCCACTGTCATTTTTTATTATATCAGACGGAAAGCGAGATTCAAAATAAAATTATTACAACGAAGAAAGAATAGTTATTCTTATTTAATAACTAATTTAACAATTTATTTAATCGTGTGAATGACACTCTTCAAAAGTGCTGGCGCAAGGACTGCTTCAATTCCCGCTGCTGCAGCAATGAACACAATTGCAGCAAGAAATGCACCCATATATCTCATAAACAATGGCAGGACAGGCTGATTTAATTTTTTCATGAATTGGTTCCGGATCATCTTAAGGGAGAATATGACACTCAAGGCAGCTGTCACAATAAATATAGGGATAATCACCAGGTTTTGCGGAAGGATGGAGACAAACGATAACAGAAAACCCTGCCAGCCCATTTGATTGACAAGGAAACCGACGGTAAAGCCGACGACCATTCCTTTCATAAACAGGAGAATCAGGATGACCGGCAAACCGATAATCGAAATGCCAAGCAGCCAAATCAGGCCGATAAATTTGCTGTTATGCAAAAAGCTTTGAACAAACAAATCTCGCGTTTCTGCCACCTTGCCGGCAGAAGCCTGTCCAAAAAACTCCGAAAGGTAGAAAAAAAGGTCTTCCTTCTGAGTAAAACTCAGGCTGTTCACGATGACAGCACCAAAAATGACGCCCATTAAGAACAGTACGATGACAAATAAATAGACAGAGGAATATTCTTGTAGGTGAGTTGCTGCAGCGTTCTGGTACTTTCGTTTTTTCATTTATTTTCCTCCTGCAATGATTAATTAGTACATCATATGCCAGGAAGGAGTTTCTATGACTCTCATTTTCAATTGCTAGATTGTATTTCGACAAAAAAGGACCGGTTCCTCATTCGGGAACCGGCTATTCACCATGGAGTATTTTACCGTAGCGCCCTCCACCCCCGGCAGCCACCTTTAAGCTTCCGGAACGTGCTTTCAGGATGAGCTCTGCCGTCCTGTCTGGGACTACTTCTTTCAATGCCTCATACGGAACAGAATGCAGAATATCCATCTCTGTCCCAAAGTGGTTCAGAAGGTTTTCCAGCGTTTTTTTTCCCAAACCGGGAATGAACTCTAGAGGAACCTGGTGGATATACGGAGGCCTTTCTGGCTTTTCTCTGTCGTGAGATCCCAATTCGGCAATCCTGTCGGCAACCCCCCGCACAAACCTTGCATGCCCGCATGATGGGCAGATCGAAGCTTCTGCCGGAAATGGAGCGAGGCAGCTGGCACACACAGTTTTATGGTATTTTCCAAGGAGCGGATCAAGGCCATAGTTCGCCGCAATGCCTCGCCCTCCTTCTCCCTTCAATGCCAGTGCAAATTCCTTGAAACTAGTTTCAGCCGTCCTTACTTCCTGGTATTCACGTGCAATTTTCGCAAGTGAATGTGCGTCGGAATTTGTCAGGAATGTATAGCCATGGAGCTCTTTGATCGAATCTGCCATGAATGTATCCGAACTCAGCCCCAATTCAACCGCATCAATGAGACCCGGATCAAACACCTCAGTGAGTGAACACTTTACACCCTTGCCGTAAAGGCTTTTGAAGGGGGTGAAAATATGTGCAGGGATAAACAGCCCGCCAAGTTCTTTCGTTTTTTCCTGAAGAGTCCGCCCTGATACGTAAACGCGCTGCGAACTTAAATGGATATTCTTCAAATGACCCAAGAGCCATTCCGAGAAGATTCTCATTTCACGGAGCGAAGGTAAAAAGCATAGGACATGAACTGGAGCTGATGTAACATCGGAACTGATTTCCAACTCGGACCCCGGGATGATACACAGTCCTCCATACATAAGCCCCCCATCGGGATGCTGTTCTATTTCGCCTCTCGACACCAAATCCTCCAACTCCGCCAGCACCTCAGGAGAATGGCAGTCAATGATCCCTGCCATATTCAGTCCCTTCTTGTCGCGTGCATGAGAAATGATATTCGAAAGGGTAAGTGTTTTTGCCCCGGTAATCTTTACAGCTCTTCCTGACAGGGTTCGCCCGATATGGATATGCATATCGGCATAGTATGTGTTCATTTTCCGACCATCGCCTCTTGAAGCTGCAAATATTGGATGGCTAAAACTGTTTTAGCATCATGAATGCTTTGCTTCTCCATTAGCTCAAGAGCCTCTTCCACTGTGATTTCCATCAGACTGACAAATTCATCCTCATCAGCTGAGGCAGGATTTTCTTTCTTGTACAGCCCTTTGGCAATGTAAAGGTGAATCAGTTCATCCGCAAACCCCGGAGAAGTGTAAAAAGACATCAGCCATTCCATGCTGCTACATGCGTAACCTGTTTCTTCCTCCAGTTCCCTGGCAGCGCATATTTCAGGTTTCTCGCCTTTTTCAAGCTTCCCAGCGGGAATTTCCACGATGTTTTTTTCCAGAGCTTTCCGGTACTGCTCCACCATAATGATTTTGTTATCGCCAGTCAAAGCAATCACCGCTACCGCTCCGGGATGCTTGATAATTTCGCGCTTGGACGTTTTTCCGTTTGGAAGTTCCACCTCATCCACCTGAAGGCTCACTACTTTGCCAGTGAAAATTTGTTCTGTTGACAATGTTTTTTCTTCAAATGATTTCATTTCTCCATCCACTCCGTTCTAACACGATATTGAATCCTCATACATTTTACCATACTTGTATGAAAGGGGCAGACACTTGAGGATATACATGCACTCAAAAGGGTTTGTCATGGTAGGCAAGGCTTGGGAAATCAGCAATAAGCTAAAGGAATGGAAAAAAAGCTGCTACTACGTAAAAGACTGGGTAGAAGCTGCCGGGAAGCCGCCCACGGAGGGATAAGCATTACCCCGCCATGCCAAATATTTGTGGCCTCACCCTTTCTTCGCTAGAATAAAGGCAAAAAACGGGGTGGTTTTTTGGAAAAACGGCAGCTTGGAAATTCAGATTTATATGTAAGCGCTATGGGGCTTGGCTGCATGTCCCTCGGCACGGATGAAAAAAAAGCACGCTCGGTCATTGATGCTGCTCTCGATGCCGGTGTGAACTATTTTGATACAGCCGACCTATACGATTTTGGTGAGAACGAAAAGATTGTCGGAGGCACGCTGAAGCATGTGCGCGATAAAGTAATCATTGCCACGAAAGCAGGAAACCGCTGGAACTCAAACAAAGACAGCTGGACGTGGGACCCTTCTAAGGCACATATAAAGGCAGCGGTAAAAAGTAGCCTTAAACGGCTTCAGACAGACTATATCGATCTTTATCAGCTTCATGGCGGGACAATGGAAGATCCCATTGCGGAAACAATCGAAGCGTTTGAAGAGTTGAAAAAGGAAGGGCTGATCCGCTATTACGGCATTTCGTCGATCCGCCCGAACGTAATCAGGGAGTATGCCGAAAAGTCAGGGATTGCTTCGGTCATGATGCAATACAGTATGCTGGACCGCCGCCCTGAAGAAGAGGCGATTCCGCTACTCGCCCAAAAAGGGATCAGCATTGTCACAAGAGGTTCTGTGGCGAAAGGCCTCCTCAGTGACAAAGCACTAGATAAAGCATCGGATTCCATCCAAAAAAACGGCTTTCTTGATTACAGCTACAAGGAACTCGAGGAACTGCTGCCGGGCTTGAAGGAAAAGCTCGGGCAGAGACAGCTCGGGCAGGCTGCCCTCCAGTATAATCTGGCGCAAAGTTCTGTCGTGTCGGTCGTCACTGGTGCGAGCTCGGCTGGACAGGTAAGGGAAAACGCACATGCAGTCAGCAGTCCGCCGCTATCCAAAGAAGAGGTTGAATTAATCCGCAGGCTAACGAAGGCCAATTTATATCAGGAACACCGCTAAACAGCAAAAGCAACCGGCCATTATTGGCGTCGGTTGCTTTTTTGATAGCTTATTTAAACTTTTTCCAGTCCATGTCGTTCTCTGCGAGCAAATCTTCAAACGACATATTCTTTTCCCGAAGGCGCTGAGCTTCCTTTTTCTTTGCTGCCTCCTGCTCTTTCTGCTGCCGTTTTTTCTGTTCATCTTCTTCCCTCAGCTGTTTTTGTTTTTCTTTTAGCTGCGACATGATGTCATGATTCACCAGATCCCCAAGCGTAACCGGTTTCTCTTCTTTTCTCGCTTCGGGACGTGCTTGTCTTTTCTTTTTCATCAAGATCCCTCTCCTGCTTTTTATTGCTGACATTATAACACTATTGAGGAGAAATATTAATAGGCTCGGCCTTAGGGAATTACCCTGTCAATTAAGCAATAATAAATAAATTAATTAATTATAATCGTATGTCCGCCAATACTATTTCCCTATCTTTTATAAATAAAGAAGAAACTAAGGTGGTTTGTTATACGATTAACTTTTTATTTCATTTTCAGTTTCTTCTCCATATTTACGGTAGAAAATATAAGAGGCTAAATAGCAAACGGCGACACCACTAACTAAACACCCGTTGAAAAGTCGTTTCTATTATAAAAGACGTTTCAGATAAAATGGGTGCCTTACGTACAGCATAAAAAGAAACGCCCGGGTTATCAGGCGTTTCCAAATTTTTAATATGCCTCTTTCATTACATGTTCATCTACCTGCAGTTCTGGTTCAGTAGATGCCACTACCTCGTCAACCGTATATCCTTTCGCTACCTCGACGAGCTTCAAACCGGTTGGCGTCACATCAATCACGGCCCGTTCAGTGATAATCCGGTCGACCACACCCTGGCCTGTCAGAGGGAGGCTGCAGCTTTTAAGGATTTTTGCCTCGCCTTTTTTATTGACATGGTCCATGATAACAATGATTCTTCCCGCGCCATGAACAAGATCCATCGCGCCGCCCATCCCCTTGATCATTTTTCCTGGTATCATCCAGTTGGCGAGGTCGCCGTCTTGTGATACTTCCATACCGCCCAGGATGGCAATATTGATATGCCCGCCGCGGATCATTGCGAACGATTCAGCCGAATCAAAATACGCTGCACCGGGAATGCTTGTGACCGTTTCCTTCCCCGCATTGATCAGGTCGGGGTCAACTTCCTCTTCTAACGGATAGGGCCCTATTCCCAGGAGCCCGTTCTCTGATTGCAGGACGACTTGTTTGTTTGCCGAAATATAGTTAGCTACAAGCGTTGGCATCCCAATTCCCAAATTAACGTAAAAGCCGCCTTCTATTTCCTTTTCAGCTCTGCGCGCAATTTTCTCCCGCACATTTTCCTTTGTTCCGCTCAAAAGCCCATCCCCTCTCTTGTGAATTTAACCCTTGCTGACCGTCAGCCTTTCAATGCGCTTTTCCTGGTCGCCCAGGATCAGCGTCTGTACGTAAACGCTTGGTGTATGTATGCTGTCCGGTTCAATTTCACCCGCTTCATGGATGCTCTCCGCTTCGGCAATCGTAACTTTCCCCGCTGCAGCCATCATCGGATTAAAATTCCTTGCTGTTTTCCGATAAACAAGATTCCCCATCTTGTCAGCCTTCCAGGCGCGGACAAGGCTGAAGTCGGCTGTGAGCGCTTCTTCCAGCAAATAATCTCTCCCGTTGAAGCTCCTCGTTTCCTTACCCTCCGCAATCGGAGTCCCGACGCCAGCAGGTGTATAGAATGCAGGAATCCCCGCGCCGCCTGCCCTGATTTTTTCCGCAAGCGTTCCCTGTGGCAGCAGATCCACTTCAAGCTCTCCTGAAAGCACCTGCCTTTCAAACTCCTTGTTCTCCCCTACATAGGAACCGACCATCTTTTTGATCTGCCTGTTTTTCAGCAGCAGACCAAGGCCCCAGTCGTCCACACCGCAGTTATTGGAAATCACTGTCAAATCCTTTACTCCTTTTTCAGCAAGCGCCAGGATCAGGTTTTCGGGAATGCCGCATAATCCGAATCCCCCAACCATGAGGGTTGCCCCGTCCTGTATATCCGCAACTGCTTCGCGGAAGGTTGTGCATATTTTTTTCATCCAGTGCCGCCCCTTTCTCCGTATAAAATTCTTTAGTTACCTAAACCATTTCAATAACAGTGGCTACACCCTGTCCGCCCCCGATGCATAGTGTGGCAAGACCGGTCTTGGCCTTCCGTCTCTTCATTTCGTGAACCAAGGTGACAAGAATCCTTGCTCCGCTCGCGCCGATTGGGTGTCCGAGTGCAATCGCCCCGCCATTGACGTTCAGGATATCATTGTTAAAGTTCAATTCTTTGTCGACTGCAAGCGACTGGGCTGCGAAGGCTTCATTCGCCTCTATTAATTGGATTTCTTCCATCCCAATCCCTGATTTCAGCAGCGCTTTTTTAACTGCTGTAACCGGCCCAATTCCCATGATGCGAGGGTCGACACCTGCGCTTGCATTCCCCTTAATGACAGCAAGCGGCTGTACGCCAAGTTCTTCGGCTTTCTTCCTGCTCATGACTACAAGCACTGCGGCACCGTCATTGATGCCTGAAGAATTGCCTGCTGTCACACTGCCATTTTTTCGAAATGCCGCCCGCAAGCCGGAAAGCTTTTCGGCTGTCGTCCCTTTTTTCGGATATTCATCCGTATCGAATACAACAGGATCTCCCTTGCGCTGCGGGATGCTGATCGGGACAATCTCACCCTTGAACTTGCCTTCCTCTATTGCTTTGGCCGCTTTTTCCTGACTCCAGGCTGCAAACCTATCCTGTTCCTCGCGGCTGATTTCATATTGATCACAGAGATTCTCTGCTGTCATTCCCATGTGGTAGTCATTGAAAGCGCACCAGAGGCCGTCGGAAATCATGCTGTCGACAAGCTTTTGGTCTCCCATTTTGAAACCATCCCGGGCATTCCTTAGCAAGTATGGTGCCTGGCTCATGTTTTCCATTCCGCCTGCAACCACGACATCCGCATCCCCTGCTGCTATCGCCTGCGCTGCGAGGTGAACAGCCTTCAGGCCTGAACCGCACACTTTATTGATCGTCAAAGCTGAAACAGTTTCCGGAAGTCCTGCCTTGATTGCTGCCTGCCTGGCAGGATTCTGCCCAAGCCCTGACTGCAGGACATTGCCCATAATTACTTCATCCACCTGTTCAGGCTGGATTCCCGCCTTTTCCAGGACACTCTTTATGACGGCTGCACCGAGGTCCGAAGCCAAAATGCCTTTTAAACTACCATTGAACGAGCCGATGGCCGTCCTCGCTGCACTTACAATCACTGCGTCGTTTTGCGCCATTTCTTCATCTCATCCTCTCTGTTCATCTTCAACCTACTCTATTCGCTAAAAAAATAAGAAAACCCTTTCATTATTGTAAAAATTTTTATAATTGTTGCATTTTTAAAATTATTGAATTTAGAATGGAGTTATCAGAACAGGGGGGAAAGATTATGGAGCTGTCATTGCCTAAAAAAGTAACGATCATTGAGGTCGGCCCGAGGGACGGCCTTCAAAATGAGAAAAGCTTCGTTCCGACAGAGGTAAAGAAAGACTTTATTTTCAAACTAAAAATGGCTGGGGTCAAAGAGATGGAACTGACATCGTTTGTTTCTCCCAAATGGGTGCCGCAAATGAAGGATGCCGGCGAAATTGCTGCAGACTGCCTGGATGAACACACACGCAATATCATACTTGCACCAAATCAGAAAGGGATTAGCCGGGTTTATGATACAGACTGCCGGGCTGTCGCCGTGTTTGTCGGAGTGAGCAATACTTTCAATCTGAAAAACATTAACAAAACAACTGCGGAAAGCCTCGAGGGACTCCGCCCTGCCATCCATGAATTGAAGGAAAAAGGCTACTTTGTCCGCGCTTGCATTTCAACTGCCTTTTACTGCCCATACGAAGGAAAAATAAACGAAAAAGACACACTTGCACTGTGCCGCGAGTTTGTTGGAATGGGGGTCGATGAACTGAGCGTAGCTGACACCATCGGTATGGCTGTCCCTTCAGAAGCCTTCTCGCTGTTTGAAAAGCTCACTGAAGCTTTTCCCGATATCCTGATTGCCTCACATTTCCATGATACCCGCAGGCTTGCCACCGCGAATATTTTTGCCGCGCTTCAGGCAGGGATTACAAGGTTTGACACTTCTGCCGGAGGGCTGGGCGGCTGTCCGTTCGCCCCGGGTGCTGCCGGAAATGCCGCTACGGAAGATGCTGTATATATGCTTGAACGGATGGGAATCGAAACCGGCATTGATCTTGATCAGCTGCTGGAAGCGATCGAAGTAGTACGCCCTCATCTTTCAAGAGCGATTGACAGCTCTTTTTACAGGCTCTCCAGGCAAGCCTGAAGCTCTTGGCTCCTTATGGTAAAATGGCAGTAAAAACATTGGGAGGATTTTGTTGTGCGGAGGCCACTCGGTTATCTGTTATCATTTTTGGTCCTCATTGTATCGGCGGGGATTTATTTAACCAACCTTTTCATGTTCATTAAAAAGAAAGACATTCAAGCAGTCCTGAAGCGGGAAACGGATGCAGGCCACTTCCGCCCTGAAGAATTCGCGTCCTTGCCAAAACGAGAGGTAACGGTCATGTCGCCATTCGGCTATCCGTTAAAAGCCATCCTCGCTGAGCCGCACGTGACTGACCGTTATGTCGTGTTCTGCCATGGTGTAACCGAGAACAAGCTTAGTTCAGTGAAATATATGAACCTGTTTATTGAGCGGGGATTCAATGCCTTGATATATGATCACCGTAGACACGGTGAATCCGGCGGGAAAACGACTAGTTACGGCTTTTATGAAAAGCAGGACCTGAAAGCGATCATTGATTGGCTGAAGCGTGAAAAAGGTGAGGACATCCTGCTGGGGATTCATGGCGAATCGATGGGAGCAGCGACTTTGCTGCAGTATGCAGGCATGGTGGAGGATGGGGCTGATTTTTACGTTGCCGACTGTCCGTACTCTGACTTTGCTGAACAGCTTGCTTATCGGGTAAAAGAAGAAGCCAAACTTCCGCCGAAAACCTTGCTTCCGCTCGCAGGGCTTTTCCTGCGCGTCCGCGACCGCTATTCGCTCAGGGATGTTTCCCCGTCTGCGGCCATGGCCCACATTAAAAAGCCGGTCCTCTTTATCCACAGCATGAAGGATGACTATATCCTTCCCGCAATGACCGAGGAGCTTTTCAGGCTGAAAGAAGGGCCAAAGAAACTCTTTCTCGCCGAAAAAGGTGTGCATGCCCGGTCCTACAGCGAAAACCCTGAAGCATACGAGCATGCTCTTGATGAGTTCCTCCGCGAGCTTGTGTTCAGTGAGGAGCCTGCGGCTTATTAAGCTGGAATGTCCGCGGAATAACGCCACTATGTTGATGGATCGCCAACCGCTTTGCCCACATCTGGCTAAGCAGTTGGCGATCTTTTTGAAGCTATGGACAGTTTAAGTCTCCTGTTTTTTAGTGTAAGATTTGGGCGACCACATTATTTCCGATTATGCTCAAACCTTCCTTTTTTTGTTTATCCAAAAGAATGTGTAAGATAAAAATTAAAGATATAACCACCTATTGAAGATAGGCTTAAAGTCAAAACTCCCATAGATAATAAGGCTTCATCTTGTTCCCTTTTACTTTTTCCTAAAACTGTAAACGAAAGAATAATACCAATAAGGAATATTACATTCCAGAGTACGTTCATGCGAGATCCGAAATTAATGAAGTACTTAACTAAGAAAAACATATCAATGAAGAGTAAGGCGTATAAAGTAGTCTTTATTATTTTCATTAAATCCAGCACCTTTATCTGGTTTTTTTATAATAGCAAAAAATAAGCACCCTAGAATGCTTATTTTTATTTTTACCTATCTCTTTGATTAAGACCTCTTTTAAGGTTGAAATTGCTTCGGTAAGGGCTGCTATTTTCTTTTCGAGTCGAGGTAAAATAAACGGCCAGGACTAATGGGAAGCTGAAATTTCCAATAGCAGCAATTATGATGCCGTTTTGCCAACACACAAAAGGGAGCCTGGCAACACCGGGTTCCTTCCACTTTATCGTTTTCCCTGGCGGCTGAGCTCTTTGCCCCCGCCATCGAGTCCTCTTGCGATCTTGTAATCCCCGAAAATATAATAATAGCGGTCTTTCCCTTTTTTTACGATATTCGCTTTCTTAAAAGCCCCGTCTTTTCCCGCTGCTTCCACTTTTGCGATTTTCGGGCTGTTGATTTTGCCGAAGATGACCGGGACTTTTTCTTTCAGCTTGCCTTCTGGACTATAAATATAGAATGCCTCACTGTACTGCATCATGTATTTATTTTTATAATAGGTCCAGTGGTTATGGCCGGCATTTTTCCAGCCTTCCTTGCCATTCCCCTCCAAATAGGCTGCTGCGAGTGCCTCGACTTCTCCAGATTCGCCCTTTTGGATTGTTGTGTAAAGAACGACAGATCCTTCTTTCGTTTTTTCAGTATGTATGATGTTTTTCATGTTGAACGGGATGCTTTTCTCAATCGCTTCATCCAGCGTATCATATTGGCAGGCTGCAAGTAGCAGCACACACACTGCCAGCATGGCAGCACGCTTTAATATTCCCATGCCTTCCTCCTGCAATGAATCTATGTTTTTTCCTTCGATTTCTTACTCTTCAGCCTGTCCATCCGTCATGTCGACCAGGCTCATGCACGGATTGAAATACTGATTGCGACTCTTCAATTGGAAACAGCCCGTTTTTTCGACATAGTCAATGATCATTTTTTCATCAAAAAAAATCTCTTTCGCCTTTTCCACGAGCACCCTGGGGCCATTGGTTACAGCCTCCATATCCTTCTTCTCGGCCTCATCCACAAACCATAGCATTGCTACCCCGTTTACCGCGCAGCCGCAATCGTCCGTATCGTACTTCAGCTTGAATATCCCTTGTTTGCCTTCCGTCCTGGCGGCCATCATTTTCATCGCCGCTTCCGTCATTGTGATTTCCACTTTGTCCGCTCCCTTCCTGCAGCATACTTCTAGTTTAGCACGGAGCTGACTTTCTTGCATTTTATCTCAATTCCTTTTAGTATCAAGAAAATGGGTTCAAAAAATGGAGGGTTACTGCTGATGTCAAAAGTAACGATTAAAGTGAATGACAACGGATCTTTTAGGGTGACTGGCGATGTAGAACTTTTGGATGGAGAGGGAAAACCGTTTGAAACAAAAGAAGTTTTTTCGCTCTGCCGCTGCGGTTTAAGCCAAAAGATGCCGTTCTGCGATGCTTCCCATAAAGGAAAATTCCAGTCTGCTGTCAGGGCAGAAGAAAAAATAGACTGAACAGTATAAAAAACAGCCGTGGGGGCTTTTGCAGACCCGCGGCTCTTTTTTTTCTCAATCTTCCCCCCGCGAGCCTGACATCTGCGATGGCTGAAAGCCTAATGAAGTAGATCCCGAAGGGAAAGGTATTCATCCTAATACTATTCGAAGGAATCCCGAAGCTCACGCCTATTATTCAAAACATAGCATAACGTATAAAAAAACAATTAATCGAAGTAAACATAAAAGGAAGAATAAGAATTGCATAACCTCTCAAAACTTTGAAAATATAAAGACTGACCGTGATTTAGCTGCTTTACAAATACGTTATAAAAAAATGTCTAAAGCTGAGCTTATAAACCGTTTAATCGCAGCAGAACAATACATTGTCGATAACAACCAAAAGTGGGTTTACGAACAATTTGAAAACTATACTATTGAAACTTAATATCCTTTCCTTTCTCCTTTCTTTATTCCATTAAAGGGCCATATTGTGGAATAACACACCATAAAAAAGATATTTATTGGGAAGATTGTGAAGAACTATACTTAAACTATCGAGGGAGTGGAATAAACTTATCGGATAGGACAGTGGGAATTATTAAGAAAAGGCGCTCTCCTTACTAAAGAAAAGCGCCCTTAAATGAAATAACTTAACAGGTGTTTTTAAACATTTTTATTGTTAATTAACACCTAATGCAATTTTTATAAGTAACCAAATGCTTATGCCAGGAATCAAAAACAACATAGGTAAAAAAACAGGACCAAATAGCACTCCATGACATGCTCTAGGGTTTTTAGGGGTAAAGTTTCTACACAAAAAGGAAATTGGAATAAATATTTAATTAAATGAGGTTAATTGTTTTGTTGTTTTTTATCCGTTGTTTCTAATGCTTTATAAATATTAGTGGGTTCTGTTGCAAAGGTGAAAATTAAAAATAGGATTTATGCTATGTAGCTATAGATGACATGTAGTTATATACTTTTAGACAGACCAGCTATCGCTGGCGATACAAGTCAGATACTTTTTAAAGCCTCTAATTTGCATTTTAAGCCATTTTGACTATTCAGGTTGTAAAATATATAGTTGGAAATAGGTGTTGTTTAAGAACGTGTCTGAGCGGTTCTGTGAGGAGTTTTAACGACGAATGGGTTTGAGGAACTTCTCTGAACGACATAATTTTTATTTTAGGAGGGAACAACATGGAAGTTTTTGCAAAATATTTAGCAGGTATCGATAACCCCGACCACCGCGACCGAACAGAGGAAATTTTGGCGTGGGTTGCTAATAAATTCCCAAATTTAGAACCGCAAATCAAGTGGAATACGCCAATGTTTTCCGATCACGGCACATTTATCATCGGCTTTTCCACAGCGAAGCATCATTTGAGCGTTTCACCCGAAGAAGTAGGCATTGCGCACTTTGCCGATGACATTGCACAAGCTGGCTACAGCGCTACCAAAGGCTTGTTTCGAATTCCTTGGAATGAGCCAGTAAATTACGAATTGCTTGAGAAAATGATTGAATTTAATATTCAGGATAAAGCAGACTGTTCAACTTTTTGGCGGAAATAAAAAAAATAGGATAGCCCTTAGAAAACCTGTGAGGGCTTTTTAGGGCTTCTGAGAGGCTTTAAGGAGTTGATAGCTATGCAAAACTATGCCCCACGCTTTTACATGCCTCAACACTCTTGTTGGGGACGCCCTGACATAGCGAATGTCAAAGTTTGGGGTGCGCCCTTTTTTAATAAGTGTAAATTATTACAGAAGCTAAGAAAATAATTCTCTTACTTATTCCAGAAAATGGCCCTATAGTGGCAGAGTGAAACTTAATTGTTTTTAGTTAACCGTGAATTTCACTTATTCCACGAACGGGTGCTGGTTTAGTGAAAGAAGAATTAATTGATTTTAAGATCGAGATCATGTTTTAGTTATTCCATTATACCAGCTAATATAAGTC
>NZ_QWVT01000011.1 GCF_003570705.1 Mesobacillus zeae
TTCGTCATTTACACAAAATTATTGACGCTCCCCTATTAAATGACGGTAAAAAAGTAATAAATCTGGTATGATTATATCAGAGAATCTAATCCTCCTAAATCAAAAATACTAAAGCTAGAGGTCTTAAGATAAGACTTTATTAGCTTTATTTTTTTATATATAAGTGTTGATATTCTACTGTAATACAAAATAAATGAGGAGAGCGTAAAATATCTTGTGTAAATGAAAAATAGAAAAAGGAAGGCCTGGAAGAATTGGAATGAAATCCTCTTTCTTAATCGTTTTAGTAGAAGCCTGTCCCGTTGTATCCAACAGAAAATTAATATTGAATAACAATGAGGTAAAGGCATCACTTTATTTAAAGGGTGTTATTACCTCATTGCACTATGGACATTAGAGGAAAAGCGTTCAGCCTTTATTAGTAGTTTTAAACCTCAAAATAATTTTGAAGTAAATAAGAGATCCATTTACAAAGAGGATGATTTCGAATATTTTCTAGTAAACCTTTCACAATAGCAGGACTTAAAGTCGGTTCACGCAGCTGTTGCTTTAGTAGGATTAACGATTCTTTTTCAATAGGCTCTTCAATTTCTTCTATTTTTTGTTCCAAAATTTCAAGAATCTGCTCCTTCGATCCTTCCTCGCACATCGGCTGCTTTATTACTTGAATCAGATCTTCTGAAATAAAAGGAACGTGAGTGTGCCGCGCTAATAGATTTGTTTTTTCCACAAGTGATTCTGACAAGAGGTTCAAATCTAATGGAACGTTATAAAAGAGAAACAGCTGGGAATACGTATTCATAAAGCCTTTAATACAATACATCAAATCATATTTTGTCTGTTTGACCTCTTCCCCATATAAACGTTCAATCATCGATAAAATAATGTTCTCGATTAACCGATCAAAGTAATGCATTTTTACAATAAATTCTTCATTAAAAGTCTGCGATTGTTCTTTCATGAGGATTTTTGCAAAATCCGAATGCTGATGAAAGGAATGAAAGGTTGCATAATAAAAATCATATAAAAGTTTTTCAATCTCAGTATTCCTGACTATGTAGTCAATTTCAGTGGTGAATTGCATCATAAAGTGGTCAATCAATGCTATAATCAGTTCGTCCTTTGATTTGAAAGATAAGTAAAAAGCACCTTTTGAAATACCGCAATGCTCTGTTATTTGTTGAACAGATGTGGCTTCAAACCCTTGCTTCGCAAATAGTTCTAATGCTTTATCCATAATTAATTGCTTTTTCATTTTAGCTGATCTCTCCTAGGTCATATTGACAAATGACTCGTTGGTCATTATTATATGTAAATGAGTGTGATAAGTCAATTTGGGGTAGGTGTAGCAGTGAAAGGTTTAGTTAATTTTGTCCTGAGGAACAAACTTGCAGTATGGTTGCTTACCATCATTATTACGGTATCTGGTATTTATTCAGGTACACGTATGAATATGGAGACGATTCCTAATACTTCGATTCCTTACTTAATGGTCATGGACGTTTATCCTGGTGCCACTCCTGAGAAAGTAATGGAAGATGTGTCCATGCCGATTGAGAAGGCGGTAGAAGGACTTGAAGATGTAAAAGCCGTTTATTCAAATTCATATTCTAACATGTCCAGTCTGCAAGTGGAATATGAATATGGTATCGATATGGCTGAGGCAAAGCGTGCCTTAGAATCGGCGTTAGATACCGTGAAATTACCTGAAGGAACAGAAGAGCCGAAGGTTACAGCGATTAGCATGAACATGATGCCGGTTGTGGCTCTCAGCGTAAGCAGTTCAAAGGAAGATATCGTTGAATTAACATCAACTGTTGAGGATATCCTTCTTCCAAAAATCGAAAAAATTGATGGTGTTGCGTCTGCCACAACTACAGGCCAGCATATTGAAGAAGTCGATCTTACGTATAATAAAGAAAAACTGGCTGAGTTTGGTTTAACCGAAGATAAAGTAAAACAAATGATTCAAGCAAGCAATATGGCGGTTTCATTAGGCCTTTATCAGTTTAAAGAAGGTGAACAAGCAGTCGCTGTTGACGGCAAGTTCATGACAGCAGATGAATTAAAGAATATGTTAATTCCTGTTACGCCATCTGCAGCCAATCCGTCCCCATTTGTGAAACTGAGTGACATCGCTAGTATTGATGTTAAGGGTAAGATTCAATCTTTGTCACGTACAAATGGTGAAGAGGCTATTGCCATTCAGATTGTGAAAGAGCAGCAAGCCAACACGGTTGATGTGGTCAAAGGTGTGAAAAAGGTAATCAAAGAACAAAAGGCGAAGATTGATGGACTTACCATTGATGTCACGCTTGACCAAGGTAAACCAATTGAAGAATCGGTTTCAACCATGGTGGAAAAAGCACTATTTGGCGGTTTGATTGCTGTATTAATCATTTTACTATTCCTACGTGATTTTAAATCAACGATTATATCGATTGTGTCTATTCCAGTTTCCATTTTTATGGCGTTATTGATATTAAACTGGATGGATATCACTCTTAATATTATGACGCTCGGGGCGATAACGGTGGCCATCGGTCGTGTTATCGATGACTCAATCGTCGTCGTGGAAAATATTTACCGTCGTCTGCACTTAAAGGAAGAGAAACTTAACGGACGCGCCCTTGTCCGTGAAGCAACAATTGAAATGTTTAAACCAATCCTGTCATCAACATTAGTAACGGTTGCGGTATTCGCACCATTAATCTTCGTTGGCGGTATGGTAGGTGAACTGTTCGAGCCATTCGCCTTAACGATGATGTTTGCGCTTGGAGCTTCCTTGCTTGTAGCGATTACTATCGTTCCTGCTCTATCTCACTTCTTATTTAAGAAAAAGTTATATGGTGAAAAGACAGAGAAGAGCCATAAAGAGGCTGGTAAGTTAGCTAATTGGTACAAAGGTGCCCTGAGAATGACCCTTAACCACAAAGTGATTACTTCTATTATTGCAGTGGTTTTATTAGCAGGAAGTTTGGCATTAACGCCATTAATCGGTTTCAGCTTCATGGGCAGCGAAGAAGATAAAGTAATGTACTTAACGTACACGCCAAAAGCAGGCGAGTTGCCGGATGAAACCATGGAAAACGTTAAAGAAGTCGAAGAGAAGATGCTCAAACGGGATGATATTGATATCGTTCAAATGTCGATCACCGAAAAGGGTGATGAAATGACCGCGATGATGGGTGGCGGAGGCGGCGGTGCCTTAATGTACCTCATCTTTGATCCAGACATGGAGGACTTCCCTAAAGTTCGCGGGCAAATTGAAGACTATGTTAAAGACATTGGCCAGTCAGGAGAGTGGAGTTCACAGAACTTCTCTCCAACTTCGATGAATTCAAATGAAGTCAGCTACACGTTCTATAGTGAAAATCTAGATAAACTAAATAAGTCGGTTGAAATGGTAGAAGAAGTGTTGAATAAGAGTAAAGACTTAAAAGACGTTTCTTCCAGTGCCGAGGATGCTTACGTTGAATATACCTTCAATGTAGCACAGAATGATTTGATAAAGTATGGTTTAACCTCAGGTCAGATTGTTATGATGTTAAACCCGAATAAAACGCAGGATGTTTTAACCACAATTGAAAAAGATGGGGACACATTAGATGTCATTGTTCAGCAAGAGCAATCTAAACAGCCAGAGTCAATCGATGATCTTCTAGCGACACAAGTTCCAACTGCGCTTGGTACAACGATGCCTCTGTCTGAACTGGTAACAGTGAAGAAAGGGACAACGCTCAATACGCTTGCCCGCAGTAAAGGTGAATACTACGCAAGCGTTTCAGGAACAATCCTTGGTAAAGATGTATCAAAGGTAACGTCTAAAGTCGATAAAGAATTGGATGAGCTGGATTTACCGAAAGGTGTTACCGTTGGAACTGCCGGTGTACAGGCAGATATGACAGAAACCTTTACACAGCTTGGAGTAGCGATGCTTGCGGCAATCGGAATTGTTTACTTTATCCTTGTTGTAACATTCCGTGAAGGTGTCGCCCCATTTGCGATCCTATTCTCATTGCCATTTGCGGTAATTGGTTCATTTGTTGGTTTATTAATCGGCGGTGAAACAATTTCTGTATCTGTCATGATGGGTCTATTAATGTTAATCGGTATCGTTGTAACGAACGCCATCGTACTGGTAGACCGTATTATTCATATGGAACGCGATGGTATGACGATGCGTGAAGCGGTTCTAGAAGCTGGCGTAACGCGTCTGCGTCCAATCCTAATGACAGCAATCGCAACGATCGGTGCATTAATCCCGTTAGCACTTGGTTCAGGTGGTGGCGGATTAATTTCCAAAGGTCTAGGTATTACCGTAATCGGTGGTTTAGCAAGTTCTACGCTACTAACATTAATTGTTGTACCAATCGTCTATGAAGTATTATCTAAGCTATTCAAGAAAAATCGCAGAAACGAAGAAGAAAATTAATCATTTATTTGGCCCAACAAGTTGGTACGTCATCTTGTTGGGTTTTTGTTATGTAAAAGATTGGTTTCTGTTGCAGGTTTCACCAGACGTACATGGATAAATTTAGTATGATTATAGCTGATATATTAATCAGCATGGTATAGCAATTACTCTTCAAAAAATAGAAGTTGCTAAAAACCAAACAAGAGTCTATTTAAAAGTCAAAAATGATACACCAGATAATGCATCATAGTAAAGAAGCTGGTGAAAACGCTCTGCTTTTCGCCAGCTTCTTTTTTATTGGGGCTGTTAATTTTATTTCTGTAAGAATTTTGGTAACTTCCAAACGCAAATAGATTAAAATTGTGTATAATGCAATCATTGTATTTAGTGGAACTATGCGGAAAAATCAGAGGTTTCGATTCTCGGAGGAATGAAATGAAAACAGCATTTAAAGTTATTATTAATCTAAGTTTTATCATTTATTTATTCATGCTGGCGGTTATATTATTCTTAGGTTCAAGGGGATATCTGAGGGCAGATATGTCACTGCTTGAATATATAAAGAACTCCTCCAATATTGTCCCATTTAAAACGATAAGTATATATATGAGAGCAATTTTTGATGGAGGAATGAATGCTGATATACCTATTAAAAATCTCGTAGGTAACTTTATATTGTTTTTGCCGATGGGTGTTTATCTGCCATACTTTTTCAAGAGGATAGACAGAATCACCTTCTTTTCCATGGCTATGTGCGTGCTGGTATTTAGTATTGAAGTTATACAACTAGTTACAAGAAGAGGCAGTTTCGATATAGATGACTTTATTCTTAATATGTTGGGAGCCTGGCTGGGATTAAGGATTTGGAAAACAAGATTTTTTCAACGTTTATTGAAACAACAGTCAGAGCAGCAGCTTCCTTTACAGTAGGAAATCAACATTGCTTTTGAATGAATACGAGATATTTAAAGTCATTCGCCACCATCGGAGGAGAGATGATGTCTAACAAGAAGAAGTTACTGATCATTTTAATACCTTTGGTGGTTCTGCTTATCTGGATTGTCTACTCCTATAATCAGCCGCCAGAGTGGGCGGGAGAGTCCAAGGATGGAGTCTGACAAGCTGATTTTACAAGTGAAGCCTTTTCTGCAAAAGGATTTTGGAGCGGAGAGGTTTATACTCAGCAGGAGAATATTACTATTCAAAGCATAACATTGAAAAAAGGCACTGCCGCTCTTCATAAGAAGGAGGGGAAGGGTTCCGTCAATAGAGCTGGGGCGTTTATACAACTGAAGTGTTAAACAAAACAAAAGGACTACTCCGTCAATTTTAATTGGACTGATCCTAAAGGAAAACATAAGGATATGATAAATATATCGCCAAGCCACAGGTATTTTGTTTTGCCCACTTTTCTGCGCTGGAATTGAGTATTAAGAAAGATGAGGGATTCATCAAATAAGGCCGCCCCAACAGGTTCGTTGCTCTGCAACCTAGTGGGGCGGCCTTTTTCTTTTAGTAAAAATCCAACTTGCTGTTTAGTGCTTCACTACTTCTTGTCCGCGGACGTTCCAGGTAACTGCGAATAGCAACGCTGCAAGGCCGCATGAGATGGTCAAGAGAAGGAAACCTGCATCCCAGCCGGATTTTTCGACAATCATACCCCATAACCGCGAAAAAGAGACTGGAACCCTGCTGTGCGTGTACTCGATGTCTTCACGCAGCTCGTCCGCAAGCTGAAATCCAAGGTGACAGTCAAAAATCCAATCGCATATTATACCGGGATCCTCAACAAGAAGTTTGAGGAAATGTATTTCGAGAAGCTGTACGAAATGGAGTTTTGTAATATTACCCAATAACCGGATAAAATAGGGATTTTTATTCCGTTGATAAACATAAACTTTGTAAGAAGGCAAAATTCAGGGATGAAAAAAACTTGAATAGTTTACTTTTTAAGGATTAGATAAGGGGATTGAAAGGGTATTTTTAAATATACTATTTTTCGATGATTCGCAGAAAGAAAAGCATTATACTGTATAAGGATTAAATTGTATATGGATCACCGTTTTTTTCTTAATTTCCCTGGACGATATAGGTTTTTCGTAGATTTGTGGGTTTCCAGGAAGCACAAAATTTATTAAGAATATTTTTCTGCAAAAAAAGACACTTTTCTGCATGCAATGTCGTCTTTATAAATGTAGACTATACATTGTGATAAATTTGTAGCCAATTTAACTATCAGCATGATGAAGTTGCAGAGATAATTGGAGGAATTTTTTAATGAAAGGACAAACGCACAAAACCCGTTACATCGCTGGATTGGATGGCCTTCGGGCATTAGCCGTACTGTCAGTAATTGCATATCACTTTAATTTTAGCTGGGCCAGTGGAGGATTTTTGGGTGTTGATATCTTTTTCGTACTGTCTGGCTATTTGATAACATCGCTTATTTTACCTGATCATGATCATCCGTTCGAATTTAGTTTAAAGAAATTTTGGATTGGACGAATCCGGCGCTTGCTTCCGGCAGCTTATGTCATGATCATGTCAACATTCGTCTGGGTCGTGCTGTTTCATCGGGAGTTGCTGACCACTGTTCGTGGCGATACGATTGCTTCTATTTTTTATGGCAGCAACTGGTGGTTCATTTTTCATAAACTCTCATACTTCGATAGCATGGGCTCTCCTTCACCTATAAAAAATCTTTGGTCTTTAGCAATAGAAGAGCAGTTTTATCTAGTATGGCCCCTTGTGGTATTAGCAGGATTACATATATTGAAAAAACGAAGCAGGTTTTCTACTTTCGTCCTTGCTGGCGCTTTTTGTTCCGCACTGTTAATGGCAGTGCTTTATGAGCCAGGTTCGGATCCGAGCCGGGTCTATTATGGGACAGATACGCGCTCTTTTGAACTACTCATCGGCTGCTGGCTCGCTCTTGTCTGGCCAATGAAGCGATTGTCTACCAAAAAGGTTTCTGCCAATCTTAAAAACAAGTTAAATATTACGAGTGCCATTTCTTTTGGCATCTTTATCCTGTGCGTCGTATTCGTTGATGAATATCAAACGTTTTTATACTGGGGTGGAATGCTGCTGGTTTGCCTGAACGCAGCTGTCCTCATCGCGTGTGTTTGCCACCCTAGCAGTTCTTTAGGCCAGCTGCTCTCATGGAAGCCGCTCCGCTGGATTGGCACTAGGTCCTATGGGATTTATCTCTGGCATTACCCTGTGATCGTGCTGGGCACTCCCGTTTATGAAATAGGCCAGCCTGTATATTGGCGTGTTGCTTTACAGCTAATCATTACATTCGGCATTGCGGAAATTTCCTATCGTTTTATTGAAATGCCTATCCGAAAACATGGACTCCTGCCATTCCTCAGGCAGCTTCACCCATCTTTGAAATGGAGCAGCGCATCTTTCACCAGAAGAGCAGCCACTGTATCCCTGACCATGGTGCTATTGGTATTTACCGCGGGAATCACCGGTGTGGTGAAAGGGGAAGGAAATGGGAGAGAGGAATCTCCAACAATAATAAAAATAAACAATTCGGAGAAACCTGCAGCAAGAGAAGGTTCTGGTAAGGATGCTCCTGAAAAACAGGGAATCCATCCGGCCGAGAAAGAAAAGCAGGATAAAAAGCCGGAACAAAAGCAAGAATCAAATATGGAACAAAAGTCAGAATCAAACCTGGAAGTGTCCGAATCGGAGAAAGAGGAAGCCGCTCCTCCGCCAGAAAAGATTATGAATAAGGAAATACTCGCCATTGGGGACTCTGTCATGCTGGACGCTGCTCCAAGCCTTCTCAAACGGTTTCCGAACATAACGATTGATGCAAAAGTGGGAAGGCAAGTGTCGCAGGCTATTCAATTAGCACCCAGCTATGCAGCGTTTAATCATCCGGACAAAGCGGTCATCATCCAGTTAGGGACAAATGGGTTTTTCACTGAAGATCAAATAGATACATTGCTAGACTCTTTCTCAAATGCTGACATCTATTTAGTCAATGCGCGAGTTCCGCGCCCGTGGGAAAGGAAAGTAAATGAATCTCTAAAAGAAATAGCGAAAGAGCATGAACATATTACATTGGTTGATTGGCATGGAACGGGAATCAACCACCCCGAATATTTTGGATCTGACGGTGTACACTTAGGACATAAAGGCGCCGAAGCTTTAACAGACCTAATCACTCAAACGATCAAAGAAAATAAGCCCAATGCGGATATTTACTAGTCAAACGGCAGAACCTCTGCCGTTTGATTTTTTTTCTAAAAGTATATCCTGAACACTTTTTGCTATTAAGTAATTGCCAAAATTAAAAATAACAATAGATGGAGAGACCGTCTCGCTAGACGGTCTCTCCATCGTTTCAATTAAACTTGTATATTGTTTTTTACATGGGAACCGATTTGCGAAAAAATAGGCGATACGAAGAAATACAAGAGTGTTTACTGCTGTCCTTACTGCCAGTTTGTATGAAAGACTCCTGCCATATCGGTTCGTTGATACGTATGGGCACCAAAATAATCACGCTGTGCCTGCAGAAGATTGGCATTTGAGCGGCCTGTCCGGTAACTATCATAATAAGTAATAGAGTTGCTTAAGCATGGGAATGAGATGCCGGAATTTATCCCTTCACTGACTACTTTGCGTAAGCCTGCATGATATACTTTTGCCTTTTCAGCAAAATGGGAAGCAATTAATAAATTTGCCAGATTCGGCTGTGCTTGATAAGCTTCGCTGATTACGTTTAAAAATTCTGCGCGGATGATGCAGCCGCCACGGAAAATAAGGGTAATATCTTTTAATGGCAAATCCCAGCCGTAAAGCTTCTCTTAGAAAAGTATAGGCTTCTGCAATCAGCTGCATATCGGCATACTCAATGCCGTTGTGGACCATTTTCACAAAATGGCCTGCCCCTTTGGGACCCATATACGCACAGCAGGGCTCGCCATCTACCTGGGCTGCTATTTTTGTAAGAATGGGAGCTGCTTTTTCATATACATCTTTATCCCCGCCTGGCATGATAGAAGGCCCTTTCAAAGCTCCGACTTCGCCGCCGGAAATCCCAATCCCTAAATAACCAATTCCTTTAGATTTCAACTCATCATATCTGCGCTCCGTGTCCTTGTAGTGGGAGTTGCCGCCATCCATGATCACATCACCATTTTCAAGAAAAGGGAGCAGCGACTGAATGATGGAATCGATCGGATTGCCTACTGTCAGCATCATAAAAATCTTCCTGGGGCTTTTTAGTGACTGGACAAACTCTTGAATTTCATAGTACGGATGGATAGATTGTCCTTCACTCTTTTGAACAAGCTGGTCGGTTAGGTCCCTTGTGTAATTGTAAACCGCAACCGATAGAGCAAGACCTGAGTAAAAGAACCTGAAGGGGGTACTGTTTTATAGTCGCGCTTTTCACCGGGAGGGCTTGGACGCTGCTTCTTTTGGTGGAACCGGTATAATAAATGGCATGATGCAAATGTTAAAAAGGTCTGCATTGTGTTTATATGGTATGTATAAGGAATATAGGTTTGGGATCTGTTCATATAAAAAACAAGAAGGAAGGAGAAACTATGACAGAGAATAAAGGATCAGGATGGAACTTAGATAACAGTTATACCAGGCTGCCGGAATTGTTTTATTCGAATACTAAGCCAACGCCTGTACGGTCGACCAAGCTGGTCATTCTTAATGAGCAGCTGGCAGCATCACTTGGTCTGGATGCCGAGGGACTTAAAAGCGAAGAAAGTGTAGCGGTGTTTGCCGGAAATAGGGTTCCAGAAGGTGCTTCGCCGATTGCACAAGCTTATGCCGGGCATCAATTCGGGCATTTTACCATGTTAGGCGACGGCCGGGCTGTGCTGCTGGGCGAGCAGGTCACATCCCAGGGCGGGAGGGTTGATATCCAGCTTAAAGGTTCGGGCAGAACGCCATACTCCCGTGGAGGAGATGGCCGGGCGGCACTCGGGCCGATGCTGCGTGAATACATCATCAGTGAAGCGATGCAAGCGCTTGGCATTCCAACTACCCGCAGTCTGGCAGTAGTGACAACGGGTGAAGGGGTAATCCGGGAAACAGAGCTTCCTGGCGCAATTCTGACCCGTGTGGCTGCAAGTCATTTACGCGTCGGTACTTTTCAATACGCAGCGAATTGGGGTTCTATTGAGGATATTCGAGCCCTTGCCGACTATACGCTAGAGCGCCATTATCCCGATATTGAAACGGACGAAAATCGCTATTTATTGCTTCTTCAGGAAGTAATCAAGCGTCAGGCCGGGCTTATCGCCAAATGGCAGTTGGTTGGCTTTATTCATGGCGTCATGAACACTGACAACATGGCGATTAGCGGTGAAACCATTGATTATGGTCCTTGCGCTTTTATGGATACTTATGACCCTGCAACGGTATTCAGTTCCATTGACAGGGACGGCCGTTATGCCTATGGCAATCAGCCGATTATTGGCGGCTGGAATCTTGCGAGGTTTGCTGAAAGCTTATTGCCGCTGCTGCATGACGATGAGGAAGAGGCAGTTAAAATAGCTCAGGATGAGATTTCAAAGTATATGGATCTGTATCGCCAGCATTGGCTTGCCGGAATGAGAGCAAAACTGGGGATTTTTAATGAAGAGAAGCAGGATCAATCTCTGATTGAAGACCTCCTCACTATGATGCAGAAGCATCGGGCGGATTATACGAATACCTTCCTTGCTTTAACCTTTAATCAGCCGGAGGATAAGCCCCTATTCAAAAACGAGGAATATGCCAAGTGGCATCAGGAGTGGCAGGCGAGACTTGATAGGCAGCAAGAATCGAAGGACGCATCGGTCCAGTTGATGCGTGACAGCAATCCTGCGGTAATCCCCCGTAACCACCGGGTGGACGCAGCTTTGAAAGCTGCAGTGGAAAAAGGAGATTACAGCGTGATGCAACGGCTTCTGGACGTTCTGGCCAAACCTTACGCACACTCGGCCGAACAGGCTGAATACGCTGCACCGTCTGCGTCTGAAATCCCTTACCGAACCTTTTGCGGTACCTGATAGAAGCTGTAAAAGAAAAATGGAGGCCGGCGCCTTGGTTAGAGGCTTTATTAGTTAAAGATGATCGTCATTGCCCAGGGTTATGCCGGGACAAGGCGATCTTTTTTGTTTATATTTTTTTTAAAACAATTCGTTTTTTATGAAAAAGCGTGGTTTTTCGAGAAGATTGAGGAGGAAACGATTCTTCTACTCGCTTTTTAGCAAGCGGTCTAGCGGATTAACCATGTGTAACCGGTTCCGCAAAGACAAAATAAGATGCGTTTTGTCTTAATAAAGCAGGACAGCAACGTCTATCTACGGTAATAGCTATTCTATCTACAATTACTGTAAAAAAATTATAAATAACTGCAGGTGGATTCACAAGAACGTTGAAAAAAAACAAAGTTCCAGTAATCAAAAGAAAGGATCCCGTTACCATATGGGATCCTTTTTTATAGTGCTATTAAAGTCTTAAATATAAGATGCGAAACACCGCAAACGCAGTTCAACAACTTAACCATTTATTGCTTCAATATGCTTTTCGGAAAATCCAGATTGGGAATGAATAAACGATATCGAGATTTCGTTGAATTCTTTTTCTTTTTCGATATTGCATACATGTCCGCTTTTTGGCAGAATGTGCAGCCGTGCATTCATGATCTTCTTGTACCGTTTTTTAATATTGGGCAAAAACATGTAATCCTCGCTACCCATGATGTAGATAGCAGGAGTTGTATGCACCGGCTTTTTTCTGGCGAAAAATTGATTCACTTCCTGATGCAGAATTCGATACCAGCAGAAAAATTCTCGCTGCCCTAATTTCACTGCTTCCCTAATAAAGGTTTTTCTCGCTTCCACATGATGTTCCCTCGGCATTAGAATCCACGCCACCAATCGATAAATCCACATATATGGAATGAAGTACTTTACTCCTTCTACTAATCTGACAAATAAAATTAAAGGTGGATGAATGCGCTCAACTGAGCCGCCTAAAACCATTGATTTTACCCGGTCAGGCGATAAATGCTGAATAAATTGAATCACCATTGTACCCAATGATATGCCAACAAAATGAGCATCCCTAATACCGTGATAGTCTAAAAGGGCGATGACCTTATTGGCGATTTGTTCAAAGGATCGATCCGTCTCATCCTTTAACCCTGCATGATTACCACCGTGACCGGGAAGGTCGACCAAAATTAAATTGAAATGCTTGCGATATTCCTTAATTTGTTTAAACCATATCGATGAACTTCCACCCATTCCATGAATGAAAATAACCCACTCTTTTGAATTTGGATGTGAAAGAACTTTATGATGTAAAGTTTCCAAATCAAGCTCCTTAATAATTATATTTTTAATAATCTTTAAAAAAGTTATTCGATTTTTATTATACTGTGTTTTGGTTTCCGTCTCCACTGGGAGTATTCGACCGGTTTATTGTTATGAGGTGATAACATATAGTGTGAAAATCTGGGTGGAATTGCAGGCTCAATTACTTTGTGGGCAATGGTAATTAGCATGCTTATCTAGAGGAATGTAATAGGCGATAGGGTTCATGAAAGTTATACAGGAGAGTATCGATAAGTAAAAAGTTCTATATGGACAGAAAAAATAAAGGTATTTTGTAACGGTACATGGAAAATAAAAGATAATACTTTATATTTACTGGAAAGTTATGAAGAAAAATGAGTGGTAATGGGAGATGATCTAGACACAATCCTCAAATGAAACGGGATAATAGTTACTTTAAACCATTCCCTTTTATAGAGTTTGAAAAAAATAAAAAAAATGGCATTTCTAGACGATATACTTAGTGGCAGTTTATATTATTTAAAATTGAAAGAAGGTTGACCTATGCAAAGGAAAGTACTGATAAAAGCGATTGTCATGATGATGCTATTACTATCCGTATCGTTTGACAGTACAGTACAAGCTGTAAGCAATTCATTAAGTGGTGGTACATATACGGTAGGAAAAGAAATCCCAGCAGGATTAATTCAATTTAGCATCTCGGAAGGTACTGCTACTATTTATATTAGCAGAGAATCTAACGCTTTATTAAACGAAACGCTCAGTAACGACCTAGACTCCTCAAATCACATTAATGCAAAGTTGAAAGACGGAGATGAAGTTGAAGTCAATCTAAACGATGGTGCTTCAAATATAGAAGTACAGCAACTTTCGAATATAGACTTGAATCAAATATCAGCAGGCTATTATGAGATAGGCTCTGATATTCCACCAGGAACCTATACGCTATCTATTGATCATCCAAGGGATGATTATGATATGGCGTATATCAACATATACGATAATCAAAGTATGGAGAAGGATTCCTTTGCTGTATATCCTGGAGAGGGCCCTTTTGAAATCACTGCTTCAGAAGGAGAGAAAATTTATATTTCCTCTTTAAGAGGAACGATGTTTTTTAAAGAAAAAATTCTTGTTCCTCAAAGCATCACGATAAATAAATCTAATTTTTCACTGATGGTAAATCGGACGGTACAGTTAACAGCTACTGTGAAACCTTCTACAGCGATTAATAAGTCTGTAGTCTGGACGAGCAGCAATCCGTCTATTGCAACTGTGGACACTAGGGGCAATGTAAAAGCAATTAAAGCTGGGAAGACAAGCATTACGGCAACAGCCCAGGGAGATACAGCTATTAAAAATAGTGTTGAAGTGACAGTGACGGACATTGTTCCAACCAGTTTGAAGTTAAGCAGATCAGCATTAAATATCACCAATAATCAAACTGTAAAAATAACTGCAACAGTAGCTCCAACTAATGCAGTGAACAAAACAATCGTATGGAAAAGTTCAAATAATAAAGTGGCAACAGTGGATTCAAAAGGAAATATTAAAGGAATCGCCAACGGATCTGCTGCCATTACGGCGACTTCTCAAGCTAATCCTAAAGTATACAAAAAGGTAAATGTAAAAGTTTCTACTAAAACGGTAAAAATTAATAAAACAAGTTTATCTCTAATTGCAGGCAAGACAGGAACACTGGCTGCAACGGTATCACCAGCTGATAGTACAAATAAGGACGTAACATGGAAATCTTCTAATAAAAAGATTGCAACTGTGGATAGCAAAGGAAAAGTTACTGGCAAAGCAAAAGGAACAGCAACCATTACTGCAACTGTTCAAGGTGCTAAGGCTGCAAAGGTAAAAGTAACCGTTACACCGCCAGTTGCTGCCAAATCAGTCAAGTTAAACAGGACAATGGTAACATTGGGCAAGGGCAAGACATTAACCTTATCGGCAACAGTCAGCCCAAGCAATACGACGAATAAAACGGTAAGGTGGAAATCTTCCAATACAAAAGTAGCAAAGGTTAATAGCAGCGGGAAAGTAACAGCTGTTGGGGCAGGAACAGCTAAAATTACAGCGATCACAACAAACGGTAAAACCCATACAGCGACGATTACTGTGCCTTACGTAAAAAGCTTAAGTGCAGGAAAGTGGAAAGCGGGCAAAGATTTACCGGCAGGCCGCTATAAAATAACTACGAAATCTGGCAGCGGAAATTTGTTTATCGGTTTAGAAACCGACCGTCCTGTCAACGAAATTTTATCAGATGGTAAAGATGGTTTCGGGGTAACCGTTGTAACGACAGATATAAAAGCTGGTGACAGTATTGAAATCCTAGGGCTTGATAGCGTCCAGTTCACCCGTGTCTCGCATGTGAAATCCAATACCTTACATTCCGGGTATTGGACGGTGGGTAAGGACATATCTGCGGGAAAATATAGGATAACAACACCCAGTGAAGCAGGCAATCTGATCATTTACAGAGGAGACTATTTGCTTGTGAATGAAATCCTGTCCAGCCAGCCAGATGATTATTCCGTCACCAGTGTAACCACCACACTTAAAAATGGGGATAGAATTATGATTTCGAACCTGGATAGAGTCAAGTTTACCAGGAAATAGTTTTTGAGGAGCGGGATTGATCTCTATAATGGGTCAGTCCCGTTCTTGTTTACGATAAATGTAAATAATCATAGTATAAGGGTCTGCTTTGATGTAAACCCGCTTGTTTGTACCTGATCATCTTCTATTCAAAGTTAAAATACACCTTCGCATTCTAGTAGGAGGAATTGGACAATCCATCTAAAAAAATAGCAATGCAATATTTATGTCTTTAGTAATATTTAAGAAACCGACAATTAAGTCACTATATCCAAGGTCGCTTTTAATTTTATTAATATTGCCGTCTATGTTAGATGAAAGTTTATTTGCCATTCGTCTTCCCATCTTAATGAACGCGCTTGTGATATTTTCTCTCAAGTTTCGATTTTTATATGTGTCATAAGAAGCTAAAGTGTCATTCAAATGGTTCAAGTACAGGAGCCTGTCCGTAAAAAGTTTAAATGTAAGCTCCGGGATGCTCATTTGATCATCTCTCTTCAAGATAGGAGGCTGGTTCTATAAAAATCTTTTTTGACAAGAAACAGAATCCGTTATAAAATGAATGATATTCAGTCATGAACTTGGGGAGGAATCAGGTGTTGAACAAAAAGGAAAGAATTGTACACGCAGCCGTTGAGGTGTTTCGGGAGAAGGGGATAGAAAAGACAAAGATTTCGGATATCGTCCAATTGGCTGGCATTGCCCAAGGTACGTTTTACTTATATTTTCCCTCCAAGCTGTCGGTCATGCCGGCGATTGCGGAAGTCATGGTAGAAAAGACGATTGAGGAAGTAAAAAATCGTGTGGATGAACATGCTTCTTTTTCAGTTCAGCTGGAGCAAATGGTGGACGCCATTTTCGATGTGACCAGAACGTATCGGGAAGTACTTGCCATGGTGTATGCCGGATTGGCATCATCTGAACAGCTGAAGGAGTGGGAACTGGTTTACGAACCTTTCTATTCATGGATGAGCGGGTTTCTGCATAAAGCGAAAACGGAAGGGACCATTCGATCTACCGTGAATGAAGTACGCATTTCAAAGCTGGTCATCGCGCTGGTTGAGTCGGCAGCCGAACAAATTTATTTGTACAATCTGAAGGAAGACGACCAGGCCCGTGTCCAAAAATCCGAGGTACACTCCTTTCTAGAGCATGCTTTAGGAGTTTGTGAATAATATAACAAAAAGCATCATCAATTTGAATAAAAATGAATGATAATCATTCACCTCCAGGAGGGTTACAGTTGAACAAGGCGTGGATTTACGTTGCAATGACATCGTTTTTTGAACTGGTATGGATTTTCGGCTTCAATGTTGCGAGTTCGTGGTGGCATTGGGTCTTTATTGTATTTTTCATTTTTGTGGATTTTTACTATTTAACAAAAGCGTGTGAACTCCTGCCAACGGGTTCTGTATATGCAACGTTCGCAGGGATTGGCACGATTGGAACGGCTCTGATGGATATTTTCTTTTTTGGCCAGAGTCTAAATTTAGGAAAGATATTCTTTATTATTGTTTTGGTGGCAGGTGTGATTGGTTTGAATATCGCTGATGTGCAGGATAAGAAAAAGCAAAGAAAGGAAGCGCGTAAAAATGGGTTGGATATTCGTCTTTTTGGCAGCAGCCAGTGAAATCGCCGGGACACTCGGGCTTAAAATGTACAGCCAGGAAAAAACGTGGAAAAGTGGTGCTCTATATTTAGCTGGATTTGGCGCCTCTTTTGCGCTTTTATATACTTCTTTCCATTATTTACAGATGAGCATTGCCTATGCGGTGTGGATTGGAATTGGCACTGCCGGTGCCGTCGTATTTAACATGGTGTTTTTTGGAGAACCAAAGAACCTGATGCGGTTTGTCAGTCTCGGGCTGATCGTAGTCGGGGTCACAGGATTGAAGGCATTATCTTAAGAGTTTGATGCGCTGTTGTGAAAAATGGATGTTGATTTACTAATAAAGTGTTTTTTCATAAATGTTCTTATTAAATGGAGGCCTAAGTCAACCTGCAAAAAAGGGTTTGTTTAGACCTCTAAGGATTTATTTATATAAGAAAACCTTCAGATTATCTTTTCTGTCAATGGTGGCAAGCAGAACGTTCTTTACCTGGGTCTGATATGAACTTTCTAAAGTTGAAGACACCCAGCCTATGTCCTTCTGAATTTTGTTTAGCTCTTCGAAAATAATCTTACCTTCCTTAATAACCGTCCTTGGTAAATCGAAAGGCTCTGTTTTCATCTGGAAAGAAGCAGGTGTAATCGATTCGTATTTTGGATCCAAAAAAACCGAAAACTTCCCGTCCGCCTCCCAAATTGCTAAGGCTACTTTCTTTACATCTTCTACTTTTTCTTCCCGCAGCTCCTCCAATAAATCATCAATGGATATCCTTGCTTTTTTTAATCCTTCATAAATGATCTCTCCGTCCTGAACAATAGTGATTGGTACATGATTAACCAGCTTTCTAAACCATGGCCATTTAAGGATCATAAAAACCCCGATGAGATAAAAGGAAACCAATACAGTTGTTGTAATGACAGACCCTTTTAGCCCAAGGTGCTCGTCTGAGAGCGGGTGGGCAATAATGTTTCCAATGACTAAAGCAATAACGAAATCAAGGAGCCTTAATTGGGAGATGGCACGCTGCCCTAAGACTTTAGCAACAATCACTAAAAAGAAAAAAGCAACAATAGCCCGAAGAATCCACTCAATGGCAGTAAGCGTTTCATTGCTTTGAAAAAAATTCATGTCAGACACATCCTTTACCCCAAAAGCTACCACTTAGTTTAACACTGGTGCCATTTTAATAACCCATAATCATGAAAAAATTAAAAGGAATTAGGAATGGCAAAAAAACGTGGAAATCTGGATCGACCTTTAAAATAAATGTCCTTAGCGATCCGTATGCAGCTATAGCGCAAGATTATCGTTGCCGGGAAAAAGACGGATTCGATGGAAGTGGTGATATAGAAATTCGCAGACTTTTTTTATCTCAATATTCTCTAGTTAAGATAGGTCTTCTGGATGGTTTTTATAAATCAAAACTATATTAATATTGATAATTTTTTATTATTAATATTAATATAGGGTATAGATAGATATTGGTTAATAAGTGTTTTTCCTGAAAATACAATTGTATTTTATAAGGAAAGTTATTATTATAAGATAAGTATTTAGGTGTCGTATAAGAGCGGGAGAGGCGAATGATTTTTCGAACTATTATGTATACTCGGTCTGGAAGTGAATGATTTTTAAAGGTTTTGTTAGATAGACTGAAAAAGTGAGGCCTGCTTCGCCATTTTGTCATGAATTCTTGGGGTTTGGTTTTTAATAATGGAACAGGAGGAAATTTAGTGGCTAACAAAGAATTGAACAGAGGCCTTGAATCACGTCATATTCAAATGATAGCTTTGGGCGGTACAATTGGTGTTGGATTATTCATGGGGTCTGCCAGCACAATTCAATGGACAGGTCCGTCTGTCATGCTTGCTTATGCAATTTGCGGGATATTTATCTTTTTCATCATGCGTGCAATGGGGGAAATGCTGTTTTTGGAGCCAAGCACTGGATCATTTGCAACATTTGGCTATAAGTATATCCATCCGCTGGCAGGATATATGACTGCATGGAGCAACTGGTTCCAGTGGGTGATTGTCGGGATGTCGGAAATTATTGCGGTTGGAACATATATGCAATATTGGTTCCCTGATTTGCCTGCCTGGATTCCAGGTATGATTGCAATGGTCATTCTCGGGACAGCAAACTTCATTTCTGTTAAATCATTTGGTGAATTTGAATTTTGGTTCGCGCTGATTAAAATAGTTACGATTGTTTTGATGATTTTTGCGGGACTTGGCCTCATTTTCTTCGGCTTTGGCAACGGAGGCAGCGCAATAGGATTATCTAACCTTTGGGAGCATGGCGGTTTCTTTACAGGCGGCTGGACAGGCTTCTTCTTTGCTCTATCTTTGGTTGTCGCGGCATACCAAGGGGTCGAACTGATCGGGATTACAGCGGGTGAAGCAAAAGATCCGCAAAAAACAATCACAAAATCGATTCAAAGTCTGATTTGGCGTATTTTAATTTTCTATATTGGCGCAATCTTTGTCATTGTGACCGTTTATCCTTGGAATGAACTTAATTCATTAGGCAGTCCGTTTGTGGCGACTTTTGCGAAAGTTGGGATCACTGCAGCGGCCGGACTTATTAACTTCGTCGTCATTACAGCTGCGATGTCTGGGTGCAACAGCGGTATTTACAGTGCAGGACGTATGCTCTATACATTAGGAGTGAATGGACAAGCTCCGAAAATTTTCACGAAGCTATCCCATAATGGTGTCCCCCTGATTGGTACGCTTGGTGTGCTGATCGGTTTAACAATAGGGGTTATTCTCAGTTATATAGCACCGGAAAATCTGTTCGTATATGTATACAGTGCCAGTGTGCTTCCAGGCATGATTCCCTGGTTCGTTATCCTGATCAGCCAAATTAAATTCAGGAAAGTAAAAGAAGCACAAATGGGCAGCCATCCATTCAAAATGCCGTTTGCGCCTGTTACAAATTATTTGACCATTGCCTTCTTAATCATGGTATTAATCGGTATGTGGTTTAACGATGACACACGCATGTCACTGATTGCGGGAATTATCTTTCTAGCCATCGTAGTAATGAGTTATTACATTTTCGGAATCGGCAAGCGTGTTCCCGTAGAGGCTCAAACAGAAGATGAAGCGGTTAGGCGCTGAGAATAACAGGTGTACAATAAAAGCCCATGAAGATCGCCTTCATGGGCTTTTGTGATTCATGCTGCAAAACGTGAATCATTCTTTGGGTTAGGGCCGTATTTAATCTCGCCTTCCTGGCTGTCTAAGCATGTGAAGACAAGTATGATAATTCCCCCAACCAAAAGAGGGAGACCGCCATTTTAGAGGATCTCCTTTTTTACTGACATTGGATTAAGTATTTATTAGAAAAACAATTCATCGTCCTTCCTGCTTCATGCAGGAGTGGCGCTCGATGATTGTATAGGGTACAAGAATGTTTTTCGGCAAAAGATCTGGTGCTTCAATCTTTTCAACTAAACTTTTTGCGGATTCATATCCTAATTGAAAGATGTGAACATCAACGGATGTTAATGGAGGATTGGAAATCTCGGAAAGAATAACATTATTAAAGCTTATAACAGATACGTCATCAGGTATGGAATACCCTTTTTCCGACAGTGCGCTTAACACCCCGAGTGCCATAAGGTCATCTGTTACAACGATAGCGGTAGGCGGCTGTTTGAGTTGAAAAAGTTGTTCGACAGCTTCTTTTCCGCCTTCCTGCAAAAATTCCATATGACAAATATAATCATTGGAAATCTGCAAATCTGCCATTAAAAGAGCTTCCCGAAAACCGGATAAGCGTTCTTTTGTCACCATTAAATTAGGGCTGCCCCCAATGAATGCAATGTGGGTATGACCAAGCTTAATCAGGTATTCTGTGACTTCTCTGCCAGCCGAATAGTTATCGTTATCTGTATATGTGATATCCTGGGCAGTTTGCTGCGGCTTCCCGATTAAGACGAAAGGGAACTTTTTCTCAATTAAATATTGAATAATTTTGTCATCGACACGGGAATAAAGGAGAACGATACCATCTACACGCCTTCCCTGTACCATTTTGACAACGCCTTCATAAATGGCCTCTTCGGTTTCGCCCGTTACCATAAACAAAGAGTATTCTCTTGATTGAATATATGAACTGATACCGCGGATCACTTCCGGGAAAAATGGGTTCTGAAAAGACTTGCTCGCCGATTCAGGCATGACAATCCCAACTGAATTTGTCATTTGATTTGCCAAACTTCTGGCGTTCAAATTCGGATGATATCCGAGTTCCTGTATTGCCTTTCGAACACGCTTTTTTGTTTTTTCACTAATGCGGGGGTTGTTTGCAATCACACGGGAAACAGTGGATGGTGCGACATTTGCCTTAATCGCTACATCCTTAATCGTAACAGTCATTCACACCATCCTTTCTTGCTCATTTATTATATCATTAAACCATTTTTCTACTTACAGTTTCTGTACGGATTTTAAGCAGTGAGACCGCTATATATGAACGAAATAAATATTGTTGTGCAAGCGATTGCACGAAACTGAGATGGTGTGTTAATCTTTTTGGTATAGGCAGATAAAAAATTCAGTGTGTTCATGAATAGTCTTATAAAAACCGAAAATAGCGATTGTTATCACCCATTGAAATAGATTTAAAATTTTAAATTGGAAAAGGAATGAATGATGATGGATGAAAAATGGCTGGCTGGTGTTGATATAGGTGGTACCACAATTAAAATGGCTTTCGTCAATCAGCTGGGTGACCTCATTCTTAGCTGGGAAATTGATACGGATAAAAGGGAGCTTGGCCGCCATATTCCCTCGGATATTGCGAGATCGCTAGATCAAAAGTTAAATCAATTAAATCAAACTAAAAGGAAGTTAATCGGGATTGGAATCGGTGCGCCTGGTCCTGTCAATGTGGAAGACGGGTCGATTGAGGTTGCTGTAAATTTAGGGTGGAGCAATTTTCCGTTGCAAGACCTCCTGCAACAAAAAACATCTTTACCTGTTGTTGTAGAAAATGATGCTAATTTGGCAGCAATCGGTGAAATGTGGATAGGTGCTGGAAGTGGAGCGGAAAACTTGATATGTGTAACTTTAGGAACAGGTGTAGGCGGCGGGATTATCGTCAACGGTGAGATTGTACACGGAGTGAATGGTGCCGGCGGTGAAATCGGGCATATCACATCGCTTCCTCAAAATGGCACCTTATGTAATTGTGGGAAGACGGGATGTTTGGAAACGGTAGCATCTGCAACCGGAATTGTCCGCCTTGCAGTAGCAGAGTTAGCTGCTTCTGATGAACCGAGCAAGTTGAGGGATTATTATAAGATCCATCAAACCATAACGTCCAAGCTAGTATTTGATTTAGCGAACGAGGGTGATGAAACAGTGAAAAGGGTCATTCAGCAAGTTGCCTATCATTTAGGTTTGGCTTTGGCTAATTTGGCCAATGGTTTAAACCCACAAAAGATTGTCATTGGCGGCGGAGTTTCGAAAGCGGGAGACTCATTGCTAGTCCCCCTGAAAGAGCAGTTTAGGAAGTTTGCTTTTCCAAGAGTTGCCCAGGGCGCGGAACTGGTGATTGCCACATTGGGCAATCATGCAGGTGTAATCGGAGGGGCCTGGCTGGCAAACGAAAGACGAATGAACCTATAGCAAGTTAAATGAAACCGCTATCTCATTCAATTAGGAAGGGAAGATCATGATGGAGAAGAAATGGTGGAAAGAAAGCGTTGTTTATCAAATTTATCCTCGCAGCTTTATGGATAGTAATGGGGACGGAATAGGTGATTTACGTGGGATTACTTCCAAACTTGATTATTTAAAAAAATTAGGGGTGGATGTCATTTGGCTTTCCCCTGTTTATAAGTCTCCCAATGATGATAACGGCTATGATATAAGTGATTATCAGGATATTATGGATGAGTTCGGAACCATGGAAGATTGGAGTGAGCTTTTAGAAGGATTGCATGCCCGCGGAATGAAGCTGATGATGGACCTTGTTGTAAATCACTCTTCCGATGAACACCATTGGTTCATTGAATCCCGTAAGGATAAGGACAGTCCTTTCCGTGACTATTATATTTGGCGCCAAGGGAAAGATGGGCAGGAACCAAACAATTGGACATCATTTTTTAGCGGGCCAGCCTGGCAATATGATGAAGAGACGGATGAATATTACCTTCATCTTTTCAGCAAAAAGCAGCCTGATTTAAACTGGGAAAATCCTGAATTAAGGAAAAACATCTATGACATGATGACATGGTGGCTCGAAAAAGGAGTCGACGGGTTTCGCATGGATGTCATTAACCTGATTTCAAAAGTTGACGGATTGCCAAGTGCAAAAGAAGGCGGGGGTAGCGAGTTCTTCATGAATGGACCGCGTGTTCATGAGTATCTCCAGGAGATGAACCGTGAAGTGCTTTCGAAATATGATGTCATGACTGTCGGCGAGTGTCCGGGCGCAACCGTAGAGGACGCTGCTCATTATGCCAATGTGGAAAATACTGAGTTAAATATGATATTCACTTTTGAGCATATGGATTTGGATTCAGGGTCTGGAGGCAAATGGGATGTACAGCCATGGAAGCTCAGGGACTTGAAAGATGTGATGACCAAGTGGCAAAAAGGGTTGGAAGGCCAAGGATGGAACAGCCTTTACCTGAACAACCATGACCAGCCAAGGATGGTTTCCCGTTTTGGAAATGATACAGCTTACCGTGTCGAATCTGCAAAAATGCTGGCAACCTTCCTTCATATGATGCAAGGGACACCTTATATCTATCAGGGCGAAGAAATCGGCATGACAAATGTCCGCTTTAATCTCGAAGATTACAATGATATCGAGATTCATAATATGTACCGCGAAAAAGTGACAGAAGGCGGGGCGGACCACGATAAAGTGATGGAGGCGATCCATTACAAGGGCCGCGATAATGCCAGGACGCCTGTTCAATGGGACAGCAGCGAGAACGCCGGATTTACGAAAGGCACACCTTGGCTGAAAGTGAATCCGAATTATAAAGAAATCAATGCAGTCGCCGCACTGGCAGACCATGATTCTATTTTTTATTACTATCAGAAATTGATAAAGCTGAGAAAAGAGCATGACATCATTGTGTACGGCACCTATGACCTCATTTTGGAAGAGAATGAAAAGATCTATGCGTACACGCGTACTTTAGGGGAGGAAATGCTGCTTGTTGTCTGCAACTTCACAGAAAATACACCTTTTTTCGAACTGCCGGCAAGCATCAGCCAGAAGCCCGCAAAATTATTGATAGGCAATTACCATATTGAAAATAGTAGAGAAACAGAATCGTTTACATTAAAGCCTTATGAAGCACGCGTATACTTACTAAAGCGGTAGACAGACCTAAAGAGAGTGGCCCAAAAGTATAACTTTTGGGCCTTATTAATTTTAATTGGTAGACTGTTGTGTTTGTAAAGTTAGGAACATAATGTGAATTATCGTAGATTCTATTGTTACAAACAGGATATTTGTATAAAATCAACTTTGTGAATTAAATCACAATTTGTTATACGTTTTGAAAGGAGTAGTTTTTATGGTAAATAACCAAAAAGGAACATTTATTCAATGAACAACCTATTCGTTGTTCGAAAACGATTTCGCTTATTTTAATTACATAAGTATTTATTAAGTTACTTTAACTATTAAAATAGTTCACGAAAATTTAATATATTAATAATTCTAATAAATGGGATCGGTTACAAATCAATTGGTAGGGGGTTAAATGTTGAGGATTAATTTTAAGAGTCTTACTACCCAAGTGATTTTAGGTATTTTTCTCGGTATTACAATTGGATTTATTTTTCCTGAGTTTGGTTCACAGCTGAAAGTGATTGCAGATATTTTTATTAAACTAGTAAAAATGGTGATTGCTCCAATCATTTTCCTTACCATCGTCATCGGAATTGCCGGAATGGGTGATCTAAAGAAGGTTGGAAAAATCGGCGGGAAAGCCCTTATTTATTTTGAAGTCGTCTCGACCATCGCTTTGACCATCGGAATTATTGTGGCAAATGTCATTAAACCGGGTAAAGGTATTGATGCGAAGGCGGGCGAGGGCGATATTACGCAATATACAAAAGCAGCGGAGGAAACGAGTCACGGGTTCATGGACTTTGTCATGTCGATTATTCCTGACAGCTTTATCGGTGCTTTTACAGGCGGACAGCTCCTGCCAGTGCTCTTGTTAGCCATTCTGTTCGGGGCCTCTCTTGCTCATTTGGGCCCGAAAGGGGAGCCGCTGATCGCGCTGTTTGAAAAAATAGCGGATGTGTTCTTTGGAATCGTCAATATCATTATGAAGCTCTCTCCATACGCCGCGTTTGGCGCAATGGCATATACCATCGGGGAATTCGGACTTGAGTCCTTGTTTTACCTTGGAAAGTTAATGGCTTCTGTTTATACAACCATGACGATTTTCATTATCTTCGTGTTAGGCGGAATAGCGAAATTCTACGGATTGAACATTTTCAAATTTATTAAATACATTAAAGAAGAAATCTTCCTGGTCATTGGCACTTCTTCTTCCGAAGCGGCTTTGCCGGGGATGATGAGTAAACTCGAGAAGTTTGGTTGTTCAAAATCAGTGGTAGGTCTCGTCCTTCCTACTGGATATTCCTTCAATCTTGATGGAACATCAATCTACTTATCGATGGCAGCATTATTTATCGCCCAAGCATACGGAGTTGATTTAAGCATCTGGCATCAAATTACGCTGCTTGGAGTGTTAATGTTAACGTCCAAAGGTGCAGCAGGTGTAACAGGCTCCGGATTTGTCACACTGGCTGCTACACTTGCGGTTTTCCCATCCATCCCAGTTGAAGGAATGGCACTGATCCTCGGGGTTGACCGTTTCATGTCAGAAGCACGTGCGATAACCAATCTGATTGGTAACGGTCTGGCTACTGTTATTATTTCAAAAACAGAAAACGAATTTCATCCAATCCAGGAAGTATCCTTGGAAGAACAATCAGCATAGAAAAGCGAAAGCTCCCGTTCAGCGGCGTATGGACTGGAGCCCGCCGGCACGAGATAAAGGAAACACGAAGAGCGTAGCAATTCGATGTTGACTTATCGTAGAGAGGTGGGCGAAGTCCACTAGACGCTGGGAGCTGTAGCTAGACAAAGAAAAGCGAAAGCGCCTTGCTCAGGGGCGACAAGCATAAGACGGGCTGGCGGGAAGGTCGCTCTTTGACCTTCATGACGGATTGGCTTATGACTCGAGCCCCTAGGCGCTGTAGCTGGACAAAGAAAAGCGAAAGCGCCCGTCAGAAGCTGGACGAGTCTTATAACTTAAAAAAATGTGAACCGCCGCCTGGTTCACGTTTTTTTATTGCCGCTTTATAACCAATTTTTAATTCTATCCTCTTGGCCTTTTTTGTACTTGTACAAATAAACGGGCCTCCCAATCCCATAAGTCAGGGATTGTTCCAGTATGCCCAATTCAACTAAAAATTTAAGATACTTGCGGATGGAGACCCGGGATATATTCGTTTCGTCAGCGATATCCTCGGTTGAAAACGGAAGATAGTTCTTGCCCTTAATGACGTCAAGCACACGATGTAACGTATTTTTAGAAACCCCTTTTGGCAGGGGCAAGCTGGTTCCACTTTTTTTCCTCTGGACTTTGCTGAGAATCTTTTCATCAAGATCCTTTTGCCTTACATGCAGGTTGGTATTTAAAAAATTGGCTTTGGCCTTATAATTCTCGAGCGCTTGTTTAAACCGGTCAAATTCAAATGGTTTAATTAAATAGTCTGCCGCACCATAACGTAAAGCCATTTTAATTTTCTCTCCATCCGAAGCCGCAGTAATCAGAATCGTATCAATTGCTTTTTCTTGTTTTCGTATATATTTTAGAAGCTCAAGGCCGTTTTGCTTGGGCATATATATATCAAGAAGGAGCAGGTCGACCTCTTGCCTGTCCATTAAGTCTTTTGCGTCATCCACATTATGTGCGACGCCTGCTAATTGAAAGCCTTCGAGCTTGGCGAGATACCGTTTATTAAATTCAGCAACCATCGGATCATCTTCCACAATCAACACTCTAATCATCATTTACTTCCTCCTTGGTTTCAAATGGAATGATTATGTGGAATTTCATTGCTGGTTTCATCGAAATCTTGAGTTCCCCGCCAAGTTTAGCCACGCTTTTCTGGACTAAATAAAGTCCATATCCCCGATTGCTTCCCTTGGTGGAGAAGCCTTTTTGAAAGATTTCCTGTGCAATCTCCGTTTTAATTCCCGGACCTGAATCCATAATCTCCAGATTTAAGCTTTGACTCTCGTACTTTAATTTTACCTCGACCGTTTTATGTGGGCTTTCCGCTACGGCCTCAATCGCATTGTCTATTAAATTGCCAATGATTGTAATGAGTTCATGGGTAATCTCGGCATGATTCGGTTCGGGAATCACCGATTCATACACAATGTTTAAATCAACATTTTCTTCCCGGGCATAGCTTAATTTCCCTATAAAGAAGCCAGCTAGCGCTGGATCCTTTATATATCCTGTGATTGTTCCTATTTCATGATGGTTTTGGTCAACAATATTATGAATAAAGTCTTTCAGTTCATCGTACCATTCCATCGAAATCATCCCGAGGATGACATGCAGCCTGTTCATAAATTCATGGGACTGGGCACGGAGAGCTTCTGCATACATTTTCACACCTGTTAGCTGCTCCGCAAGCTGGTTGACTTCCGATTTATCCCTGAACGTTGCGATTGCCCCAACCACTTGTTCATTTACAATAAGCGGTACTTCATTGACGATAATGCTGTGCCCATTAATGTATTGCTCCTCATCAAGCGCGGGCTGTGCTGTTTCCATTACATGGTCCAGCTTTGAAGAATGCAGGTACTCTGTAAGCTTCATTCCAACTGCCGGCTCTTGCAACCCTGCTTTGTGATAAATGCTTATGGCGGATTTATTGACGAGTGTAATGTTGCTTGCCCGGTCTACAGCAATGATTCCTTCGTGAGCGGATTGAAGCATTGTATCGCGTTCCTCGAGCAGTTTGGCAATCATGAAAGGTTCAAAACCGAAAAGGATTTTTTTGATGTATCTTGCGAGTAAAATGGCACCGCTGATTCCAACTAATAAACCAACGACTGTTCCAATTAAAATATTTTTCCGCCTGGAGGTTAAGGTGTCTTCCATACTTTCTAACGAAATACCAACAGCAACAACTCCAACCTGTTTTTGATTCGAGCCATAGACGGGTGTGAATGCCCGGACAGATTTCCCTAACGTTCCTGTTGAAGTTGAGATATGTTCATTGCCTTTTAGTGCTTCTTTTTCATCTCCGCCGACGAAATGCTTCCCAATCATTTCTGGTTTCGGATGTGATTTTCGAACTCCATCCATATCCATCACCACTACAAACATTACATTGGTCGTTGCCTGAATATCTTTGGCATAATCTTGGATTGCCGCAGCATTACGTTTTTTCTCCAGGCCTTCAATTACAATTGGCGATTTTGCCACCATTCTCGAAACAATCATCGCTTTCTCTTCAATGTTCTTTTTTACATGCTCGCCAGTGGTCTGGCTGATTAGTAAATCAGTTACAACTAATGATAATAGCACCACGATCACCACAAAAAATATAATGAGTGTACTGATTTTCATGCGTTTATTATACAAACCATCCACCCTCAATTCAGGTTCTCTCTATCTTCTATTTTACTAGATGGGCGGGGGTTATCCTACCATGCAGAACGTAAAGGTGAGGGGGTGAATATCATAATGTAGCCGTAAAAAGGTTTTGAAGGGACAGGATGTGCCGATTTTGAGACTGATTCATACCATGCCGCTAATGTACAACTCCAATGACTGGAAGATGTTCCATCGGTGCTTCGAAAGTCTCGGATGATCTCTCTCAAAAATAAAGAGGTGGAATTTGAGGGTAAAAATAGTTTAACTGTAGTGGAAGAAATTTGGCATTGTGGTT
The DNA here is from genome assembly GCF_003570705.1 of Mesobacillus zeae. Classification (GTDB taxonomy): domain Bacteria; phylum Bacillota; class Bacilli; order Bacillales; family Cytobacillaceae; genus Mesobacillus_C; species Mesobacillus_C zeae. The sequence goes on from NZ_QWVT01000011.1 coordinate 28,934, forward strand.
TGGAAAAAAATTTCTCGTTATCCGCAACACTTGCTGCAAAAATGATGCAATATATACTATGCTTACAAGTACTGAACCTTATTAAGAAGGGGGCAAGGATATTGAAATTAGTGGATAAAATGTATGGAGAATTCATCCTTGAACCTGTTTTGGAAGAGCTTATCAATAGTGCGGCTGTACAGCGGTTAAAAAAGATTCATCAAGGCGGTGCGAGCTACCTGGTGAATGAACAATGGAATGGCACAAGATATGAGCATTCCGTTGGTGTCATGCTTTTGATCAGGCAGCTTGGCGGCAGCATTGAGGAGCAAATCGCGGGGTTATTGCATGATGTATCGCATACTGCTTTTTCCCATGTGATTGATTATGTGTTTGATGAAAAAAATGAAGACTACCATGAGAAAATATTCACTGAAGTGATCGAAGGGTCGGATATTTCGACGATACTGGTCAGGTACGGTTTGGAAGAAAAAAATATCATGGAAGACTTATCGCAGTGGAGTATACTGGAGCAGCCTTTACCTGAATTGTGCGCGGACCGGATCGATTATACATTGAGGGATATGCTGCATTTCGGTGTAATTTCCTTGGAGGAAATAGAAACTTTTCTGTCTCATCTTGTTATGATCGAAGGAAAGATTTGCATCGATGATATAGGGCAGGCAGAGTGGTTTGTGGATACATATTATAAAGAAGTGATAGATTATTTCCTGGATCCCTTAAATATTTATGGTTATACCATCCTTTCTCAAGCATTAAAGATAGCGCTTAGGAAAAACATCCTGAAACCGAATTATTTCTTGAGAACGGACGAGGAAGTAATGGATTTATTATATCGCTCGAATGATGAAGAAGTTATCCGCTTACTAAGGAAGCTTCAGGAAGATGTTATCCTGATGGAAGATGAAGAGGAATTTGATTATCACATGAAACAGAAAGAGCGGCTGATCGATCCGCCCGTCTGGATGGGGAACAAACTAGTAATGGCCTCCTCGATCTCCGGGAAAGTTGCAAGACAAACAAAAAGGGCATCCGTAAAGGCCCAAAAAGGAGTTCACCTGCGGGTGGTTCGGAAGCATAACCAATAATATATAAATGAGGCTCCCCGGAAACTCGGGGAGCCTTTAAAGAGTTTTAGACATTTTTCTTTCTTGAAGTGAAAGTATTGATGATTAACGAGACAATGCCTGCGAAAAATGCTAGCCACGCAATCGGGATTAAAAAGAATGGTTCATTAAGCGTGCCGTCGGGTGCGACTTCTGAACCGATCATGTTGTAGGCAATCAAGCATACAGCTGAAATAATAAAGGGAACCAACATTAACATTGCTTTTTTCATTTCATTCACCTTACCTTAAATTATTTAAATTCATTCCGTTGGCAGAGCAATCAGGCTTTCGGGATCTTAATCATCGCTTCTGTATTCAAGGATGTCACCGGGCTGGCAGTCGAGAGCCTTGCAGATAGCTTCTAGTGTAGAGAACCGGACCGCTTTCGCCTTGCCATTTTTCAAGATGGATAGGTTCGCCATCGTGATACCGACTTTTTCGGTTAGTTCAGTCACACTCATTTTCCTCTTTGCTAACATCACATCAATATTAATGATAATTGCCATCTCTTTCACCTCAGACTGTTAAATCGTTCTCGGATTTTATATCAAGAGCGTTTTTTAATAACATCTGAAGGACTGCCGAGAAAAGTGCAATGACTACAGATGCGAAAATGACAGTGGCAACAATGATGACGACACCTGGATGAAGGGCGTTTTCGAAAAATAAGAGCAGGCTTCCAAATGCATATAGGACGCTGATAGAAATTGCACAGTATTTGATGTGTTTCAGCGTTTTTACGGCTTCTTCGGAGAATGCCTTATTACGGTCAATGCAATTCAGAAGCTTCAGTGCCTGGTACAGGGCGAAATAAAATGGTATGGCCGTCGCATATACGCCAATTAAAACGGGATACTGGAGCCCGGAAAATTCCGGGAATCTGTCTGCCGTCTCCTGTGCCAAACCAGGAAAATAAAAAATGCACAGGGAGAGCGATATTATTCCAACAATCGAAACCGCTGCCTCTAAGGAGAAAGTTGTTCCTTTTTTCAAGGAAAGCACCTCACTTGTATATCGTTGATTTCATTCTAGCACGCTATTTATTGTTTTTCAATAAATATTTCTCTTAAATCATTAATTTTTATCTGTTTATTATGTAGAAGGAGTTTTTTTTTATTGTAGATAGAAAAAGTAAAAGAGCAGGGCTCAGTCCCTGTTGAAGTAGAGCACTTTTACATCATGACGTACCCGCAAACAACCTGGTGATTGGCAAGAGGGTGAAGGATATGCTTAAGGGCAAGAACCCCGGTACGGAGTTCTTCCTGAAGAGATAAGGCAGCTGGTAGTATAGGTTCTTTTCGGTTAGCCGAAATGAAAAAATAGTAGTTATCTGCGTCTGTGAAGTGTTCAATACTACTCAAAGCAAGTTAATAATTTAATAAACTAGTTGGATTTTTTCATGAGCGATATCATAAAGATAATGGTAATATTATTAAAAAAAACGATCCATTTACTGCGGCAAAAAGTGAATGTAACACATTTTTTATATCTAGAACTGAGAATTAGAAAGGAGCAGGGCTAAGCGCTCCTGCTCAATAAATCTATAGAAGTTTAGTCCGTTCATTCTGCTTTAACCTTAATTTGATCTATCGCATGATAGCCGTAGCCTTTTCTATTCCAAAAAGGAAGTGCTGGCTGTGTCTGGCCGGTTGAATCGGTTGCTTTCGACAAGACCGTGTATTCGCCTTTTTCTAATATTGTCCATTCATAAGACCAGGAAACCCACTCGTAGCTCATGTCATCAGAATAATCCATGTTTGCTTTTGCCCATGTCCGCCCGTTATCTGTGCTGACTTCTACCTTTGTGACCGTGCCTTTTCCTGTCCAAGCAATGCCTTTGATGGAGTGCTTTCCAGTATTCAAAATATCCATGTCCAATGGTTTCTGTATCGTAGAATTTACATTTATTGTAGTGACGGGAAAAGCATTGTTATCATTCTCTTTACTCGGATAATACACGTAATCAATCGATTGAAAAGGCCCGGAAAAATGAGAGCCGATAATACTTATTCGCTTAATCCACTTGACGGAGGCCATTGCATACCACTGCGGAACGATTAACCGAAGCGGATAGCCATGCTTGAATGGAATTGGACGATGATTATATTCATAGGCAATCATCGTGTCAGGGTGTAGCGCCTTCTCAATGGGCAAACTCCTGGAAAAAGTATAAACCTGATCCAGATCTGTCCTTTCTCCATAATCATAGCCTTCGACGACAACTTCTTTTGCCCCTTCTTTTATCCCGGTGTGCTCAAGTAAGGCACTTAATGGAACACCTTTCCAGATACCTTGGCTAATGGCACCCTTTTCCCACTGTTCACCAAATACTTTAGGTTCAAACAGGCTGCGCTTGTCTCCAGAGCATTCAAGCACCACTTTCAATGTTTTAGACGGCAAACGAAGAAGGTCATTCATGGACAGAAGTGCAGGCGATGTGACCAGCCCATCAATAGGCAGCCAATAATTTGAATAAGAAAGTGCAGGGTATGAAAAGTGGTTCCGCCGATAAAATAACTTGTGTTTCACAATGTCCGACTGAATAAATTGAATGGGTGTCTCCTGGTTTTCAGGCATGAGACTGCGTGTCGTTAAATAGGGCCGCACTACAGGCTGTTTTGGTTCTGACATAGCTTCCTCCTGGCAAGAAAAGGATGATGGATTATGTATATGTCGATTGCACTTTAATTAGGTTATTTTTAGTTCTGAAAAGTGAATAGCGGGTTGGGAGGAGGATTATGGAACACTCAAGCAAACCATATCAAAAAGAGGAATTTTTAGTTATAATAGAGGCTACAAAAATAAAGAATGAACGGAGAATACGAAATGTCTAATTTGCCTAATTGCCCTAAATGTAATTCTGAATACACGTATGAGGATGGCAGTCTTTTTGTATGCCCAGAGTGTGCCCATGAGTGGAATTTAGAGTCAGAAGAGGCGGTAAGTGATGACGTAAAGGTCGTTAAAGATGCCAATGGAAATGTTTTAAGTGATGGCGACGCAGTCACAGTCATCAAAGACCTGAAAGTAAAAGGGACATCATCCGTCATAAAAATCGGCACAAAAGTAAAAAGCATTCGCCTAGTGGACGGCGACCACGATATTGACTGCAAAATTGATGGTTTTGGAGCGATGAAGCTGAAATCTGAATTTGTGAAAAAAGTTTAATGGTGTTGGTCTCATAAAAAGAAGGAGGGCAGAAATAATAAACGCCATCCTTCTTTTTTCTTGTTATTTCCCCAAAAACAGCGGGCAATTCAATATCCGGTCTGCATCCTTCGACAATTTCCCCGGAAATGATGTAGTTTTCAACTGAAAACCACCGCATTAACCCGCTGCATTCCTTATGGAGCTTATTGTGGTAAAATCTTGATGAAAAGAGTCTCTCCGGAAAGGAGCTAGTCACTTGAATATAGAGTTGCGTAAAGAAATGATCGAAGAAATGTGTGGCGCAGTCTCCTTGAAAAGAGGGGATTCTTTCTATCGCTCGAATAAAGTCATTTTTGAACAGTATCTTCCTGATCTCTGTGAAGCGACAGTGAAAGGAAAAGAAAATTTCCATGTTACAGTAAAAAAGTCAGCACAAGGGGACATTTCTGCCCAATGCAGCTGTCCAAAGCTGGCATCTGTGAAATGGGAATGCCAGCATGTAGCGGCGGTGCTGCTGTCGATATATGAACGTCAACGTCGAAACCCTTCCCGGAATCAAGCACTGACAAAAGGATTAATGGGTCTCTTCACCGACCAGCCTGTGAGAATCAGCAAACAGAAGTCTCACTTTGAAGATAGAGAGATTTTAGATGTGACTTTTACAATCAAACCTGTCCTCGCAGGAAAGGGGACACATTTGTTTGGAATAGAAGCTAGGGTAGGCTCAGCTGTTGTACCAAATATCCGTGAGTTTTTAAATTCCGTGAAAGAAGGCCGACCTAGCTGGATTTCTCCTTCGTTTGAATTTGACCCCGGCCTTCATTGCTTTCAAAAAGAAACAGATGCTGTGATTCAACAGCTTATCAGTGTGATACAAGAAGAAAAAGTATATATTAAACCGCTGTCTGAAGCATCAATTGATCACATTAATGATTGCAGGATCATCCTTTCACCTTCTTCGTGGGAAAAACTTCTCCCTTTATTGGTAAATTCTCCATTGGCAGAGCTGGAGAACGGTGGTAATAAATATGCCGGATTGGACCTGTCGGATGGGCCGTTGCCTTTAGTGTTTGATTTTTTGGAAGAGGAAGGCTGCGCCCAGCTGGAGATAAAGGGACTAGAGCTCATGAACGTGATGGATTCCTACGGGATTGTCCTTTTCAGGGGGAAATTGCATCAGCTGGAACATGAAGATTGCCAGCGTTTGTCAGACTTAGAACAAATGCTTGATGCTTCAGGAACGCAGCAAATTAGCATCCCTCAAGAGCAGCTGGGCTTCTTCTTGGAAAAAGTGGTTCCAGGTCTGAGAAGACTGGGAAAAGTGAATATCTCTCATACAATATCCAAGAGGATGGCAGAGACTCCGTTAATTGCCAAGCTTTATTTAGACCGTGTGAAAAACAGGCTGCTGGCAGGGCTCGAATTTCACTATGGAAATATTGTCATCAATCCATTGGAAAGCCGCCAGCCTCAGACAAAATCCTTGTTTATACGGGATGTTGAATCTGAAGAGGCAATTCTAACGCTAATGGATGAAAGCTCGTTTGCCAAAACGGACGGCGGATATTATTTGCAAAACGAGGAATTGGAGTACGAGTTTTTGTATCATACCGTTCCAAAGCTTCAAAAGCTTGTACAGATTTATGCAACTACGGCCGTAAGGAACCGGATTTTTCGGAGGAGCGCACCTCCTCAAGTCAGGGTGAGAGTAAAAAAGGAACGGACCAATTGGCTGGAATTTAAATTTGAATTAGATGGCATTCCCGAAAAGGATATTCGCGAGGTTCTCCAGGCTATTGAAGAAAAACGAAAGTATTACCGCTTACGGAATGGCTCCTTGCTTTCGCTGGAGGCAAGGGAGTATGAGGAAATCCATCGTTTTCTGCATGCCCTTCCAGTCCAGAAAGAAGATTGGGAGAGCAGCATGGAGATGCCTTTTATCCGTGGTCTTCAGGCTCTTGATTCAGTTGAAGAGTCTGTATTAAAACGCGAGGATTCATTCCATAGGTTTATGGAAAGCCTCAGCAATCAGGATGATTCAGAATTCGAGGTGCCAAAAAGTCTGGACCATGTATTGCGGGACTATCAAAAAAGGGGTTTCAAGTGGATGAAAACCCTCGCTAAATATGGCTTTGGCGGTATTCTTGCGGATGATATGGGACTTGGCAAAACGCTGCAAAGCATTACGTTCATCCTGTCCGAGCTGCCCGAAATCCGGAGAAGGAAGCATCCGATCCTGATTGTTTGTCCTTCTTCTTTAATGTATAACTGGCTGAGTGAAATAAAGAAATTCACTCCTGAAGTAAGTGTTGCAGTCATTAATGGCGATAGAGAAGAGAGAATGCAAGGATTGAAGATGTTAAATGGGCATGATGTGCTGATTACTTCCTATCCTTTGTTGCGTAAGGACATAAAGGAGTATGAGAAACAGGCCTTCCACACGGTATTTTTTGATGAGGCACAGGCATTCAAAAACCCGTTGACACAGACGGCAAAAGCAGTGCAAAAGCTGCGGTCGGATTACCGATTTGCGCTTACAGGAACGCCGGTAGAGAATGCACAAGAAGAGTTGTGGTCCATTTACCACGTTGTCTTTCCCGGGTTATTCCAGGGGTTAAAGGAATACAGTAACCTGTCACGAAAAAAAATCGCAAGGCGGATCCGTCCGTTTCTGCTGCGAAGGATGAAAGAAGATGTTCTTTCAGAGCTTCCTGAAAAAATCGAATCAATGGAGACGGTCGAGTTGTTTCCTGAGCAGAAGAAACTGTACGCTGCCTATTTGGCAAAACTGCGCCACGATACGCTGAAGCATTTAAATAAGCAGACACTTAAAAAGAACCGGATCAAAATCCTGGCTGGTTTGACGCGCCTGCGGCAGATATGCTGCCATCCAGCATTGTTTGTGGACGGCTATAAAGGAAGTTCGGCAAAATTTGAGCAGCTTCTGCAGCTGATCGAGGAGTCGAGGCTTTCGAACAGGCGGTTGCTGATTTTTTCACAGTTTACCAAAATGCTGGAGCTTATCGGCCGGGAGTTAACGCTTCAAGGATTGGTTTTTTTCTATCTAGATGGACAAACTCCTTCGGAAGAACGCCTGGAGATTAGTAATCGATTTAATGAAGGGGAACGTGATCTGTTTCTCATCTCATTAAAAGCAGGAGGAACAGGCCTCAACCTGACAGGCGCCGATACTGTTATCCTGTATGACAGCTGGTGGAATCCGGCAGTGGAGGAGCAGGCAGCTGACCGTGCCCATCGAATGGGCCAGACTCATGTCGTACAGGTCATCAAGCTCATTACCCGGGGTACGATCGAAGAAAAGATAAATGAACTGCAAGATAGAAAAAGGAACCTAATTGAAGAAATCATCGATATTGATGAAAAAACATCATCAGCTCTTACCGAAGAAGATATAAGGGAGATATTGAGGATATAAGAGGAATGAAGCCTATGGGTTTTTTCCTTTAGACTGTTGTGAAAAGAATCATTTTGAAGATCAGATAAGAGATTAGGTTAGCAAAGGTCGTCCTTACCAAGCTAATTTTAGCTTGGTAAGGGCGATTTTTTATGTTCAGGTCGGTTTTCTTGAGCTCAATGATTTGTTTTTAGAAAATTTTTAAAGAAAAATGAGCCCATCTGCTTCTTTAAAAGAAATATTATGTAAACTCTCTTGATTAATGGTGACTGTAACCGGTTATGATGCTGTTTGCAGAAGTGGTTAACATTGTACTGCAGGCTATCTACGGTAAAGAGGAATCTATCTACGATAGCGTCCATGCGTTTTTCTTGAATGGAATTTTGTGTAAAAAACAAAAGGCTCACCGTGTCTATAAAAGCTTAGCACATTAAAAAGCTTTGACAATACAGGTTAAGGGTCTCCTGCTCATACAGGGTTTTTTTATTGCAACAAACACGGGCTCGCACTCGTTTGACCAAAAACAACCCACCTGCATACATTAAAAACGGTTCTTCATTGGGCAAAATTGGTATAAGAGAGGGCTTGATAAAGAGTGAAGAAATTTTTATTCGTGTTGGCGACAATGGTTGTATTGGTTGCGGGTTGCGGCAACGAAGAAAACGATTCCTCCAAGAATGACATCGAGGGTCCTAAGGCGGAAGAGAAACTGAAGGAGGAGAAGCTGTCTCATCTTGAGAAGCAACAGATCCTCATGGATTTTGTAAACGAGGATATCTCCAGGATCAGCTATTATGAAGTGGAAGCTAATAAAGCCTTAGCCACCGTATCGGGCCAAAATTACAGAAACGACCAGAAATTGTATGAAGTCCTTGTCAATGAAGTCCTGCCAACCTACAAAAAGGCAGTGGACCGGGCTGCAGCCATTGAGGTGGAAATGGAAGAGTTAGAGCCAATCAAGGTAATGGTAGAAGAGGCCACAAACACATTTTACAAAGCGTTGCTGATCGAGAAAGAAGCCTTGGAAAAGCAGGATATTGAATTGATCGAGGAAGCGAATGTCATAGCGGAGGAATATGACATCCTGATAAACGAATATCACGAAGAGATGAAAAAGTTATCTGAAAAGTACAATGTCATATATGAGCCCTCTCAACTGGATATAGCTTAGGCTTACCAAGAAACTAAGAGAAGAATGTACTATTTGGTTCTTTGACTTTATCCAAGGGAAGCAGAACAGATATATGAGTGAAAGGAGGTCCAATGACCTTCTTTTACTCTTGGGAGTCTTCAATTCACTTTAGCCCATTGTTGAAACGGTGTGCTTATTCTCTTTTTCAAGGAAGCGATAAAACATCCCAATTAAGAATCAATAGAACAAGGTGAGTGGGAACTTTAGCCCTAGTTTCAGCTGGGGCGTGTAACCTTCTGGTAGTACATATTACACATTTTTGCCATTATATAGGCGGAGGATTGTGTGACAGGCGAAGGATAAGTTAGTATGAAATTAAATACTTTTGTTAAGTGGAAATATGATTTAAGTGTGCTGGATGTATGATAATTTAAAAAAGGTGATGTTGAATGAGTGCAGATTTACTCAGCCATTATTACAGGCTAATTGCCGAAAATAAGGAAAAAATCAAAAGACTGAATGAAGCGAAAACCAAACTGTCTGAATATAAAGAAGAACTAGCCGGACATTACAACTTGTTTTACCAGCCGGAGCTTTCGGATGACACTTGGAGCGGTCAATTGGCCGAAGGATTCGAAACAATAAGAAAAAGTCTTCAAGTTTCATACAATGAACTGAAAGGCACCAAGTTTACAAATATTTTTATTTCAATTACAGCAAAAATAAGCGAACTTCAAATTCAAATTGTTTATTATCAAAACTGTATCGAAGCGATTTTGGCTGCAATGCGGGAAGAGGAAAATACTAAAATATAAAGCAAGGAAGTGGTGAGAATGAACGAAATTAAACTGGACTATTCAAAACTGGGAACTGTGCTATCTACCTTGCACGGCGCAACATCAGGATTAGAACCGTCAATGCCAGGGGATATCTCAGGCAAAAATCAGCTCGATGTCGTGAAAACGCTGGAGGAGATCAATCAGTTATTTGAGCAGGTTATAAGAGATTACCAGAGTTTACTTGTATCCAATGAAACAATGACAAAAAAGTCAATTGAGGCCATGAAAGCCACTGATGAAAAGCTTTCTGCTTCCTTTGGCCCTGTTCATATGAGGTGAGAGTGCGATGAAGGTTCTAGAGGTTAATGGTTTAGAGCTTGGGATTGACAAAATCGTGAAAGCGATTAATGAAAAGAGAACGGCTTTTGAAGCACTTCAAAAAGCTATTGGCGGACTGATTAATTTAGATGATGGATTTAATGGAAAAGGTGCTGAAGCCATTAAATCTTTTTATGAAGATTGTCATACGCCTTTTATTACAAAGACCATGCAGATATTATCCGATTATGATAAAAAACTGGTTGATTGCAGGAATGCAGTGGATGCATTGGAGCCTTCCCAAAGCGGTTTTATCAGGCAGCCATTTTTACAGAATGATTTATCCCAATCTTTAGGGAAAGCCAAAACGTATACAGAAGAAGTCACGAATGAGGCCAATGATGTCATTTCAAGTATACAGGATATCACTCCGATTCCTCAGATTGATGATTCTACTGTCATTGAGGATATCGGGTCAGCCGAAAAAAATATAGAAGAGACTATCACAAAACTGGAAGAGTTTGATTACCAGCAAACGGTTTCTTTGCAGCAATTGAAGAATGAACTTCATTTGCTTGAACAGTACATAACAGATATGAAAGCGAGAGTTTCCTCGGGGCAGCTGACTGTAAACAATTACTCCGCGACACAGTTGATGAACTTCCACTCGCGTTTTTCATTGGTTATGAGCATTCGCCCTGAAATGTCTGACCTTATTCCTGTACCACATTCAGCTTTTGAATATATCATGAATAAAAGAGAAGCCCTCTCCATGTTCCTGGGATTCTATCCTCTTGGTTTTTCGAAAACGTTTGAAAGTCAGGGAGAGCCATCATCAGTCAGTAAAGATGGCACTTACTTAATTGGGGACACAGTTGAAAAAAATGGCTTCAAAGTAGGCGTAGGAGCTGGGAAGATTGAAAATAAGTGGAATGAAGAAGGGCAGATTGGCGGTAAGTCCAGCTTTGTCGGTATTCATGCAGGCATGGCGCATGATACGAAAATAATTGATAGCGAATTCAACCAAAATATTGGAATGGCGGAAGGCCAGGCAAGCATCGGTGGAGAAAGTATCTTTCCATTACTTAAGGCATCCGGTTCAGTTTATAATATAAAAGCAAAAGCTCAACTGGATAAAGATCTCACTCTCATTGGGCGCGCAGGTGCGGAAGCACAGGGAGATATTTTAAAAGCAAACGCCTATGCAGGTGTAGATAACAGCTCTATAGGGATTGGAGCTAAAGCAGCCGTTGCTGAAGGAGAAGTGTCGGGCATCATCCCAATCCCATTTACGAATATTAATGTAAAAGGAACAGTAGGCGGGTCAGCATTGGGCATCGGCGGCGAGGCAAAAATAGGGAAAGAAACAGTACTTGACCTAAGATTTATATTGGGAGTCAAGCTGGGCATCAGTTTTGAAAAGGCAAATTAAATATGTAGAAGATTCATTGAGAGGAGCAGTATATTGTCATGGTAGAAATTGATTTTAATTCATTAAAAATTGAGCTAGGGGAGGAGTTACTGCCCATCGGCACTGTTTTGCTGGTCCAAGGTATCAAACAGCCTGTCATGGTGTATGGCAGGAAACAGCTGCAGGGGGATACGGAGAAAGTATGGGACTATGTGGCGTGCCCTTACCCTCAAGGCCATTTAGGAGAAGACACAAACGTATTCTTTAGCCATTCACAGATTCAGGAAGTAGTGTTTAAAGGATTTGAATCAGAAGGCGAGAAAGCCATAAGAAAACAATTGACTTCATTGTTTAGCGGGAAGGAATAACATGAACGGGATACTCAACTGGTTTGTGGAGCCCTACATCATTGGGGTTTCTGAATTAAAATACTTGGCTCGTCTTAAAAAAGAGCCAGCATCAAAGGATAAGAAATCTAGGATCGCGCAGCTGCAATATTTCAATATCCTGTTCATGGCCGTTTATTCTGTTTTTGCCCTGGCCTCAGTTGCCTATATTGTCCTTTCGTTCATTGTCGTTTGGTATGGCTTTGCTGTTTTGGTAGTAACCATTCCCATGATGGTACTTGCAAAAACTGTGCAAAAGAACCGGTATTTAAAACGCAGGGATGCATTTTTATCGGGCGATCCTAGCATGATTAAGTACAATTGAAAAAGGTCATTAATAACTGAATAGACAGGAAGGGTTTTAAAGTGAGATATATCAAAGTTTTATTCATTTTAACGTTGTTTTTAACAGGATGTAGCATGAATGAATCATCCGGAGAAAGCAACGAAAACAAAAGTGAACAAAAAGAATTGTCAAAGAAGGAAAAACAGAAAATCATACTTCAATTTGTGAATGAAAAAACTAAAAAAGTATCTGATTATGAAGAAGCGGCGTTTAAGTCATTATCTTCTGTATCGGGAGAAAATTTTACAAATGACCAGACTTTACATACCGAGCTGGTCAATAATACATTGCCTGCCTATAAAAAAGCTCTTGAAGAAGCAAAAGGAATCACACCAGGATTATCCGAGTTGGAAAAGCCCACAAAGCAGATGGTGAAGGCAACAGAAATTTTCTATGAGGCTCTCCAACTTGAAAAGAAGGCATTGGAAAAACAGGATAGCGGCTTAATTGAGCAATCGAATGTAAAGATGACCGAATATCAAAAACTAATCGAAGAATATCATTCACAAATGCAAAAGATAGCCAAGGAATATAATGTGGAATATACTCCCAACCGGAGTTGAGTTATATTGTGATATTTAGAGAGAAGCTTATGGTGTTTGATTAGCTTTATTGCTTTTTATGTTATTTTACTTAATCGGGTCCGTTAAAATCGGGCCTTTTTCTCGTTGTGTTTCTTCAACCTGAATGAATGCCTGTGCTGAAATATCCGGGACCCTATCGATATCCTTATCCGCGTGACCATGAATTAATGGTCCCCAAGACAGAATATAGCAATATATTCGTTCCCATTGATGTCATATATTTTAGAACCAGCACCGTGGCTAACAAATATTGGATCGATCCCTATTGATTGAAAGGATCTAACTGGACTGTTTACTCCCCCGGGCATTAATAACTAGGCTTTCTCAAAAGCTTTAATAAAGTGATGGTTATTCATCATATTTGCTCCTTTAAATAGACTTTGTAATCTGCGCAGGTTGCCTCGGGTCTGAGCAGAGTAATGAGAAGTGATAGAGAGATAAACTTAAATTTTTTCCTTTAATATAATAAATGTGATAAAATGGAATAAAATATTAATTATGGTGTATATTTGGGTACTAAAAGCTATCCAAAGTGCAAAAAGAGGAGAGAAAAATGAAGAAACTAGTTATGCTCGCCACTGCTTTAGGCCTCTTGCTGACAGGATGCGGTTCGGATGAGGAGAAAGCAGCGAAGCCGGCAAAAGAAGAGACAGCTGCCAAAACTGAGGTGAAGAAGGAAGAAGCAAAGCCTGAGGCTGCAAAAGAAGCTTCAAGCAGTGAGAATAGTGATGCTGAAGAGTCTATTAAAAAAGATCTCTTGGAAAGTATGAAATATGCTGAAGAAGAAAATATGGATCAATATTTAGATACGCTTCTTATTTCGCCGGAGGATAAGGAACTTACCAAAACTCAAATGGGGCCTATTTTTGAGAAAACTGAACTCGAATATAAACTTGAATCAATGAAAGTGCTCGAAAGCTCTGCTGACTCTGCAAAAGTAGAGGTCGTACAAACTACAGTTGCAAAAGAGGTAACGGATAACTTTCAATTTAAGGATAATAGAGTCACCGGAATCCATACAATGAAACTTGATAACGGCAAGTGGAAAACAGCCGGTACTGAAGTTAAGAATGTAGAGTATATGGAATAGACGCTTTAGAATGTCCGTAACAGCTGCTTTTTTGCAGCTGTTTTTTTAGCCCATTTTCTATGTAAATTAAGAATTGGTAACATCGGTGAAAGTTTCAGAAAAGGAGGCAGCAGCCGTGATTTTAGGTCTCATCAGTGCGGGGTTGCCCATTCTATATCTGTTATCGTTGGGCTTTTTGCGTAAGTTTACTGCTACTCAAAGTGCCAAAAATGCAGCTGTGATTTTTCCAGTATTACTGCTTGTTTACACTGGGATGGTTTTATGGCTCATCTGGGATACATCACTCCACTTTTTCTGGACTTTTTTACTTGGTGGATTAACCGTTGGAATATCACAGTTGTTTTTACCGAAGCTGAATAGGATGAAGGAAAAAAGGGGCTCAATAAATAGTTGAGATCCCTTTTTTACGTTAAAGCATTAAGTTGTTTCGCCGTGTTAGTACGGTTACATCAGTGAAAAGATTCACAAACTTCAATATCGTGTGTATATACGCATATGTTAAAATGTTCATAAAGTTTACGCAATTGAGTCATAGGTTACAATAATATAGCGATATAATAAATTTAATAGCAATTGTTAATCATTGCTAAAATATACAGGGAAGAAGGAATTGGTCGTGTTTACTAATGTTATTGTAAGAGTACCTTCAAAATCAGTAGTAGACGGTATCAGTAGCTCGAATGAAGGAAAACCAAACTATGGTTTGGCGCTGAAACAGCATGAGGAATATGTAAGCGCTCTAACAAAGGCTGGCGTAAATGTTACTGTATTAGAACCAAATGATGATTTTCCCGATTCATGCTTTGTTGAAGATGTGGCACTTTGTACCAAAAAATGTGTCATTATCACACGCCCTGGTGCAGCATCCAGGCAAAAAGAAGCTGCTCTGCAGGATATGCAGGAGGCGTTGAAAAAGTTTTATGAACATATTGAATACATAGAGGCACCTGGAACGGTTGAAGCCGGCGATATCATGATGGTTGGAGACCATTTCTACATAGGTGAGTCTGCAAGGACGAATCGAGCTGGTGCTGAGCAGATGATTGCCATCCTTGAAAAATATGGACTAAGCGGTTCCATCGTTCCACTAAAAGAAGTATTGCATTTAAAAACAGGCTTAGCCTATTTGGAAAATAACAATCTATTAGTAGCAGGTGAATTTATAACATCACCTGTCTTCGAAAAGTTAAATAAAATTGAAATCTCTCCGGACGAAGCTTACGGTGCAAACTGCATTTGGGTGAACGACCATGTGCTTGTGCCAGCGGGTTACCCAAATGCCCAGAAAGCCATCGAAGGCCTTGGATATAAAGTGTTGGTCGTAGACACATCCGAGTTCAGAAAAATTGATGGCGGCTTAAGCTGTCTTTCTCTCAGATTCTAATAGCAAGCCAACAATTGAGAAGAGTATGGGATCATTTTCTCATACTCTTTTTTAGATTCCTTTAATCGATTGGAGGGGAATATTATGGCGGAAGAGAAAAAATTAAACCTTGGTGCACTAACTGCTTTGGTCATCAGCTCCATGATTGGTGCCGGAATTTTTAACCTGATATCGGATATGGCTTCACAGGCTTCACCTGGTTCCATTATCATCGGCTGGATCGTGACAGGGCTTGGCATGGGGTCGCTGGCATTTTCATTTCGCAACCTAAGCGAAAAGAGACCGGATTTGGATGCCGGTATTTACAGCTATGCTAAAGCCGGTTTTGGGGACTACATGGGCTTCAACTCAGCTTGGGGATATTGGATTTCAGCTTTCCTGGGCAATGTGGCGTTTGGCACACTGACATTTAGTGCATTAGGTTATTTCTTTGACCTGTTTGGAAATGGGCAAAATATATATTCCATCATTGGGGCCTCCATCACGTTATGGACAATTCACTATGTCACTGTAAAAGGGGCGCACAGTGCATCGATTGTTAACTTTATCGTTACCGTCGCAAAAATTATTCCGATTGTCCTTTTTATTCTCTGTGTCATTTTTGCATTCAAGGTTGATATCTTTTCACTGAATTATTGGGGGACTGGATCAGGAGAATTTGAACTTCAGTCTGTCGTCACCCAGGTAAAAAATACAATGCTGACAACAGTATGGGTGTTTATTGGAGTGGAAGGAGCCATCATCTATTCCGCTAGGGCGAAACGGGCAAAAGATATCGGTAAAGCGACATTGATTGCATTCGTGTCGGTGCTCTTGCTTTACGCCTTGGTGACCATCCTGTCTTTCGGAATCATGGCACAAAGCGAACTTTCCGAATTGCCGAAACCATCCATGGCATATGTATTGGAAAGCGTCATTGGCAAACCAGGTGCCATTATTATCAATATTGGAGTCATCATCTCCATCATTGGCTGCTGGCTTGCAACAACTATGTACGCCGGGGAAGTGCCGTACCAGGCCTCACAAACAAAGAACTTCCCTAAATTCTTTTCAAAAGTAAATGAACATGGAGCACCAACTTCAGCATTATTGGTTACAAATATACTAATCCAGATCTTTTTATTCTCGTTCTTGATTAATGACAGTGCTTATAACTTCATGTATTCCCTTTCTTCCTCAGCCATCCTGCTTCCATACGCGCTGATCGCATTTTTTCAGGTGAAGCTGTCGCTGCAAGAGGAAAAAGGGACGGAGAACCGAATCAAAAACATTGTGTTAGGATTGATCGCCAGTATCTTTATCCTGTGGGTCACCTACGCTTCCGGCATGGAATATATCCTGCTGACAATGATGCTCTTTGCAGCCGGGCTGTTTGTCTTTATCTGGGTCCAAAAGGAAAACGGCAGAAAAATCTTTGCGAAACAGGAATGGATTTTTGCGGCCATTATCCTGGCATTGTTCCTGTTGTGTATCTATCAAATTGCCACAGGGGCGATTGACCTTCAGACGATTTGATATTGTAGCATCACCTGTGAATTCGTTTTTCTCTCGTTTAATTCTTCGTTTTAGGGTATAATGAAAATGTAGATTTTGCATATATTAAAAAAAGACCGCTTGGTGCTGGTACACCAAACGGTCGGCAATAGACTGGTTCCCTTCAGGGGCGATCAGCACAAATGGGAATAATCCACCTTATGCTTGCAGGCTCAAGGGTGGATTATTTTTTGTGGTTTTTATCAAACGACAGTACAGCGAGGACTAAGCTTGTGAACGTACAAGCAAACATCAAAGCTTCGAAAACCGTCATACAGCACCACCCCCTTTCAAATGGGGATGAGCTGACCACCCTTGAGACACCTATTCTATTGCTGTGTCCATTATATCAGCTTCAGGAAATAAAAGGATGATTCTTTGGACATAAACCAAATCTTAAAAGCGGTATTTTCCTTGAATGATTCTGACGAAGTTTTCGACGCTCCGTTTGTTTTTCATAACGGGGGATTGAATATAGGAAAAGGTCCTGGTAAAGGACTTTCCTTTTATCGGAATGGCCGTGAGCTCTCCATACTTGAGTTCTTTTTCAATCACGCTCCTGGACAATAGTGAAAGTCCCATGCCGTTTATAACACTTTCTTTGATGCCCTGGTTGCTGCTGATGGTCAGTAACGAAGAAACGGACAAGGCGTTGGAACGGATGACATGGTTTAAGTACTCCCTTGTGCCTGAACCTTCCTCCCTGACCACCCATGCCTGGTTCTGCAAGTCAGACATGGCAGCGTTATTCCGGGAGGCAAGCGGGTGGGTGTTTGACGCGACGATGAATAGCTCGTCTTCCATAAACGGGCGGATGGAGAGTTCTTTTTCGTTTGTCTGCCCTTCTATAAGGCCAATGTCGACAGTAAATGACCGTACTTTATGCACGATTTCCTCCGTATTTCCGATCTCCACTTCGAGTTCAAGCTCCGGAAATTCACTGTGCACTCTGAACAGCAAAGAAGGTAAAATATATTCCCCGATGGTAAAACTTGCCCCAATTCTCAGCTTCCCTCTTATCGACTGATGATGCTCCAATATATCCGTTTTTGCCTGCTCGTAGAGAGCGATCATTTGCTTTGCCCGATTATAGAGGATTTCTCCAGACGGAGTGATTTGCACGGCCTTCGGAGAACGAAGAAACAACTCTGTCTGGAACTCCTTCTCCAGATTTTTGATATGCAAACTCACGCTTGGCTGTGAGATATGGAGCAGTTCCGAGGTTCTTGTAAAATTTTTTATCTCAGCAAGCGTGACAAAGGTTTTCAAGCTGTCGTAGTACAAGGTAATCCCACCTAATCATTAGTTTTTTTAATGATGACGATTATTTATATATATTTTACTAATCATTATCTTTTACTTAAAGTGAATATATAAGAAGATTTTTAAGGAAGTGGAAACGATGGAGAAGACAAAGCGAATGAAGCAGCAGGTTTCCCTAGCTTTTATGCAAGGCATTGGGATGACGCTACTGATTGCTATAGCAGCAAAATATTTGGCGCAGCTCCCATTTTTATCGATTATGGGCCAGTTGGTGCTGGCTATCCTGATTGGCATGGGCTGGCGGGCTGTCTTCGGCGTAAGGGAAAGCTTACAGCCTGGTGTAACGTTTGCGAGCAAAAAACTACTCCGGCTCGGCATCATCCTGCTTGGAATGAGGCTGAACCTTGCTGATATTTATCATGCCGGATTAAATGTATTTGCCATCGCGGCAATCAATCTGGTATTTGCCTTGGTTGTCGTGTATCTGTTAACGCGCTGGCTGGGTGTTGAGAAAAAGCTGGGTATTCTAACCGCTTGCGGAACAGCCATTTGCGGAGCCGCAGCTGTTGTCGCTATAGCCCCGCAAATTAAGGCGAAAGACGATGAAACAGCCATTGCCGCAGCGATTGTCGCTATTTTGGGCACTCTTTTTACACTGGTGTATACCGTTTTTTACTCAGTTCTGAATTTGTCGCCAACAGGGTATGGCGTGTTCGCGGGCGGCACGCTTCATGAGCTGGCGCACGTGATTGCGGCCGCTGCTGCAGGCGGGAAAGAGGCAGTGGACCTTGCTGTCATTGTGAAGCTGACACGTGTCGCGTTATTGGTTCCCGTGGCGCTGGTCATAGGGTGGATATTCCGTTCGAAGGAAACCAAAGGCGGGGGAAAGGCGGCGGGGATCTCCATGTCGATCGTTCCGTGGTTCATCTTTGGGTTCCTTGCCATGAGTGGATTCAATACGCTGGGTATCGTATCGGCGGAGACGGCGGAGAATATTGTCAGCCTGGCTTACCTGTTCCTTGGAATGGCCATGGCGGGGCTGGGGCTCAACGTCGACCTCGGGGCATTCCGCAAGTGGGGCCTGCGCTCCTTTGCAGCCGGCCTTGTGGGCTCTGTTTTTCTGTCCGTACTCGGTTACTGTCTCGTTTGGCTTTTCGGATTGAATTAGAAGTAGGGCGGCAGCCGCGGGGACGGCTGTCGTTTGGTTTTTTTTAGGAAAAATGAAAATTCTGGGACTTGGGATCTTTCTTCGGTAATTTAACATCCTTTTCATCTTGGGGCTCCCATCCGTTCTGCTACAAGCTGTTTCATCCACACCAGTGCGGACAGCCTTTGCAGCGACAAAGTTAGTCGGTGGACATCACCAATAACTAATCATATCAAAATAAAAACGGCAGTTATTTAAAACTACCGTTTTTCAGTGCTTCTTTTTGGTTTTCTTGCAAATAAAAGGATGCTTAAAACAATAAGAGTCACCAAGCCCATAGTGGCAGAAAGAATTGTGCCAAAACGATTACTTAAATAAATGAAGGTAAATAATGGAATAGCAAGCAACAAAAACATTTTTAATAACAACATATTTTTGTTCAATGTTATCCCTCCTATTAAAGCTTAACATAACACAATGACCGGAGGAATTTAAGTCTATCAGCAATAACCAAGATTTTTACAAGTACTACCACAAATCAACTTATTATCTAGAACACATTTCACAAACCATTAAGCACCGCAGATAAGAACACAGGGCGGACCAGCAATTGTTGCACAAACCACTGCACAGGCAACTGCTCCAGTTAGAGAACAAGACATTCCCTGAAGGTGATTGCAAATTGATTTACTGGCCCAACCCTTTCTTGAAGAGCAAAGAGACAGGCTCGAACTGGTATTCCTGCCTCCCTACAACCCTGAATGAACCTGATTGAGGGACTTTGGAAATGGTTGTAGGAAACCATCATTAATAATGTCTTTTATGCCAACGTTCAGGAAATCCGTTTGAACGTCAGGAAATTAATAAAGCAAATCAGCATGAGAGCGGATGAAGTCATAGACACGCTCTGCGTGAAAATGTAATTCATTTTATATAGAAGTCCCGACAAAGACGGACATCATGGAAGACATGTGGGTGCGCTGTGGATAGAGCTTAACGTCCAATATTCATGGGCATACTTGAATAGTGAAACACCTTATCAATGGACGGGAACGGAGCTTCTCGTCTATTATTTTCCTATATCGTTTTTTTTTGGGAGGAATTGCGGCCTGAAAGCAGGATAAAGTAGAAAAAACTATGTTCGGAGAGATTAGAATGAAGCATATTTTTGGGATTTTCGGCCGCGACATGAAAAATATCGCGACAAATTGGGTTGCGCTGATTCTGATTGGCGGGCTTGTTTTTTTGCCGTCGCTGTACGCGTGGTTCAATATCAAGGCATCCTGGGATCCTTACGGGAAAACCGGGGGATTGACGGTGGCGGTCGCAAATAATGACACTGGCGCCACAATAAAAGAAAAGCGGTTCAATTTGGGAAATGAGATTGTGAAATCTCTTAAAAAGAATGACAAGATAGGTTGGAAGTTCATAGATAAAAAAACTGCCAAGAAGGGTGTCCGGCACGGCGATTATTATGCAGCGATCGTCATTCCGGAGGATTTTTCGAAGGATATCGCTTCGGTAGTGACGAAAAACCCGACAAAGGCTAGAGTGGATTATTATGAAAATGACAAGATCAACGCCATTTCCCCAAAGATCACTTCCAAAGGGGCGAGCAGCATCATTGAGGAAGTGAATGAAAACTTCATCAGGGAGGCGAACGGGGCAATATTTTCAGCGTTGAATGAGGCCGGCTATGAATTGGTCCAAAACAGGCCGACGATCGACCAGGTGAGAGACTTGATTTACCGGCTGAATGCGCTGTCGCCAAAGCTGAATGAAGCGGTGAACCTGGCAATAGAGGATGTAGACAAGTCCCAGGAGCTTGTGGACCAGGCGCAGGAAGGGCTTGGGACGGTGGACAGTATTGCGAGGGATGGCGAGCGTTTCGCCGGTAAGCTGAAGCCGTTCATCGATCAAAGCTCGCAGACGGTCGAGTCGATGGGTCCAGTGGTGAAACAGAATCTCCTGCTCATGCAGCAGGCTGCGGCAACGGTTAGCGACCTTCCCGAGATGCTCGAGAAAAACGATTTCAAGCCGGAAGAGGTGCAGCCTGTCCTGGACCAGGCTGTCAGCAGGCTGACAGTTGCGAACAATGTTTCGGGGAAGATGATTGAATTTTTCTCTGGGCTTGATTCCCTGCAAGGCCTGGAGCAACCGTCCCCGATAACAGCGAGTCTCCAGGAAATCAAAGGGAACCTGGAGAATGAACTGAACCTCGCCAGCCAGGTGAGCGAAGCGGTGAAAAATGGCTCGGTTCCAGCGAAGGAGCTGCTGGACCGGCTTGCAGCCGCCGCAGGGGAGGCGGACAGGGCGCTCGGTGACCTACTCGGCCGCTACGACAGTGAAATCTTGCCTGCAATCAAAAGCGGGCTTGATAGGGTGAACGGCAATATCGAGAAGGCAAACGGACTGTTTACTACTGCGAAAAACATGGTCCCTGAAGTGAGCAAGATTTTGGGGGATGCGGAAAGAGGATTGACGGTCGGCGATGAAAAGCTGCAGGAGGTGCAGGAACAACTTCCGGCGCTTGAAGCAAAGCTGAAGTCTCTGGCGGGTGAGATCCAGAAAGTAGAGAATGAAGGTACGCTCGACGAAATGATTGAGCTCCTCACCCTCAATGCAGCAAAGGAAACAGAGTTCTTCGCTGAACCTGTCGTCATGAAGTCACACCAGTACTATCAGATTCCAAACTACGGTTCCGCGATGTCCCCGTTTTACACGACGCTATCGTTGTGGGTCGGCACCCTTCTGCTTGTTTCGATGCTGACGGTGGAAGTTCATGAGCCAGGTAGGGAGTTCAAGAGTTATCAAGTATACTTCGGACGCTTCCTGACCTTCCTGACGCTTGCGGTCCTGCAGTCGATCCTCGTCACGACAGGGGATATGTTCCTGCTCGGCACCTATGTTGCCGAAAAGCCATGGTTCGTGCTGTTCGGGATGTTGCAAAGCGCCGTCTTCATGCTGATTGTCTACACGCTTGTCTCCGTTTTCGGTAACGTGGGCAAGGCCATGGCGATCGTCATGCTTGTCATCCAGATTGGTGGATCCGGGGGTACCTTCCCGATCCAGCTCACACCGGAGTTCTTCCAGGAAATCCACCCATTCCTGCCATTCACGTATGGTATCAGCATGCTACGGGAGGCGATGGGCGGCATCATCTGGGATATCGCCTACCGGGATATCATTGCGTTGCTGGCATTCGGTGGTCTTGCCCTGATCCTTGGACTTGCGCTCAAGAAGTTCATCAACCGCGCGGCGCTTCCACTTACCAAAAAGGCAAAAGACAGTCGGCTATTGCATTGATCGGAGAATGAGCCCCTTCTTGAACAAGGAAGGGGCTCATTGTTTTTCTCGTAATGGAAGTGTGGCTGTTGCCTGGTTCTGGTTGGAAATTGAAATCACAAAAAGGAATAATAAGGCCGGAGCACAGTTCCAGTTGGAAAATGAAACGAATACTTTGGAAAGTAAAGCGGTCCTGATGGGAAAAATCGGGAAACGGAAAACGGAAAACAAGAGGGGTGCTCTAATCATGGGATTTCAATATTTTTTACAATCCATCCTTTAAATGTCGATGGCTAATGAGTCTTTCGTAGGTTTCCCATGAATTCACAGAAATTCAACTGAAGTACAGCTATTGTAGATATATTGGGGCTAATCGTAGATATTTCGTTCCCCATCGTAGATATCCTGCTATGCGAGGGTTCTTGAGGTCGAATTTTGTGCTGTGTAACCTGTTACACTCCGGCTGAAAATCAATATTTGTTTGGGATGCTTCGTCTGTAACGCGTTACACAAGACAAATTCCGAAGAAAAGAAGGCGCCAGACTGCTTTTTCAAAAAAATATGTGGCCGGCACAACTAAAACGAACAATATCAGCTTAAGTTCAAGTCCGAAAAGTGTATTTTTTCTGAACTTTCTTTTTCATGGATAATCAGCCGAAAATGTTCATATAGTTACAGTAGTTCCATACGGTGATATAGCCAAGTGATTAAGGAGAAGGTCTGCAAAACCTTTATCCCCGGTTTGAATCCGGGTATCACCTTCTTCAAGAGTGCCGGCGACGGTGCTCTTTTTTCAATCATGGCGGCCACTGGTATCTGTCGGGCGGGGGCATGCAGTCCATGAAGAAAATGGTGGAAGATGCAGAGGCAGGTCTTAAATAAGAATGAAAAGGAGCGAACCAGCATAAAGGTGGTTCGCTCCTTTTTTTTCGGATATGATCGCCTATCCGTTGGCGATGTAATTAGGAAATGGCGTTCTCGTCTGCCGGCGTCCGGCACGATGTGTACGTCGCTAAACAGGCGCTTGCTCTCTTTTTTGACCTACCATTCTTTTGGCGTATAGTCGAGGTCGCTGAATAACTGTTTGCGCTCTTTTTTTGACAGGTCCCTCCACTGGCCGTATGGGAGATTTCCGAGATGGATATTCATGATTCTGGTACGCTGCAGCCTTGTGACTTCGTAACCCAGTTCGGCACACATCCGGCGGATTTGCCGGTTTAATCCCTGTGTCAAAACTATATTGAAATCATATTTTGAGAGTTGCGTCACTTTGCAGGGAAGCGTCTTTGTTCCTAGGATTTTGACTCCTGACTCCATCTTTTCGACAAAATCTGGTGTGATAGGCCTATCCACTGAAACCAGATATTCTTTTTCATGCTTGTTTTCGGCGCGCAAAATTTCATTGACAATATCACCATCGTTGGTGAGCAGTATCAAGCCTTCGGACTCTTTATCAAGGCGGCCGATATTATAAATCCTTAAGGGATGATTGACTAAATCAACAATGTTTCCTTTGACGTTTTTTTCGGTGGTGCTCGTAATGCCGACAGGCTTGTTCAAAGCAATATAAACATAGTTGCTTGCCATCCGGATAGGATTGCCGTTGACCCGTACATCATCGCCGGGCTCAACCTGACTGCCAACCTTGGCTACTTTCCCATTAATTGTCACTCTTCCTTCATCTATAAGCCTGTCCGCGCCTCGCCTAGAGGTTTTTCCGGATTCGCTGATAAATTTATTAATACGCATGTTAACCACACCTTTATGCGGAGATTTGTACCATTACAATAACTTATTTACGGCGTTATATCAAAGCTATTGGAGAAATGGATTTGAGAAAGAGCAGCATAGCCCTTTAGCAGGCGAAAATGTTAGTTTTCTAAAGAAGATTACTGCAGGGTGAACTCAGTTGGACACGAACGGGGTGCCTTGCTGTCATTTTAGCATCAAAACAGGTCATTTTTTCGTTCACTTAATGTGCAAGGGGAGGATTTTGTATCGCTGGCAGGCTTTTGTCGATGTGGAGCCCGTTACGCACATAGTTTCAAGCATAAAAGAAGCACTCGAAAAAGTTTTATTCCCGGTTACGGTCGGTTTATTCCCGGTTAGGAACCGTTTATTCCCTGTTAAGGTTCAGATATTCCCGATTACTATCAATATATTCCTGTTAGATGTAATTCTATCCCATTTAAGTTTTTCAATGGAAAAACAAACCTTGTTCTTCATGAGAAAAGCGGCCGCTCTCAGTCTTGAGAACGGCCGCTTTTTTTAATCTCCATATGTTGCTTCATATATTCTGTGCAGCTGGTTCCTAAGCTTTTCGATTGGGACGAAACGTGCTTCCCGAAGCACTTCTTTTCCATCCGCGAACAGAACAAGAACGGGTGCTGTGAAAGCCATCAAATAGCCGGCAATCTCGGTTACTTCTCCTGCATTCACAATTCCCAGCTTAATCAGTGGGAATTCCTTCAGCACTTCCTCAACCTGAGGAAGTAGTGCGTGGCAGACACTTCAGCCCGATGAAAGTACATAGATAAAACTGAGTTTGTTTGTTTGGATAAAACTTTCGGTTTCTTCAATTGAAGCAAGGTTTCTCATTTCCTTAGCACTCCTTCAAAACCCTAGTTTGCAAGTGTACTTTGATGTTTTCTAGCCTGGACCGCATAGATTTGGTAAACGACCAAAGCCACCGCTGACAGGATGATTCCTGAAATGTATGGTAGTCCGATGGATACGGAGAAGAGCCAGCCGCCAAGTGGAGGGCCGACAATCCTGCCAAGCGAGTCGAACGAAGAAAGCAGCCCGGTTGTGCTGCCATGCCCTGACTTGGATTTCTTCGTCAGCAGAGAGGAAACACTCGGGCGGATAATTCCGTTTCCGATTCCAAAAATGGTCATGAATGCAGCAGATGTTGCAAAGCTGTCAGCGCGCAGGATGAGGGCAAATCCGATGGCGGAAATGAT
Organism: Mesobacillus zeae; assembly: GCF_003570705.1. Lineage (GTDB taxonomy): Bacteria > Bacillota > Bacilli > Bacillales > Cytobacillaceae > Mesobacillus_C > Mesobacillus_C zeae. The sequence continues at coordinate 54,228 of NZ_QWVT01000011.1, forward strand.
AATTCCGGCTTGGATGATGGCGCCTTCTCCCCATTTTTTTGTAAGGCGGCCGACAAGTCCTCCCTGGACAATTGCTCCTGCCACTCCCATGATCATGAAGATATAACCAAGCTGTACTGTGCCCATTCCTGCTCTTTCAGCCGCAAAATAAGCAAATGTCGCTTCAAGACCGGACAGGGAAAGGGTGACGAACAATTGAAGGATGAACAGCAGGGACAAAGGTCCGCTGAATGCTTTCCACATAGAGGTTTTTTCTGTTGAATGAGTGTGCCGCTGTTCTGGTGACAGTGACTCTTTTAAAACAATGGCGACCAACACGAATGTGAGCAGGGAAGATGCACCTGCAAGATAAAAAGGTGTTGCCAGATTGTTTTGAGAGAAAAGGCCGCCAATCGCCGGTCCAAATATGAAGCCAAGACCGACAGCTGCTCCGATGATGCCCATACCTTTTCCACGGTCCTCATTAGAGGTGACGTCTGCCACATACGCCATGACGGTCGGCATGTTGGCAGAGGACAGCAATCCGCCGATGATTCGTGCGGCAAACAGCATCCAAAGCTGAGTCGAAAGAGCCATCAGGAAGAAGGAGATGGCAAGCCCTGCGATTCCAACCATAATGACAGGCTTTCGGCCAATCCGGTCGGAAATCCGGCCCCACATTGGGGCGAACAGCAGCTGCATTAATGAATAAACGGCCATGAGTAAGCCTAATTGAGTAGGCGAGGCCCCGAGTTGTTCTGCATAAAAAGGCATGACAGGGATAATGATTCCAAATCCGACCATGACAAGAAACATGACGGCAAATAAGAGAGGCAATGCTCCTTTTTTTGTTTCCAATTAATTTCCCTCCGGTTTCACTGTTGCATATGTAGTTTCTTATTATATATATATTTGGCTCTAAACAAGAAGCACTAAACCTTGCAGACGGTAAAAAAAAGTTTCCAAACATTAAGGTACTCCTTGTATTCGTTTGCAGTCAAGCTGATTGCCTGATGAAGCTGATACTTTGTCGTCTTGAATCTAGGAAAATGGTTGGTGGCAAACCGGGAAGATAGGAACAGAGACTTATGGCGAGCCTTCAATGGAAATAGTATTATATAATTGGTTAAATTGGAAATTAATACTATGTGAATAGATTAACAATTGAGGGGTGCATGATTGTGGAGTCGACGGAAACAAGGGAACTATCTAGAGCTTTCGCCGAGGCGACAATGGATGCGTATGAGAAACAGCGCAAACTGCTGAGCGATATTCAGAACTATGCAAACGACTGGTCAGGGAAAGCGCGTGATGAATTCGATGCGCTAGTCAATGAAGTGGAGGTCCTGTTCCACCACCATATCACGGACCTGAATGATATCTCGAACGAACTTTTGGCAGCGGCTGGCGAAATCGACCGTGTCAGGGAGGAAATCGAAAGACAGAAGGAACAGGAAAGGCTGCGCAGCCTGACCTACGGTGCAAGCCGTGATTTCTACTCCGTGTAGGGACAGGGAGGATAAAAGGTGCGATTTGATAGCCATAAACCAGAAAAGATTTTTGAAAGCAACAGATGGGACCATACGGATTCAAGAATCGTAGCCCCAGAAAAGGAACAAAAGGAAGGCTGCCTGGAAGGATGTTTGGATGGCTGCTTTCAAGGCTGTTTCTCCTTCGTGTTATGGATTTTTTTATCAGCCTATGCAGTTAAGGAGATTATCAGCTTTATTTTTTAAATGAAGAGCGAGAGAAAGCGGGGATGAACGATGGGAAATAAGATTGCGGTAGATCCGGACAGGCTGCAGGGGCTCGCTGACAGCATGGTTGGGGGCATTTCGGCCATTCAAGATAATTACAAGGATTTGCACAAGAGGCTTGCCCTACTGGTACTGAATGCCCCTGCAGAGTACAGACACTGTTTCAACAATGTCGGCGACCCATGGAATACAGGGGGTAGGCTGGTAGAAGGATTGAACGAGATGGAGATAAAAGTGCGGCAAACAGCCGACAAATTCGACGAGGCTGATAACTACGTCGCGAAGCTCTACAATCTGTATGATAAATATGGCACCATGACAGCAATGGGCGCAACTGCAGGCCGCCAGGGGCTCTATTACGCAATGGGGGCGACCCAATTCATTAAAGACAGCAACGGTGCTTATACTTTTAAGCACGCCGGACTGTTATCCTACTTATCTGATATAGTCGATAATTCCAAGGCTAGGAACTTTGTGAGGGGTCGTCTTAGTGTATTTAACTTAAGAAAGAAGTTTGTAAATACTCCCCTAGAAGATTTGGTACACAAAAAATTTGCGAGATACCTTCCTAATGACGTGCTGGATTTAGTAAATGCGACTCAGACATTTGATGACGCGATAAATTTGGGGGGCCTTAAGTCTGCAAATTTTGGCTCTGTAATAAAATCGGCAGCAAAGTTCGGCAGAGTCAATGCTGTTTTTACAGTGGGTACGACATTTGCAGTGGAAATGGGCGGAATGGGATTAAAGATATCTCAAAACTACTCCAAGTATAGCAGGCAACCGGAAATCTTGAAACGCGAAAATGCCAAGGCTGTTGGGAACGCCCTCAACAAGACAGCTGCAGTTTCAACAGGTGCTATCATTGGAGGAGTAATTGGCGGAGTAGCTGGAAGCTTTTTGGGACCTGTTGGAACAGTTATAGCAGCTGGAGTCGGTTCGACTATTGGAGGTTTTATTGGAGAACAAGCAGCAAAGCTGACTGCTGGTTTTGCTGAAAAACTCGCTCTTAAAGCCAAAGAGCCGATACACAAAACTTTAGAAACAATAAAAGGCGGTTTAAAGAAAGTTGGAAAAGTTGCCGATGCTGTGTCTAAAGGTACTGATCTAATAAATGACGGAATAAAGGGGATTTTCAAATCACCAAAGGCTTTGTTTAATCCTTAACTGAATAAAAGTTCCTTACTAATAAACTAAGTTGTAGAGGATGAATGAAATTGTTTTTAAATCTTAAAAAAGGAAGCGGCAATCTAGTGCAAGTGAAGGGTTCTAAATTCTCTTATACACAAATGATGGTGGCTATTCCTGTGTCTTTTATAGGAATGTTATTTGTGTTAAGGGAAGGAATAAGATTTGAATCTAACTACTCTCTTTACTATCTAGCCAGTAGTATGGTCTTTATTCCAATCCTTGTATACGGTATGTTATGGTATTTTCCTGCTTTTATTCCAGGCAAAGTATTGGTGACGATCATCCCTGGTGAAAATGGCCAGATAAAGGGTGGGAGAAAGTCTGTTCGGATTAAAGACATTAAGGAAATGTTCTTTTACCGAAGATCTATTAATTTGATGAATATGATCATGATTGAGACAATAGATGGTAAAAAAGTGAGGATTCCAACATATAGCCTGCTAAGTGATGCCGCCTTTTCTATAATGGTCGACCAATTCATCTTTCCGTATATGAATGAGCAGGCGAAAATTGTATGGGACAGGCAAATTGATTTAGACATATTATATAAAAGAACAAGTTACAAGCGTCCTGAGACAGAAGATACAACAATTCATCATTAATCCAATGCAGGAGCCTTATCTCATTAATTCGGTAAGGCTCTTCTTTTCTTGATATACATTCCTGGTTTAATTAGATATGGGGTGGGCAAGTGTTATTAAATCTCCGACAAAAAAATGATTCTATTCAAGTAAAAGGGAGTAAGCTTCTTTATGTCCATGTATCGCTAGCGTTACTGGGTTCTTTAGTTGGTTTGTTCTTTCTTTTTCGAACAGGGATAAAATTCGAGTCACATTATTCTTTTTATTATCTTGGAGTAAGTATTATTTTCACTCCGTTTATGCTTTATTTAGCCTTATGGCACCTTTCAGGATTTATCCCCGGCAAAGTATTGATCAAAATCATACCCGGGGAAAATGGAGAAATAAAAAGCGGAGGCAAATCGGTTAAATTTAAGGATATTAACGAGGTATCTTTTTATCGAAGGCCGATTAACCTGATGAACGTGATTTTGCTTGAAACAAGGGATGGAAAGAAAGTAAGAATTCCAACCTATAATTTAATTGCGGATTGGCAAGTGGACATCATGGTAGATAAGTATATTTATCCACACATGAACGAGCAAGCGAGAAAAGTATGGGATCGGAAAATTGATCTTAAGGAATTGTTCGAGAGTACCACTTATAAGAGGGAAGAATCAGGAGATACACCAATCAATCATTAATTAATTCAAGGAAAGAAGAGCCTTACTCCGTTTCTCGGTAAGGCTCTTCTTTCCTTGATATACTACATTCCTGGTTTAATTAGATATGGGGTGGGCAAGTGTTCTTAAATCTCCGAAAAAAAAATAATATTATACAAATTAAAGGGTCAAAGCTGCTTTATTCTGTATTAATGATAGCCTATCCAGGGGGCTTTTTAGGCATGCTTTTTGTGTTGCGAGAAGGCATAAGGTTTGAGTCAAACTATTCCTTATATTATCTTGCAAGCAGCTTAATTTTTATCCCTTTTCTTGTATATCAATTACTTTGGTATTTCCCTGGCCTTATCCCCGGCAAAGTATTGATCAAAATCATTCCGGGGGAATATGGAGAAATAAAAAGCGGAGGCAAATCAGTTAAATTTAAGGATATTAACGAGGTGTCTTTTTATCGAAGGCCGATTAATCTGATGAACGTGATTTTGTTTGAAACAAGAAATGGAAAGAAAGTAAGAATTCCAACCTATAATCTAATTGATGATTGGCAAGTGGACATCATGGTAGATAAGTATATTTATCCACACATGAACGAGCAAGCGAGAACAGTATGGGATCGGAAAATTGATCTTAAGGAATTGTTCGAGAGTACCACTTATAAGAGGGAAGAATTAGGAGATACACCAATCAATCATTAATTAATTCAAGGATAGAGCCTTACTCCGTTTCTCGGTAGGGCTCTTCTTTCTTGATACACATTGTTTAATTAGATATGGGGTGGGCATGTGTTCTTGAATCTCCGACAAAAAAACAATTCTGTTCAAATAATAGGGAGTAAGTTTAGCTATTTCCATGTATTTCTCACTAATCGGTTCTTAGTTTGCTGTTACTTTATCTTTCGAGCGAGGATTAAATTTGAGTCAAAGTACTCTCTTTCTATCTCGGGGCAAGCTTCGTTTATACGACTATAATGCTTTATTTAACTATATGGCATCTCCCTGGATTGGTACCTGGCAAAACTTTTGTCACCATCATTTCAAGCAAAAATTGTGTGGGATCGTAAAATCGATTTAAAATATTTATACGAATTAATGAAGTATGAGCGATCAGAATCGACTGATACACCGATAAATAGCTGATCCTGTTGAGGCGTAAATGGTGCTTAGTTCAATAAGCAATGCAACTGAATGAATCGTACTGTACTTATTATCCTAGAAAAGTGAAAGTATAAGCTCTGATTATCATGAATCTTCTGCTACGGCAGCAACTGTTTTATGTAATCGGCTATAACAAAGCCCCCCATACTGCCTCGTTGGCAGTATGGGGGGCTTTGTTTGGCTTATGATTCTGCACTGTCGGCCCTCACGCTTGTTGCGATGAGGAATTGGGCTGTGTAATAAGTGGTCATGATGAAAACACCTGAGAACGGCACTGGGCTGACGAACATGTTCCAAGACAGAATGGTGTCAGACAGAACGAACAGGAGGCTTCCTGCAATGGCCCATTTGCTGCCTGTCATGAAGGCTGTCAGGGCCATGAGGGAGATGACAAGGATATAGAGAAGCACCGGGACCATTAGCGCACCCTCTCCGCTCTCCTGGAGCGAGCCAATGAGCTCGCGTCCTATAAGGAAGGAATAGATGGCGAGAAGCAAAATGACGGCTAGGCGTGGGTTCGAGCTTTTTCTCATCTTTATAAAGCCGCTTAAATAAAAAAGATGACCTACCAGAAATGCTCCCAAACCTGCTACGAAGGAGAACGCGATGAAGGCGTCGCCAATCATGGAGCATAACAATCCTGCAAGGATGAGGTAATGCTCCGCTGCCCTGCGTTCAGGCAGCTGGAGAAGGGCATATCCGATGATCAGCACCATCGGTATCAATTTAAATGAAACTTTCAGGGCGATTGGGTCTTCTGGGATCAAAAAGATATAAATGAAGCTCATGGCTAAAATCAGCCAGGGCAGTATCGCCTTTCTCAAAAATCCACCTCCATTGCTCTATATGTAGTTAATCTTATTCGCTGTTTAGGCGGATACTCCTTTAAAGTTTTTAGAATTAGATTGACTAGGGACGGAAGGTGGTATAAAATTAAATATAGAACAAGTGTTCTAATATTATACTGCTGCGCCTCTTTACAAAAAACTCTTCTTTATTTTTCTATACTCCATCTCTTAATCCTTTCACCCTGAAAAGCATCTGTTCACTATTATGTTGGCGAATTACTTTTCTCCCATTTTTCCTCCTCTTTTTGCCCTTGCACTGGGAAGAGGGGAGGGGAGAAGCGGGAGAGACGCATGAACGAATTGCGATAAAATGATACTCAATAGTATTGTATACACAAAATGTACACACGCATACAAAATGTAAACATAATGTATGCAATATGGTTTACATGTATACAATTGTGTACACATGTTGATATGACGGGATGTATACAAGATTGCTTGAGTTGTGTGCAATGATGTATACAAAAACCTGTGAAGTTTACGGATTGTTTACAGGTTTACGTTTGTGTATCTTTTTTCCAAATGCCATTGTGAAAACAGTCTGTTACCTTTAACCTTGGTAATAAGGCATGCGCGAAACATACATAGCCAATTTTATTTTATCTATAAAGGGGATTGACGAATGACTAAATCAAGAATTGCAGCTATTGACGTAGGAAATGATTCGATTAAAGCGATTTTTGGAAAAATGGATTATGAGCTGAATATCCCTAACATCATCGCCAGGGATACAGAAGACCGTCCGGTTATCGGGATTGAGGAGCTTGACGAAAAGAACCCGCTTGAAGGAATCCATATTAAGGTCCACTCTCCTGCTCTTAAAGAAAACAATGCTATTTACAGGATCGGCCATTTGGCAACGAAGAGCCAAAATGCGACAGAGTTAGACCCGGGTAGCAGCAAATCGGAAGAAGATCAAACGCTCATCATGCTTTTTGCCACACTGGCACTCGACGCTGCAAGGGCTGAAAATAAAAACACTTTCAATCAGACTAAAAATGTCATTGATGCTAATTACACATTGGGAACAGGCCTTCCTCTCCGTGAAGTGAAGGAAGGAAAGGATGCCGGCTACCGTTCCAGATTAGTCGGCAATGTCCACCAGGTTGAATTCCTTGTCACGCCTAAGTACCAGGGCATTAAAGTAAACATTAAATTCAATGAAGTGAAAGTCTATCCTGAAGGGTTTGCTGCTTATATTAACCTTGTTATGGATAACGACCTGAAAATCATCAATAAAGAACTGATCGATAAGCGTATCCTGATTCAAGATATCGGTGGCCTATCGACAGATATCGCGGTCATCAAGAATCGTAACGTGGATGATGACAAAGCTCAGGGTTTTAACCTTGGAGTATCAGAGTCACTTGAAGCGATCAGGGAAGAAATCCGTACAAAGCATGGCGTCGAATTGGATAGCCGCATGGATGTCGTGGAAATTATTACGAAGAAAAACGACAGGAATCACATTATGGTCAAAGGCAGCCGTACGAGCGTCCATGACATCACAGACCGTATCCTGCTTGACCTTGCGAAAAAGGAATACCGCCTGCTGCGCAATGTGTGGCAAAAGAACTCCCAAACGGAAATTTGCTATTTTGTCGGGGGCGGCGCCATCGTTTTGAAAGAATACTTAAAAACGCTCAATAACAATCTGGATGGCTATAATATTGACTTCTTTGAAGATGAAAAAGAGAGCATCTGGATGATGGCCAATGCTTATTATAAGTTAATCAGCGATTTCGCCAGAAAAGCAGAGAAGCAGCAAGAGGCCAAGCAGCCAGTAAAGAACTAAAATAAGGTGGTCCTATGAATAAAACCAATGCTGGCGAGGTCAAAAGAGGCCAAACCATATCCTTCCGGGTCCCTTCCGATATCCCGGACCATTTGCTCAAGCAGCTGCAGAAATTAAAAGAAACAGAGAGACGGAATTTCTCAAGCAAAATTGCAGAGTTTGTTGTTGAGGGAGTCGGGACATCTTTTTCAAGGGAACGGGAAAGTATCACCATTCCGCTGCCGCACCGTTTAAGCAAGGCGCAGCGTGACTGGATTAAGCATGAACACTCGGAAGCGCTGCTTGGCAGCATTGTCTATCAGCTTCTTAACGATCCGGTGCGTACCGCATCACTGCTTGCATCACTAAACAGCAATCGGACCGATATTGATGAGGCGCTCTATCTTCAGGAAGATGTGCCAATGCCTCCTGCTGCTATGGAGCCTGCAGACGACATTGGAGAAGCTCTGCCTGATGTGGAACCCGGCGGGGTTGACGATGACCTCGACGCCTTTGATTGGGCCTCAGCTAAGCGTGCAGAACCAGAGTCCGAGCTAGAAGGGGAAGAACCAGAAGCGGATCTTGATGAACTGCTTGGAGACTTCCTCGCTAAAATGAACAATTAGCTTTCCGTACATTCAAAAAGACTATTATTGCAGGGTAATATCGCAATAATAGTCTTTTTTATGTTTCTATTTTCCGTTATCCCGCGTGCTAACACGGGGGACAAGAAACGTAATTCGTATATTTCAATGTGCTTCGTTTAGGTCTAGAAAGGGTTTCTTCGATTTTTAATTGTAGCCCAGCAATCTATAGTAAATGCAAATTCATTACATTAAAAGCAGATAGAACGGGTGTAACCGTGTAGATAGAACGGCTATTACCGTAGATAGAAAGTCCGCAGCCTTAGATATCCTAGCAATATTCATCTTAATTTACAATTGTGGAACCGGTTATACATGCTGCTTGGCCAGGCCAATTGCCGATAAAGAGGGAAAAAGTGTATTTTTTCTCCTCAATCTTTTAAAAAAAACACCTCATTCTCCGAAAAAGCGAACTGTTTATTCAAAAATAGCTTCCAAACAAAAAAATCGCCATTACCTAGCTAATTTAGCTAGGCAATGACGATCACCACTATCTTGCTCTCCAATCTGAAAAGGCCTTTTTCTCGCCCGAAAATAGGCGCCTGCCCAACCTCATCCTATTTCCGGTGCATTTTAAATTGCAAAAACAGCTCGTTATAATATGCGAGGTTCTCTTTTCCGAGATTCTCGTATACTTCGAGTTTTTCAGTTAGCTCAGACGAAGGGTAGAATCGTTCGTCCTCTACCATTTCCTTCGGCAAATACTGTAACGCTGCTTTGTTTGGTGTGGAGTAGCTTACATACTCTGTGTTTTGTGCAGCAATCTTCGGATCAAGCATATAGTTGATAAACTGGTGTGCCCCGTCGACATTCTTAGCTGTTTTCGGAATGACCATATTATCGAACCACAAATTGGAGCCCTCTTTTGGCACGACATATTCTAAGTCCTCGTTTTCAGCCATGATTTCCGAAGCAACTCCTGACCATACGAGCCCTACAGCGGCTTCCTGGTTCTCAAGGAGCAACCGGATTTCATCGCCGACAATGGCTTTGACATTCGGAGTAAGGGAGTCCAGTTTATTTTTTGCCTCCAGAAGGTGGCCTTTGTCCGTATCGTTCAGGGAATAGCCGAGGCTGTTCAATCCCATCCCAATCACTTCACGCGCACCATCCACAAGGAGGATTTGATTTTTTAATTCAGGATCCCACAGGTCGGACCAGCTATCAATTTCCTTGCCGTTAAGCATTTTTGGATTGTAGGTAATCCCAACGGTTCCCCAGAAGTAGGGAACGGAAAAATGGTTTTTCGGGTCGAAAGGCAGATCCATGAAGCGTTTGTCGATATATTTCAAGTTTGGAAGTTTCGAGTGATCAAGCTGGACAAGAAGCTTTTCCTTGCGCATTTTATCAATCATATACTCTGACGGGATGGCAATATCGTAATGGGTCCCGCCTTGCTTGATCTTCGTCATCATGGCTTCGTTAGAGTCAAACGTTTCATAAATGACCTTCATACCAGTTTCTTTTTCAAAACGGTTAATCAGGTCTGCGTCGATATAGTCGCCCCAGTTATAGATCGTCAGCGTATTTTCACCGGAATACCCCTGCTCGGAATTCAGGCTGGAAATTGCATAAAGGAGCACCCCCGATACAAGGGCGATCGCAATAAAGAAACGGAAAATCCTGCTCATTTTCCAACCCCCATTCCGTTAGGCTTGTTCCGCTTCGAGATGAAGTAGTAGACAACAACGAGCAGCATCGTAAAGAGGAACAGCAACGCTGACAACGCATTGATATGCAGCGATATTCCACGGCGTGCAAGGGAGTAGATTTCAACGGAAAGCGTGGAAAATCCGTTGCCTGTCACGAAAAAAGTAACTGCGAAATCATCAAACGAGTATGTCAGTGCCATAAAAAAGCCGGCAAAAATTCCTGGTGAAATGTATGGGATGATGACTTTCGAAAATACATCCCAGCCGCTTGCACCAAGATCGCGGGCCGCATCGATCAAGGATGGGCTCATTTCGGACAGCTTCGGGAGCACCATTAGGACGACAATCGGAATGCAAAAAGCGATATGGGACAGCAGCACCGAATAAAACCCCAGCTTGATGCCGGCCATCGTGAACAGAATCAAAAACGATGCTCCAATAATGACATCGGGACTTACAATCAGCACATTATTCAAGGACAAAAGTGCATTTTTAGTGTTCCTTTTTCTCGCCATATGGATGGCCAGTGCGCCCAGAACTCCGATCATGGTAGAGATCAGCGCAGCTAATAAGGCGACCACGATTGTGTTGAGCACGATGATCAGAAGCCGGGTATCCTGGAACAGCTCTTTATACCAATCGAGCGTGAAGCCTTTGAAGTCATACATTGTGTCTCCGCTGTTAAAAGAATAAAAAATCAAGAACAGAATTGGCGCATAAAGAATAAAAAAGATGACCGCCAAATAAAGCTTGGAAACAGGAGATAATTTTCTATCCAATTTATGCACCCCGCTTTCGTGAGCCTGTCAGCATCATGATCAGGACCATTGTAATCATGAGGAAAACGGAAATCATCGAGCCCATTCCCCAGTCCTCTGTCACAAGGAAATGCTGCTCAATGGCTGTGCCAAGCGTAATGACCCGGTTGCCGGCAATCAGCCTTGTCAGCATGAATAGAGAGAGCGCCGGGATGAAGACGACCTGGCAGCCGGATTTTACACCGTCGATTGTCAGCGGAAAAATAACACGCCGGAATGTCGTCCACCTTGATGCGCCGAGATCATTGGCCGCATCAAGCAAAGTGGGGTTCAAATCGTTTAGCGAATTAAAAATCGGCAAAATCATAAACGGTATAAAAATATAAACAGAGACAAATACAAAGCTGAAATCAGTAAACAAAATTTGTTTCGAACCGATTCCGACCATCTCCAGGAAGTTGTTTGCTGCTCCATAAGTCCCGAAGATGCCAAGGAATGCATACGCTTTTAGGAGCAGGTTGATCCAGGATGGTGTGATGATCAGCAACAGCCACAGCTGCTTATGTGTCGTTTTTGTCAGCAGGTAAGCTGCTGGATAGGCAACTGCAAGCGAAATGGCCGTAATCAGGAATGCGTACCAGAACGAACTGAAAATCATTTTTAAATAAACAGGTGTAAAGAATTTCTCGTAGTTGCTTAGTGACAGCTGGCCCTCAATATTAAAGAAAGAGTAGTAGAGTACGAGCAGAATCGGTGCAACGACAAACAGGATGATCCAAAGCAGATACGGAACAGCATAAAGCGAGCGGGTAAGCTTATTCTCCATCGTTATCCACATCCGCGTATGCTTCAAGCCGCCTGTCGAATTCTTCTTCTGTTTCGCCAAGGCGCATGACATGTATGGCTTCAGGGTCGAAATGCAAACCGATTTCTGTTCCTACGGCTGCTTTTTTCGTTGAATGGACAAGCCATTCATTGCCATCCTGGTCATAGCAGCTGATTTCGTAGTGGACGCCACGGAACAAGAGGGAGTCTACTTTTACCTTAAGCTTTCCATGCTCGGTCGAGGTGATTTCAAGATCCTCTGGCCTGATGACAATTTCCACTGGTTCATTCTTGTCCAGTCCCTGGTCGACGCATTCAAACTGGCGGCCGACAAACTCAACAAGATAATCTTCAATCATTTTCCCTTTAACAATATTCGATTCGCCAATAAAGTCGGCAACAAATTGGTTGATTGGTTCATCATAAATGTCTATCGGAGTGCCGCTTTGCTGAATTTTTCCCTTGTTCAGGACAAAAATTTCATCGGACATAGCGAGCGCTTCTTCCTGGTCATGTGTAACAAAGATAAAGGTGATGCCCAGCCTGCGCTGCAGTTCACGCAGCTCATACTGCATCTCTGTGCGAAGCTTGAGGTCAAGTGCCGACAGGGGTTCATCAAGGAGGATGACTTCCGGCTCGTTGACAATTGCTCTTGCGATCGCGACCCGCTGGCGTTGGCCGCCGGACATTTCGCGAATCTCCCTGTTCTCATAGCCTTGCAGATTGACAAAGTTTAAAGCTTCCTTTACTTTCGACTCGATAGCAGGGGCTTTCATTTTTTTGATCCTCAATCCAAAAGCCACATTTTCGAACACATTCAGATGTGGGAAAAGGGCGTAATCCTGGAATACGGTGTTCACCTGCCGCTTATTGGCGGGCACGTGGTTGATTTTATTTCCGTTAAAAAGAATCTCGCCTTCCGATGCTTCCGTGAAACCGGCGATAAGCCGCAGGATGGTGGTCTTTCCGCATCCCGACGGGCCAAGGAGTGTATAGAATTTGCCTCGCTCGATCTCAAAGCTCACATCCTTGAGGACGGGCGGGTCGTTGTCGTATAGTTTGGTAACGTGCTTAAACTGAATAATCGGTACGTTTTCCATGACAGGCACCTACTTTCTTTTACTTCTGTAAATCCTGCTCCGTGCAGGTTCTTTGAAACGATCATTTTACATGATTATCGTTCTGTAAGCCCTTTTAAGCATACGGAATAATTATACCTAAAAAGTATGTGAATCGTTAACTGTTATTCTGATATTTAAAAGAAGGTCAACCGGCGGGGAAAATAATAGGGATATATTGACACGCCTACAAAGTCTATGGTATTAAATGTATGGGTTGGCACTCTTGGGTTGAGAGTGCTAAAACAAAAATGAAAGTATTGTTTTTACAAAAAATATATCGGGAAAGGGAGAATCTTTCATGGAAAAGAAGCAGTTTCAGGCTGAATCAAAACGCCTGATGGAAATGATGGTCAATTCGATTTATTCCCACAAGGAAATCTTTTTGCGGGAGCTAATCTCAAATGCCAGTGATGCCATCGACAAGATTTACTATAAAGCATTGGCCGATGATTCTTTGACATTTAATAAAGACAGCTACTATATAAAAGTGGTTCCTGACAAGGAAAACAGGACGCTGACATTGATTGATACTGGTATCGGAATGACGAAGGAAGAGTTGGAATCTAATCTTGGTACAATTGCCAGAAGCGGATCCCTTGCTTTCAAAAGTGAGAATGAAGTGAAGAACGGCCACGATATTATCGGCCAGTTCGGTGTTGGATTTTATTCAGCATTCATGGTTGCCGACCAGGTGACCGTTATCAGCAGGGCCTTAGGCAGCGAGGAAGCATATCGATGGGAGTCTGAAGGTACTGATGGGTACACGATTGCACCTTGTGAGAAAGAAACTGTCGGCACCGAAATTATTTTAAAAATAAAAGATAATACAGAAGAAGAGCAGTACGGTGATTATCTGGAAGAATACCGGCTGAAGTCGATCATCAAAAAGTACTCTGACTTTATCCGCTACCCAATCAAGATGGAAGTGACATCAAGCAGGTTAAAGGATGGATCAGACAGTGAGTTTGAGGAATTCAGCGAAGAACAGACAGTCAACAGCATGGTACCGATTTGGAGGAAGAACAAAAGCGAGCTCAATGAAGAAGATTACGTGAACTTCTACAATGAAAAGCGTTACGGGTTCGACAAGCCGCTCAAACATGTGCACATCAGTGTGGACGGGACGATCAGGTATAATGCGATCCTGTTCATCCCTGAGAATATGCCGTTTGATTACTATTCCAAAGAGTATGAAAAGGGACTTGAGCTTTATTCAAACGGTGTCCTCATTATGGAGAAATGCGCAGATTTGCTACCGGATCACTTCAGCTTTGTTAAAGGGATGGTCGATTCCGAGGATTTGTCTTTGAATATCTCTCGGGAAATTCTACAGCATGATCGCCAGCTGAAGCTGATTGCCAAAAATATCAGCAAGAAAATTAAAAGTGAGCTGCAAAGCCTCCTTAAGGATGACCGCGAAGAATATGAGACGTTCTACAATTCTTTCGGAAGGCAGCTGAAATACGGCGTCTACAGCGACTTTGGCGTAAATAAAGAAGCACTCCAGGACCTCCTCCTGTTCCATTCTTCCAAAGAGAAGAAGCTTGTCAGCCTTGATGAATATGTGTCACGGATGCCTGAGGAACAGAAGTATATTTATTATGCATCCGGCGATTCTATTGATAGAATTGACAAACTTCCTCAGACAGAGTTAGTGGCGGAAAAAGGATTCGAAATTCTTTATTTCACCGATGAAATCGATGAGTTTGCCATCAAGATGCTGATGAGCTACAAAGACAAGGAATTCAAGTCTGTGGCAAGTGGCGATCTTGGAATTGAAGATGGCGATGGGAAAGAAGAGGCAGAATCTGCGGAGAGTGAATACAAAGACCTCTTTGCATCCATGAAAGAGATTTTGGCAGATAAAGTGAAGGATGTCCGTGCTTCGAAGAGACTTAAGTCCCATCCAGTGTGCCTGTCGACAGACGGCGAAATCACGATTGAGATGGAGAAAATTCTGAAGGCAATGCCGAACAGTCAGGATGTCAAAGCTGAGAAAGTACTTGAAATCAATACAAACCATGAAGTCTTCGGCTCATTGAAAGAAGCCTTCGGCGGGGACAAAGAGAAATTGAGCTTGTATACAAAGCTCCTGTACAGCCAGGCACTTCTGATAGAAGGCCTGCCAATCCAGGATCCAGTTGAATTCACAAACGATATGTGCAAAATCATGGTCTGATTTAGCACGCTGATGCATAAAACGGTGCCTGACCCCCTTTAGCATGCTAAAGGGGGTCAGGCACCGTTTGGTTTATTGCTGTGTTAACGCGAAGCTCTCTTATTTCCCTTTTCGAAGGGTTTCTAAACTCCTTCTATTGAATTAATTATCGGCTGGAAACTTTTCTGAAAATTGAGTATTTGTTTCTATTAACTTATTTCTTTTCTCCCTATAAACTAGTAATTGTATGTTGCTTAGGATGACTAAATAATTTTACGTGGGGGGATTTACATTGAATTTGAAAAAGAAAGCAATTACTTTTTCTTTATCCGGGATGATGGCTCTAGGGGCTTTTGCGGCTGTCGGGACTCCTGCAGGCGCCGTGGGGAACGGGCCGAATGCGGGGACAGGCTCGATCCAGACCTCTATTTTATATACCTATGAAGGGTTGGTAAATTATCTTAAAGATCAGGATGTAAAACAGGACGCAATGACACTTGAAGTGATCGGGAAGACGGTAAAGGGCCGGGATATTCAAATGGCAAAGTACATTTCAAACCCAAATAACCCGACTATTCTATTCTTGACACAGCAGCACGGAAACGAGCAGCTTACGACAGAAGGAGCGCTTCAGTTCATTAAGCACCTTGGCACAAATAAAACAAAAGGTGTTCTCGATAATGTGAATATTCTCGTGATCCCAATGCTGAATGCCGATGGCGCAATGGGGGATGTCGACTTCTCTCTCGACGACTATCATGCGGACGGGGACCGTCACCTCACTCGCTATAATTCAAATAAAGTTGACTTGAATCGTGAACATGCAAAAGCTACTTCAGATATGGAACCAGAGGCAAGGGCGCTTCACGAAAATGTCTTTCAAGAATACCAGATTGACTATATGATCGACCTGCATCATCAAGGCACGCTGAGCGAAACGGACGGTAAGCTTGTTTCCGGTTCTATCCTTCATCCGACAAACGCCAGTGTGAAGCCAGAGGTGTTGGAAAAATCGAAAAAACTTGGCTCTGTTGTTTATCATGAGCTTGAGAGCAAAGGCTGGGGCCATATAGGGAAATATGAAGGTGGATCCGGTGCAAATATCGGCCGGAACGGAGCGGCAATCCGCTACGACATTTCCACACTCTTGTTTGAAATGCGCGGAATGTCGGACCACTACATTGAATCCTATGCCCTTGGTCAAAAGAGCAACGGTTACCTGATCAAGCAGACAATCGAAACACTTGATGCGACCGTCCGCTCTATTGCCGACGGCTCAATTGAAAAAGCGGACACAAGCTTCTGGGATACGCTTCCTACCCAGACGACAAGAGGCGGAGGCGAAGCAGACGAATAGAAGCAGCAAACCACACACCTCTGGTCTTTAGACAGGGGTGTAGTTTTTTTTAGGTGTATTGTTTGATCAAGTTCTGATATCTATTAAAGGAGCAGAAATGATGAAGCATGCGAAAATTGCTTTTTTGATCATGGCTGTATTGCTGTGCTCTGGATGGATCGACAGCACTGTCTTTGCGGAAAACGAAGCAAGCTACATTACAGTAAAAGGAAATGCGGCATCTATAGGGAAATAGTACGGGGAACAGGCCAAGACGGCGGTTGGCCATAACGTAGCTCTATTTAAGAAAACTACTGAAAATCAAGGGTTATCGGAAAAGGATATGAAAAAAGCTGCTGATGATTACCGTGAATATCTTCAGGGGAAAGATCCATCCCAGCTTCAGCAGATTAAGGCATTGGCCAGCATTGCAGATGTTCGTACAGAAGACCTCCTCGCTTTTAATGCACTTGAGGAAAAAGTCGTTGGCGACGGGTGCACAACCGTTATTGCGACGGGAAAGGCTGTCAAAGGAGATAAAGCCTTTTATCACAAAAACAAAGATGCCTCTAGAGGTTATCAGCAGGTAGTACTGCAGGTTGAACCAGAAAAGGGGAATAAGTTCATCGGGGTTACAAGTGCCGGTTCAACTGGGCTGGCAATGGGGATCAATGAACATGGCGTTTCGGTAGGGAACAATGTCCTGTACACCTGGGACACGGGAAAGGGCTACGGGAATTTAACCGTAATCAGGATGGCTCTTGAAGATGCTGAGTCCGCGAGTTAGCTGCAGCTTATATTCAGAAGCTACCCCGCGCATCGGGATCAGCATACGGCATTGCAGACAGCCATGAAGGTGCTTTCCTTGAAACAACCCATTCTGCCCACGCTGTAAAATGGATTGTTGACGGGGCAATGGTCCATACAAACCATTATCTGCTTCCGGAAATGGAAAAGTATGAAGCGTTGGATGATGATCCTGCAGAGAAGTTACGCTGGAGCTGGTACATGTCCACAGAAGAAAGGCTTAAGCGTGCGGGAGAGCTGCTGGAGGTTCAAATGGGCAGCATCACTCCGCAGGATTTGATCAACATTTCCGAGGACCAGGATGGATTGGATAAAATGTATTGGATTGATTCACAGGCTGAAATCAATGGCCAAAGCATGGGTTCGGTATCAATAGGCACTTTTGATGGAAGTAAGCTGAGGATGTGGTCACAGCTCCGCCAGCCAAGCATCGCGCCGGCGATTCCGATTGAAGTCGATCGCCCGCATATTCCGGAACCCTTCGGGAACGGTTTGCAAAGCGATCGCATTGAGCATACGTGGAAAAATAGAACGCAATAACAGCGCACCAATCCTGCCTCCGCAATCTGGCAGGATTTTTTTATCTCTTCGCTCCTGCCCGTTCCTTTGAGCAGCACCGCCAACTCCGCTACAATGATAGAAAACGAATGAAATAGGTGAAGCAGGTTATGAATAAATTCATCGTGATCGGTGCAGGGATATTAGGAGCTTCGGCGGCATACCATCTCGCAAGGAAGGGTGCGGAGGTGACGGTCATTGACCGACACGATGCCGGGCAGGCTACAGACGCCGCTGCGGGTATCATCTGTCCATGGCTGTCCCAGCGCCGCAACAAGGCTTGGTACGCGCTTGCGAAAGGCGGTGCGGCTTATTATGAGACACTTGCGATTATGCTTGAGGAGGATGGCGAAGCAGACACAGGCTATAAAAAGGTTGGCGCCATCAGCATACATGCCGATGCAGACAAGCTGGAGAAGATGGCGGCGCGGGCGGTGTTACGACGGGAAACAGCCCCTGAAATCGGTGAAATCATGCAGCTTGGACCTGAAGAAACGGCCGCGCTGTTTCCTCCTTTGTCAAAAGAGTTCGCTTCTGTCAAAGTCAGCGGTGCCGCGCGCGTTAACGGCCGCGCATTGAGAAACGCCCTAATCCTGGGTGCCAAAAAGAACGGGGCAGAATTTGTGCAGGCTTCTGCAAAGCTTGAGCAGAATGGCTCCCGTGTGACAGCCGTCTTGGCGGATGGCCAGCGCTATGAGGCCAGCGCCATTATTGTGACGGCGGGGGCTTGGGCTGCTGAGTTATTTGCCCCTCTCGGAATTGACCTGGCTGTAACCTCACAAAAAGCCCAGATTATCCATCTTCAGCTTGAAGATACCGATACGCGCGGCTGGCCTGTCGTTATGCCTCCGAATGACCAGTATATTGTTGCTTTTGATGAAGGAAGAGTTGTCATTGGGGCTACGCATGAAAATGAGATGGATTTTGATTTAAGGGTGACGGCAGGAGGTCTGCATGAAGTCCTCGATAAAGCACTTAATGCTGTGCCAGGCCTTGCTGAGGGAACTTTCCTTGAGGCCCGCGTCGGATACCGTCCGTTTACACCAGGCTTTCTCCCGGTCATCGGAACGGTACCAGGTCACCAGAACCTTTTGTTTGCCAACGGCCTTGGTGCCTCGGGGCTGACAGCTGGCCCTTTCCTTGGCGCAGAGCTTGCGAAATTGGCACTGGGAGAGCACTTGGACATTGATCTATCCCTTTATGAGGTAGCAAAGGCCATCCGCTGATTCGCTCTCAAGATAGAAGAATATTCTGCACAAGGTAAGTAAAATGGCTATTAGCGGGTATAAACCTAGTAATCAAAATGGCGATTTTTAATGTTACTAGGGGAGGAACGACCATGAAATGGCAAGGAAGAAAGAGTAGCAGCAAGGTTGAAGCC
The DNA here is from genome assembly GCF_003570705.1 of Mesobacillus zeae. Lineage (GTDB taxonomy): Bacteria > Bacillota > Bacilli > Bacillales > Cytobacillaceae > Mesobacillus_C > Mesobacillus_C zeae. The sequence continues at coordinate 73,414 of NZ_QWVT01000011.1, forward strand.
AGACGGGGCATGGGCGGAGGGAGGATGTTGTTCGGGGGGAATCGGCGGCGTTGTCATTCTGCTGATCGTCACCCTGTTAGGAGGCGATCCCGGCGAACTTCTTAACAGCATGCAGGGAACGACGCGTACCGACACTACGGCCCCATATCAGGAAACGGCGTGGGAAAAAGGACGGGCAGAATTCGTTTCTGTCGTACTTGCAGATACGGAAGAGGTATGGACAAGGATTTCTAAAGAAAAAGGAATGGTCTACAAGGAGCCGACGCTCGTCCTCTATACAGGAAGCGTCCAGTTTGCATGCGGGAGTGCTTCCTCGGCCGTAGGGCCGTTTTTCCTATGCATTTATGCGTTTGGGTCCGAAATCCAGCTGCGGCGGAAAAAGCTTTGCTGATTTCTCTAAACCGGCACTTGTGGATTTTTAGAAGAGGAATTTTGCCATTCCTTTGTGATGCAGCAGGATTTCTTGTCCGGGAAACTGAATGTATCATACATATGCACAGAAACTGAGGATTTGTTGGGGTTTGTCCAATTTAAACCAGTGTGCTCCAGGTATTCGAAAGCCTCCGAACCAATAGCAAAGGGAACCCGGTGATAGCGGAGTTCCGTTCATGCGAAATAAAAAATACAGGTGATGCAGATGAGGATCGGCAAGTTTGGTGAAAGTAATCGGTTAAGCATCGACACGATTCGCCATTATATGGATATTGGGCTGATCGTACCTGAAAAAAGGGGCGGGCAGTATTTTTTTGATGAGCGCTGCCAAGGAGATCTTGATTTGATCCTGGAGTTTAAGGGGATGGGATTAAGTCTGCTTGAAATCAAGACAATTCTGCTTTACAGGAATTTAGCCCAGTATACCCCTTACGAAGAGGATGCCTTTTTCCAAGCGCTTTTTACGGATAAATACAATAAGCTTAATCAGGACATAAAGGAATTGACCGATACTAGGGACAGGCTAAAGAGGAAGCTTGATGAATTATCGAAAAAGATCCCCGCAACGAGTACCTTCCTTGGGATTGATTTAAGTGTCCTCAGCATCCTGCGGTGCAGGAAATGCGGTGAAAAGCTTGACTTACAGGATGGAAGGATCACGAAAAATCAGGTAGTGGAGGGAAATCTAGGCTGTCCTTGTGGCGAGGAGTATGTGATTGACTCCGGTATTTTAATTGTAGGAGAGCCTGATGAACCTGCCCAGACGCCGCAACTCCAACCTTTTTTTGCAAAATACTTTCAAATGACAGATCCAATCTACCTGGAGAATCTTTATCACGGATTACACTGGGCGAAGAGGAAGATGATCTCGGTGGAATTACAAGGCAAGGTGCTGCTGGAATTAGGTTCGGGTTATGGATTCTTTTTGCGGAATGTCTATCAGGAATTGCCTGAAGACAGTGTGTATATTGCTGTCGACCGGGACTTGGATTTGCTCCGGTTTTTAAAAGGCATACTTGAGAGAACTGGTTTAAAAAGAAGAATCCTGTTCATTTGCTCGGACTTCCTGGACATTCCGGTTGGCCCTCATTCGGTTGATATGCTGATCGATCATGCAGGTTCGAGCAACTATGGATTTGAACATAAGGAATTTCTGCTTAAAGAGGTGGATGACCTCATTAAAAAAGAAGGATATCTACTAGGGTCCTATATTGCATTTAAGAATTTCAGCAAGAGGAGCAAGATTGAGCCCCAATACAGGCATAATTTTAACGCGGTGAGAATCAAGGAGAATATAGAGAGGCTTGATTATATTCCGATCGATGAAAAGACTTCGCACTATATGGATAAGGGCGGAGAATTTGAAAATTTCTTTGTGGATGGGGAAGAAGTCTTTTCTTATTCGTTTATGGGCAAAAGGTAGGGTCAGCCCCGCCTTTCTTAATTTTTATCAAAAAATACAGAGGAAGTTCCTATTGCTGTTGGGTTAAGCCAACAGTTTATGCTTTATTTAATAAAGCGTAAGCTGGGAGGCTAAAAAGATGGAAACAGTACAAATAGGCAGCAATAACAGCGTATTTAAGGAAAGAAGCAACTTGGTGCTGTATTCGGCAGGAAAAACGGTTTCAGTCTTTGGGACTGCAATTTATAATTTTGCACTGGGGCTGTATGTATTAAAGCTGACTGGTTCTGCCTTTAGCTTTGCTTTGATCCTTATTCTCGGAATCATTCCCAGTATAATCCTTAACCCGATTGCTGGAGTGGTGGCTGATCGGTTCAGCAAAAAATGGCTGGCCGTATCCATGGATCTCTTGAGCGGAATTTTGCTGGTGCTTGTATATATGGTCAGCATGCTGAATAGCCTAGGCTTGATGCTGATCTATACAGCAACTTTTCTACTGACCGTTTTCGCTACTTTTTTCGGAGTAGGGCTAGAATCCGCAAAGCCCCACATTGTAACGAAAAAAAGACTGATGAATCTTAACTCCATCAGTAAGATCATAGAATCGGTCTCAACCATCCTTGCTCCCATGCTGGGGGGACTGGTGTACGCGATTTTTGACATCAGGACCTTTATCATCATCAACGGTATCTCGTTCATTCTTTCGGGATTGTCGATCCTATTGATCGATTTCAGGCTGAATGGCGGGGAACCAGCCAAGGAACAAGCAAAAACCAAGCTTAATATAATGGCCGATTTAAAGGACGGCTTCTGCTACCTCTCAGGGAAAAAGAATATTATGGGTCTGTTTGTTACCCTGATTTCCTTGAATTTTTCATTGGGTTTCGCCGTAATTGTCCCGCTTCCTTATATTCTCATCACAGTCTTTGGCCTTGATGCAAAGCAGTTTGGCCTAATAGAGGGGATGTTTCCAGTCGGTCTGATTTTAGGGGCGATTTTTGTTAAAAAAATAACGGAAAAAATTGCTTATTCTGTCCTGTTATCGTGGATTGGTGTTGCTTTTTCAATCTTGATGATAGCCATAGGTGTTCCGGTCATTCTGACAGGAAGTGAGGCGGGGCTGTATCTTCTGGTTCTTTATTACGGAATAACAATGGTGTTATTTGGGTTTTGTGTAGCTTTAATCGATATACCTCTTTCTTATTTTTTACAAACAATGATACCAGACGAGTACAGGGGAAGGGTCCTTAGTATTGGTATCTCTCTTGGAAAAGTCATGATTCCTGTGGCTATAATCGCTTCAGGGGCTCTTCTGGGCCTTGTTCCTGCCTATTTGATGCCTATAGCTGGAGGCCTTCTGTTTTTAATAATCAATATCCGTTCATCCAAAGAGATAAATATTGGACTTAAAAAGGAAAGTGCTTAATGTTTTCATATTAAGATCGCCTGGAATTCTATAAAGATACCGGGTATGAAACGGATGCCCGGTTATGTAGCTTTGAAATAAAGTTTGATCAAAAATAGATGAGAAAACTTTATTTATACGATAAATAAAAAGAATCTATTTTAAATAAGGATTGATCAAATTACAATTTTCTCTAGGGGATTTAAGTTTGTATTAATTTTTTTCTACCTGTGTTGTTCCACAATCTCCAGGTTATTGAAAAAGAACATATCGCATTTACAATCAGTTTTCTAACAGCTTTGTTAGTAGTTTCTCAAATTTGTTAGCACTCATCATTTCGTGTGTAATAAATTTTCCATTATAAAACAGACCAAATGTTGTCCAAATAGTAGGCGCATTTTGTGCTTCTTCTGTGGTGATCAATTGATGAGTAGAAAAGGTAACTCCACTGTTTTCTGCAACCTTTCTTAAATCTTCTAAAATACCTACAGCAAAGGGACATTGAGCAGTATAATAAATCGCTATACCTTTTTGTGTAACTGAAGATCTTCCATTCCGTTTAAATGAAGGTCTAACAGCTTGGTCATTCCACGATAATGAAACCAGATCAAAATAAGGATCTATTTGATCTACTAACTCAAATCCCATATATTCAAAAAAGTGTTTCTCGCTCAAGTAAGGATACTTTTTCTTTCCCACAATATGTACGATTCCATCCATACCTTTAGCTATAGCGTCTTCTTTACACTTATCCAGCAATTGTTTTCCATATCCATTACTTTTATATCTACCAGAAACCCACAAACAATTGATATACATATAATTAGGTGCTTGAATAGGAGTCCATGCCATTTCAGCAGGTAAATATTCAATAAATACTTTTGCACGCTCGTTTAAACGATAAAAAATTAATCCTTCATCCATTCGCTCCGTCAACCACTTCTTCTTCTCGTTGACTGCTTTCTCATATTGTTTTGCACCTAAAGCACAACATATGTGTTCATTTTCAATATTGTTTTTTGTTATGTGAATGTATTCCATTTCCCGCCTCACTCCTACACATTTATACAATTATCAAATCAAAATCTTTTAAGAATCCTATCATTTCCTAACATTAATTGAATAACTTAGAAATTCGATTCACATTCTAATAACTCCTTCTCTTGCTCAAGAATCGTTGGTCTCCTTTAACGGAACAACTTTATGCCCTCATAGTTCCTTAACCTGCTTTGCAAGGTCAGTTGTTTTCCTTTTAAACATAAAAAGATCCCTTTGGACAAAGCTATCCAAATGAGTAACACGGTGCAACTTAATTTTAGACCCACAAGTTGACGCCGTAAGCCGAATAGGATCCACGGCGCTTATTTTATGCAGACAATTGTTTTAGAAAAAATAGAGGAAAATAAATTCAGTATGGTATTGACCAATCCAAATATCAGGAATATAATGGGATTGACCATAGCGGTCAAGAGTTAAGTTTAGGAGTTTTTTTTATGTTTGAGAAGTTTTTTAGCATTGATTCTGAAAAGCAGGAACGGATCATCGGCGCTGCAGTGAAGGAATTTGCTTTGAAGGGATATGAAAAAGCATCGACAAATGTAATCGTCAAGGAAGCTGGTATTGCAAAAGGTTTGCTTTTCCATTACTTCAATAACAAAAAAGATTTATATCTGTTTTTGTATGACCGATTTAGTGACATCCTTATAGCCGAGTTTTATGGGAAAATCGACTGGGAGGAAACGGACCTGCTCCGGAAGCTCAGGCAAGTGACTTTGCTTAAATTCGAGCTGATGAAAAAGCATCCAGCATTGTTCGATTTTTTACGTGTGGCCTATGAGGAAAAAGCTGCGGATATCCGCCCTTCGCTTGAGGAAAGGAACCAGGGTATGACCGCAGAGGCTTATGGGTGTCTGTTCGAGCACATTGATCCATCTCTATTCAAAGAAGGAATCGATATGATGGCTGCGGTGAACATGACTGTGTGGACAATGGAAGGCTTGGGCCAGACTCTGCAGGTGAAGATGAAGGATGTTTCCGTCGAAGAAATCGACCAGGCAGCCGTCCTCAAAGAAATGGATGTATACCTTGAACTTCTACGCTTTGCAATGTATAAAGCCTGAAAAAGGCAATGAAATCACTGATAAAAGGGGGTTTTACCATGAATGTCATTGAGATCGACAGACTGACGAAACAATACGGGAAAGCACGGGGTATTACGGATGTCAGCTTCTCGGTGAAGGAAGGCGAGATCTTCGGGTTCATAGGACCGAACGGGGCCGGAAAGTCGACGACGATCCGGACGCTGCTTTCACTCATTTATCCAACAAGCGGCAACGCGAAAATTTTTGGCAAGGACTGTGTCAAGTTTGCACCGGAAATCAAAAAAGAGATCGGCTATCTCCCTTCGGAAGTGTTTTATTATGACAATATGAAGGTGGGCGAGCTTCTTGCCTATTCTGCGAGTTTTTATCGTAAAGACTGCACGCGGCGGATCAAGGAACTGGCGGAAATGCTGGACCTCGACCTTGGAAGGAAAGTCGGGGATTTGTCGCTCGGAAACAAGAAAAAAGTCGGTATCGTCCAGGGAATGCTGCACGAGCCAAAGCTTCTGATTCTTGACGAGCCAACAAGCGGACTTGACCCGCTGATGCAGCAAACCTTTTTCGAGCTTTTGAGGGAGGAAAACAAAAAAGGAGTCACCATCCTTTTTTCTTCCCATATTCTGACCGAGGTCCAAAAGCTGTGCGGCAGGGTGGCGATCATTAAAGAAGGAAAAATCGTCACCGTTGAGAGCATCAGTACGCTCCAAGAAAATAATTATAAAAAATTCAGGGTCGAAACAAGCTCATTGCCAGACATCGCTGCTTTTCAAATCAGTGGGATCAAGGACCTTGAAGTGAACGGCCGAAATGTTCGTTTCTTGTTTAAAGGCGACCTGAACAAAATTATCAACATTTTTTCCGGTCTTGATATCGTCAATCTTTGGGTGGAAGAGCCTGATCTCGAGGAAATTTTCCTCCACTATTATGAAAAATAGAAGGTGAGCCTGATGAATATATATAGGCACGAATTGAAAGCATACCGGAAGTCTACCATCATCTGGACATTTTCCCTGATTGGACTCACGGCCCTCTTCCTCTCGATGTTCCCGTCGATTTCGAAGGATGCCGAACAGTTCGGGAAGCTGCTTGAAGGGTATCCTGAAGCGGTCAGGAAAGCAATTGGGCTAGAACTCGACACATTCTTTTCCTTTCTCGGCTTCTATTCATACACCTTTCTCTACATCACGCTTGCCGGAGCCATCCAAGCCATGAATCTCGGTCTGTCGGTTTTTTCGAAGGAAATGCGTGAAAAGACGGCCGATTTTCTTCTTACAAAGCCGGTCACCCGTGAAAAAGTATTTCTCTCCAAGCTTCTGGCAGCACTGACTTCTCTCCTTGTCACAAACGTTGCTTTTTTCGCAGCCAGCTTCCTGATTTCCAGCCGCATTACGACTGAAGATTACAGCGGAAAAGCTTTCCTGCTCATCTCCCTGACCTTGCTGTTCATTCAGTTGATTTTTCTCGCACTTGGGCTTTTCATTTCTGTTTTCGCAAGGCAGCTAAAGAACATCACGGCTGTTTCATTTGGCACAGTGTTTGGCTTCTTCCTGCTCGGCATGCTCAGCTCAACAAGCGGAAGCGATGGAGCTATGCGCCTATTATCTCCGTTCAAGTATTTTGATACTGCGTACATCATCCGTCACGGTGAATATGAATGGCGCTATATCCTCGCCGCGAGCATCATTGTGCTGGTTTCGGCCGCAATGGGCCTCATCATTTTTAAAAAGAAGGATATCCATTCTGTCTAGCGGGAAAGGAGGAGAAAAAGCATGAATCTTTTTTGGCGGGAAATGAAGGCGAACAGAAAGTCATTGACCATTTGGAGTATCGGTATGGTGATTTTAATCGGTTCAAGCATGTCCAAATATGCTGGCTTTAGCGCCTCAGATCAGTCTGTGAACAGCCTGATGGCAGATATGCCGGATACCATGAAAGCGGTAATGGGCATTGGGGACTTTGATCTGGCAACAGCGAGCGGCTATTACGGCCTGCTTTTCCTATATCTGATCCTTATGGGTACAGCGCATGCTGGCATGCTCGGAGCCAATATCCTTGCAAAAGAGGAAAGGGACCGGACAGCGGAGTTCTTGTTTGTAAAGCCAGTTTCAAGGGGAAGAATCATGATGTTGAAGCTTGCGGCGGCGGTTACGAATGTTAGTGTGTTCAATCTTGTAACCCTGTCCGCATCTTCCGTATTTTTCATTTATTTTGGAGAAGATGAGCATTTTGCCAAAGATCTACTCATCCTGATGGTTGGCATGCTTCTTCTCCAGCTGCTGTTCCTCTCTATTGGCATGCTCATCGCTGCTCTTTTGAAAAGGCCGGGAAAATCGGGTGCACTATCGGGTGCCATCCTGTTAATAGCCTTCGTCCTGTCGGTTGCCGTCAACTTGAAAGAAGAGCTCAGTGTGCTGAAGTATGTGACACCATTTCAGTACTTTGATGCCCACCAATTGATGGAGACAGGATTTGACCCTGTGTTTACCGGCTTATCCGTTTCGCTGACTGCACTGTTCCTGCTCCTGGCTTTCCGAAGCTATAACCGGAAAGATTTAAACGGTTAAAGTGCAGTGATGCTGTAGGGACATGTGAACGAGAATGGCTGATGAGCATCCCGGGGAAACTGCCCCATTTTCAATAGCTAGAAAAAGGAGGCTGGATATCTGGTCTCTTTTTTTGTATATAAGATAAATTCAGATTTTGCTATTTATTGTCACAAAATAAATATTGCATGGGTTTTTGTATGATGATAATATGGAACTACAAGAAATTGTGAAAACGGTTTCCTTGGTAAAATGTTTTTAGGAGTAGCTATAACTCTAGTAACATGGCTAACACCATTGGAGAACAAAGTTATTCTGGCAATGTTGCAACAAATTTTTTTACTGAATTGTGCAAACGATTTCGCAACAAGTCCAAAATACATAAAAAAATGGCATGCGAAAAAATCATCTATTTTTTTGCCAGGAAGTGCAAGCGTTTTCTCGGTGGAAGCGAGACACATTATCAAAATTAAATGGAGGTCAACCATGACTAAGAAAAAGCTGTTTTCAGGAATTTTCGCAGTAGTCCTTTTGCTAAGCGTCGTGCTTGGAGGATGTTCGGGTTCCACAGACTCTAAAGACAAAGGGTCCAAAGGGGACGTAACCATCGATGTCTTCCAATTTAAGGTTGAGTTCAAGAAACAATTCGAAGAAGTCGCCAAAAAATATGAAAAAGATAACCCTGGCGTGAAGATCAATATTACGACAGTCGGCGGCGGTGAAGACTATGGTGCTGCCCTCAGGTCAAAATTTGCTTCCGGCAAAGAGCCTGCTATCTATAACGTAGGCGGACCGCAGGATGTGAAAGACTGGAACAAGAAACTGGCTGACCTTTCCGATACAAAAGCTGCCGATGCAGCATTCGAAGGAACGCTTGATGGCGTAACAAAAGACGGTAAAGTCCTTGGACTTCCATTTAACCAGGAAGGATACGGCTTGCTTTTTAACAAGGATATATTCAAAAAAGCGGGCATCAATCCGGAAAAAATCACGACACTTGCTGCTCTCGAAGAAGCAGTGAAAACGCTTGACGGCAAGAAAAAAGACCTTGGCCTAAAGGCGGTATTCGCCCTTCCAGGTAAGGAAACCTGGGTGACTGGCCTGCATTTGTCAAATGCTTTCCTGGCTCCTGAATTCGACAACAATGCGCTGAACTCATTTGCAGCCAAGAAAGTTGAATTCAAATATGGCGAAGGCTTCAAAAAGGTTCTGGACCTTCAAAACAAATATTCTGTCCAGCCTACTGTTAGCCTTGACTATGCAAAGCAAGTAGAAGAGCTTTTCTCCCTGCAAAAAGTTGCGATTATCGAGCAGGGTAACTGGACTTACGGTTCTATTGCGGGAATCGATGAAGAGTTTGCAAACAACGGCGTAGGCCTTCTGCCAATCCCTGTTGAAGGCTACAAAGAAGATTCAATTCCTGTTGGGATCCCAATGTACTGGGCTGTCAACAGCAACAAAGATGATAAGACTGTAGAAGAATCCAAGAAGTTCCTAGACTGGCTCTACACTTCCGATGAGGGAAAAAGAACAGTCCTTGAAGATTTCAAATTCATCCCTGCTTACGAAGGTTATGATGCATCCAAGATTTCCGACCCTATTTCAAAAGAAATCTATAAATACGTTGAAAACAAGAAAACAATCGGCTGGGCATTCATGGGATATCCAACTGGCTGGGGACAAGAAGAACTGGGTGTCCAAATCCAGAAGTACCTAAGCGGCGATGCTGATTGGGATCAAGTGGTTGAAAATACACAGAAATCATGGGAAAAATCAAGAAGCAAATAATTAATTTCATGAAGAAAATCTGGCAGAGTCAGAGTCAGCCAGATTGCGGGTGAGATTGACTGGGACGTTAACTTGACATTTTTCAAAGGGCCTGATTTTTTAGGGGATTTTTCCTTTAGGAATCAGTCCCTTTGTCTATTGAACTGCTAGCAAAGAGAAATTGGAGGTATTACCATGTTGCGAACTCGGGATCTTTCCTACTGGTTGTTTCTCGCGCCTGTCCTAATTGCGCTGTCTTTGGTCGTTGTCGTGCCATTAGGGCTTGGGGTTTATTATTCCTTTACGGATTGGAACGGTATCGAAGTAGGGAGCTTTGTCGGATTTGAAAACTATATCAATGTCTTTCAGGATGAAGAGTTCATGGCGGCGTTATGGTTTACAGTGAAGTTTTCAATCGTTTCGATTATCTTGATCAATTTCTTTGGCCTTTCCCTGGCGTTGATCGTCACTTCAAAAATTAAATCAAGCAAATTACTTCGAACAATCTTCTTCATGCCAAACCTGATCGGGGGACTTATCCTCGGCTTCATCTGGCAATTTATTTTCATGAAGGTATTTGATGGAATCGGAACTCACTTTGGTATCGAGAATCTTCAAGGCTGGCTTTCAACAACGGAGACAGGGTTCTGGGGTCTTGTCATCCTGATGAGCTGGCAGATGGCCGGATACATCATGGTCATCTATATTGCATATCTTGAAAGCGTGCCGACGGAGCTAATTGAAGCGGCTGAAATTGACGGTGCCTCCCCATTCCAGCGGCTGGTCTACATCATCTTCCCGCTTGTCGCACCGGCGTTCACCGTCAGCATGTTCCTGACTCTTTCGAACACGTTCAAGCTGTATGACCAAAACCTGTCACTTACTGGCGGAGGACCCTATAAATCGACGCAGATGGTGTCTATGGAAATTTTCAAGACGGCATTTGTGGAAAGTGAATTGTCGTATGCCCAGGCAAAAGCGGTTATTTTCTTCCTCATTGTCGCGGTCATTTCCTTGACTCAAGTTTACATCAACAAGAAAAGGGAGGTTGAAATGTAATGGGACGGAAATACAAACTGCCTGTCGAGCTGCTTGGCGTGTTATTGGGCCTCCTGTGGCTTGCTCCTTTTTACTTGATGATCGTTAACTCCTTTAAGACAAAAAGAGAAATATTTTCTGATACGCTGAAGCTTCCGGAAGGGTTTAATTTTGACAACTATATCGAGGCTTTTACACAGCTTAACTTTATGCAAACCTTTTTTAATTCCTTGTTGATTACAATTGTTTCGGTGTTCATCATCGTCATTTTCTCCTCGATGGCTGCCTATGCGCTATCACGCAACAAAAGCAAGGTGAGCACGGTTATTTTCTTCATCTTCGTTGCGGCTATGCTGATCCCTTTCCAGTCGGTCATGATTCCGCTCGTCACCGTTTTCGGCAAGTTTGAAATGCTGAACCGCTCGGGCCTGATTTTCATGTATCTCGGCTTTGGGGCAAGCCTTTCAATCTTCCTATACTACGGCACTCTGAACAGTATTCCAAAGTCACTGGATGAGGCTGCAACGATTGACGGGGCAAACAAGTTCCAGGTTTTCTGGTACATCATTTTCCCGATGCTGAAACCAATTACGGTTACTGTCGCAATCCTGAACACCATCTGGATCTGGAACGACTACCTGCTGCCTTCCCTTGTCATCAACCAGGAGGGAATGGAAACCATCCCGCTGAAAATGTTTTTCTTCTTTGGAGAATATACAAAACAATGGCATTTGGCTCTTGCAGGTCTGACAATCGGAATCCTGCCGGTCATCATCGCTTACTTCTTTGCCCAACGTGAAATTATTAAGGGAGTTTCTGAAGGCGCTGTTAAATAACAGAGTTTAGAATATCGATGGAGCAGCCTTCTGTTTTCATTCATTAATTTTGTTTCACATTAAAAACATCCCAGGATGACTGTGATGGGTAAGGAGGAAGCTGCGGTGGTAACGATAAAGGATGTGGCGAAGGAAGCCGGAGTGGCTCCTTCCACAGTCTCCAGGGTGATTGCAGACAGCCCAAGAATCAGCGAGGAAACAAAAAGGCGCGTCCGTGAAGTGATGGAGGAGCTCGGGTACTATCCGAATCTGCAGGCACGGAGTCTGGCAGCAAAAAGCACGAAAACTATTGGCATCATCATGCCGGATTCAGCCTATCATAATCTTCAGAACCCGTTTTTCCCGGAGGTGCTGCGCGGAATCAGCAAAAAGGCGCATGAGAGTAGATATGGGATCTATCTTTCAACCGGGTCATCAGAAACGGAAATTTATGATGAAGTAATCTCCATGGTGATGGGGAGGCGGGTGGACGGGATTATCCTGCTCTACTCACGGATCAACGATCGAACAATGAAGTACTTGGAGAAGGCTGTTTTTCCTTTTACAGTCGTCGGGAGGCCTTCCAAGAATGAAGAAAGAATAACGTATGTAGACAATAACAATGTGGCCATCACTAAGGAAGTCACCAACTATTTAATCGGGCTCGGACATGAAAAAATTGCTTTTGTTGGCGGGAATCTTAAGTTTGTTGTTACGGTTGACCGCCTTGATGGCTATAAAATGGCGCTGGCCGAAGCGGGCTTTCCATTCAGGGAAGAATACGTGGTGCATGAAAGGTTTGTCCTTGAGAAAGGGAAAGAAGTGACGTTCTCCCTTATGTCGCTTGATTCTCCTCCGACTGCCTTTGTAGCTCAGGATGATTTAATGGCCTACGAAATGATCAGTCATCTCGAAGCCCTGAATATGACGGTTCCTGAAGACATTTCGATTGTGAGCTTTAACAATTTTTCCCTATCCGAACATTCTAAGCCTCCGCTTACATCTGTTGATATTGGCACATTCAGGCTTGGCTATGAAGCCACTCAATATGTCATTGAGAAAATTGAAAACCCGGACGCGCTTCCAAAGCGGATTACCATTCCAACAAGGCTGATCGAACGGAAATCATGTGCGCCGAGAAGCATAGGAGAAGAGCAGGAAAGGTAATGGCAGGGAGCAATCATGACTTAAAAGTAAGTGCACGATACTCTTTATAGATCAGAGAGGGTTTTATATGGAGAAATTATGGTGGAAAGAAGCCGTTGGCTATCAAATTTATCCCCGCAGTTTCATGGATTCCAACGGGGATGGCATTGGCGATATCAAAGGAATCATTTCAAAATTGGATTATATAAAAGACCTTGGGATTGATGTGATTTGGGTTTGCCCGATGTATGCATCTCCAAACGACGACAATGGGTACGACATAAGCGATTATCATGCCGTCATGGATGAATTCGGGACGATGGGTGAATTCGATCTTCTTTTGAAGGAAGTCCACTCCCGCGGCATGAAGCTGATCCTTGACCTGGTCATCAACCATACAAGTGATGAGCATTCGTGGTTTATTGAATCTAGGGAAGCAAAAGACAGCCCGAAGCGGGACTGGTATATTTGGCGTGACGGCAAGGGCGGCGCAGAACCGAACAACTGGGAAAGTATTTTTGGCGGTTCTGCCTGGGAATACGACGAGAAAACGAAACAGTACTTCCTTCACATTTTTTCAAAAAAGCAGCCTGACCTGAACTGGGAAAACGATGAAGTACGGGCAGCTCTGTATGAAATGGTCAACTGGTGGCTTGATAAAGGGATTGATGGATTCCGTGTGGATGCCATCAGCCATATCAAGAAAGAGAGTGGCTTTAGTGACATGCCGAATCCAAAAGGACTCCAGTATGTTGCCTCCTTCGACAAGCATATGAATGTCGATGGAATCCACCGCTTTCTCGAGGAACTAAGGGATGAGACGTTTGCAAAGTATGACATCATGACTGTTGGAGAAGCCAACGGGGTGACGGTGGATGATATAGAATTGTGGGTCGGTGAGAGGAAAGGGAAGTTCAACATGGTCTTCCAGTTTGAGCACCTTTCACTATGGGATGCTGAAACAAAAAAAGAATTGGATATTGTCGGATTTAAGGAAGTGTTGACCCGCTGGCAAAAAGGGATGGAAGGGAAAGGGTGGAACGCCCTCTTCATCGAAAATCATGATAAGCCGCGTGCAGTGTCGAGCTGGGGCAATGATGGGAAGTTTTGGAGGGAAAGCGCAACCGCATTTGCGACTATGTACTTCCTCATGCAGGGAACCCCCTTTATTTATCAGGGGCAGGAAATTGGAATGACTAATGTCCAGTTCAATTCAATCGAAGACTATAATGATATTGCAACGATTAACCTGTACAAACAGGGAATCGCCGAAGGAAAATCCCATGAGCAAATGATTGAAGTCATCTGGGCTTCCAGCCGTGATAACTCACGGACGCCTATGCAATGGTCTGCCGCGGAACATGGCGGCTTCAGCACGGGCACGCCATGGATGAAGATCAATCCGAATTACCGCGACATCAATGTCGAAGCACAGCTGAAGGATGGGCAATCCGTCCTGCAATTCTACAAGAAGTTGATCAGGCTGAAAAAAGAGCAAGACGTTCTTATTTACGGATCGTATGAGGTGCGGGATGAAGATAATCCGCAGACCTATGTCTATACAAGGGAGCTTGAGGGAGACGAGGTTGCTATCATTACGAACCTTTCCTCGAAACCGGCTTCCTTCACCTGCAAGCAAGTGGAAGAGCTGAACCATGCTGGGCTGCTGCTCAGCAATTATCCCGTCGCCCAGCATCTCCCTGTCCAAACCGTAGAGCTGAAGCCTTACGAAGCAAGAGTATATAAAATCAAAAAAGTACATGCCAGGAGCTAAGGCCCGGCATGTGCTTTTTTAAACATTGAGCTGGGTAATTAAAGGTTTAATCCGCGGTGCCTCCGCTTTTTTTTTCAACCAGCCTGCAGATTTCCACCACCACACTGACGCTTTTCAGCATATTGTCGAGCGAAGCGAATTCGTGGCGTCCATGAAAGTTCTCGCCGCCGGTAAAAATATTCGGTGTGGGCAGCCCCATATAGCTGAGCTGCGATCCATCGGTGCCGCCCCTGATTGGCTGCACGATTGGCTGGATTCCCAGGTTCGTTATTGCTTCGTGGGCAATATCCACAATTTCCTTCACAGGCTCGATTTTATCCTTCATATTGTAGTACTGGTCATGCATTTCAAGTGTAATTAGTTCATTGCCGTACTTAAGCTGCAAGTCTGCGGCAATTTCCGTCATGGTATTCTTCCGTTTTTCAAAATTGTTCTTGTCAAAGTCGCGGATGATATAATCAAGAACCGTTTCCTCGACATCGCCATTGATTGAACTTAAATGATAGAAGCCTTCATATCCTTCTGTGTGTTCCGGCGCTTCGTTTTCTGGGAGCCTGCTGTTGAACTCCATGCAGATTTTCGCCGAGTTGACCATTTTGCCTTTTGCTGTACCGGGATGTACATTCTGCCCTTTGATGGTGATTTTGGCGGCCGCAGCGTTAAAGCTTTCGTATTCAAGCTCCCCAAGAGGCCCGCCATCAACCGTATAGGCAAATTTGGCTCCGAATCTTTCAACATCAAATTTGTTCGGCCCTTGGCCGATTTCTTCGTCCGGTGTGAATGCAACCCGGATTTTTCCATGTTGGATTTCCGGATGCTGAATCAAGTAATCCATCGCTGTCATAATTTCGGCAATACCCGCTTTGTTGTCGGCTCCAAGTAGCGTCGTGCCGTCCGTTGTAATGAGCGTATGCCCTATGTACGATGGAAGCGCCGGGAAGCTTGCTGGAGACAGGACAATGCCAAGCTCCTTGTTCAGGATGATATCCTGTCCGTCATAATTCTCGACTATCTGTGGATTAACGTTTTTTCCGGTAAAGTCTGTTGCCGTATCAACATGTGCCAAAAAGCCAATGACTGGAACGTCTTTATCACTATTGGCAGGAAGTGTAGCCATTACGTAGCCGTTTTCATCCATGGACACGTCCGACATGCCAATCGACTGCAATTCTTCGACGAGCTGGCGTGCGAGCGTCAGCTGTCCGGGTGTGGATGGGGTGGTCGGGCTGTTTTCATCGGATTGCGTGTCCACTTTTACATACGAAATAAACCTCTTCAAGAGTTCTTCTTTCATCTTTGTCAGCTCCTTTTCTCTCCATTTTACCATCTCTTCATTTAGGGAAAGAAGCAGAATTTGCATATTCCTCCTAATATTTAGATTATATAATAGGACTTAATAGCAGCGGCTGTTGCTGTAAACTAAGAAGCTTAAGAAAATCTTAAGAAACTTGCTTGCTGAATGTTAAGATTTGGCGGATAAGATAGAGTCAGTGAGAGGAAAGAGGGATGGGCAATGGAACAATATTCGGTGCTTGTGGTGGATGATGATAGGGAAATCTGTGATGCGATCGGCATTTATTTGAAGAATGAAGGGCTGACAGTCATCACAGCAAAGGATGGAATCGAAGCGATTGAAAAACTGAACGAACATAAGATCCACTTAATCATCCTGGACATTATGATGCCCCGGCAGGATGGGATTTCAACAACGTTCAAAATCCGTGAAGAAAGAAACATCCCAATCATCATGCTGAGCGCGAAAAGTGAGGATACCGATAAAGTCCTTGGCCTTCAGGTGGGAGCTGATGATTATATCACCAAGCCCTTCAACCCGCTGGAACTCATTGCAAGGGTAAAGTCGCAGCTCAGGCGATATGTCACGCTGGGCACCTATGAAGGCGGAAATAAAGTGATTGATTTAAAGGGTCTTTGCCTCGACAAGGCGGCAAAGGAAGTGACGGTTGACGGTGAGATCGTCAAGCTGACACCAATCGAGTATCGGATCGTGGAGCTGTTGATGACGAACGCAGGCCGTGTTTTTTCCATCGATGAAATTTATGAGCGAGTATGGAAAGAGCCTGGATTTAACGCTGAAAATACAGTTGCCGTACATATTAGGAAAATCCGCGAAAAAATTGAGATTAACCCGAAGAATCCTAAATTTTTGAAGGTGGTGTGGGGGATTGGATACAAAATGGAAAAGTAGGCTGTTTTTTCTGGGCTGGTCCATGCTGTTCGCTTTTGGGCTCAGCGGGCTGATGGCAGTAATGGATGGAAACGGTCAATTTTTCAAGGGCAGTTACTTTAAGACCCAGCAGTTTGAAACGGAATTGAATCAATTCATTAATTATGCAGCAGCATTTGAGTGGGATAGCCTGAGGGCGGAAGAAGCCAAGAAAGCCATCACCGTTAGCGAGGAGGAGATTGACGAACATCGATTCCGCTATGGTGATTTAAACGATCAAGTCTCTAACATCAATGGCCAATACGAGGACAGGATTGCAGATGCAGTTTCTGCCGGAAACAAAGAGGCAGCTGAAATTTATAGGAAGGAACGCGATTCGAAAATAGATGATATTACGAAAAATTTCAGCAATGATGAGTTTGTACGAGAAAAGGTGGTAAAGGAGAAAGAGCAGAAGATTGACGAATTTTATCGGTCAATGGAAGCGGAGAGGCCGGAATACGACCGTTACCAGTCGGCGTTTAAATATTATTTGGTTGATACGAAAACCGATACCGTCCATACGAACCTTAATGTGAAATCAAAAAGTGCTGCCGAAGAGTTTTTAAACAAGGAATATATGCTGTTCATCCGTAATTATACAGAAAACGGAAAAGGTTTTCTCGAGCTGCAGGATTATTATAAAAACATAAATGAAACAATGGAGCCGATAAGCGGGGATACAATGTTGCTCGAAGGCCGGATTGCCGTATCGGAATCGGCACCCGATTCAAATCCAGTCATGGTCTCTTACCAAAATTTCAAGCAACAGCAAAAGATTTTCTTTATTTTCGTCGCCGCAAGCCTTGTGGCGCTGATTGCAAGCGTCCTGACCTTCAAGAGAATGAAGCTGGCGGTACAGAGACATGGGGGAGAAATGCTGCCATTAGTAAATCTGTTCCCGGTGGATGTTCGGCTGGCTGCTGTAGTGACAGCCGGATTAATGGCCTTCGCCGCGCTTGAATTTCTCAATGTCAGCATTATTTATTCAGCTGATAACTTCATTCTGTCCTTAGATGATATTGCCATTTGTCTTGCAGCTTCTACCTTCCTAACAGCATTTGCAGGGTTTCTGGCTATCGGCATCTTTAGTGAGGTTAAATCGTGGAGAGAATTTAGGATGCTATGGGAAAAAAGCTTGTCTGTGAAAATATGGAATGGATTCAAGGATTTCTTTCTTATCAGGAGTATCGGGTTCCAGATGGCAGTCCTCATGGCAGTGGTGTCTATCTTGGGGGCGTCGGCGGTGCTTGTACTGATTGAACCTAATTTCATAATTGTCTTTGGCTTGTGCCTGCTGATGGGTCTTACGGCAATGATCATGCTGGTCAGGAGTACAGGGTATTTTAACACGATTATTGCCAATACCGCAGAAATTGCTCAGGGGAGGCTGGGGCCGGATCTGCCTGTAAAAGGGAAATCGGTGCTTGCAAGGCATGCAGCTGATATTAACTCCCTGAAACATGGCTTCAAAGTCTCGCAAAACGAGCAGGCAAAAAGCGAGAGGCTGAAAACGGAGCTAATCACCAATGTAAGCCATGACCTGCGTACGCCATTGACCTCTATCATTACGTACACGGAGCTGCTGAAAGCGGAGGGTATCAGCGAGCAGGAGCGGTCCGATTATATTGAAATCATCGACCGGAAATCCCAGCGGCTGAAAGTGCTGATTGACGATTTGTTCGAAGCATCGAAAATGGCCAGTGGAAGCATTGAGCTTGTAAAAGAAAAGGTCGATCTCGTCCAGCTTTTACAGCAGGCGCTGGCCGAGCATGATGAAAGAATCGCGCAATCCTCCCTGACCTTCAGGGTGGCTTCACCCGAAAACCCCGTATATGCACATGTAGATGGGCAGAAGCTATGGCGCGTGTTCGATAACCTGATTGGCAACATTCTTAATTATTCCCTGGAAAATACGCGGGTGTTCATTTCGGTAAGTGAGCAGCAAGGCCAGGCAATCATGGTGTTCAAGAACGTGTCCAAATACGAACTGAGCGAGAACAGTGATGAGCTGTTCGAGCGCTTTAAACGAGGAGACCAATCCCGCCATACCGATGGCTCAGGCCTCGGACTTGCGATTGCCAAATCGATTGCAGACGTTCACGATGGCAGCCTGGACATTGATGTCGATGGCGATTTGTTTAAAGTGACGGTAAAGCTTAGGGCCATTGGAATACAGGCAGTATGACTCGAACCTGTTTTTAACAGAATAAAAACAGACAGCCCTTGCTTAGCAGGGAAAAGAATCTCATGCGGTAATTTTACACCCCATTTACTTGTAAGGTGGGTGGGGAGGGGTTTACCGTGGGATAGAATGCCCAAAACCGTAAATAGATGGATTGATAAGCTTAGCCTTGCGTCCAATTATTATTGTGTAACCGATTACAGAATAAGTTGATCAAGAAACTACCAATAAAGTATCCACTTTTGAGTAGAAAAAGCTCTTTTTCTCCTGAATGCCACAAGGTTTTATAAAAAATCCGCATCCGCTTAGTAAAAAACAATCACCTCTTTAACATACTCTGCAGCACTAGGCAACACAAGGCAATCAAGCAAGCTGTAAATTTAAATAATGACAAGTGTAAAGACACGTGTTAGAATACTCGTTGCACAGCAAAAATGAGTGAATGGGTGATAAGAGCAGAAATGATCGGCAGAATATAGAATGGAAAGGCATATGCCTATAAAGGGGTTGTTAAGGATGGGAGACCAGAAAGAGATGTCCAGCCGGAAGCTGCTCGGGATTGCCGGGATGGGCTGGATGTTCGATGCGATGGATGTGGGGATGCTGTCGTTCATCATTGCGGCGCTGCAGGTGGACTGGGGGCTGTCTGTTAAGGAAATGGGCTGGATCGGGAGTGTCAATTCTATTGGCATGGCAGCGGGAGCCCTGATTTTTGGATATATGGCCGACCGGATCGGCCGGAAAAATGTTTTTATGATTACATTGCTTCTTTTTTCGATTGGAAGCGGAATTTCCGCTTTTGCCACATCGTTGGCTGCCTTCCTGCTCCTCCGCTTTTTTATCGGAATGGGCCTTGGCGGGGAACTGCCGGTGGCCTCGACGCTTGTCTCGGAAAGTGTGTCGGCCGAAAAGCGCGGCAGGACCGTTGTTCTGCTTGAAAGCTTTTGGGCATTCGGCTGGCTGCTTGCCGCAGTCATTTCCTATTTTGTCATTCCGGCATACGGATGGAAATGGGCGCTGCTGATCAGCACAATTCCGGCTTTTTACGCGATTTACTTAAGGGTCAACCTGCCGGATTCGCCAAGATTCCTGGCTAGTAAAAAGTCGGAAAGGGTATCGCTCCTTGAAGGTTTCAGACGTGTCTGGTCCGGAGAAAATGCAAAAAAAACAGCTATGCTGTGGGTTTTATGGTTTTGCGTCGTATTTTCCTACTACGGCATGTTCCTGTGGCTGCCAAGCGTAATGATCATGAAGGGATTCAGCATGATCAAAAGCTTCCAGTATGTGCTCATCATGACGCTGGCCCAGCTGCCTGGATATTTTACTGCAGCCTGGCTTATTGAAAAAGCTGGCAGGAAATTCGTCCTCGTCGTTTATTTGGCCGGGACAGCCGTGAGCGCTTACTTCTTCGGAAATGCCGAGGCACTCTGGCTGCTGATCGTTTCGGGAATTTTCCTCTCTTTCTTTAACCTGGGAGCCTGGGGAGCCCTATACGCCTATACACCTGAGCAATATTCGACAAGCATTCGCGGCACAGGCGCCGGCATGGCAGCATCATTCGGCAGGATTGGCGGTATTCTCGGTCCGTTGCTTGTTCCGTATTTGGTGGCAAACGGTGTTTCCATCTCGATGATCTTTCTGATTTTCTGTATATCTATATTGGTTGGAGCCGCGGCTGTCCTCATCTTGGGGACGGAAACAAAAAAGACAGAGCTGGCGCCATAATAGTAAAGCCCAAGCCATAACGGGAATCTCCCGAAACAGCTTGGGCTATTTTTTTTACAATATTATGTCGCAACGGCTTGTTTTATGGCTAAAAAAAACCTGTATTCCTGCCAAGATACGATAGACTCAGCGCCCCAAAGTCATGTACACTTCTGTCAGAATATTAATTTAATTTAAAAAATTATTATTCGATTTTTATTTGGACATGTAGTTAGAAGCGAAAATATGGGGGGATTTTAGCATGAAGACAAGCAAGCTTGCAGGTGTGGTTCTGTCTTTTTCTTTGATAGCAGGTGCTTTAGCTGGCTGCGGAGGGGAAAAGAGCGGCGGATCAGCAACATCAGGTAAAGGCGGAGATAGCATTACAGTCGGGGCTAACCTGGAGTTATCGGGGGGTGTCGCTTCGTATGGACAATCCATTTCAGAAGGGCTTGACCTGGCACTTTCCGAAATCAACGAAAAAGGCATTAACGGGAAAAAAATCGTTTTGAAGAAAGTGGACAATAAATCAGAGGCCGCTGAAGCGACCAGTGCCGCTATCCGGCTCGCCACACAGGATAAAGCAGTAGCGATCATTGGTGCTGCGACAAGCACGAATACGCTAGCCCAAGTACAGGTTGCACAGGATAACAAAATTCCAATCATTACCCCGACAGGGACCAACCCTGCGATTACGAATAAGGACGGAAAAGTGAATGATTATGTCTTCAGGACTTGCTTTATCGATCCTTTCCAGGGAACGGTTGCGGCCAACTTTGCTGTGGAGAAGCAAAAATCGAAAAGTGCGGCCGTTTTCATCGATAGCTCAAGCGATTATGCCAAGGGGCTAGCGGCAGCTTTTAAATCTTCCTATAAGAAAAAAGGCGGCAAAATCGTGGCAGAAGAAGCCTATGTGGCAAAGGATACTGATTTCCGGGCGACACTGACGCGGATCAAATCAAAGAATCCAGACTTCATCTTCCTTCCTGGTTACTATGAGGAAGTCGGATTGATTATCAAGCAGGCACGCGAAATTGGCCTCGATGTACCTTTTATGGGTGGGGACGGTTGGGATTCGCCGAAGCTTGTTGAAATCGCCGGGAAAGAAGCCTTGAACAATACATTTATCACAAACCACTATTCCTCCGGCGACCCGGAAGAACAAATCCAAAAGTTCGTTGAAGCTTTCAAGACAAAGTACAAAGGGAAATCACCTGATGCTTTTGCGGCCCTGGGATATGATACCGGCTACTATCTAGCTGATGCGATCAAGCGCGCGGGAGGCGCAGACCCTGAGAAAATCAAGGAGGCGCTCGCAAAGACAAAAGACCTTCAGCTTGTTTCCGGGAACCTGACACTTGATAAAAACCATGATCCTGTCAAATCAGCTGCCATACTCAAGTATGAAAACGGAGAGCAGAAATTTGAGACGAAGGTGAATCCATAACAGGCTGGAGTAGGGGGGCTCGGTCCCCCTATTTGTCCTTGATTACATGGAAATCATAAAAATTCCTGAATCGTAATGAGTATCCGGCTCTGAGCGTCATCGACTAATGGACTTTGTTAGACGGGCGCTTACGCTTTTGTCCTGAACTAATAAAAACAGTATTTCCAAGGGGAGTTCAATATGGAACTTGTACAGCAGTTAGTGAACGGAATATCGCTGGGGAGCATTTATGCCCTGATTGCACTAGGTTATACGATGGTGTACGGAATTGTTAAGCTGATCAATTTCGCCCACGGTGACGTTTTTATGGTCGGTTCGTTTATGGGCTTTTACTCGATCACGATCCTTGATCTCTCGTTTTTCCCCGCGCTTGTTTTGACAATGGCCGCCTGTGCCTTGTTCGGAGTAGCGATTGAACGGATAGCCTACAAGCCGCTTCGCAACGCAACACGGATTGCAGCGCTGATTACCGCAATCGGTGTCTCGCTTTTGATTGAATATGGCGTCATCTACTTCCGCGGTGCCCAGCCTGAAGCCTATCCGGGAGATGTCCTGCCAAAGGAAACCATTAGTTTGTTCGGCCTGTCTGTCAGCAGCCAATCGATCTTCATTCTTGGCGTTTCTGTTGCCCTTATGATTCTTCTTCAATTCATTGTCCATAAAACCAAGATTGGAAAAGCGATGCGCGCAGTGTCACACGATGCGGATGCGGCAAGGCTGATGGGCATCAATGTGAACAACACCATCTCCGCCACTTTTGCGATCGGCTCTGCACTTGCTGGTGCTGCCGGCGTCATCTTCGGAACCTACTATATCAAGATTGAACCGCTCATGGGCATTATCCCAGGGCTGAAGGCATTCGTGGCTGCTGTGCTCGGCGGAATCGGCATTATTCCCGGGGCAATGGTCGGAGGGCTCCTTCTCGGAGTCATCGAGGCCTTAGTCAGCGCGCTTGGTTACTCATTATGGAGGGATGGCGCGGCATTCGTTGTCCTGATCCTGATCCTCATTTTCCTGCCTTCCGGGCTGTTCGGCAAAAATGTACGGGAAAAAGTATAGGGGGGCAGGAATGTGAAAATTCTTAAACAGGGAAAAACGTTCTGGCTCTTTATTTTACTCGGCGCTGTTGTCTTCGGGACCGTCCAGTTCATGATTGCTGGCGGCATGCTCAACCAGTTTTACCTGAACACTCTCTTTTCAATCGCCATTTATACCATTCTTGCCGTAAGCCTGCACTTGATCATTGGCATCACCGGCCAGTTCTCGATCGGCCATGCAGGATTTCTTGCAGTCGGAGCGTACGCCTCGGCGATCATGACAATGAAGCTAGGGCTTCCGTTTGTTGTGGCGCTCGTTGCGGGCGGGCTTGCGGCGGCTGTTGCGGGCCTTCTTATCGGGATCCCGAGCCTGCGCCTCAAAGGAGATTATCTGGCCATCGCAACACTGGGATTTGGGGAAATTGTTCGGATTATCCTGCTCAATATGGATTATGTGGGCGGCGCGAGTGGTCTGCAGGTATCTCATCTGACAACATGGCCATGGACATTTGCATGTGTCATCTTGACGATTGTTGTGATTGCTAATTTTACGAATTCCACGCATGGACGGGCCTGCATCTCGATCAGGGAAGACGAGACGGCAGCAGATGCGATGGGCATCAACACGACTTTTTACAAGGTGACGGCATTTGCGATCGGCGCCTTTTTTGCCGGCATTGCGGGGGCGCTCTTTGCCCATAATTTTTACATCATCCAGCCGTCTAACTTCGGCTTCTTAAAATCGTTCGATATCTTAATTTTCGTTGTGTTAGGCGGGCTTGGCAGCCTGTCTGGAGCTGTAATTGCGGCCATTCTCCTGACGATTGTCTCCACCTTCCTGCAGGAATATCCGGAAACAAGGATGATCATCTATAGCCTTGTGCTGATCCTGACCATGCTGTACCGCCCGCAGGGACTGATGGGCACGAGAGAAATCGGTTCACTTTTTAAAAGGAAAGGATCAGGGGGAGGAAGCGTGGATGCGAAGCAAAGAGCTCTGTAGGAGAAGTGGAAAAAGGGAAGGAGGAGTGGCGGATGGAGCAGCAACCGTTACTAAAAGTAGATAACGCCGGTATCCGTTTTGGCGGCCTGCGGGCGGTGGCAGATGTGGAAATGGAGCTGCATGCTGGCGAGCTTGTCGGTCTCATCGGCCCGAATGGTGCGGGCAAAACTACGTTTTTTAACCTTTTGACTGGTGTTTATGTACCGACAGAAGGAAGCATCTTCTTTAATGGCGAGAAGCTGAACAAGCTTCCTCCTTACAAGATTACAAGGAGAGGTGTAAGCCGGACCTTCCAGAATATCCGCCTGTTTGGAGAGCTTTCGGTGATTGACAACGTCAAGGTGGCTTACCACTCGCAGGCGAAGCATTCAATCGCTAGCTCCATTTTCCGCATGCCGGGGCACTTTAGCGGGGAAAAAGAAATGGATCACAAGGCGTTGGATTTTTTAAAAATATTCGCCCTTGAATCATTTAAGGATGAAAAAGCGAAGAACCTTCCTTACGGGCAGCAGCGAAGGCTCGAGATTGCCCGCGCACTTGCTGCGAACCCCAAGCTGCTTCTTCTCGATGAACCGGCGGCCGGAATGAATCCCCAGGAGACCAGGGACTTGATGAAGCTGATTTCGTTGATACGAGAGCGGTTCGATTTGACGGTCTTGCTGATCGAGCATGACATGCCTCTTGTGATGGGTGTTTGCGAGCGGATTTATGTTCTCGACCACGGACAGATGATTGCCCAGGGAACACCTGATGAAATCAGGAATAATCCGAAGGTAATCGAAGCATACCTTGGCGAGGAGGTTTCATGATGCTCAGAGTGGAAGAAATAAATGTATATTACGGGAATATCCAGGCGCTGAAAGACGTTTCGCTTGAAATCAACCAAGGGGAGATCGTGACTCTCATCGGGGCGAATGGCGCCGGCAAGAGCACGCTGCTCAAGACGATATCCGGCCTCCTGAAGCCAAAGCAGGGGCAGGTCATTTATGAGGGACGGAATATTGCCGGGAAGGCGGCACAGGCGATCGTGAAGATGGGCATCTCTCATGTGCCAGAAGGCCGGCGCGTGTTCGCCAATATGACGGTTGAAGAAAATCTCGACCTTGGAGCCTATTTGCGTAAGGATAAGGCGGGTATTCGGGAAGATGCTGAAAAAGTGTACGGATTGTTCCCGCGTCTTCTGGAACGCCGAAAACAGCACTCCGGCACGCTTTCAGGCGGCGAGCAGCAAATGCTCGCGATGGGACGTGCACTCATGGCGCGCCCGCGCCTGCTCGTCCTCGATGAGCCGTCCATGGGACTCGCTCCGCTCTTGGTAAAAACGATTTTTCGGATCATTGAGGAAATCAATGCGGCAGGGACGACCATCCTGCTGGTCGAGCAAAATGCCCATATGGCGCTTTCCATCGCCAGCAGGGCCTACGTCCTCGAAACCGGTCGCGTCGTGCTCTCCGGTACCCCTGATGAGCTCAATGCAAGCGAAAAAGTGAAGATGGCTTACCTTGGCGGGCACTAAATAGTACCGCTCCCGATGGGGGCGGTTTTTTGAGAAAAAGTGTCTGGAATGACGTTCTCAGGAAAATAAATCTGAGAAATAGGAAAATAAGCTGTCCGCCCACTTTCCCGTCCAGGCCCCTCAGAAAAATGTCACGGCATCAGCTCTTTTATTTCCTCCTGCCGCCCTTCGTGGAACAGTTCGACAATCTTACTGCCGACGATCACGCCGTCACAGTACCGGCTTAGTTCTGCCGCCTGATCTCTTGAAGAAATACCAAACCCGGCCAGGACAGGGATGGGACTTTTTGATTTGATTTTTTCCAGATTCGATGCAATACCACCCTCATATCCCGACCGGGAGCCTGTGATTCCGTTCACCGTAACAGCGTATATAAAACCTTCCGCATCGTCTATGATCTTGGCGATTCTTTCCTCGGTACTGGTGAGCGATACCAGGCGGATCAATGCGAGATCCCTCTTTTTCAGCTCCAACCCGATTTCTTCTTCCTCTTCAATCGGCAAATCAGGGACGATTACGCCTGAAACTCCTGCCGCCAAACACTCTTCCGCGAATGCTGCTGCACCGTATTGAAACACCGGGTTCAAATACGTCATCAAAATCATCGGAATCTGAAAAGCCTCTCTATTAACAATCAAAAACTCCAGCACATTCCTCAGCGTAACACCTTCCCTGAGTGCGCGCTTTCCCGCTTCTTGAATGACTGGTCCATCCGCAACCGGATCCGAGAAGGGGATTCCGATTTCAGCAGCTGTGGCGCCTATGCTCTGCAAGAACAGCAGCCTCTCCTTTAATGTAGTAAGCCCGCCGTCGCCAGCCATTATATAAGGGACAAACGCTTTTTCATTTTTGGACGCCGCCGATTGAAGCGCTTCTGCCAGTTTGAATTTACTCACTTTTTCCGCCTCCTAATCTCGCAAAAATGGTTTCCACATCTTTATCGCCCCTGCCGGATAAGCAGACTGCAATACATTCGTCTTTGCCCATCGTTTTCGCGAGTTTTGCTGCATAGGCAATCGCATGGGAGCTTTCGAGCGCTGGCAGGATGCCCTCAGTTCGGGTTAATAAGGAAAACCCTTCTAGTGCTTCCTCATCCGTCACCGCTGTATATTCCACGCGGCCAATTTCTTTCAATAAGCTGTGCTCGGGCCCTACACCTGGATAATCAAGTCCTGCCGAGATGGAGTGTGCTTCCTGGATCTGACCAGCCTCATCTTGGAGGAGGTACATTTTGCTGCCATGGAGAACGCCAATTTTACCTTCTGTGAGCGATGCTGCATGCTTTTCTGTATCTATGCCGCTCCCGGCTGCTTCCACTCCGAAAAGCTTCACTTCCGTATCATCAATGAACGGATAAAACATGCCCATCGCATTGCTTCCGCCGCCGATGCAGGCAACGATTGCTTCCGGAAGCCGGCCTTCTTTTTTCAGCATTTGCCCTTTCGTTTCAAGGCCGATGACACTTTGGAAATCACGGACCATCTGCGGAAAAGGATGGGGGCCAAGCACGGATCCCATAATATAATGAGTGTTCTCAACGTTAGCCACCCAGTAACGCAATGCTTCATTAACCGCGTCTTTCAATGTGCTGCTGCCTTGATTGACACTGACGACTTTTGCCCCGAGGAGCTCCATGCGGTAAACATTTAATCTTTGCCGGCGAATGTCCTCGGCTCCCATGAAAATTACGCATTCCAAATTCAGCAGCGCGCAGACGGTCGCGGTAGCGACACCGTGCTGGCCGGCCCCCGTCTCTGCCACGACTTTCTTTTTCCCCATACGGACGGCGAGCAGCGCCTGCCCAATCGTGTTGTTGATTTTATGGGCCCCCGTATGGTTCAGGTCCTCGCGTTTTAAATAAATTTTCGCCCCACCCAGTTTCTCTGTTAAGTTACGGGCAAAATAAAGCGGGTTTTCCCGGCCGACATAATCAGTTAAATAGCTTTTCAATTCCTTCAAAAATGCAGGATCCTGCATCGCTTCCACATACGCTTCTTCCAATTGGAAAACAGCATTCATCAGTGTCTCGGGTACGTATCTTCCTCCAAAAATCCCGAAATGTCCGCGTTCATCTGGCTGGGTATATATTGTCATAGCTTTATAGCTCCTTTCGCCGCTGAAATAAACTCATTCATTTTTTGCTGATCTTTTACACCATCGCTCTCTACACCGCTTGAAACATCCACCATAAAGGGGCGGACAATCGTAACCGCCGCTTTTACATTTCCGTGATGGAGGCCGCCGGCCAAAATCAGCCGGGAACGGTCAAAATTTTCGTCCTGCAGCAAGTGCCAGTCAAATGCAGTCCCATTCCCGCCTCGATGAGCGCCAGCCGGGCTATCTAGCAGAAGATAATCTGCTGGATAGGCGAGCATCCCGTTTACGGACATTCCTTTTTGAAAACTGAAAGCTTTGATTACCGGCAGTTTAATCTTCCGGGCCAGCTCAGGCGGTTCCTCGCCGTGGAGCTGGATCATATCGAGAGAAGCCTGTTCTGCGGTCCTCATGATATTTTCATAGCTTTCGTTCACGAATACGCCGACCTTCACTGGATCCTCATTCACCATCGCCGAGATGGCAGCAGCCTGTTCGACCGTCACTTTCCGCCTGCTTTCGGCAAAAACAAATCCAATTGCGTCCGCCCCAATCTCTTTCGCATGCCTTGCTGTACCGATATCCGTGATGCCGCATATTTTCACTTTCACTTAGTCAGACACCTCACAGGCTGATTTTTAACCCCATCATTATCCGGGAAATATTCTCACTTTTCATCAATGCTTCACCAACTAAAATCCCTCTTGCCCCAGCCTGTTTGACGCGCTCCACATCAGAAGCTGTTTGAAAACCGCTTTCCGAGATGAAGATTTTCCCGGGATGGTCGTACTTGTTCAATAAGCGTTCAGTCACACCAAGGTCGACCACGAAGCTTTTTAAATCCCGGTTATTAATGCCAATCACATCTGCATCCACTGAGAGCGCCATTTCCATTTCCGGCTCGTTATGGACTTCAAGCAGCACATCTAGTTCTTTTTCCTTTGCATAGCTGTAAAGCGTGCCGAGTCTGTCAGTGCAAAGGGCCGCAGCGATGAGCAAAATCACATCCGCTCCAGCTGCCAGTGCCCGGTCAATTTGTATTTCATCAATGATAAAGTCCTTGCACAGCACTGGCACATCCACTGCCTGGCGCACCAGTTGCAAATCCGCCATGCTTCCCTTGAAAAAGGGGGTATCAGTTAAGACGGAAATGGCATCCGCGCCGTACTCTTCATACCGCTTTGCCTGCAGGGTTGGATCCACTGTAAAATTAATCTCTCCTTTGGAAGGGGAGGCCCTCTTGATTTCCGCAATGACATTCATTTTTTCAGAATGATAGAAGCGGTCATACAAGGATGTTTTTGGTGATTTCGCTGCTGCGGCCGGATGGAA
This sequence comes from Mesobacillus zeae, assembly GCF_003570705.1. Lineage (GTDB taxonomy): Bacteria > Bacillota > Bacilli > Bacillales > Cytobacillaceae > Mesobacillus_C > Mesobacillus_C zeae. The sequence goes on from NZ_QWVT01000011.1 coordinate 102,380, forward strand.
TGTTTGTTTTAGCATGCTGATTTCCTTTTCTTTTTCCGCTAAAATTTTATCCAAGATTGTTGTTTCCATACTGCGACCTCCGTTTCCTCGAATAATCTATCAAGTAATGAAGCTTCGAAAGAGCCGATCCGGAATCGATACTTTCCCTCGCAAGCTGTATCCCTTTTTGAATGGTCCTTGCCTTGCCTGAGGCAAACAAACCGATTCCTGCATTTAAAAGCACTGTGTCACGGTGTGCGCCTTTTTCCCCTTCTAGTATTCTCTTTAAAATATCCGCATTTTCTTTCGCTTCTCCGCCGCGAATGTCTTCCAGGCTATATACGGGGAGATCGACTTCTTCAGGGGTAACAGTCATTTTCTTTTGCAGGCCTTCTTCAAGCAAAATCAAATGATTTTCTCCGGCCAGGGAGGCTTCATCCATAAAACCGGCTCCGTTTATAACAACGGCCCGCTTTCTGCCAAGGCGATGGAGGACACAAGCCATACTCTCGAGCATGTCGCGGCGGTAAATGCCTAAAAGCTGCGTATCAAGCTCGATGGGATTGGTGAGCGGTCCAATCAAGTTAAAAATGGTTGGAATTTTTAAATCGCGGCGTACTTTCATAATCCGTTTGATCCTCGGATGGACGCTCGGAGCAAACAGAAAAGCAATGCCGTTTTCCTCGAGAAGTTCATCTGTTTCGCCTTCAAGATAATCGAGTGATATTCCTAAATGTTCGAGTACATCCGCGCTGCCTGTTTTACTCGAAACGCTGCGGTTGCCGTGTTTGGCAATCTTCGTTCCGGCACCTGCGAGCACAAAAGCGGCGGTCGTACTGATGTTGAAGCTTTGCGAGCCGTCTCCTCCTGTTCCGCAGTTATCCATCACGCCGGTATGCTGCCTGCCAGTTGTGAGTGCATTTTGGCGAAGCACATTGACGAGGGAAGCTATTTCATCCACTGTTTCCCCTTTTGCTTTCAGGGCAACAAGGAAAGCGGCAATTTCACTATCCGTCGCGTCTTCCTGCAGCATTTCTTCAACGGCTTCAGCCATTTCTGCTGCGGCAAGCGCCTGGTGTCCGGCAAGCTTTATCAAATAATTTTTCATATTCTTCTCCTTTCGGCATTGGCGGAAAAATTGCCTGATGATGTCGGTTCCAGCTTTTGTCCCGATGGATTCGGGGTGGAACTGCAGCCCGTACACTGGATACTCACGGTGGCGGATCGCCATGATTTCGCCATCATCGAGAGAGCGTGCGAGTATTTCCAGCTTTTGCGGCAGTGTCTCTTCGTCGACTGAGAGCGAATGATACCGCATGGCCGGGAAAGGGCTGGCGAGCGTTTGGAAAAGTTCTTTTTCTTCGTGGGAGAGAAGTGAAATTTTTCCGTGCTTGATCTTTTTTGCCGGCCTGATTTTTGCCCCGAAGGCAGCGGCGAGCACCTGGTGTCCCTGGCAAATGCCGAGGAGGGGGATACGGTGGTAAAAACTGCGGACAATCTCAAAGCAAATGCCCGCTTCCTCTGGTGCTCCAGGCCCTGGCGACAGCACGATAGCTTCTGGTTCCAGCGCTTCAATTTCTTCGATTGTAAGTTCATCATTACGGATGACACGAACGTTTTTGCCGAGCGATCCGATTTGCTGATACAGGTTATACGTGAAAGAGTCATAATTATCGATGAGCAAAATCATCCTTTCACCTCCAGCAGGGCGTTTGCCTTATGCATCGTTTCTTCATATTCTTTTTCCGGAATGGAATCGTACACAATTCCGGCACCGGCCTGGACAAAGGCCTGACCTTCTTTCACAATCATTGTCCTGATCGCGAGCGCGAAGTCCAGGTTTCCGTTACATGAAAGGTAGCCGACAGCGCCGGCATACAATCCCCGTTTCACACGTTCCAATTCATTGATGATCTGCATGGCGCGGATTTTCGGTGCGCCCGATACTGTTCCGGCGGGCAGGCAAAATGATAAGGCATCAAGCGGGTCGATTTCTGTTCTTAACGCTCCGCTCACTTCGGACACAAGGTGTATGACTGTTTCATATTTTTTAATATTCCGATACTTCGTCACGGAAACACTTCCTGTTTCACATACACGGCCAAGGTCATTACGGCTTAAATCGACAAGCATGCGATGTTCGGCGTTTTCTTTTTCATCATGCAGCAGTTCTTGCTGAAGGGCTTCATCCTCCTGATCATCACTGCCGCGGCGGCGGGTGCCGGCAATCGGGTTGGCGGTCACGTTCCGGCCGCTGACTTTAATCAGGCTTTCGGGGGAAGCGCCTAGCACTGTATAATCCTTGAAGTCTAAAAAATACATATACGGTGATGGATTGGATGTCCGAATGCGCCGATACAATGAAAATGGACTTCCGCTAAAAGCCGCTTTCAACCGTTGCGAAAGTACCACTTGAAAAATGTTGCCGCGCACAATGTGGTCTTTCGCTGCTTCCACCATGCGGCAGAATTGTGCCTGATCGACATTGCCGGTGAAAAGGAGGGTCTCCAGTGACTCCGGCGTGCGCGGGGGAGAGGAGAGCGTTATATTTTCCTCTAACTTGAGAAGGGCATCGTCCATTTCCTCTGCCGTCCTGTCACCAAATAAATCCACAGCAGCAAGTGTGATTCTTTGCAGCAGGTGATCGTACACAATGAAGGTGTCATAAAACATGAAATGGACATCGGGCATTTCCAGCTCATCTTCAAGCGAGTCGCCAATCTTTTCATCCAGAAACATGACATCATAGCCGATGTAGCCAACGCCGCCCCCGAAGAAAGGGAAGGGCTGCTCCTCACCTTGCCTTTGGGGAATGAGACCCTTTAGTAGCAAAAGGCTGTGGCCGCCGAGCGTTTCTCTTTTGCCGGTCCGATGGTTCATTCGCTCCGCTGCGAGTCCCGTTGCTTTATACTCTTCAACAGGATTGGCACCAAGGAAAGAATAGCGGCCGCTTTGTTTGTGTTTATAAGAGCTTTCCAACAGAAACTTCTTTTCACCCGTAAGCTGATGGAAAAGCGCAATCGGGGTCAGCGTATCTCCCTCTATTTCTTTTACTTTGAAGGCGATTTTTCGTTCGGTTGTCATGCCTTTCACCTCTTTTAGCTTTTTTTAATAAAAAAATCCCCCGCGGGCGATGAAATCGTTCATCGCTCGCGGAGGACGGTTATAACCGCGGTGCCACCTCGCATTGAAGCTGTAAAAGCTTCCTCTTTTTCCCGGAATGCCGGGCCCTGATAACGGCGGGGGCCGGGCAGCCATTTCCTGCTGCCGCTCCTGAGTCCATTCAGCTTGCGGTGCTGCACCGGCTCTCACCAATCCCGGCTCTCTGTAGCTCACGCTGCAAGCTTACTCTTCTCAGTCATTGATTTTTCTATATGGGTAAAAAACACAAAAAGGCCCCTGTCGCAAAGGACGGGGAGCCGTGGTACCACCTTTATTGACTGCAGCAAGCTGCAATCCACTCTGAGGGCATCGAAGCTTGAAGCTTTTAATGCCTGCCTCATGTAACGATAAGGCGGTTCGCCGCAGCCTACTGCCTAAAAAGGGTTCGGTGCGGAAGCTCGGAAGGCCATTCACTAAAATGTCTGTGCTGATTCTCACCAACCATCAGCTCTCTGAAACATCCACAATAGCTACTCTTCTTCGTCATCGCTTGCATATAAGACGTTCCGTTTGTTGTTAATCATGTTAATTCATTCTTATTTGGATTGTCAACAGTTAATCAGAATATTCTTTTTACTGATAGGCAATATTGACTTTTGTTTTTCGGCGCATGGTAAGGCTGGATGGTGTATACACGATGATCATTGTTAGGTAATACATTTTATGTTTTTGAAAACTTCCCAGTGTCTAAAATTATCATTATGTTAACGATTACCTAAAAAGCCCATTATTTTTTAAATAATGGGCTTTGGATTTAAGTTGTATAAATCCATTTTTCAACCGGCTGTCTGTACTAATACAGGCAGCCGGTTTCTGTATGTTTATCTCTGAATTCCAGTATTCGCCTTGACGAGGATTTCATCAAATTTCTTGGCGTCAGCTTTTTTGCTTGAAAGGACGGTGCCGAGGTAGGCGCCGAGAAACCCTAGCGGGATCGAGACAATCCCAGGGTTTGTCAGGCTGAACAGCGGTTTGCCGACAAGGATGGCAACGCCAGCTTCAGGTGACCACACATTCGGGCTGATGGCGACAAGGATGAGTGAGCTGGCGAGCCCGACAATCATGCCGGTGACGGCGCCAGCAGTGTTAAACCGCTTCCAGAAAATCGTGAACAGAAGCACCGGTAAATTGGCGCTCGCGGCGACCGCAAAGGCAAGCGCCACTAGGAACGCGACGTTCATTTTTTGGGCGAACAATGCAAGGATGATCGACAGCACCGCAACGCCGACTGATGCAAACTTCGCGGCCACCATTTGTTCCTTTTCCGTTGCCTGGCCACGGCGGACAATATGGCTGTAGAAGTCGTGGGCGAAAGCGGATGCAGCCGAGAGCACGAGGCCGGCAACAACGGCGAGAATGGTTGCGAACGCTACTGCGGACACAAATGCAAACAGGAAATCGCCCCCGAGCGCCTGGGCAAGCAGCGGTGCGGCCATATTTCCGGCAGCGTTGGCGGCAACAATTTTGTCATAGCCGACGAACGCTGCTGCACCGAAGCCAAGGAAAATCGTCATGACGTAAAACGCGCCGATGATCCATGTCGCATACACAACCGACTTCCGCGCGGTGATGGCATCTTTTACGGTAAAGAAGCGGATCAGGATATGCGGCAGGCCTGCCGTTCCGAGGACAAGCGCCAGGTTAAGGGAGATGGTATCCAATGGATTCTTGAACTTGTTCCCAGGGTTCAGGAAGCCTTCGCCAAGCGGCGTAGCCGATTTCATTTCAGTGAACATTTTCATGACGCTGAAATCGAACTTGGCAAAAACAATCAGGGAAATGATCAATGTGCCAAACATCAGCAAGACGGCTTTGACGATCTGCACCCAGCTTGTTGCGGTCATGCCGCCAAAAACGACGTAGACGGTCATCAGCGTGCCGACAATGAGCACCGCGTATACATAATCAATTCCGAGCAGCAGCTTGATCAGCGCCCCAGCCCCGACGAGCTGGGCAATCATATAAAAAATCGAGATGGAAATCGTGTTCAGCGCGGCGACACCGCGGACTGTTTTGTTATTAAAGCGGGCGGCGATCATATCAGCCATTGTATATTTGCCGAGGTTTCGCAGCGGCTCAGCCACAAGGTAGAGCACAACGAGATAAGCAACGAGGAAGCCGATGCTGTAAAAAAATCCGTCAAAGCCGGACAGCGCAATCATCCCGGCGATTCCAAGGAAGGAGGCGGCGGACATATAGTCCCCGGCAATCGCCAAACCGTTCTGGAAACCGGTCAGACTGCTGTCGGCCGTGTAAAAATCGCTTGTCGTCTTTGTCTTTTTTGAAGCAAAATACGTGATGACAAGTGTAAGGCCCACAATGGCGAGAAAGAGAGTGAATGCCAACGTATTCATGAGGATTCCTCCCTGCCATGTTCGCGCTTGATTTCGTCCACCATTTCATCGAACCGGGCGGCGCGCTTCGTATAAAGGATGCATAGTGTCCACGTCATGACAAACTGTGCAGCTGCGAACACCCACGCCCAGGTGATGGAGCCGGCTGCAGGCTTGTTCAGAAAGCTTGTGTAGGCGGTTAAGATTGGAAGTGTGAAATAAAATGCGAGAAAAAATAAAGATAAAGGCAGGATGAACTTTCTTTTTTCCATAAGAAGCTGTTGAAAGGCAGGGGATTGGACGACTTTTGTATAGTCTAGTGGAGTTTCGGTTGACTGTGATTTTTCAACTGCTGTTTGGTTTAATGCCAAGGGCTTTTCCCTCCTCAAAATAGTTTAACGCCTAAAGTTCGGCCCCCCTTTAGGTCAAGGATACAAAGTTTATTATATATTTATCTGAAAAATATGTAAATTCAGTATTATATATATTTATGGTTTTTATTTCGACAAATTTCATCACCAGGACAGCCTGAAAAAGGTCTAGCACATAAAAAAAAGAGCCTCTTGGCTCTTTGGATGTTGGCTGTCAAAGATATTTTTTACGTTCATTTTCAATCATGGATGAAAGAATCTCGGCATCTGCACTTTCTGTAACAGTAACCAAGGGAGAAGGTGTGGGAACCTTTTTGCTGACCCATTTTTTCAGGCTGAAATAAATCACTCCGCCTGCCAGCATCAAAATGAGGAAAGGCGTGTACCAAAGCGTCATATTGAATCCTTTTTTTGGGGGCGCCTGCAGTGCCTGGTCGCCAAGGTTTTTCACATAGTAATCAAGCACTTCATCCTTCGACATGCCTTTGTTCATCATCTCGGCGATTTCATCATAGTACAGCTTTTTAACGGAACAATTGCTCACATCATGGGTTCCGTGGCCTTCCATTGAAAGCATGCCCACAACCTCCTGAAAATCAGGCCTGCTGTAGTCAAATTCTTTTTCAGCGGCAAAAGTGGTAGAGGCACCAAAGAGAACGAGTACGGCAATCATTATATTCGAAAGGAATTTCATGTTTAACCCTCCTGATCCAACCTTTACTATATTATACCGCGGCATGTCTGGACGAAATGTTAGTAATTGTATGTCAATGTGGATGGGTGTTTTCCCCTATTGATGTGGAGTAGTCCTTCTGCAGTATTACTCTACCTGACAAAGGGAACTATCTAACATAGACAGTTTTTTTAAAGGAGGCTGAAAAGTTTGAAGTATGACTGTATTATTATTGGCGGCGGCATTGCTGGCCTTCAAGGGGCGATTCAGCTTGGCCGTTATAAATATAAAGTGCTGGTGATTGACAGTAATGAAGGAAGGTCAACGATTTGCCGGAGCTACCATAATGTCCTCGGGTATCCGGATGGGGTGAGCGGTCCGGAGCTTCGCAGCCTTGGGAGGGAGCAGGCAGAAAGTCTTGGTGTGGAGTTTGTGGAAGACAGTGCGAAGGAAGCTTCTAAAACGGCGGATGGCTTTGTCATTGAGACTAAGAACGGAAAAAGCTATGAGGGGCGTAGATTGCTTTTTGCAACAGGTGTCATGGATCGAATTCCCCCGTGGCCCGCGTTAAGCCCGTGCCTCGGCATCAGCGTGTATGTGTGCCCCGACTGCGATGGATACGAGATCTCAGACAAGCGGACCATTGTGCTTGGTTCAGGGAATCCCGGGGCGAATATGGCGAGGATCCTTCACTATTGGTCAAAGGATATTGTTTATATCAACCATGAACGGACCGAGGTTGATGCTGCCGTGCTGCAGCGGCTGAAGGAAAAAGGGATTACGTATATCAATCAGCCTGTCGGCAAAATCCTCGCCGACGGTCCGGAGTTTCGTGGCGTTGAGCTTGAGGGCGGGGAGAAAGTGGAAGCGGAACGGGGATTTGTCGCTTTCGGAGGCAATGAAGTTAAATCGCAGCTCGCAGCGCAGCTGGGCGTCGATCTCCACCATAATAAGCATATCCTTGTTGACCCGAGGACAAAGATGACAAATGTTGAGCATGTATGGGCAGCAGGTGATATCGTGGCCCACTCCGAGCAAGTGACAATCGCCATGGGCGACGGTTCCCAGGCCGGCATCTGGATCCATAAAACCCTTGTGGAGGAATAAATCGTGACTCGGATACGGAATGAAAAAAAGCGGCCTGTGGGGCCGCTTTTTGAGTCATTTTAATGGTGAGGCTGACAAAAAGGAAAGAGGAGTGGCAGAGTTTTAATATCCCCGAAAAGGTACTCTCGATTAACCCACGACATTGCACCAGCAATCACACAGATAGAAGCCGCACCTGCTCCATGCAGTAAGAATTTCATCCTCAAACCAGAATCGCAACTCGCAACCTCACTCTGCATAACTCACCAGTCCCCACTCCTTGCTTTATTCCTCGGAGAGCTTTTTCAGCGGAAGCTCGGCCGGTCCTTCGAGAACTTCACCCTTATGGGAGAAGCGGGAGCCGTGGCACGGGCAGTCCCAGGTGCGCTCGCCGTTGTTCCAGTTAAGCTCGCAGCCCATATGGGTGCAGGTCGTGTCGACGATGTGGAGCTTGCCGTCATGATCGCGGTAGGCGCCGGCCCGCTTGCCGTCCACCGTGACGGCCGCGCCTTCATCCAACCCCAGGTTTTCTGGCTGCGTGGATGGTTGCTCGAGCTTGCCTTTTACAAGATCCTTCGCCACTCCAGCATTGATCGACAGAAATTTTTTTACGTCAGGGTAAGCATGGAACCTTTGCGGTGTGAAGACATCCTTGTACGGGTTGTCCCGACCAACAATTAAGTCTGTCAAAAGCAGCGCAGCGTTCGTACTGTTCGTCATGCCCCACTTCCGATAGCCTGTCGCGACGTAAATATTCGAAGTCGAAGACGAATAGTGGCCGACAAACGGAATTTTATCAAGCGTAATTGGATCCTGCGCCGACCAGCGGTACGGGATTTCGCGGACGCCGAACGTTTTGTCGGCAAACTTCTCAAGCTCTTCATAGTACTGGTGCGTATTCTCTTCTTTCCCTGTATCATGGCTGTCGCCGCCGAAAATGATTACTTTTTCTCCGTTTAAGTCCGCGGAACGCAGCGAGCGTGACGGTGATTCGGCATTGATATACATTCCTCCGGGAAATTCTTTCTCTGTTTTGACCGCCATCGCATACGAGCGGCTCGGGTACATCCGGCTAAAATAAAACCCTTTCAGGTCGTAAAACGGAATGTGGGAGGCAATGATCATTTGACTGCAGGACACTTTATGATTGTCCCTCGTCGTAATGACCGGACTGTCGCCTTCCTCTATATCAACGACCGTTGTATGCTCGTAAATTTTCCCGCCCAGCTTTGTGAATTCATTGACGAGGTGTTTCAAGTACTTCAGCGGATGGAATCGCATTTGTTTTTTCATGATAATGGCGGCCTTGGCTTCCACAGGGATAGGGATTGTCGAAACATATTCCCCGACGATGCCAAGCTGTTCATATGCCTTGAACTCATCAATGAGACTTTGCATCTTATCGCTTGCGTTCGTATAAATATAAGCGTCCTCTTCGGAGCAATCACAATCAATCTTGCCGTCTTTTATAAGATCCTTCATGAACTGCAGGGCGTCATGGTTGGCCTGATAATACAGCCGGGCTTTTTCCTCGCCAAAGTTGCCGATGAGCTCATCATAAATAAGGCTGTGCTGGGCAGTGGCTTTGGCAGTCGTATGTCCTGTTGTACCGTTTAAAATTACGCCAGCCTCAAGCAGCGTAACCTTCAGCCCTTCTTTTGCAAGCAGATAAGCCGAGGTGATGCCGGTCATGCCCCCGCCGACAACAACCGCATCTGTTTGAATGTCTTCCGTGAGCTTCGGAAATTGCGTCAGCTCTGCCGTCCCGCGCCAGAGCGGCTCGGGGAAGCGTGGCAGGCGCCCGTTGTTTTCGTATCCAGTCATACTCATTGCCTCCTTTAAATATTCTGTCATACTTGTTAATTTTTACTATCATGTGTAAAAAAATGTATCGATGCTAAAAAATTAATATGTTGTTTCCACCTTTACCCGCGAAGAAAGCTTTTATTCATATGATTGCGTATAGGCATCCAGTTATTGGCTCGCTTTTTCAAGAGGTTTCCTGCAGAATAGATGTTAAAATGGGAGAAATGAACTGCTTTGCTGCAGTGGGAAAGGAACGCAGGCAATGAATATTACGGTTGCAGGAACGGGTTATGTCGGACTGGTCACCGGTGTCTGCTTCGCGGAAGCTGGATATACGGTTACCTGCTTTGATACCGATACTGAAAAAATAAATACACTCTCGGCCGGCATCAGTACGATTTATGAGCCCGGACTTGAGGAAATGCTGGTGCAAAATATGGACGCGAAACGGCTCCGTTTTACTGTAAGTCCCGCTGAGGCATACTCCGGGGCCGATTTTATTTTTATAGCGGTTGGGACGCCGGAACGGGAAGACGGTTCAGCCAATCTGGATTTTGTGGAAAGCGTCGCACGGGAAATTGCAGAACATGCCCGGGGCAAAACGGTTGTGGCTGTAAAAAGCACGGTTCCTGTTGGGACAAACAGGAAGCTCGCCGGCTTCTTTAATCCAAGGAGTGGAATAAGTATTGTCTCTAATCCGGAGTTCCTCCGGGAAGGCTCGGGGATTGCTGACACTTTCCAGGCGGAGCGGATTGTCATCGGAACAGACGACAAAGCGGCAGGGGACAAGCTTGCCGGGATTTACAGGCGGTTTGGAGTGCCAATTTTAAGGACAGGCCTGAAGAGCGCTGAAATGATCAAGTATGCCTCCAATGCTTTTCTCGCTGCAAAAATCAGCCTGGTGAACGAGATAGCGAATTTTTGCGAGGTCACGGGTGCCGATATTGAGGAAGTGGCACTTGGGATGGGCATGGACAGCCGGATTGGCAGCCAATTTTTGCGGGCAGGAATTGGTTATGGAGGCTCATGCTTTCCGAAGGACACAAAAGCCCTTGTGAAGCTGGGGGAAGAATGGGGTTGTGATTTCAGCATCCTGAAATCAGTTATTGAGGTCAACAGCAGGCAAAAGCAAAAGCTGGTCAATGCAGCGATTGGCATTGCCGGCAGTTTCAAGGGGAAACGGGCAGCAGTACTTGGGCTTTCTTTTAAACCATTTACAGACGATATTCGTGAAGCCCCGGCGCTTGAGGTGATCCGGCAGCTGCTGGACGAGGGTGCCGACATTTCTGTCTATGACCCGGCAGCAATGGGAAAAATGCGGGAAATTTACGGCGATCAGCTTTATTATGCCGAAACGCCAGAAGAAGCGGTAAAAGGCGCTGACTTTGCGTTTGTTTTGACAGAATGGCCCGAAATCACAGCGTTTCCCCTTGAAAAATACAGGCTGTTCATGAGGCAGCCTGTATTGCTCGACGGGCGGAATTGCTATTCGGCAGAGGCTGCGGAAAAGGCGGGGCTGACTTATGTTTCAATCGGAAGGAAAGCCGTTCTGGCAGAAGCGGTGGCCGCAGCTACTAAGTAAAAGTGTGAAAACGATAAGAAGAGACAAGGAGCGAGTGTGATGGCAGTAAAAACAAATGCAATGAGACTGCTTGATCAGCAAAGTATCTCTTACGAACTGCTGACATATGACAATCGGGATGGGAAAATAGACGGCATTTCCGTTGCCGCAAAAATTGGCAGGCCGGCGGAAATTGTTTTTAAAACGCTGGTAGCGACAGGGACAAGCAAGAATATTTATGTGTTTATCATCCCGGTTCAAGCGGAGCTTGACTTAAAAAAAGCCGCGCAGGCCGCGGGTGAGAAAAAAGTCGAAATGCTTCCCGTCAAGGACATCCAGAAATATACAGGATATGTGCGCGGCGGCTGTTCCCCGTTAGGGATGAAAAAGCATTACCTGACTTTTATTGACGATAGCGCAGAACAGCTTGAAAAGATGGTTGTCAGCGCTGGGAAGATTGGTTTGCAAATCGAAGTTGTGCCTGCCGAACTTCTGAAGGCAGCACAAGCCGAATATGCTGAACTGAAAAAATAGTGAGAAGGAAAGTCCATGGGGTGCATGGGCTTTTTTTTGCGATTTACTGCCGTTTTTAATGGGCATTCACCCAGTGGGCGTTTCCTGCATAGGTTAATGGGGAAGCAAAAAAAGCCGTCACGCTGGCGGACGGAGGGAGTGTCATTATTGGCGGGAAAAGTGCTGAACTATTATGCCGGCGGCAATACTGCCCGAGGGTTTCACAGCCTGTATGAATCTAATCTGGAGGGGCTAAGCAGTTTGTTCATTCTTAAAGGCGGCCCGGGAACAGGCAAGAGCTCACTCATGAGAAAGCTCGGAAAAGAGTGGAACGGGAAAGGCTTTGATATCGAATATTTGCATTGCTCTTCAGATAATGACTCGATCGACGGCCTGATTATTCGTGCTCTTGGCTTTGGAATCGTGGATGGCACGGCGCCACATGTCATTAAACCGAAGGCCCCCGGTGCTGTAGAGGAATATATCAATCTTGGAGAAGCATGGGATTCGGCAAAGCTGAAGGAGCGGCGTGAAGAGATTGAAGAGCTGACGGGAAAAATCAGCCAATCGTTCCAGTCTGCTTACGCCTGTTTTGCTAAAGCGCTCAGGATCCATGATGAGTGGGAAACATACTATATTGAAAATATGGACTTTGAAAAAGCGAATGAGCTGACGTTGGAACTGATCGAATCATTTTTTGGCAGGAAGGCTTTGGACAAAAAGCCCGATGTGCGCCATCGTTTTCTCGGTGCGGCGACTCCTGCCGGCGCGGTGGATTTTGTGCCCAACCTGACAGAAGGATTGGCAAAGCGTTATTTAATCAAAGGACGCCCCGGCTCGGGCAAGTCTACAATGCTGAAAAAACTGGCGGCGGAAGCGGAGCAGCGGGGCTTTGACGTGGAGATTTACCATTGCGGCTTTGATCCGAACAGCCTGGACATGGTGATTGTACGGGAGCTGGGGTTTGCAATTTTTGACAGCACCTCCCCGCACGAGTATTTCCCGGATAGGGAAAGCGATGAAATCATTGACATGTACAGCCGGACAATCGCGCCGGGAACCGATGAAAAGTATGAAGACCAGATTGCCGACGTGGGCAGGAGATACAAGGAAAAAATGAAGGAAGCCATTGCTTCGCTTGCAAAGGCCAGCCACCTGCACGATGACCTTGAAGATATTTATGTAGAAGCAATGGATTTCCAGCATGTGGACCGGGTGGCTGCGGAAATCAGCGCGGAGATTCAAAGATTGTCTGAAAAATAGGCTAAGCACCATTACGGGCGCTTCGCATACATTACAACGAGAAATGACAGAGAGGGGATATGGTCTTGACTTACAATCAATACTATCCGTTTCAAGCCCCGTTTCCGGCTGAAACGAACTTTATGGAAGATTCCTATGTGAATGGTGAATATGGTGAAACTTACAACCCGTATGGCTATGCTGACCCTAATGTATATCAGGGAGGCTATCCTGTGGAGGGATACGAGGGAGAAGCTATCCCGATGCAGGGAGAATACCTTGATCCATACGGAAGCTACCAGGGTGAAATGTATCAAGGACAGTATGGAGGCTATCCAGGAGAAGTCTTCCCTGGGCCGGGTCAGGGAGGCGGAGGATTCCCAGGTGGCGGGGGCGGATTCCCGGGGCAAGGCGGACAGGTAGGACCTCCAGGACCACCACCTTCCTACACTCCACAGCTGACAGGAGCCTCGCAATTTGCAGTTGATCCTGGCGGAATCAGACGCTGCCTGTACCGTTACACGTACATCTGGCTTAGAAACGGCCGGAGCTTCTGGTATTTCCCGACATTCGTGGGCCGGAACTCTGTTGCAGGCTACCGCTGGAGACGCCGCACCGGCTGGGTATACTTTGGGATTGACTTAAGAAGTATCAACTCGTTCCAGTGTCGTTAGGCTGAATAAAAAAGGCGTCCAAAGCGGGCGCCTTTTATCATATATATTGAAGTTGGTCCCAAAAAACGGGGGATTTAGATTTTTAAGAGGGAAAGTACTTCTAACATTATCGAAATGTGGCCGTATGTAATCGGATAAGTGAAGCTTTAGACGAAGCTGGACAGGACCTTAAAACTTTATTCCTAATCAGCCCCCGGATATTCCCGATAACGGATGATTTATTCCCGATAACGGATGATTTATTCCCGATCAACGCAATTATATTCCCAGAAGCTGTATCTTAACCCCAGCATTGCTAAAAAGAGTCATTTTACCCCACCGCGTGTGAAAACAAAAAGCCGGCCGCTCTCTAAAAAAGAGAGCGGCCGGCTTCATTTTTTCAGTTTGCTAGAAAAGGATGTGAGCAATCAGTACGATAACTGGCAGCGTAATTAAGGTTCTCTGAATGAAGATGATGAACAGCTCTTTAAATGATACTGGAATTTTTGAACCAAGTAAGAGGCCGCCAACTTCCGACATATAGATTAGCTGTGTAACAGAGACGCAGGCGATGACAAAACGTGTCAATTCGCTTTTGATATCTGCACCGATAACGGATGGCAGAAACATATCAGCAAATCCGACCATGATTGTTTCCGAAGCTGCTTTAGCTTCCGGAACCTGCAATAATTGAAGCAGTGGAATAAACGGAAGGCCAAGCCATTGGAAAAAAGGTGTGTATTCGGCAATAATCAAGGCAAGAGTACCGAGTGCCATGACGATTGGGGCAACACCAAGCCACATATCAAGAACGTTTTTACCTCCAGAGACGAAGAAGTCTCCCCAACCGCGATGCTTACTTGCTTTATCAAGCGCCTGGGTAAGCCCCCACTTAAACGGAGTGGATCCTGCCGGAATTTTATCTTCTGAATAATCATCGGATTTCTCAGCATAGTAAGTATCCGGCTTACGTGACAGCGGCGGAATTCTTGGAAGTACGACTGCGGCCACAATCCCTGAAACCAGTACAGTCAGGTAAAAAGGAACGAACATTTTTTCAAGGCCTACCGTCTTAATGACGACAAGGCAGAAGGTAATGGAAACGACTGAGAAGGAGGTACCGATAATAGTCGCTTCCCGCTTTGTGTAGAAGCCTTCTTCGTATTGCTTGCTTGTTAAAAGAACCCCAATCGTCCCGTCCCCAAGCCATGAGGCCATACAGTCAACGGATGAGCGCCCCGGCAGTCGGAAAATCGGGCGCATGACTTTTGTCAGCATTGTTCCGCACAGCTCTAGCAGGCCAAAGTCGAGCAGGAGCGGCAGTAGCAGCCCTGCAAGCAGGAAGACGGAGAACAGGATTGGCAGAAGGCTGGTCAGCAGCAATCCCCCGGTATTTTTAGACCAGATCATTTCCGGTCCCAATTTATACAAAGTAGCGACGGCAAAAATCGCACCGAGAATCCTTGCAGCAAACCATACAGGTGCCACATCAAAAAGATTTTTCAGAAAAGCGTTGCGCATCATGATTTGCGGACGGATTGTTTTTGCAAGCAAAGTGCCGACTAAAGTCAGACAGACGATCACTGTCATGATTTGCGGCAAATATGCCCCAAGCCCTTTCTGGATTAATCCGGATAGAATAGCAATCGGGATTGTGATTTCACCCTTGTAGGAGATGGGGATCATGAACAGGAAAAGACCAAGAAGTGATGGAATAGAAAAAGTGAAAAAATTTCCAAGTGAATTTTTCTTAACTAAGACTGGCTCCAAATAAGTTCACCCTCAAATTACATATTTATAAGCAGTTATTAATTTTAATTCAAAACGAGGCGTTTGCCAACCCTTTTTTATCAGCATTTTTAAATAATGGGAGAAAATTTCCAATGAAAATTTATACTTATATAGCTAAGCAGGGCTTATGCGTCCGAAACTCGGTTTCGCTGAAAAGGCTTTCACTTTAAAGGTTTTATTTGGGATGGGAAGAATTTAGGGCAGTCTTATCTGACATCAAGACTGCCTTTCTCCCTTGAGCTGCTGGCTTGCGAGCTTTTTATAAAGCGAATGGGTATTTAACAGCTCCTGGTGGCTCCCCGTACCTGTCACCTGCCCGTTGTCTAGGACGACAATTTGGTCTGCATCGACAACGGTGGAAAGGCGGTGGGCAATCACAAGCGTCGTCCGTCCTTCCATCAGGGAGGCAAGGGCGTTCTGTACAAGCACTTCCGAGGAACTGTCCAGATTTGATGTTGCTTCATCGAGAAGGAGTATGCCAGGGTTACGAATCAAGGCACGGGCAATGGCAAGCCTCTGCCGCTGGCCTCCGGAAAGCTTGATGCCGCGTTCTCCTACTTCAGTAAGATAGCCGGCTGGCAGGCGATTGATAAATTCCTCAGCATGTGCGAGTCTTGCTGCCTGCTGAATTTCATCGTCGCTTACCTCCCGCTGTATTCCGTAGGCAATATTGTCACGGATTGTCCCTGACATGATCGGGCTTTCCTGTGAAACATAACCAATTTGGCTTCGCCACGCGTTCAGGCTGAAGTCCCCGATGCTCGTGCTGCCGTAAAGTATTGATCCGGCAGAAGGCCCGTAAAAGCGTTCAAGCAGCGCGAATAAAGTTGTTTTACCGCTCCCGCTTGGACCGACAAATGCAGTAGTTTTACCAGCAGGGATTGTGAGACTGATATTTTTTATTACAGCCTCGTTTTCATGATAGGAAAATGACAGGTTATCAAACCGTATATCCGCGGAAGACCCGGTAACGGCTATTCCGTTGCTATCTGTTTCTGTTTTTGAAGTGAGGATGGTTGAGATCCTTTCCGTTGCGCCAGCCGCTTTTTGGAGCGATGTAAAAAATGAAGCCATTTGGCTGAACGGAATGATGATTTGGAACACGTAAATCAGGATGGCTACGAGTGAACCGGCAGTCAGTGTTCCCGAAGCCACTCTGACACCGCCGTAGCCAATCAAAATGACGAGCACAAGCATCATGATGAATGTCATGAACGGAGAAATCACAGCCTGGATCCGGGCTTCCTTCAGTCCAAAGCCGAATAAATGGTCAATGCCATCTTCCCCTTTTGCCTGCTCGGTTTTTTCAGCATTAAACGCTTTGACAAGCCTGATATCGGAAAGGACACGGCCAAGATTGGCTGAAAACCCAGCCATTTCATCCTGTGAGGCCTTAGAGATTTTATACATTTTCCGGCCAAGCGGAAGTATCAAAAGAAGAGCAAGTGGGACGGCTGTCACCATGATGAGGGTCATTTTCCAGTCAATAAACAACAGGATGGCAACTGCCCCGATAATCGAGATGATTCCTGTAAAGAAAGACACTAAATGCTGGGTGACAAGGTTCTTCACAATATTTGTGTCCTGGGTGACCCGGCTCATGATTTCACCTGTCTGGTGACGGTCAAAGTAGGGAATAGGGAGGTGCAGGACTTGGTTCCAAAGCCTTCGGCGGATTGAAGCAACGATTGCTTCGCCTATGTACGTCATGAAATAAAACGAGAAACCAGCTGCTGCAGTCTGCAAAATTAATGCCGATGCCAGCAGGATAAGGAGGGACGGCTTGAGACTTGCAGCGGAAAGCTGGTCTACGAGCGATTTTGTGAAGAGCGGGACAATCAGGCCGCCACCAGTTTCAAGCAGGCTTAAAAGAATTCCAGCGGCAATCATCCATTTTGGCACAGTTGCGTGTTTGATCAGGGAGATAAGTGATTTCCAATTGAGTTTTGTTTCGGTTTCCATTCAATAGCTCCTGTCCAATAGATTGATAACTCTAGTGTATGATGGTTTCGGCAGGAAGAAAAGGGATATGCGGCAAAGGCTGGTATGGAATAAATTTTAGCGAAAAAGTGCTAAAATGGACTGGACATGGTAAAATGCCGGGAAATACTAAATTAGCAGCTAAGGGTGTGAAGATATGAAATGTATTGCAAGCGATATGGATGGAACACTGCTTACAGCAGCCCAGGAATTGACACCAGAGAACCGGGAAGCGATCAAGCGGGCCCAGGCACAGGGCATCGAGGTTGTCATTGCGACAGGACGTTCCTACGATGAGGCGGTTTACGTGCTGAAGAAGGCGGGGCTGCAATGCCCGGTTATCTGCGTTAACGGAGCAGAAGTCAGGTCGAAAGAAGGGGAAGTCTTAGCGGTAAACCCGCTTGGTGACAGACAGGCTGAAGAAGCAGCGAAATTGCTGAAGGACAGCGGGGTCTACTTTGAGGTTTACACCAATAAGGGAACATTTACGGATGATGAGGATAAAGCAGTGACGATCATTGCTGACATCATTTCGAGCGCGAACCCTGGGGTGCCACTTGAGAAAATCATGAAAGGCGCGGAGGAGCGGGTAAGAGCAGGGCTCGTTCATAAAATCAATGACTATGCGAGCTTGTTCAGCAGTCCGGAATATCAAATTTACAAGCTTCTCGCATTCTCGTTTGATGATGGAAAACTTTCTGGAGCGCAGGAGAGAATCCGTACAATGGAAGGTGTGGAGGTCACTTCCTCCGGAAGCGAGAACATCGAAGTGACCAGCAAAGATGCCCAAAAAGGCATTGCGCTTGAAGCATTTGTGAAAGCCAAAGGCATTGCGCTAGCCGAAACGATGGCCATCGGCGACAACTATAATGACGTGTCAATGCTGCGCATTGCCGGAAGAAGCGTCGCAATGGGCAACGCCTCTGAAGAAATCAAAGCCATTTGCACTGCCGTCACCATAACCAACGAAGAAAGCGGAGTCGCAAAGGCCATCAACGAAGTGCTTTAAAGCACCAAAGCGTGCCTGACCCCCGGTGCGGTGATTTGTTAAAGTGTGTCTTTTTGCACTGCATTTTGCAGTGCTTTTTTCTGGTGATAGAACTTCATGACTCCTGTGTTATTTCGATTATATGAGGTTCCAGTATTTTTCTAACCGGTTTAAGAAAGCTTTTACCTGCTCCCAAATCCATATCAAGGATTCCTTGTCCGTTTCCAGCTGAAATGCACTTTACAATGGGTACGCCGCTAAAATTATCAGCTATAACAGTTAGTGTTGCGGTACTGCTATTACGTAGATAAAATTTCTCAAATACTAAAATAGAAATCTCCTTTTCGTCTACTCCTGCAATTTTATAATCTTCAAACACTAAACTTGCCTTTAAATCACGGTTCTCTAACAGCAGTTGTACCGCTTGAAAAGGTTTTATATCCACAGTAAATTCAATGTATTTCCTCACTTGCTTTTCAACTCCCTATGAATTCTCTTTCTCTCTTTCCTAACTCATTTATTTATCTGATTTTAACATAAATACCCAAATTTCTATTAAGTCCTAGCAAAAGCGGATATCGCTGTCTTTATGGGTTTTAATTACATTTTAATGGGATTTTAATACCATATTCAGAAAATTTAATACCATATAATTCAAAAAGTGTTATTGTTTTCTTAGACTATTTTGAAAAGGGGAAAATAATAATGAAAAAGTTATTCGCGTTGCTGCTCATCATGATGGTTAGCCTTGTGACTGCTTGTTCCGATGACGCCGAAAAGGCCGGGAGCGAGGCCAAAAATGAGACTGGTAAGGAAACCGGTAAAGAGAACAGTAAAGAAACCAAGCAAGAGGACAGCAAAGAAAAAGTTGAAAAGGAAAGTGATGACAAGGTTAAAAGTGCTGATTCTAAGGAATCAGATAAAGCCATGGCTGAAGGGACTGAAACGAAACTTGAGGAAGCGACATTCACTGTTCCCAGCCACTTTATGGAACAGGAAGCTCCAAAGGACTTTCCTTTTCCAATCGTAGTTTATGCTTTTAAAGCCAACGATGCAGTTTCCAGCTTAAATGTGCTAGTGGAGCCTGTTCCTGATGGTGTCTCATTTGATCAGTTTTTAGAAGCTTCTTTTGCCAGCACTGGATTTGACTATGAAAGCAAGAAAAATTTTGAACTCAATGGCCAACAATGGAATGAAGCGGTCAGCATAAACCTTCAGGGCTTCAAACTGAATCAAAAGACAGTCATTCATAATGGCAATGCGTATATTTTTTCATACGCAAGTATGCCAGCAAACTATGAAGTGAACATGGAGTCGTATGACAAACTGATCGATTCGGTTAAATTTACAAACTGACATTCGAAACCTTTTTACATATCGTCTGTACGAGTATGAAAAGGGGAGATTAACATAGGTAAAATGATTAGCTGTATCATTACGTTGGCAATAGTCACTTGCATGAACTTTGGGATTACCTATATCAGCGATTTCAAGTTTATTGAAGCTCTTTTTTTACAGGATTATTAGGGGTAGTGGTCATCTATTTCTTTACCTCATCGGGCGGTATTACGAGCCGCAATCTTGATATGCATGTCCAGAGGAAAACCGGATCTAAAATCAATAAATCAGAGGAAAAGTATTCTCCAACGTATGCGTTTTTTTGCCTCGATTGTTTACCTGATTGCAGCAATAATTGCGTCTTTTATTGAGTACCGGGAGTATTTTCTCTGAAATACGAACAAGAACAAAAGCCTTTTCACTTTTAGAGGATTGCAGTGATAAAGGCCTAAACAAAAAGCTGCCCACTAAGGTAGCTTTTTGTTCTGCCAGCCATAAAGATTAGCCGGCTAGCGTCAGCGAAACACATGCACTCTTTACCCACCTAAAGCGTGCCTGACCCCCGGTGCGGTGGTGTGATAAAGCGTCGCGGAACACCTATCTTCCTTTCCTCATCACGCCTTACGGTACTTTTTCAAAGCTATGATGTTCAAGCTGATGAACAGTGCGGAGAAGCCTGCAAGAATGAGGATATCTCCATATATTTCATCCCAGCCGTTCCCCCTCACCATAACATCCCGCAAAGCTTCCGCCCCATAATAAAGTGGGGTGGCGAGGCCGATCCAGCGCAGCCATTCGGAAATGGTTTCAAGATTGAACAACCCTGAAAAAAATAGCTGCGGGACGATAACAATCGGAATGAACTGCATCATTTGGAATTCATTTTGCGCAAAAGCCGAAAGCAGGATTCCGAGTGTTAGCGCGGACAGTGAAAGAAGCAGGGTGATCAGCAGTACATAGCCAAAGGCTCCGTACATAGCCATGTCCAGAACATAGATAGCATACAAGGCAATGATAACTGCCTGCAGCATAGTGAAAATGCCAAACCCGATGACATATCCTGCTACGATTTCCCATCGCCGAAGCGGGGAGGCCATCAGCCTACCAAGCGTTCCGGTCGTCCTTTCGCGTAAAAAAGAAATCCCGGCAACGAGAAACACAAAGAAAAAAGCGAAAAAACCTAAAAGGACAGGACCGAAGTAGTCGAATTGCCTTAATTCTTCCTTACCGTGAAAGTAAGCTATTTTCAGCTTTTGTTTAATGTTCGAAGGCTGAAGCGGCTTTAAGGCATCCTGAGACCACTTCATCACCACGCCGTTGATGGCAGGGTCGCTGCCTTCAAGCACGAGCTTCCCTGATCTCCCTGGCTGAAACAAAAGATATCCGTCCAGATTCTGTTGTTCAAGATCGTTGACGGCATCCTTTTCTGAGCCGTATTTTTGGATATGAGCGCCCTCTTTTAGCATTTTATCTTCGATTGTCGTCGGAATACTGACTAAACCGATATTAGGGACGTAATTTTCCCCGTTAAAAACGAGATCAACCAATGTCAAAATCAGCAAAGGTGCAGCCAGCATCAAAGCCATTGTCCTTTTATCGCGGATAAACTGGCGCAGGATTCTAAGAACCAGTGCTGCAATTCTCATGGCCTGGCACCTCCGTAATATAAAAAGGCTTCTTCCATCGTGTTGGAAGCTGTCTCTCTTTTTAATTCCTCTGGTGTACCTGCAGCAATCATGCTGCCATCGCGAAGCAGGGCGAGGCGGCTGCATTTTTCTGCTTCATCCATTACATGGGTGGTAACAATCAGCGAGGTGCCCTGCTGCTGAAGTTGGTAAAAAGCAGACCATATTTGCTGGCGGAGCACTGGATCAATGCCTACGGTCGGTTCATCGAGAATCAGCAGCTCAGGTTCATGGAGCAAAGCGGCTGCGAGCGAAAGCCGCCGTTTCATGCCTCCGGAAAACTGCGCTACAATTTTGTCCATGCTGGAGGACAAGCCGACAAGCTCTGCGACTTCCTCAATCCTCCTGCGCCGCTGCCCGCCTTTAAGTCCGTAAAGAGAAGCGAAAAACTCGAGGTTCTCCCGGGAGGACAGTTCAGTATACAGCGCATCCGATTGGGCCATATAACCGATACGCCCTGCTAGCTTTAGACACGGCATTCTTTGCCCAAACAAATATGTTTCCCCTGATGTAGGAGTATCCAGCCCGACAAGAAGTTTGACTAGAGTGGTTTTGCCAGCGCCTGAAGGACCTAAAAGACCAAAGATTTCTCCTCTTTTGATATCAAGGCTGATATCTTTTAAAACAATTTGTTTGCCGTAAGTTTTTTCTGCACCGCGGATGGAAACAATCACTTCTTCCAAGAAAGAATCACCTCATCTTCAATATGCCCAGTATATATCTATATCGTATACCTAATAATCTGTTTTGCGAACCAGTAGCCGTGTCTATTTTTTGGAAAAACATTGTTGCGGATGCTTTTACATATTAAACAAAAAAAGCGTGCCTGACCCCCAGTGCGGTAACGCGTTATAGCACTGGGGGTCAGGCACTGTTTAGTGCTTTAAAACTTGTAGGTCCAAAAACGTTCGATGTTTAGCCAGGCTAATGTTTGCGGGTCTTTTTCCTTTAGCTTCACGGCCATTTCGGCGACCATCAGCTCGGTTTGCGAGCGGTGTGCCCTGATGGCATCCAATTTTGTATCAGCCACGGCACTGATGTCATGGACGATGTCTGGTTGGCCAAGCTCCTCGATTGTGTTATTCGAGAAAGCGATACATTCCAGCTTTGGCCGCTTTGCTTCTGGAAGCATACCAACCGCTCTTACCACCGCTTCACCTGTTGCTTCATGATCCGGGTGAACTGAGTATCCCGGGTAGAAACTAATGATGAGTGAGGGGTTCAGCTCATCGATCATTTCACTGATTTGTTTTGTTAATTTATCAGGGTCTTCAAATTCAACTGTTTTGTCCCTATAGCCAAGCATGCGTAAATCCGAAATGCCTATTACCCTTACTGCTTCCTTAAGTTCGTGGGTCCTGATGGCAGGGAGCGTCTCTCTTGTAGCGAAGGGAGGGTTCCCCATATTCCTGCCCATCTCACCAAGTGTCAGACAAGCGTACGTGACCGGTGTTCCCATATTTACATGCGAAGCAATTGTCCCGGATACCCCGAATGACTCATCATCCGGATGCGGGAATACCACTAAAACATGACGTTCTTTCTCCATTTGCTTCTGAACTCCTTTCAAATGAGCACTTCAGCGCTACTCAAATGGCGTCTCGCTGATTTCGAGTGCAACGGCGAGCTTGCCTTGGAAATCATGTCCTGCAAGCAGCAGCCGTTCCTTGCTGTCTATTTCAAAATGGGTAATGCCTTCTGCGTATACCCAGCCGAACGGAATTTTCAGCCCTGTGCGGAAAGGGCCGTTTCCAGTGATTTTGGCACGCTCATATACAACCTTTGCGTTGCGGATATAGGCACCTGAAGAGAAAAAAGCTTCGTCTTTATGCGAAGCGTATGCTCCGTTAGTTGTCTCCAGATGAATATAAACCTCTTTATTCTGAAAGCGGTCAAGCGCTTCCTGGACAGTCTCAACAATGACTGGATCCATCGTTCAATTCCTCCTTCCAGCCTGGCGGTACTTATAATGAATTTCAAACATAGAATAAAACAAAAGATAGATTCATTTTACTAAAACCAGCCGCTAAAAGCGAAAGTAAGCTCTTGTGGTGCCTCTCTTCTTGTGGTGCCTGACCCCCGGTGCGTTACCACGGTAACGCACCGGGGGTCAGGCACGCTGGGGTGGTGGCACGCTGCAGTGCTGTGTTGCAGTACTGTGTTTACTTTTTCTTTTTGGTGGAAAGATATTGGCAAAGGAGGGAAACTTATGGAACATGTTAAAGCATTTGTGATTAAGGGTGTCATGTCCTTCATCATTCTGTACTTCGTTCTTGGACTCGGGTTTCATGCGGGTTTCGGCGACCTTCTTCTCATCACTCTGTTGCTCGGATTGCTTTCCTATATTGCCGGCGACTTGATGATCCTTCCGAAAACAAGCAACCTGACCGCGACCGCATCCGACTTCATTTTGTCATTTTTCATGATTTGGGGGCTTGGCCTGATCCTGTTTGACTATACTGATTCACTGATGGCAGGATCATTGTTTGCTGCATTTCTAATAGCAATGGGCGAATGGTTTTTTCATAGCTATATGGCAGACAAGGTGCTCCGCATCAACCGTAAAATCTAATCTGGCATATATGAGGCCTCACGATAAAAAAGAACCTTAGGCAGCGTCACAGACTGCGGCCTAAGGTTCTTTTTGCTTTTGAAAGCTGCGCCGAATCACTAAACTGAATATTTTGACTTCCGGATACCTAACGTTAATATGATAAATAGAAAAGGAATAAAAAGGAGGCGCATAATTGGAACATACACTCATTAAGGCTGACGATTACATCACATTATGGGGGATCATCGCAGTGTGGGCTTCGGCCAGCATTTATCTGGAACAGCGCTACAACTAGGCAGCCAAGGTATCCGGTGCAATTATTGCGCTTATAGGAGCTATTATCTTATCCAACACTGGAATCATCCCAACGGCATCCCCTGTTTATGACGCAGTTTGGACTTTTATTATCCCGCTCGCCATCCCGCTGCTGCTTTTTCATGTCCATCTGAAAAAAGTCTGGCGGGAAAGCGGCAGGCTGCTGATTCTTTTCCTTCTCAGCTCGATTGGTACAGTTACTGGTGTCATCATCAGTTTTTTCTTATTAAAAAATTATATTCCAGTCCTCGATAAGCTTGGCGCCATGCTGAGCGCGTCCTATACTGGCGGCGAAGTTTGAAACACCTGGGGAAATGGTATCCGCGGCCGTAGTGGCGGACAATTTAATGATGGCCCTTTATTTTATCGCCCTCATGATCATTCCGGCGATTTCCTTTTTCAGGCGCCATTTTAAAACCCCTCATGTCGAAAAAGTCGAAAGCGGCATTATGGCGGATGACGGAAAAACACTTGCGGAAAACTTTTGGAAAAGGAAAGACATCTCATTGAAAGACATTGCCTTATCCGTTGCACGGCTTTCCTCCTTGGAATGGTTTCTTTTAAAGGCGCTGCATTCCTGGATAGCCTGATTCCCTCAGGTGATGGAAACATCCTTCTTGATCAATTTGTTGATTGGGCTGTTGGGTGACAAGTACTTAATGCTCACGACCCTCACATTCCTGGCATTGGCGCTGTTCCCCAAATACTTTGAGGGAATTAACGGAAGCCAGGAAATCGGTACTTTTCTCATTTACTTGTAGCTATAAAATAAAGTTTGATCAAAAATGCCTCGTAAACTACATTTTACGATAAATAAAAAGAATTTATGTTTCGATTTTATAAAAAAGTTTGATCATTTTCTTCCTTTGTTACTCCACAATCGCGCCCTAATCTGGAATAACTAAAATATAGACTAAGTCCTCAAATCACTGCATAATCGGAGATTAATCAACCCGTAAGCTTAATAATTTTCAAGTTCTAAATCATTAAATAATACATCAATGCTAACGACTGCTGAATCATCATCAGTTGGAATATTAATATCAAATATCCATGGATTATTAATCAGCATCTCAAAGTCTAAGTAAGCGTGCTCATTATGTAACTGGGGATTTTCACCAAGAGGGATGTCTACAATTTCAACCGTTATGGTAAATATAATACTTGAATGAAAAATAAAAACGGATAATCAATAATATTAAATAATAAATCAACATTATTGATTTTTTTAAAATAAAAAATCAATTTTATTATTTATATTTTTGATTTCTTGTTATATAATATAATTGAATCAACTAAAAGGAAGGATTTCATTATGGCTTATAAAGTAATCACAAATTGTCCTGTCTGCAGTAAAACATTGAAAATTACAAAGTTGCAGTGCTCTCATTGTCACACTACGATTGAAAATGAGTTTGAATTATCTAAGCTGGCATCCTTATCAAAGGATCAGCTTCATTTTGTGGAAGTATTTTTAACATGCAGAGGGAATATCAAAGAAGTTGAAAAGGAACTGGGGATTTCGTATCCAACGGTTCGAGGCAAGCTGACAGACATCATTTCATCCCTTGGATATGTGCAGAAGAAGAAAAATGAAGTAGACGAGAAAAAAGTTGTCACCATGTTGGAAAATGGCGAAATCACACCAGAAGAAGCCATTAAGCTCTTAAAAGAGGAATAGGGAGGAATTTATCATGAAAGAGGAAATTACAAGAGTGTTAACAATGGTTCAAGAAGGGAAGATTGATGCAGATAAGGGATCAGAACTGATTCAAGTATTAAAAGAGAAAGAAGAAACAGGTAATAAGCTTTTTGAAAAACCGACTAAATATTTAGATAAAACATTAAAAATTCGTGTTGTATCAGCCGAAAATGATAACGTCACGGTCAATTTGCCTATAAAACTGGTCAAGGCAGTATTAATGGCTGGACAGAGCATCGCAGCGAGTATTCCTCAATCGGAAAAATACGTTAAAGATATAGACATAAGCCTTATTATTGAAGCAATCGAAAACGAATTAGATGGCCAAATTGTTGATATTAAATCGGCAAACGGGGATACCGTTTCGGTCATCATTGATTAGTGATTTACTTATGATGCATGTAAAAGTGAAAGCAAAAGACGTTCGGTTTACCATCCCAATTCCATATGCTATTTTAAACATTGTTATTTCAATTTTGTCTTCAAAATTTTTTCAGCAAAATGCAAACAAATGGACAAAAGAGCACTTCGAAAGAAAAAAACTGGACTTTACCTTTCCACTAATAGACAAAAAAACGCTAAAGCCTATCGTCAAGGAACTGAAAAATTATAAGGGGATCGTGCTAGTAGATGTCAAAGCTAAGGACGGTACTGAGGTTAAGGTTAGACTATAATTTATTATAGAATACACCAACCACTGACTGGTATTTTGAAGAAAAAGCCTAATTTTCCGCTACAATACCGAGAAAATTGTAAAAAGACAATAAAGTTATTTAATTTTAAAAGCTCAAACAAGCATAACCCCGTTCTAAATTTAGGACGGGGTTAAAATATAGTTGTTTATTCAACAATAGCGCCCTTTAACAGAAGACTCGACTTCAAGATAAACTTAAAAGACATTAATAACGTTCTTTCTCTATTGCTCCTGTTTTGCGGAATTCAAAGACCTTATTGAAGAAACGCACCCTATAGTTTAATAACCTGATTTACTAATTATATCTTCGATTCTTCAAATTTAACTACATAGATATAGTTTTTGTTGCAACTGTTTGTTGAAATGCCTGATCATGCTCAACAATAACCATTGTGGGATTAAACCTTTGAATAAGCTCTTCAATCTGCATGCGCGAATAAATATCAATAAAATTTAACGGTTCATCCCAAATATACAAATGAGCTTTTTCACATAAACTTTTGGCTATAAGCAGCTTTTTCTTTTGTCCACCAGAATAATGAGATATATCTTTCTCAAATTGAATTCGGTCAAAATCCATCTTACGTAGGATGGATTTAAATAACGTTTCATCAATCTCATGCATTTCAATAAAGTCCGATAACAGTCCCTTCAAATGAGAAGTATCTTGTTGGACATAGGAAATAATGAGGCCTGAACCTAAATTCATTGTGCCTGTATGCTGTATGGGATTTCCTAGAATTAGTTTTAGAATACTACTTTTTCCGCTTCCATTCTTTCCATCAAGTACAATTCGGTCACCATGTTCAACGTTAAAGCTAATTGGCTTATTCACTACTTGGTCATCGTACTTAACAGACACATCAGCCAAAACAATCAATTCATTTGACTGAAATTCCAATGGTTCTAATTTTAATGACTCGGTTTTTTCCACATTTTTGAGCAGTTTTGACTTTTCCTCAATAGCTTTTTGTTGCCTTGATTCAAGGTTCTTTGCTCTCTTCATCATCTTTGCCGCTTTATGTCCTACAAAACCCTTGTCCAACTTAGAACCCGAATTTGTTGTCCCGTTTTTGGAAGCTTCCACTTGACTAGACCAACCTGCTGCTCGCTTTGAAGACTGTTTTAATCTCCCCATGTCTTTTTGTAGACGCTGATTTGTTGCCTCTTCGTGTTCTTGTTGTCTATCAAAATTTAACTTCCAAGAAGAATAGTTACCACTTTGCACTTCAATATTTGCTCTATTTATAGATAAGATATGGTCAACGCATCCATCTAAAAAGATTCTGTCATGTGAAATTAAAATAAACCCTTTTTTCTTCCTTAGATAATCAGAGACCACCTTTCGAGCATCAGTGTCTAGATGATTGGTTGGCTCATCAATCAATAGAAATTGATCCTCATTCAAAAAAAGTGCAGCAAGCAACACCTTTGTTTGTTCTCCATTTGATAATGTTTTAAATGGTCGGTACATAACCTCAGCATCAACATTTAGATAGGACATTTCACGAAGAAATTCCCAATCTTCTGCTTGGGGACAAATTTCTTCTAAGATTTCATGCGTATACTTGTTTTTATCTGAAACTGGATAAGGGAAATAATTAAATTCTACCGAAGAAATGATATTCCCACTATACTCATAATTCCCTAATAATAAATTAAAGAATGTAGTTTTGCCTCGTCCATTCCTACCGATAAATCCAAGTTTCCAATCCGTATCTATTTGAAAGTTTACACCTTCAAAAATATTGTCAAAGCTACCTGGATAAGAAAAAGTTAAGTCTTGAACTTGTATCATTGACATGATAATTCCTCCTTTGTATATCAACACTTATTACTTTTTATACAAAGTCGGCACACCCATCTATTTTAAATTTCTCCGTATAAGTTTGATGGATATTAACGACTTATACGGAGTATTACATGCGTAACAATAGTGTCTGTACTCATTTTATCTCTCCTTACTCATTAGAATATAGGTGAAGATATGAAAAATATACTTCTTATCTGCGAGAGAATCAAAAAATCCTCCCCATTTTTAATTGGAAGGATTAGTCATACACTCATATTTAATAAGGCATAAACTGATTTATAAAAATGAATAGACTAATCCTATATTTTAAAGTACGAACTTATTCGTTTCAAATAAAATATAGATTAGTTAATCATAGTTCATCCATCAGCCCTTTCACATTTGTTCTATAATAGTAACAATTTTTTTTATGAAATACAATATTGCAATGTATTTCTTTAACCGCCATTAGGAGGCCTCCTACTTTGTAAACATTACGTTCCCCTCAAATTACTGCTTGTCGCTCTTTTGATAATTTGCATACAACTGACCACAAGCAGCATCTATATCAATTCCAAATTGACTTCTAATAGTCACATTGAGCCCTGATGATTTTAATTCTTTATAAAAATTAACAACACGACTTTCGTCCACTTCATCAAACCTTAAAGATGAACTAACGGTTGGGTTATATCTAATTAAATTTACATGATATAGACTCCCAGCTTTATATCGACTTTTTAAAAGACTTACTACTTCTTTAGCATGGTCAATTGAATCATTTACACCAGGTAACATAATATAAGCGATGTAAACTTTTCTGGAAGTTACTCGTATATGCTCATCTAATATATCCAACACATCTAATAATGGATATCGAATATTAATCGGCATCAACTTACTTCGTTGCTCATTAAAAGGAGAATGTAACGAAAACGTCAAGTTAACTTGCGGATAATTCTGAGTCATTTTTTTGATGCTTGGTATAATACCAATAGTTGAAATAGATAACCTACGAGGGCTTAAAGCAAACAGCGTAGGATCAGTGAGTACATCTAAGGCATCGAAAACTTGTACATTGGCTAATGCTTCTCCCATCCCCATAAAAGAAATACTATCAATTGAATGACCTTGTAAGTGAAAATGGAGAATTTGGTCAGTAATTTCATCCGAAGTCAAATTCCTTTTTAATCCAATGTCACCTGTTGCACAAAATTTACACCCAAAATTACATCCGCACTGAGAAGATATACAAAATGATTCCCACCCAGCTTTATATTTCATATTGACCGTTTCTACTTTTTCATTTCCAGAAATTTTAAATAAGACTTTAGTGACTTGCTCAGAATGTTGTTCCTTTAAAGGAACAACATCTAGAATAGACTCTCCAAATTCTTTAACTAAAATTTCTCTTAAAGATTTTGGAAGTACATTAATTTCATTGAATTTATCTATTCTTTCTTGAGGAAGTTTTGCTTGCGAGCAACGCAAATGTCGGCGGCCCAACCACGGCAGCGGCCATGGCCATTGCGAAAGGCTGGAAGGATTTAATCGGTCCGATTCTGGTCGTTGGGACACTCGGCTATATCATTGGAAATTATGTCGGAACAGCGCTGGGATTTTGGTTTGCCAATTTCATATAAAAGCAGCAATTATTTTCCGCAGTTTCGACTGCGGAGTTTTTTTTGCCGCCGTCCCTGACTGCTTATCTGTGAGTGCTGATAAGATCCATTTATCTCCAAATCATCTCGTTTTTGAAGATAAATGCCTAAAAAAATATAGCCTTTGTAGGGAACATGACACTTCTGTTTCCCATTAAATGGGGTGTACTACTAATGTGATTCTTCAATTAAGCAGAGAAGTATATAAGTGTTCAGGTATATTTACTTACATTTTCTTTGAAAAAAGAAAGAAATTACTAGGTATTTACACCCTGTTTTACTAGTTATTTAGAAATGATTATTAATGGGGGTTGTTTAGAAAAATGGTGAAAAATGTCTATATGTAAGAGAAAAAGTCGAAATTGATTGAATGAAAATAGAGTAAATATGACTACAATTATCCTTGTTTGTATAATTATGGGTTTTTCTTCCTCCTGTAAATGTGAACGAATTATGTCTTTTCACTTATTGTCTACAGTGATTATGAGTCATTATGATAGGGATAATGTGAAATTTTTGTCATATACCATTTTTAAATAAAGGCCATTCTACCCTCCCAGATACTTATTACTCTTCTCTGAAGATCATCATCAGAATAAGAGGGAGGATGCATTTTAAAGGGGATATAGCTGGCAGCAGTGTTTTGTCGGCCAGTAGCCTATTTGAAAAAGTGCCGCTTAAATTATAGGTTAGTTCGAAAGGGGAGCTGTTACAAAACAAGGGAATGCCATGATAGTAAAATATACCGTGCAGAGTGAGGGAGAAAAAAGTGGGGTTAACCATTACGGTTTGTATGTATGTTATCTTTTTTGTATTTCAGGCATTATACATATTTGTTCCGTTGTTCACTGTAAAAGGGAATCGCTACAGGCATAAAATGGCCTACGAACAAGGTATGACGATTCTCATACCGGCCTACAATGAAGAAGGAATCATCAGGAATTGTATCCAGGCGATCCTCCATGTTGATTATCAAAACTATGAGGCTTTTATTATCAACGACGGTTCATCAGATAAAACGATGGAATTATTAATGTCTTTATTGAACCTGGAGAAGATTAGCAAAAATAAAGCAGGCAAAATAACGCACAAGGAAATTAAACAAGTCTACCAGTCGAAGCGCTATCCGAAAATATATGTAATCGACAAGGAAAACGGGGGAAAAGCAGATTCGCTGAATGCTGGTATTGAGTATGCCAATTTTGAAAATATCATTACGCTGGATGCTGATAGTTCTTTGGAAGTAAGTTCTTTGCAGGTCATTAATACGGCTTTCCGTGATAAAAATGTGATTGCTGCCGGCGGTATGGTGCATATTGGTCAAGGCTTCCATGGAGATTATACGAATCCGGTGCCAAAGTTCAAAATTCCTAATTTGATTAAATTCCAATTTACGCAGTATCTTGCCAATTTTTATTTATATAAAATCACGCAGTCAAAGTTTAATGCACTTGCGATTATTTCAGGCGCATTTGGTATTTTTAAGAGAAGCGCCTTGTTTGAAGTGGAAGGGTACCGGATCACTGTCGGCGAGGATATGGATATTACCATGAGGATCCAGAGGCTGATCAAGACGAAGTATCCCGAAAAGAAAATACTGTTCATACCAGAGGCGGTATGTTTTACGGAAGGCCCTGAATCTCTTCGGGATCTCTTTAAGCAGCGCATTCGCTGGCAAAAAGCGTTTATTGACTGCATTATCATCTACGGGCGCTCGCTGTTCACGAAGTTTGGCATCAGCATGTCTCTGTTTTTGATTGTGGATTCGTTAATTTTGGGAACGCTTACCGCTTTTCCGACGCTGATTATCCCGTTTATTATTTTATTCTCAGGCCAAGGTGTCTATTTAGCCCTCATGTTATTCGGGTTTTCTTTCAGTCTGGGAGTCTATCAGAGTATCGTTGCTTTCGTTGTCACTCAGCGCTTCGGCTATAAATTTTCAAAGAGTGACAAGATCAGGATAGCGATGTTCATTCCCCTTGAAATTGTGACGTACCGATTTTTGGGTGTGCTCTTCAATACATTCGGTACGGTGGGCTACTTCATTAACAAACATAGCTGGAACAAAGTCCAGCGTGTCGGGAATTCCCATCAGAATTATGGAGAAGACCTGGAAACAGAAGGAAAAGTGGTTAACATTAACAAAAAGACATCAAAAGTCGGTTAGGGGTGAGGAGTCATTTTTAAGAAGCCGATGAACTTTATGTTTGTGACCGTTTTTGTTGCGCATTTTGCGTTTTTGTCTATTTTCTTTGTAAACAACTTTGAAAAGATTGCTTACGCCAAGGTCGATTTCAATTGGGATCATCCGATACAAGGGGAAAGAAAATCAGTCGTACGAAGTTTTAACAAAGCAAAGGCAACGGCAGATAAAGTGCCTGTATTGATGTACCATCGAATCCTTGATGAAAATCAACTTACCAAAGCGCATTATGATGAACGCGGGGAACTGTACGGGACCATTGTTACAACGAAGAGTTTTGAAGAACAAATGAAGCTATTGAATGAGGAAGGTTATACGGCCTTAACGATGAAGGAATTCGGTGCTTTCATGGAAGGCAAATTGGAGATTCCGAAAAAAAGTGTATTGATTACATTTGATGATGGCTTCAAAGATAATTACGTCAATGCCTATCCTGCGTTAAAAAAGAACGGCCTTCACGCAACTGTTTTTCTCATCACAGACAGAATCGACCGGGAACCAAGGGATTACGACCCGAAGGATGCACAATATTTGAGCCATGCCGATATTAAAGCCGGCTCGGATATATTCGAATATATGAGTCATACGGATAAAATGCACGAGAAGAATGAACAGGGCAAAGCCTTGCTCGTTGCAAAAGATAAAAAGGACATTCTTAAAGATCTTGAGAAAAGCATGTATATCGTTGGCGACAATTCAGCCTTCGCTTATCCTTTTGGAGAATACGATAAAGATACGCTCGAAACCTTGGAAAAGCTGGATGTAAAAATGGCATTCACCATAAAGGATGGAATGGCAAAAAGAGAAAGTGAAATGCTGGAGATTCCGAGACGAGGTATCTATCCTTCTACAACGCTGGATATCTTCAAAAATCTAATCACGTACGAATAGAAAAAGTGAAGGAATGCTCCTTCACTCAGGCTGTCGAGAAAGTCTCGGCAGCTTTTTTATAAATTCAACCTACAACATATAGTGGTTTAGGTAGTATCTTGATACTTGTATATTGTGGTCGAAGACAAATAAAACATCAAAAACCCCCTTTTTCAAAAGGTATTTAAAATAAGGGGATTTTTCTACAAGCTGAGGGAAGGAATGCTCCTTCACTTTTTCATTATTTGCTGCCAATCCTGCTTTCTCTGACTGGAGACAATGAGCTCATGCTCGAGCAGATGGTCGAGGAACACTGGGAAGAAATCAAGTGTCTCCTCCAAGTCGGGGTACAGCACGTCCGCTTTCTTCGCGACGTAAGTCATTTCCTCTATAAACGCTTTTGCGAGCAGCAGCTTGCTTTTGTGAAGCTCGTATTCTGCTTGATTTATATAATAATCACTGCTGTTTTTAGGATTGGAAGCGAAATGCGCAGACTTCTCCAAGGTAATCTCTTTCGTACGATAGTAATGCTCAAGAACTTTTGAAGAAAAAGCGGCTTCATTCTTTTCAACTTGAAGAAATATGTCATCAGCCAATTGTAGTGTATCCGTCATTTTGGTGGATTGCTTTGTCCGGTGATCCTTAATCAGGTAGAGCTGCTTTTGGTCGAATCCATAACTTTTTTTAATATGAGTCAGCCTGATGACAAGCGGGGAGTAAACGCTTGAAAAGGTATCTCTGAAATTTTTCTTCCTGCTGCAATGCTTGGAGAAAAGCAGGCCTATTGCGCTTAGAGAGGTTATCCCTAATCCAAGTGTTAATATTTTTAGCATGAGAAGCCTCCTTGCTGTCTTAAAAGACCCTGAATTTTAAGTGTATACCCTGTTTAACAAGACTTAAACGCATTTTATGATATTTTTATTTTATGCCTAAATCCGCATTGATAACGTTATTGTAACAATGGAATTGCTGCTATAACTGCCTGAATTTAGACGGCTTTATGTATATCGGCTAAAAGTGATGATTGTTTAGTGATTTTTATAAAATTTTTGCGGTCTGTCTCTCCTTTTTTAAAAGTGGCGCATCTGGACAGTATATCGAACAATCCGATATAATTTTTACAAATGAATAAATATTCTGAAAGGGGGATTCTATGGATTTTACAGAGAACTATGCGCATATGCTTGATGAGCAGGATGTTCTGGCATCCTATCGGAAAGAGTTTTATATAAAAAAAGACGGAATTTACCTCGATGGAAACTCGCTCGGACTCCTTTCGAAGCGGGCAGAACAGGCGTTGCTTGATTTATTGGAATCGTGGAAACTTTATGGGATAGACGGTTGGACAGAGGGGAAAAATCCATGGTTCTATCTTTCTGAAACATTAGGGAAAGAATTGGCGCCAATTGTTGGGGCGGCACCGGAGGAAGTCATCGTCACAGGCTCAACCACTACCAACCTCCATCAGCTTGTTTCTACTTTTTATAAGCCTATCGGCAAAAAAACGAAGATATTGGCGGATGAGCTCAATTTCCCGAGCGATATTTATGCGCTGCAAAGCCAGCTCATGCAAAAAGGCTATGATCCTGAAAAACATCTTGTCAGGGTGGCAAGCGGGGATGGGCAAACATTAAGAGAAGAAGATATTATCGCCGCCATGTCTGATGACATCGCTTTGATTGTGCTGCCTGCCGTCCTGTACCGGAGCGGGCAAATACTCGATATGGAATTGCTGGCAAAAGAGGCGCACAAACGCGGGATTACGATCGGGTTTGATCTGTGCCATTCCATTGGCGCAATTCCGCATGAGCTGAGCGCCTGGGATATTGATTTTGCTTTCTGGTGCAACTATAAGCATTTGAACGGAGGGCCTGGCGCGACAGGCGGATTATTCGTGAACAAGCGCCATTTTGGCATGAAGCCGGGCCTTGCAGGATGGTTCAGCTCGCGGAAGGATAAACAGTTCGATATGGAGCATGTACTGACACCGGCAGAGGATGCAGGTGCCTACCAAATCGGCACCCCGAATGTTTTGAGCATGGCGCCGCTCATCGGTTCGCTTTCAATGTTCAATGAAGCCGGGATGGGAAAAATCCGTGAAAAGTCGCTGAAGCTTACAGGCTATATGATCGACTTGATTGTCCATGAATTGGATGGCCATGGCTTAGTCCTTCGAAATCCGCTTGATGTCCAAAAGCGCGGCGGACACATTTATTTGGAGCATCCCGAAGCGGCGAGGATTTGTAAAGCCCTGAAGGCGGAAGGCATTATCCCTGATTTCCGCGCGCCAAACGGCATCCGTCTCGCGCCAGTTGCCCTGTACAACACTTTTGAAGAAGTGTGGAAGGCAGTCCAGGTGCTGAAAACGATCATGGTAGAAGAAAAATATAAGCAATACGAAAACAAACGGGGAGTCGTGGCATAGAAAATGAAGCACAAATGGATAGATATCTCACAGCCTCTATGCAATGATATTGCCCACTGGCCAGGAGATACCCCTTATAGATATGAAACAGCTTTTACAAAAGAGGCGACAGGGTCGGTCAATATCGGGAAAATCACGACAAGCCTGCATACAGGAACACATGTAGATGCGCCTTTTCATTTTAACGATGATGGCGAAAAAATCATTGACCTTGATATTGAACTGTATATAGGGCGGGCGCGGGTGATTGATGTCTCCTACGCAAGCCGGATCGATGCCAGCCTGCTGGGCGGATTTAGTCTTGACGGAGCGGAAAGGCTACTTCTGAAAACGGCGGTTCCGAATAATCCAGGCGTGTTTCCGGAGCGCATTCCGCTATTGGCGGCGGATATCGCTCCGTTTCTTGCGGAAAAAGGCGTGCGCCTGCTTGGCGTGGATGTCCCGTCAGTTGACCCGCTCGACAGCAAGGACATGGAAACACATCATGCTCTGTACGAAAATGGCATTCATATTCTCGAAAACATCATGCTTGATGATGTGGAAGAAGGAGATTACGAGCTGATTGCGCTGCCTTTGCCTTTGAAAGAAGCGGATGGAAGCCCCGTCCGGGCGGTAATCAGGCGGATTTTAGATTAAAAGGCAGATGGTTGTGCTGCAAGGGAGATTTCAGGGGTTTTATCATAAGGGGGATGTAGATGAGCATCGAAAAAGAAAACAAAGACGTTAATGCAACAACATCTGAAAAAAATATCCACACAGACTTTTCGAATAATATGACGTACGGGGAGTATTTGCAGCTTGATAAGATTTTAAGCGCGCAAAACAGGCTTTCAGGCCATCATGATGAAATGCTGTTCATTGTGATCCATCAGGTGAGCGAGCTGTGGATGAAGCTCATTCTCCATGAGATGAGAGCGGCAATCCAGTCGATTGAAAACAATGACCTTTCAGCAGCGCAGAAACGCCTGGCAAGGGTATCGAAGACGCAATCTCAAATCATTCAGGCGTGGGATGTGCTGGCAACGATGACGCCATCCGAGTATATGGAATTCCGTGATTCGCTCGGCCAGGCATCAGGCTTCCAATCCTACCAATATCGCATGGTGGAGTTCGCGCTGGGCTATAAAACGCCGCATGTCCTCAAAATTTACGAAAAGGATCCTGCGCTCCATGCTACATTAAAAGAAGCGTTCGAAGCACCAGGAATATATGATGTCAGCATCCGCGCGCTCCATAAGGCAGGATTGCCTATCGATGAGGAAGTCCTAGACAGGGACGTAACAAAAACGTATAAAGGAAATGAGTCAGTTCAAGCAGCTTGGATGACGGTTTACAGGAATCCAGAGAAGTACTGGGAGCTGTATGAGCTGGCGGAAAAGCTTGTGGACATTGAAGACTGGCTGCAGCAGTGGCGTTTCCGCCATATGAAAACGGTCGAAAGAATCATCGGCTTCAAAATGGGCACGGGCGGATCCTCAGGCGTCGGCTATTTGAAAAAAGTGCTCGACCAACGGTTTTTCCCGGAGCTATGGGATATTAGGACTGAGCTATAATCATAAGCGGGTTCTGTTTGGAATATGATGTGAAGGACCGGGGGATTCATGGGGAGAAGCTTGGGAAATAGTGAGTTTCTCCCGGGAAATGCCGGGATTCGGACAAAATCATAAGTGATTCGGACAAAAAATGCCGGGATTCGGACAGAAAAATGCTTCATTCGGACAGAAAACCTTGTGATTCGCCCAAATAGACAGAATATGTAAAAATAAAAAGAGGTAAAATGCGTTCATTCCAAAAGAATGGACCATCATATAAAGCTGGCATTATCATACAGGGGGTTCTATGAGTAAAAAACGAGAGCAGTGGTCATCAAAATTTGGATTTATCATGTCATCGGCAGGTGCTGCCATCGGGCTTGGGGCGATCTGGAAATTCCCGTATGTAACAGGGATGAGCGGCGGGGGCGCTTTCTTGATCATGTTCATTGCGTTTACCCTCTTGATTGGGCTGCCAATGCTGATTTCAGAATTTATTATCGGCAGGGGCGCGCAGAAAGAAGCGGTCGCTGCCTATCAAAAACTTGCCCCTGGCAGCTGGTGGACCATCACAGGCCGTTTGGGGGTCATCGGCTGTTTTCTGCTGCTATCCTTCTATGCGGTAGTCGGCGGCTGGGTTTTGATTTACAGCGTCATGGCTATCGGCGGTCAGGTCATCGAGCCTGGCACAAAGTTCCCGGAGCTGTTTGGTAGTATTACATCGACACCTGCCATAGCACTTCTTGGTTTGGCACTGTTCATGCTGATCAATATTGTTGTCATTTCATCAGGTATTCAAAACGGGATTGAAAAAGCAAGCAAATACATGATGCCGCTTTTATTTATCTTTTTTATCGTGCTTGTTGTCCGTTCCCTTACCTTGGATGGAGCAATGGAAGGGGTCAAGTTTTTCCTGAAACCTGACTTCTCGAAAATAACGGCAGAGTCAGCTCTTTACGCGCTGGGCCAGTCTTTCTTTGCCCTGGCGGTTGGTTTTTCATGTATGGTGACCTACAGCTCTTATCTTGATAAAAGTGTAAGCATCCCATCATCGGCCGGGTCTGTTGTCCTGATGAATATTTTTGTATCAATACTTGCGGGACTTGCGATTTTTCCGGTTGTTTTCGCATTCGGACTGGAGCCAGCGGAAGGCCCTGGACTGCTCTTTATGATCTTGCCTGCGGTGTTTTCTCAAATCCCACTCGGCGAGTTTTTCCTGGCCGTCTTTCTTGTATTGTTCCTGTTCGCAACTTTGACTTCTTCCTTTAGTTTACAGGAAATCATCGTATCGGCTTTTATCGAAAGCGGAAAATACAGCCGGAAGAAAATTTCCTGGATTTCGGGGCTTGTGGTGTTTGCTGCCGGCATACCTGCCGCGCTGTCATTCTCGGTGCTGAAAGACTTCCAGCTGTTCGAAAAAACAGTCTTCGACATGACCGATTATCTTGTCAGCAATATCATGCTTCCGCTTGGCTGCCTGCTCATCGCGCTCTTTATCTCCTTTAAAATGGATAAACAGCTCGTGCGGGACGAATTTGCTTTAAGCAGCTCGCACTCGCCTGTGATGTATACAGTCTGGAGCTTCCTCATGAAATGGATTGTTCCCCTTACGATCATCATCGTGTTTTTGAGCACGCTCGGCATTATAAAAAGCTGAAGGCTGCCTGGATTGCTGTGTAACTTAAGAAGTTTATGGAAAAGAGCACTATTGCTCAGCCTATCAAGCTGGACAATGGTGCTCTTTTTTGAGTTTTTTAGCTTGTTTCGGTGCCATATGCGTTATATTTCTGGCTAAAATCTTATTGTCAGGGAGAAAATTTTACTTTTCGCGCTTTCGAAAAAACATTTTGAGAGGTTTTGAGTGTAGCTTACTGTTCCCGAAAGTTTTTTGCAATGTACGGACAACCAAAAAAGCGTTTATTCCCGATTGCGGGCGATATATTCCCGATTAACACCGGGATATTCCAGATTATGAGCGATATATTCCCAATTATCACAATTATATTCCCAGTAGCTGGATTTAGGTTCTATATATGTAATTTTGAGTAAAATCCTTACCTCCCGCACCCATAAGAACGGTCAAAAAATCCGGCCGCCCCCTCAAGGGTGTGCCGGATTTATAATTACGTCTCTATTCAATGTTTTCATAGCTTATGTTTATGCTGGCTTTTCACCAGCCTGTGCACAAGATGAATTTTCTTGACGGGTCTTCAACCGCCCGCGCCCCAGCATATGT
Organism: Mesobacillus zeae; assembly: GCF_003570705.1. Lineage (GTDB taxonomy): Bacteria > Bacillota > Bacilli > Bacillales > Cytobacillaceae > Mesobacillus_C > Mesobacillus_C zeae. The sequence continues at coordinate 141,525 of NZ_QWVT01000011.1, forward strand.
TTTTTCGCTGGAACTTCAACCTCCCGCGCCCCAGCGTTTGCTTTTTCGCTGGAACTTCCACCGCCTGTACACACACTTATGATTTCACGCAATGTTCTTCTCAGCCGGAAAACCTGCTGATTTTTTACTCCGCTTTTCCTGCCCCGCGGTATGCGCAGTGCATGGTTGGTCCTACATAATCATTCAGCCTGAAGCCGTTTCGGATAGCTTCGGTGATGAAGGCTTTGGCTACTTCGACTGCTTCCTCAACAGGCTTGCCTTTTGCCAGTCCCGCTGTGATTGCCGCTGCGAATGTGCAGCCTGCACCATGGGTGAAGGTTGTGCCGACTTTTTCTGATTCAAAAAGCCTGAATTCCTTTCCGTCGAACAGAAGGTCTACGGCTTTTTCGTGGTCCAGTTTGTTGCCGCCCTTGATCATGACATATTTCGCGCCAAGGTCGTGGATTTTTGCAGCAGCTTGTTTCATATCATCAATCGTGCGGATCGGGCCTGTCCCGGCAAGCTGCCATGCTTCAAACAAGTTCGGTGTTACCACTGTAGCCCTTGGGAGAAGAAGATCCCGCATTGCATCAGTATTCTCGGGCTGAAGCACTTCGTCTTCCCCTTTGCACACCATGACAGGGTCAATGACCACTTTATCGAGTTTATGCTCGTCCATCTTGCGAGCGGAAAGTTCAATGATATCTACAGAACCAAGCATTCCTGTCTTCATTGCATCGATTCCAAGCGACAGGATGGTATCAAGTTGCTTCTCGACAAGCTCGACTGGCTGAGGGAATACCTCGTGATTCCATCCTTGCGGAGACATCGTGACAATTGTCGTAAGGGCTGTCATCCCGTAGACACCCAACTCCTGGAATGTTTTTAAATCCGCCTGGATTCCAGCGCCGCCGCTGGTGTCGGAACCGGCGATTGTCATTACTTTTTTCATGGTCATACCTTTTTCCTCCCTGAAGTGGTTTACCCCGCTGATGGAGCGGATGAGAATTTGAAAAAATCTTAAATTTCCAACTACAGCTGTCCTGATTCCCGCATCATTGAGAGCTGGCGTGATTAAAGCATGAGCGGAACCTCGCAGCCCGCAGGAGAAAACAGGCGCTTTCGCCTTTTTATTATACCAAGAACAATGAAATTGACAAAGCAAGCGAGACGGTGCAATCAGGAATTTTTGGAGGAAAATGGATAGCTCTGCTTCCCTGTCTGAAGAGGAGAGGGGTTTTCCTTCATCTTTGATGAAAAGTATGAAAATTTTGTGGTTTAGGCGTGAGGAAAGTAACTGCTTAAGTAAATGGGAGTGTAATACCATATGTTATGAGGTTTTATGTCGGTTAACTTGAAGTGTTTTTTTCGGTTGAATGAGCCGTTCACAAATTGTTTGAAAAATGGACATGATTCCGCTGATGATTTGTAACAATTACATCACTGATAACCCATACACATCCTGTACATTGAAGTTAGAGACTTAGTTTTTCCAACGTTACAATGCTGTTTTGTGTTAGAACAATTGAAATAAAACAATTTGTGATGATTTTAACAGATGGCCCGAGACTTTGTTTTTTACAATAAAAGGGAACAGTTCGGCTAATCTGCCGCATTCGCTTAGGAAAGCTTAGAAGGGGTGAGGGGAATGACCAGAAAAGGCTGTCCCGATGAATATCCTGTAAACCTTGTGGTCAATGGGTATGAAATTGCTGTTTTTCAGCTGACAAATCACGATTTGGAAGACTGGGCATATGGTTACCTTTTTTCCGAGGGTTTAATAGAAAGCGCTGACGAAGTCCGCAGCGTATCTTTCGATGAGGGCTCAGGTTCGCTGCATGTTTCTTTGGATAATGGCTTCGATCCGGAACAAATGTTTTCGAAGAAAAAGCATTACACGGCAGGCTGCGGCCGGGGTGTTACTTTCTTCTCGATGACTGATGTAAAAAACTTTAAAAAAGTATCTTCCCGTGAAACCTACACGTTGAGTTATATATTGAAAAAACGGAGCGAATTTGCGCAAAACTCGCCGTTTTACCTTGAAACAGGCGGCATGCACGGCGCCTGCATTATTCATGAAGATGGCAGCATCGAAGTCCGCGAAGATATTGGACGCCACAATGCTGTCGATAAAATTATCGGCTACGCCATCCGGAATCGTCTGAAGGCAGAAAGGCTTGTCCTCCTGACAACCGGAAGGATTTCCTATGAAATGCTCTCGAAAGCAGCAAGATTCGGCTTTGCGGTCATTGGCTCCCGGACAGCTGCTACAAAACAAGCTGTCCAGCTAGCAAAGTTCCTCAATATTGAAGTAGCCGGCTATTTAAGAGGAAAAATGGCTACGGTGTATACGTCCGCGGGCAGGATCATCCCTGATCTCGAGCCCGGTTATCCCGGAAACAGATTTGAAAGGGGTGAAGCGGAGCCTGTACTGAATTAGAGAGAGAGAAAGAAAAGGGATGTTTAGTCAACTTTGGGAAGGAGAGAATAACGTGGTTGAAATCAATCTGAATCGCCGTCAGTTTTTAAAACTGTCAGGCGCAACTGCTGCAACCCTGGCGATCGTCGAGCTAGGCTTCAATGAAAAAGAAGCGTATGCGTCCTCAAAAGAATTTAAAATCGCCAAATCAACCGTAACACCAACCATCTGCTGCTATTGCGGCGTGGGCTGCGGAATTTTGGTCCACACAAAGGACAATGCCGTTGTCTATACAGAAGGAGATCCGGACCATCCGGTCAATGAAGGAAAGCTCTGCAGTAAGGGTACGACCATCAGGCAATTGTACACAACTGAAAAGCGCCTCACAAAACCTCTTTACCGTGCTCCTGGAAGCAGCAAATGGGAAGAAAAAGAATGGGACTGGATGTATGACAGGATTGCAAAACGTGTAAAAGAAACGCGGGATGCATCATTCGTCGATAAAGAGGACGGAATCATTGTCAACAAGACCGAGAGAATTGCAAGCCTTGGTGGCGCGGCTCTCGATAACGAAGAAACCTATCTGCTGTCTAAAATGATGAGAGGCCTGGGCATTGTCTATCTAGAGCATCAGGCCCGAATATGACACAGTTCAACGGTTGCCGGTCTGGCACCTACACTGGGTCGCGGAGCAATGACCAATCACTGGAATGACCTCCAGAACACCGATTGCGCCCTGATTATGGGAGCAAACCCTGCGGAAAACCATCCTATCAGCTTCCGCTGGCTTTTGAAAGCAAGAGAAAATGGCGGAAAAATTGTTTCGGTCGACCCTCGTTTTACAAGATCATCTTCCCAGGCGGATCTTTATGCACCGCTCCGTTCTGGTACAGATATCCCGTTTGTCGGCGGAATGATTAAATATGCTATCGACAACAATTTATTCCACAAAGAATATGTGGCGAAATATACGAACGCATCCTTTATCGTCAAGGAAGGGTTTGATTTTAAAGACGGCCTGTTCAGCGGCTATAACGAAGAAACACGCTCCTATGACAAAACAAAATGGGAGTTTGAAACAGCTGAAGATGGAACTCCAATCAGGGACGAGTCGCTCGAGAATCCTCGCTCCGTGTTCCAGCTTTTGAAGAAGCATTATTCACGCTATGATGTGGAAACTGTCGTCAATGTAACCGGAACACCGAAGAATGATTTCCTGAAAGTATGTGAAGCTTTCTGTTCAACAGGGAAGCCAGGGAAATCCGGTACGATCATGTACGCCATGGGGACGACCCAACATACGGTCGGCACGCAGAATGTCCGTGCATTCGGGATTCTTCAGCTGCTACTCGGTAACATCGGGCTTCCTGGCGGAGGAATCAACGCGCTTCGCGGAGAATCGAACGTTCAGGGATCGACAGACTTTGGACTGCTCTTCGGAGACCTGCCAGGCTATGTCGGCGCGCCGAAAGCACTTCCTGAGCATGCCTCACTGAAAGCCTATCTTGAAAAAGAAACACCAAAGACAGGCTACTGGAGCAACAAGCCGAAGTTCCTCGTCAGCATGCTGAAGGCCTGGTACGGCCCGAATGCTACGAAGGAGAATGAGTTCGGCTACCATAACATTCCAAAAGGAAACAAAAACTACTCTCACATGGCTCTGTTCAATGCGATGTATAAAGGCGAGCTGGACGGCACGTTCCTGATTGGGACAAACCCGGTTGTCGGCGGCCCGAATGCTGGCAAGGAAAAAGAAGCACTGAGCAAGCTAAAATGGATGGTGGCTGTTGACCTTTGGGAAACAGAAACGTCTGCTTTCTGGCAGAAGGATGCCGGCAGCAATCCTGAGAAAATTGATACAGAAGTATTCCTGCTTCCAGCTTGTTCTTCTTTTGAAAAAGAAGGCAGTGTTTCCAACTCTTCAAGATGGATGCAATACCGCTGGAAAGCGATCGAACCAAAAGGCGAGTCAAAAGCTGATCTTGAAATCATTCATTCTCTTGCTACGCGCATCAAGAAGCTTTACAAAAATGAATCGACACCTGCTGCCAAAACAATCAATGCACTTCATTGGGAGTATGGCGGACACGGGGAACATCCTGATATCGATGTGATCTGCAAGGAAATCAATGGTTACGATGCGAAGACAGGCAAGCTTGTTGCCAACTTCAATTCCCTTCTTGATGACGGAACCACCATCTGCGGTAACTGGATTTATTCCGGTTTCTATCCGGAAGAAGGAAAGAACCTATCGAAACGCCGTGATAACAAGGATACTGGCGGCGGCAACTTCCTGAACTGGTCGTATGCATGGCCGATGAACCGTAGGATCCTGTACAACCGGGCGTCTGCAGACCCAAGCGGAAAACCGTGGAGCAAGGAAAAAGCCGTTATCTGGTGGGATGGCCTCCAGAAGAAATGGGTCGGGAATGATGTCCCTGACTTCAAGCCGGTTGTATCACCTTCCGAGCCTGGCGGACAGAATCCGTTCATCATGATGAAGGACGGAGTCGGAGGTGTATTTGCACCATCACTGAATGACGGACCGTTCCCTGAGCATTATGAACCGTTTGAAAGCCCTGTTGCGAACCTGTTCTCAAAACAGGAAATGAACCCGACAGTTTTCATTTTTGATGGAAGCTTCAATAAAAAAGGAAATAAGAGCAAGTTCCCAATTATCGGAACGACTTACCGTGTGAGCGAGCACTGGCAGTCCGGAACGATGACGCGTAACCAGGAATGGCTCTCTGAGTTGGCCGCCCATATGTTCATAGAAATGAGCGAAGAACTCGCCAAGGAAAAAGGAATCAAGAACAAGGACAAAATCATTGTCAGCTCCGCGCGCGGCGAAATCACAGCCTACGCGATGGTGACCAAGCGCTTTAAGCCGCATAAAATGAACGGGAAAACCGTCCACCAAATCGGTATGCCTTGGCATTTCGGCTACAAAGGATTCGCGACAGGGGACACAGCAAACCGCCTGACACCTCATATTGGGGATGCAAATACGAACATCCCTGAGTTCAAGGCATTCCTCTGCAACGTAAGGAGGGCTGACTAATGGTGGAATACGCTAAATATGTCGATGTAACAAAATGTGATGGATGCCGTGCCTGCATGGTTTCCTGTAAAAACTGGAATGACCTTCCTGCTGAACCGCAGGATTTTCTCGGAAGCAACCAGTCACATGCGAAAGTGACTGCGAATACTTGGAATGTCCTGTCTTTTATTGAGCATGAAAATTCTAAAGGCAACCTGGAATACTTGTTCCGCCACTCTGCCTGCTTCCACTGCAAGGAGGCAGCCTGCGTAAAGGTTTGCCCGGAAGAAGCATTGCATTATACGGATTTCGGAACAGTAGTAATCAATGACGAGAAATGCGTCGGCTGCGGTTACTGTGTGCAGAACTGCCCGTTTGATGTAGTATCCCTTGCCACTTACAAGGATAAGCACGGCAAGGAATATAAGAAGGCGCAAAAATGCACGATGTGCACAGATCGCCTCGAGGAAGGAATGCAGCCTGCCTGCGTTACTGTCTGCCATACTGGCGCGATGGAATTTGGCGAAAAAGACAAGATGATTCAGAAGGCGGAAAAGCGCCTTGCTGAAATCAAAGGTAAGTTCCCGAATGCGAATATTTATAACCCTGCAGGGGTAGGCGGCACGCATGCAATCTATGTGCTTGCTGAAAAACCTTCAGTATACGGCCTGCCAGAGAACCCAAAAGTTCCGACTTCTGCAGTGATTTGGAAAGATTACGCGCAGCCAATCGGAAAAATGATGCTCGGTGCCACTACGATGGCGGTCATTGGAGCATATATTTCCAACAAGATTTTCTACAAGGAAGACCATGGACACGATGAAAACGGAGGTGGAAGCAATGAGTAAGCAGCAACAGCCTGTTGTCCAGGTGCGGCGGTTTTCGATGGCATTCGTCATTGCGCATGCTGTTAACGCCTTCGCTTTCTTTGCCCTGTATATTACTGCTCTTCCGATGTACACGGAGTTTTTCGACTGGCTTTATCCAGTGCTTGGCGGGCCTGCAACTGCCCGCCTGCTTCACCGGATATTCGCAGTTATGTTTATCACGCCGACTTTCATCTGGATGATTTTTGACCCGAAAGGTTTCAAGCTCTGGCTGAAAGAGCTTGTAACATGGAAAAAGAGGGATATCGAGTTTTTCACCGAATTTGTTAAAGAACTATTCGGCTTTAAGTTCAAGCATGTAAGGCAGAGCTTTTTTAACGCCGGTGAAAAAATCAACTCATTCATCCAAATCATTACGGCAATCATTGTAATCGGATCTGGATTCACATTGTGGTTTCCGGAGCTGTTCCCAAAAGTGATTGTCCAGTGGGGGTACTTCCTTCATAATCTTGGTTTCGGCCTTGCAATTGCGGTTGTGGTCGGACATATCTACCTGAGTGTCATCCACCGCCACTCGAGCCCTGGGTATTCAGGCGTCATTACAGGAAAAGTTCCTGCGTGGTGGGCAAAGGGTCATTACCCAGACTGGTACGATGAAGAAGTGGAAAAGGGAAATTTCCCGGATCTTGACAAAGAAGATAAAAAGCCTAAAGGCGCATGATTGATGCCCTCGTATAGAAGGGAATAATGAGGGGAATGGCTGTCTGAAAAGAACGGCCATTCCTTTACTAATAAGTAAGAATGCATATCGTTTCATATTTTGGCAACTGTCTAGCTGTAGCGCCCAGCGACTAGTGGACTTTGCCCACCTCTCTGCGATAAGTCAGCATCGAATGTCCTGTGATTTTCGTGTTTTTTTATCCTGAAGCCGGTGTGCTACATTCCTCATGTCACTTAATGGGCGCTTACGCTTTTCTGGCCATGTTCTGAACATCCTGCGGCCGCTTAGGTGGGTTTAGCGGGAAGTAAAAGAAAAGAGGGTGCGGCAAGATGAAAAAGTCTGTTGTTTCGAAAGAATACCAAAATCTGCAGAAGGAAATTCTTCTCCTTCAGGAGCAGTGGAAACAAAGCTTGAGCCCGGACACAGTCAAACCTAATCCCGACAAGGCGGGCATTGCGGCAGGTGTGCCGGCAGCTGCGCTAGCGTCTATTGATTTTGATATTTCCCTATTTTTACAGTGGATACAGGAAGTCGGAGAACTGCTGAGCCGGAAAAATCCGGAATTGGCTGAGATGCTGGGCCGAGTTCAGGGATTGTTGAATGAAGAGACGGGAATTCGCTGGATTGATGAGGCATTTGCACTGAATGTCCAGTATTTTGCAAGCTTTGCGGAAGAGAACAATCTGGATGGATGGATTCCGCAATTTTTGGCAGAAACGGCATTGCGGCCATATTTGCAGCTGACTGCAGAAAAGTTCCAGAACCAAATATCCTCAGGAGTTCCAGGTACAGGCTGCCCTGTGTGCGGTGAACCAGTCAGGCTCGCCCAGCTTGAAGGAGAAGGAAAAAAAGTCATTAACTGCCCGCGCTGTCTGGCCCACTGGAACGAGAAACGGCTGTCATGCGCGCACTGCGGCAACAGCGATCATGAAACAATCCGCTTCTTGACTGTAGAAGGAGACGAATCCTCACAAATCCAGGTATGCGAAAAATGCAAAGGCTACACAAAAGTTATTGATACTAGGCAATTCATTTCCACGCCATCATCTGCTATGCTAGATTTAACAACGATCCACCTCGATTTCGTCGCACAGGAAAACGGGTACACGCCAGGACCATCACGCTGACGCAATGAAGCACCACCCCACCTCAGCGTGCCTGACCCCCGGCGCGGTGACGCAATGAAGTGTCACTCCGCCTCAGCGTGCCTGACCCCCAGTGCGGTGATGCGTTACCATATATATAAAGAAGGTGCTGTCTATGAAGGCCGGAGCAATTATTCTGGCAGGCGGTAAGTCGAGCAGGATGGGCAAGAACAAAGCCTTGCTGCATTTGAATGAGAAAACGAATATTGAGAGAATCAGGGATGAGCTGAGGTCTGTGTTCGATGATATTATCCTCGTCGCCAACGACCCTGAAACCTATCACTTTTTAAACATAAGGACAGTGAAAGATGACTACCCTGGAAAAGGGCCGCTTGCTGGTCTCCATGCAGGACTGAATGCATCGCATTACGAGGAGAATATTGTCGTTGCCTGCGATATGCCGTTTGTCTCAGCGGAACTCGCGCTCAATATCGTCAAGAACCTTAAGCATTTTGACGCCATTGTACCTGTCGTTGAAGGAAAGCGCCACCCGCTGTTTGCTGCCTACCAGAAAAGGATCGCGGATGACGCGGGCAGCTGCCTCAATGAGGGCCGCCTCCGCATGAATGATCTCCTCGAGCGTATCAATGTGAGGTATGTTGATGAAACCGACATGCTTGCTTTTGGGGACGGGAATTCGGAACTCGCTTTTTACAACATGAACCATCCTCATGAATACGAAGAAGCAAAAAAATGGGCAGAAGGCAAAGACTGAGACTTCATTCAGGCTATGAATGTTCCATCGTAAAATTGCTGGTACATCGCCCTGCCTGAAAAGGGCGTTCCAGAAGCAAATCTGCTTTGGCCAGAAAGGGGTGCGGGATCAACCATGAAGTTTTTCAATGTAAAAACAGTCGAAGAAACTTTTTCCCTGATAGATGAAAAAATCAGCAAAATAAACGGAACGGAAACTTGTCCCTTAAAGGAAGCCCTGCACCGGGTCCTGGCAGAAGATATCACCGCAAAGGAAAATGTTCCTGCCTTTGACCGCTCGACAGTGGACGGATATGCGGTATTTGCAAGGGATACATATGGTTCATCAGAATCAATGCCCGGCTTTTTGACTGCAGCTGGAGAAGTCGAAATGGGAGAAGAAGCTGTTTTTCCGCTTTCGAGAGGGAACGCGATTTATGTTCCGACAGGAGGCATGCTTCCTCCGAATAGCGACAGTGTCCTCATGATCGAGCATTGCGAGGATATCGGCGGCTTGCTTAATACATACCGCCAGGTGGCTCCGGGCGAAAATGTCATCAGGGCCGGAGAAGACATCAAGGCTGGAGAAACAATCCTGAAAGCCGGGACCAAATTGCGTCCCCAGGAAATCGGGGCGCTGGCCTCACTTGGAGTAAGAGAAGTCCCTGTGTACCGGAAAATCACGGCGGCCTACCTTTCCACAGGCGATGAAATTGTCCCGTACGAAACCGAATCACTTGAAACAGGGCAAGTGCGCGACATTAACTTTTTGACAGTAGCAGGCCTGGCGGATGAATGGGGAATCGATGTCATCTACGGCGGCATCACGGCCGATGAATACGGTGAATTCTCAGAGCGCGCCAGGGAGCTTTATGAGCGGGCAGACTGCCTGATCCTTTCCGGTGGAAGCTCTGTCGGGGCAAAGGATTACACGACTGAAGTCATCCAGTCGCTTGGAGAGCCAGGCGTCTTTGTCCATGGAATATCAATTAAACCTGGCAAACCGACAATCCTTGCTGTGGCAGACGGCAAACCTGTCATCGGGCTGCCCGGCCATCCCGCTTCGGCCATGATCATTTTCCGGCTCTTCGGCGAACGGATACTGAAAAGGCTGAAAGGGGAAGACACCGGCAGCAGACCCGAACGGATTTATGCCAGAATTACAAAAAATATCGCTTCTTCCCCGGGAAGGTCAGACTATATCCGTGTCAGGCTAACCGAGACAGAGGGAGAATGGTGGGCAGAACCGATTATCGGAAAGTCCGGCCTCATTACAACACTTGTAAAAAGCGATGGAATCGTTGAAATCAATTCCGCTAAGGAAGGAATTTCGCAAGGGGACTATGTGCCCGTTATCCTGTCGACATAAGGAGGACCGCAAAATGGATGGAAAAAGATACAATCGTAAAATATACCTTGAGGACAAGCCGCGCCAGGAGGCCCAAGCGGAAATCCTGTCCGCTTTCACAATTTCTCCCGAACGGGAAATGGTCCCGACAGGCGGCGCCCTTGGACGGATTACGGCCCAGCCGGTTTTTGCGAACGTTTCGATGCCCCATTACCATGCGTCCGCAATGGATGGAATTGCCGTCAATGCAGAAGACACATATGAAGCCCATGAACAGCGGCCTCTTCACTTAAAGCAAGGGCAGCAGTTTGTCTATGTTGACACAGGCAACAGCATCCCGCCAGAGTTCAATGCCGTCATCATGATTGAACATATCCACGAGGTCGATAATGAGACGATTGAAATTATTGAACCAGCCACCCCTTGGCAGCATATCCGGCCAATTGGAGAGGATATTGTCCAGGAGGAAATGCTATTTCCCCAAGGCCATGCTTTAAGGCCGGCTGACCTTGGAGCTCTGCTGGCAGCAGGCGTTACCGAAGTTCCTGTCGCCAAAAAACCAGTTATATCCATTATTCCTACAGGCAATGAACTCGTTGTTTCAGATGCAGGCCGTGCCCCTGGAAGGATCATTGAATTCAACGGAACGGTTTTCGCGAACTATGTCAGGGAGTGGGGAGGCGAACCGGCCCTTTCGCAAATCGTGAAAGATGATCCTGACAAAATCAAGCAGGCCCTCCTCGATGCTACGGAGACATCGGATATTGTTGTCATCAATGCAGGCTCGTCAGCAGGTTCAAAAGATTATACTGTTCATATGATCGAAGAGCTTGGAACAGTCTTTACCCATGGGGTAGCCACGAGGCCGGGAAAGCCTGTTATTCTCGGGCAAATCAATGGTAAAATAGTGGTAGGTGTACCGGGATATCCTGTATCAGCCTATCTTGCGCTAGAATGGTTCGTAAGACCGCTGATCTGCAAATATCTTCAGATACCTGAGCCAAGACGCCAAAAAATCGAAGTCAAGCTCGGCCGTCGGATTGTTTCCGGAATGGGTGCGGAAGACTTTATCAGAATGAATATCGGCTATGTGAATGGACAATTTATCGCCAACCCGCTTACGAGAGCGGCAGGGGTCACCATGTCCCTGGTCAGGGCGGACGGACTGCTCGTTATCCCAGCAAGCCAGCTCGGCTATGAGCAGGGAGAGACTGTCGAAGTTGAACTCCTCAAACCGCTTGAAGAAATTAAAAACAGCATTGTTTTCAGCGGCAGCCATGACCTGACGATTGATCTGCTTTCCTCTCATCTAAAAAGCAGGGAAACTGAAACGAAAATTGTATCTTCCCATGTCGGAAGCATGGCCGGTTTATTGGCAATCCGAAAAGGGGAAGCCCATGTAGCGGGTATTCATTTGCTTGATCCGCAAACGAAGGAATACAATGTTTCTTATGTAAAAAAAATGCTAGCTGGACAAAAAGTTGTCCTCTATCCATTCCTGAAACGGAAGCAAGGCTGGATTGTCGCTAAAGGCAACCCGCTCGGCATCCATAATGCAGGGGACTTGGCACGGCAGCATGCGGAATATGCCAACCGCCAGAAAGGCGCAGGCACAAGGATCCTCTTTGACCTGCTTCTGGACGAAACTGGCCTTGATCCTGAACAAATAAACGGCTATGACCGCGAAATGTTTTCCCATTTAAGTGTGGCAGCAGAAGTAAAAGGGAATGAAAAGGCTGCAGGCCTCGGAATCTTCCCGGCTGCAAAAGCAATGAATCTTGATTTTATCCCGGTTGCGGACGAGTCATATGACTTGCTGATGACAGCCTCTTTTTTTGAAAGCAGGCAAGGGAATGCGCTAATTTCCGTCATCGCGTCGGAAACGTTCCAAGCCGATGTAGGGCGGATTGGCGGTTATTCGGTCGTCCGTGGCGCGGTACCATTATATTTTTAATATCATTTCTAGAGCAAAGCTGAGGTGGCCGAAATGAATTACGAAATATCCAAGGTTGCAATTGATATTCAGGCCGTAATCGATAAAGTGGTCCAGCGCGAGGCTGGGGCGATTACGACTTTTATTGGAACTGTAAGGGAACTGACAGAAGGAAAAAAAACCTTATTCCTGATTTACGAAGCATACGAGTCAATGGCAGTTAAGAAACTCCAGCAAATTGGTGATGAAATCAAAGAGCGCTGGAACGGGGCAGAAGTCGCAATTACCCATAGAGTTGGCCGGCTGGACATTACCGATGTAGCAGTTGTCATCGCCGTATCGACTCCGCACAGGGCAGATGCTTACGAAGCCAACAGGTATGCGATTGAACGAATCAAGGAAATTGTCCCGATTTGGAAAAAAGAGCATTGGGAAGACGGTCAGAAATGGATCGGCAACCAGCTCGAAACCGTTTCATATCCATCAGGGAAACCGGAGGGAGATGACCTCAATGAATAAGATTCTATTTTTTGCCCATTTGCGAGATGAAGCCGGAGAAGAATCAGTTATGCTGGAGGCTTCCGGCAAAACGGTAGCCGAGCTGAAAGCGTTCGTTGCCGAAAATTATGGCATCCATAAGCTTGATACGGCAATGGCTGCAATCAATGAAGAGTTTGCGCCAAATGAAGAAATGATCAAAGAAGGGGACGTCATTGCCTTTATCCCGCCAGTAAGCGGAGGCTGACGTCTCTGCTTTTTTGTAAAAATAAAGCGCAAGCGACGCGTGCTGCTGCCGGATCGATCGAACAGGAAGCAGCTGTTAAGCCGAAAAAGGAGGACGAAAACGATGTCAGACAGATATTCTCGTCAGACGCTGTTTCCACGGATTGGCCGGGAAGGGCAGGATAAAATCAAAAGCAAGCATGTTCTCATCGTAGGGGCAGGGGCGCTGGGATCAGGTAATGCAGAAGTTCTCGCAAGGGCGGGTATTGGCCGGCTGACGATCATTGACCGCGATTATGTGGAGGAGAGCAATCTGCAGCGCCAGCAGCTTTACACCGAGGAAGATGTGGCTGAAAAGCTGCCCAAAGCCGCAGCGGCGAAAATGCGGCTCGAAAAGATCAATTCTGAAGTTGAAATAGAAGCACTGATTGGCGACGCCACGCCTGAAGTAATGGCAGGCCTCATCGGTGATGTCGATTTAATGATAGATTCAACCGATAACTTCGAAACACGGATGGCCATTAATGATATTTCCCAAAAATACCGCATTCCCTGGATCTATGGTGCCTGCGTGGCCAGCTTTGGCATGAGCTTTACAATCGTACCGGGTGTGACGCCATGCCTGAACTGTCTCCTGAAGGCTGTTCCGCTTCAGGGTCTGACTTGCGATACGGGCGGGATCATCGGCCCTGCCGTTCAAATGGTCATAGCCCATCAGACAGCAGAAGCGTTAAAAATTCTCGTCGAAGACTTTGATGCCGTCCGGCCGTCGCTCGTCAGCTTTGACCTTTGGCGCAATGACTACACCAGCATGAAAATGTCCCGCGCAAAAGATCCTGGCTGCCTCAGCTGTGGACAAAATCCGGAGTACCCATACCTTAATGAGGCAAACAGGATGAAAACGGCCGTCCTCTGCGGTCGGGATACAGTCCAAATCAGGCCGCCGCACGCCAGTACGGTCGATCTGCAGGAAATGTCCGGAAATCTATCTGCCCTTGGCTATGAGGTAAAGGGCAATCCATATTTGCTATCAGCCGAAATGTCCGAAAATCGCTTTGTCATTTTCAGGGACGGCCGTGCGCTTATTCATGGAACGAAAGATGTAGCCCAGGCCAAAAGCCTGTACCAGCGGTTGTTTGGGTGAGGTTCTAAGCTCTGGCGGCTAAGGCTAGAGGGTTTGTTTTTGATGTATTTTCGGTATCAGCTCGAGTTCCGTGGGCAGTAAAAAAAGCCCCCTGTCAGCATAAACACTGTCAGGGGGCTTTATAATGGCTAGGCCATTTTATTTTTTTATGTCGGATGCTACAAGAACGAGACGGCCTTTGTCCAGCTCCATTTCATATTGGTCCGCTTCTTCTATTGTCATTCCAAGTGATTCGAATTTGGAGCGCAGTTCGTCACCGCGGGATTTAAACATATTGCCGATTGACTGGAAGAAGCCCTGTTCCTTGAAACCGACTTCGCCTGTTTCGGTGGCTTCCGTCAAATGTTCGCTGCGATCCGTGCTGTGGGCGAAAATAAAGATGTTTTCCTTCGCGAACCCTTCCATTTCGAGCATGCTGATTTTTTCATTAGCCTGTACGCCGTTTTCAACAACTAGTGCTTTATACATTTAGTATACCTCCTTGAAAATTTCGGTTATTGATCTTAGGAATCACTGTGTCGTGATTCCCTGTCCCTTTTTTATATATCCGATATTATAAGATATAAACATTTGGACAATTGTCGATCTTATGCTTTTTCAAAGGAAAAAAGGGGTAGTGTAAGAGAAAAAAGACAGAAAGGCGGATTATATGGGAAAAAATATTTTACATAACGGCTGGGCCCCACTGCTCTCAGGTGAATTTGAAAAGCCATACTATGAGGCGCTGCGGGAGTTCTTAAAGCTAGAATACGAGAAAGAAACAATCTATCCGCACAAGGAGGATATTTTTAATTCCCTTCACTATACCGACTACCCGGATGTAAAAGTTGTGCTGCTCGGCCAGGATCCATACCATGGACCCAGTCAGGCTCACGGCCTGAGTTTTTCCGTTAAACCTGGCGTTGCCATTCCGCCATCGCTCCGGAATATTTTCAAGGAACTGAATAACGACCTTGGCTGCAGCATCCCCTCTCACGGATATTTGAAAAAATGGGCCGACCAAGGCGTCCTTATGCTCAACACTGTTTTAACCGTGAGGGAAGGGCGGGCGCATTCCCATAGGGGAAAGGGCTGGGAAACCTTTACCGACAAAGTGATCACTCTCTTGAATGAACGCGAAAAGCCGGTGATTTTCCTCCTTTGGGGCAAACCTGCCCAGGAAAAAATGAAGCTGATCGACAAAGAAAAGCATGTAATGATCACATCTCCACATCCAAGCCCGCTCTCCGCCCGAAGAGGCTTCTTTGGCAGCCGCCCGTTTTCAAAGGTCAACGAGAACTTGCATCAGCTTGGCGAGCAGGAAATAGACTGGCAGATTGATTGATTTTTAGGATTGCTGTTGGTGTAATGGATGGTTTTATCGTTATATGAAACTTTAGGACGGGGAATTTCCCCGTCTCTTTGTTTGTCGGAGCAGGCGGACTAAAAATGAGCCGGGATTGGAGGGGCTGCGGTCCTCAATAGGGATAAACGAACAACCTGAATAAGACTAGTCTTGGTTTAAGGCCATGATGCAGGCGGAATGAGTGTCAGGGCTGGCAGTAATTCAGGATATCGACCAACTTTTAGAATATATCAACCAGCCAGCTCGTGATTTCCACCAGTTATGGAGCGATATCGACCAGCTGCTGCCAGAAATCAATCAACACTCGCAATATATCAACCAAACGCTAGCGAATCCTGGAATTTTCCCAACTGACAATGAATAGCAGACTGAATTCGACACTGTTCCCCATGTTTCACGTGAAACGGACGCAATCTGCTCCAGAATCCAGTGGGCAGAGGACAAGAAATGACAGGCTTTTCGGAGGCGGGCTATTCGAAAAATAAATTCGAATACTGTACAATGAACGTAAGAGTTATGACATACATCATAAAGCAGGTGAGTTTGTGGATATTTCACTTCAAAAATTGCTGGCAAAGATGGAAGAACAAATAAAAGGGGCCAGAGCCGCTTCCTCAGCGTCGGAAATGAGAGAAAAAATACATACGATCCAAACGCTGTGCGAGCTTGTTCTTGATGAGCCAAAAGCTGGGCCGGCACCAGAACCGAAAATCAGCATGATCCAGCAAAGCCCTGTTCCAGCCACGTTGCAGCAGCCAAAGAGGCTTGAGGCAGAAGGCGGAGCCAATGGGGAGTCGCTGTTCGATTTTTAACACAATGGGGGATTGAGAATCATGAAAACATTTATCATCATTGGCGCAATCAATGCTTTCCTGGCAGTCGCGCTTGGGGCATTCGGGGCGCACGGCCTGCAGGGGAGAGTAGAGCAGAAGTATATTGAAAACTGGCAGACAGGTGTGACATACCAAATGTTCCATGCAGTCGGCTTGCTTGTTATCGGCGTTTTGCTGGGCAGACTGCCAGCGAGCTCGCTTTTGTCCTGGTCTGGCTGGCTTATGCTCATCGGGATCATCCTTTTCTCGGGAAGCCTCTACGTACTGACGCTGACGAAAATCAGCATCCTTGGGGCCATCACTCCATTCGGAGGAGTTTCTTTCCTTGTTGCTTGGGTCTTGATGATTATCGCCGCAGCAAAATATCTATAAAAAAAATCGCGCCCATACAGGCGCGATCTTTTTTTTGCCTATGAAGGATCCTTAGCTCCGGTTTCCACCCGTTCCTTGCCCATGAAAAATATTGCAACCGCGGAGAGGACGATTGGAATGAGCGCGAGTGTGAAAATAAGGGTGATTGAATCAGACATGGCTGTCACGATTTTATCGAGAATGGCGGCAGGAATCTGCGAACGCTGTCCCGACTGGAAAAGCTGCTGAGGGTCGCCTAAATTCATATTTGGCGCACCGCCTCCCTGCATGCCGGCAAAAGCATCCTTCAGCTCGTTAGTGAAGGCATTGTTCTGGATGGCCCCGAAAATCGTGACTCCAAGGGTCATGCCAAGCGAGCGAAGAAAAGAGTTGGTCGAGTTTGCCGAACCGCGGTAGCGCGGATCAAGATTATGAATCGAAGCCGTAGGCAACAGTGAGAAAGAAAAGCCAACGCCGAACCCGACAAGAATCATAAACAAAGTCAGCGCTAACCGTGAGGTATCAGGTGTCATCGAGCTCAGCATGAACATGCCGGCAAAATAGGACACGATGGAAATAACCATCAGGTTCCGGAAGCTTGTTTTCGTCTGGAAGCCGCCGCCGATCCCGCTTCCCACAACCGATCCAAGCATCATCGGCATCAGAATCAGACCCGCATTTTTAGCGGTGCCGCCATACACTGCCTGTACGAAGATCGGGATGAAGACAGCGAGAATCACGAACGTAGCACCGTACAGGAAAGCAAGGATCTGTGATACAGCAAACAGCCGCCGCTTGAACATCCAGAAAGAAATGATTGGCTCTTCCGCCTTTCTTTCCGCAAAAATAAACACGATGAAAAAGAGGGCAAAGCCTGCAAAAAGGCTGAGAATTTGAACAGAATCCCAGCTGTATTTTTTTCCGCCAAGCTCAAGGGCAAACATCAGGCTGATAACCGCCAGCACGAGTGTAATAGCACCTGTCCAGTCGATCTTTTGCGCTGTATGCTGCGGTGATTCTTTATAATAGCGCCAGATGAGAGCAAAGGAAACTAGGCCGATTGGAACATTGATGTAGAACACCCAATGCCAGCTGATCATGTCTGTGATATAGGCGCCCAGCAGAGGGCCGAGGACGCTCGATGTCCCGAACACAGCTCCAAGAAGGCCGGTCATCTTCCCGCGTTTTTCCGGCGGAAAGATATCAAACACAATCGTAAAGGCGATCGGCATCAAGGCGCCGCCGCCAATCCCCTGGATGGCGCGGTATATGCTCAGCTGCACCATATTCTGGGCGATTCCGCAGAGGGCGGAGCCAGCCAAAAATACCAAAAGGCCAAATATGTAGAAACGCTTCCTGCCATACATGTCAGAAAGTTTCCCGAAAATCGGCATCCCCGCCATGACTGTGACCATATAGGCCGAGGTCACCCAAACAAACTTGTCAAAGCCGCCAAGATCAGCGACAATCGTTCCCATTGCAGTTGCCACAATGGTGTTATCCATGGCGGCCATCAAAATGCCCAAAAGCAATCCAGCCACCACAGGTTTTAAATTAACGTTATCAGATACCATCCAATTCCTCCTGAAAAATAGGTAGCTTAAGTTTAGAGATGGCGGTTGGCTATTGTCAAGTGCCGATAGGTAGGACGGGCGGGTTTTGTTTTCAGCATGAAGTCAGCTAGGTGTGCTGGTGATGTCGCCGCGTATGCTGTTTCGCTCGGTAAAAGCTGGCACAACTGCGGGGACTGGTTTCTACAGCAATAAACCAGTCCCCGCGCCACCAGCTGCTTTTCAAGGCTAATGTTCGGCCCCACTGCATATTATAGGTCTCACAGTCAAAGACCGAGTCTCGCCGCAGCCCCAACTGTTTCTCCCAAGAAAAAAAGCGGCCCCGGGGCCGCTTTTTCTAAGTCTTTTAGCGCGGAGGGTAAGATGCCAATCCTTGGCCGCCTGCTCCGCTGAACGGATATTGATACTCGATTTCCTCGTCAAAGGTGATGTAGTCCAAGTAGACCATCAGGAGGAGGTAGCGCGTTCCGGTTTGCGGGTCTTTGATGATGATATGGTCTCGGCCCGCGGCCTCGATTGTCCCTTTGAAAATTTTCGCGTTCCACTCGCGGTTGTTTTCGAACGTCATGTAAATGGTCGCAAGCTTTCCTTTGTTCAGCCGCAGAATGTTTTCAATATACGACTCTTCAGCAGGAAGCATACCAGGCACATTGATGCCCCCGCCCGGGGTACCGCCCGCCTGCATTCCGGGTTGCATTCCGGGTTGCATTCCGCCTCCTGCTGTGCCCGGGACAGCGCCCCCGGCTTGCGGATAAGGGTAAATCATTTGTGATCCTTGAAAACCTGTCTGAGGCTGGCTTGCCGCCCCTGTTCCCTGCTGGTAGTTTTGCGGTGCCCTGTACGCATCATAGTACGGATAATATTGTTGAGTCATCCTTTTTCCTCCTCAAAAATGATTTAGTGGGATTGTTTTTTTTCAGCTATTTAGCAGAAAAAAGCTGCCGTAAAATCAAAAGCTGTATTACACGCTTGTCAAGATGATAGGACTGCACTCACTAATTCATTTTTATGAAAGCTGTTCAGGATTATGACAAAAAAAGCCTCCGGGAGATCCGGAGACTTTGAAATAACCATTATACCTGAAGGAACGGAGCGATGCGCTCTTCATCCAGAAGATTTCCGACAAAGAAAGAACCGAACTCGCCGTAACGGGCGCTGACTTCATCAAATCTCATTTCATAGACTAATTTTTTAAATTGAAGGACATCATCCGCAAACAAGGTAACGCCCCATTCGTAGTCATCAAAGCCGACCGAGCCGGTGATGATTTGCTTGACCTTGCCGGCATACTGGCGGCCGATCATACCATGGGAGTACATCAATTTCTTGCGGTCTGCCATCGGAAGCATGTACCAGTTGTCTTCACCCTGGCGGCGCTTGTCCATTGGATAGAAGCACACATGGTTCGCTTTTGGAAGCTCAGGGTAGAGCCGTGCGCGTACCTGCGGGTTCTGGTAAGGATCTTCTCCATCGGCAAGGTAATTGCTGAGTTCAACAACGGATACATAAGAATGCGCCGGGAGTGTAAACTCGGCAAGCTTCGTCTTGTTGAATTCCGTTTCGATTTCATTTAATTCTTCCATCGTAGGACGAAGGATCATCATCATGAAATCTGCTTTTTGCCCAACGATTGTGTAAAGGGCGTGGCTGCCTTCTTTGCCGGCCTGCGTGGTATTCCATTTATCGAGAAGTGCGCGGAACTCATGGATTGCGGCCTGGCGCTCGTCTCCGGACAGCATTTTCCAGGTTGTCCAGTCAACCGTGCGGAAATCGTGTAAACAATACCAGCCATCAAGCGTTTGTGCTGCTTCACTCATTAATCTCACTCCTAATCATTCAAAAAATATACACAACTACTATAACATAGTTTTGCCAGCCGTCATGTTTTTGCCGCTTGCAGCGGGAGGGTGCTTGTTTAACATGAACATAAAAAGGATATTCTTTAAAGGTATCGGAAACAGTAATTATTGATAAACAATTTTAAAAACAAAGAATTATTTATTGTAAACGCCAACATGATTGATTTTTACCCTGTGTCAAGTATGCTATTGAAGTAGAGTGTAAAAGGAGGAACAAAATCATTATGAGCAACTTATTTACAACCCTTAAAGAAAAGGTGAGCGGACAAAATTTGCGCATCGTTTTTCCGGAAGGATCTGACGAGCGGATTCTGAAAGCGGCTGGGCGTCTCGCAGAAGATGGCATCCTCACTCCTGTTTTAATAGGAAACATTGAAAAAATCCAGGCATTGGCTTCCGACCTTGGCGTTTCTCTTGAACGGGCGGAAATTTACGATCCGGCCAATTTTGCCATGATGGACGAGCTTGTAGCAGCTTTTGTTGAAAGGCGGAAGGGGAAGGCGAGTGAAGAGCAGGCCCGCCAAATCCTTCTTGATGAAAATTATTTTGGAACGATGTTAGTGTATGCAAACAAAGCTGACGGACTAGTGAGCGGTGCAGCGCACTCGACGGCAGACACTGTAAGGCCGGCGTTACAGATCATCAAGACAAAGGAAGGCGTCCGTAAAACTTCAGGCGTTTTCATCATGGTCCGTGAAGATGAGAAATATGTGTTCGCCGACTGTGCGATCAATATTTCCCCTGACAGCCAGGACCTTGCGGAAATCGCGGTAGAGAGTGCTAGAACAGCAAGAATGTTTGATATTGAACCGCGCGTGGCAATGCTAAGCTTCTCGACAAAAGGCTCTGCCGTGTCTCCGGAGACGGAAAAAATGTCAAAAGCTGTGGAAGAGGCAAAACTCCGCGACCCGCTTCTCATTCTTGACGGAGAGTTCCAGTTTGACGCAGCTTTCGTGCCTTCCGTGGCCGCGAAAAAAGCGCCGGACTCCCCGATCCAGGGAGATGCCAATACATTTGTATTCCCAAGCCTTGAAGCCGGAAATATTGGCTACAAAATTGCCCAGCGGCTCGGCGGGTTCGAAGCTGTTGGTCCAATCCTCCAGGGCCTTAACCGCCCTGTCAACGACCTGTCCCGCGGATGCAGTGAGGAAGATGTGTACAAGCTCGCCCTCATCACCGCCGCACAGGCAATGTTCAAATAAATTTTTAAAAGTAGCCGGATTCCAAAGCGGGAATCCGGCTTTTTTGTTGTGTTGAAGGGGGGATTTGGGTAGAGAGGTGCTTCTGGATTGAAAATGCCCCCTATACACTGGGTTCGAGGGCAAAATGGGGTCCAAAACCTGCTGGATTGGCCAAAATTCTACCTTGAGGCTTGGGAAATAATTTCATTCTCTCGGGAAATACCGTGATTAAGACAGAAATCTGGGGGATTCGGACAAGAAACACAATGATTCAGACAAAAAAAGCTTTCATTCGGACAGAAAACAGCCTGATTCGGACAATTAGACAATATGTGGAAAAACAAAACCAGGCATGACCCGTTATCTACCCCAATAGATTCCCCGTTACCAAGATAAATCCCATCCATATGGCCAGCGTCGCAACTAATAAAATAGTCAGCACGCTGCGAAATGCTGACCATACATTCCTGGTTCCTCCCAAACCCCAAACAGCCAGGAAGAAAGAAATCATCGATATGTATAAAAGGGCATATAAAAAGCCCGTCCTTTCGCTGCCCGCGGGTATTAAAAAGGTAAAAAATAATAGCCAGCAAAGCATACAAAGAAGGAAGGCCCACAGATTTAGTTTGGACTTCAAAAAATCACCTGCCTGCTAGGAAATTTTAAAAAGACTCTATTAAGTTGTTAAAAGCCTTTGAAAGCATTGTTTAAGATAACCAATATAATAACGATCACAATCGCAAGGAAAGTCTGTGTACGGTATTTCTCCCGTTCTTCTTTGCGTTGTAATTGTTCCCGGTATTTTTTCTGAATGGCTTCTTGCTTATTATTTCGCATTTTCTATATCCCCCAGTTCCTGTTTTTTTCAGAAGGGCATCCATTTTCGGAATATTTGCTCAATAAAATCGTATCGGCTATCTCCTATTTTGTCAATTTGGCTCCTGTTCGCAGGACACCTTAAGCAGCGTTCCTTCCTATGCTATAATAACGTCATGAATATGGACTTAAAGGAGAAATTACAATGGAAGAGGCGCTAAGCTTACTGCGCCAGGATCGTTGGAGACTGATTGATCAGTCGGCGCTTGGCCCGCATTTTCATGCGCTGCAGTCATTCGCGACTGACGATACACTTTGCGCATCGGTGGGATCGGGCGAATCACCCGCAACAGCACGGGCATGGGTGCACCACCGGACCATCGTCCTCGGCATCCAGGATACAAGGCTGCCCGGGCTGCAGGATGGCGTGGACTATTTAAGGACACAGGGCTGGGACGTGATTGTGCGGAATTCCGGCGGGCTTGCGGTCGTGCTCGATGAAGGAGTGCTGAACCTGACGCTCGTTTTTCCGGAAAAAGAAAAAGGGATTGATATCAACCGCGGCTACGATGCAATGTGGCTGTTAATACAGGAATTGTTATCGGACTTTGATGTACAAATAGAAGCGCGGGAAATACATGGCTCCTATTGCCCCGGTAGCTATGACCTCAGCATCGGAGGCAAAAAGTTTGCCGGCATCTCTCAGCGCCGCCTCAGAAGGGGAGTCGCCGTCCAAATCTATCTTTGCGTAACAGGCAGCGGCAGCGAGAGAGCTGAACTCATCAGGCAATTTTACGGGCTTGCCAAAAAAGGAGAGAGCAGCAAGGCCGATGGACCCGACATCAAGCCGGAAGTCATGGCATCGCTGTCGGAGCTGCTCGGAACTTCTCTCTCCATCCAGGACATCATGCTTCGGTTTTTGATGTTCCTGAGCAAAAATAGCTCGCACATTATCCAGGGTCAGCTGGAACCTGATGAATACGAGCTGTTTGAAGGCTATTACGATCGAATCATCGAACGAAACAGCCGCTTTCTCGGATAGTAAAAAAGAAAAGGCCGTCACCATTTTGAAAAATGGGTGGCGGTCTTTTCTTTTGCAGGAAACTAGTGAATAGGAAACTGCTTTTTTAAAACACTGTCAGTGTTGTGTCATCGAATACCAAATGACTTTTTCCATGCCCCCTGATTCTCTAAAATACGATATCTCCGATTACGGGCAAACTATCTCCGGCTGAGCTCAGATATTTACAAACACGGGCAAACTATCTCTGTTGAACCTAGATATCCCCGATTACGGGCAACCTATCGCACTCAATCCCCAGAGCACCATCATCCCCATCCCCCTTTTTAATCTGAAAATCGCCGCACCCCAACGCGCCCACTAAAAAACTCCGGCCGCACTCCCTATATGGAATGCAACCGAAGTTGGTATGGGTCTGTCTGGCGATTGTTCACAACGAGGTGCTTACTCGGCGACTTTCTCGAGGTTGCCGTTACGGTCCATCTTGAACTTCGTGGCTGAGCGGTCTTCTTCGTCAAAAAGCACGAGCTTGCGGGCGCGGTTCATGATTTTCATCAATGTCTCGTAATCTTCCTGCATCGTAAATGAGTTTTGCTCGAGGTCGGATACTTTTTTCCTCAATTCCTCGTTCTCCTTGCGCAAGCCAAGAATTTCGCGCTTCAATCTTTCATTCTCACTCTTGTAAATATCGGTATAAAGACCTGAGCTGTTCAAGTTTTGCAGGTAGGCAATCACATGGCCAAGCGTCAGCCGCAATCCCTGCTGCGGGCTTTGAACGTATCTCGGTGCTGCTGGCTGTGGCTCGTCAGCCGCAATCGCTGCTTTGTTATTTTCCTCATCCTTTGTTTCAGCCTCTGTTTGACCTTCTTCAGCGACAGGTTCCATCTCTTTCTCTTCTGCTTCGGCAGGCTCTGCATCTTCTGCATGTATGGAATCAGCAATGCCCCCAGCTTCGGCTCCTTGTTCTGATCCGCCCCGTATCAGCATGTCCTCAAGCGAATCCATTGCTTCCTTGGAACCGAGAGATTCAAGTAAATTCATTGATTCAAAGTCAGCTTTCACATCGGTGAGCTCAGCAGAAACTTCCATTGTTTCAGGCAGAGCGCCGATGTCTTCCAGCGTCGGGACTGGCGGAGAGTAAAGAAGCTTTTTCTTGCCTCCCTGGTCCTTCCCAAGAATCCTTTGCCTTTGCTTACGCTGTTTTTTTGCCAGCTGCAATGCTTTTTCATACTGGTGGCGCACGACCGCGTTCCACCTGAAACCGCATGCTGCCGACGTCCTGTCGAGCCTGTCTCCAACTTCCTCAAATGCATTCAGCTGTGTGCTGCCTTCTCTTACATGCCGCAGCACGGTTTCGGCAAGCAGCAGATCATTTTCTTCCGTCCAGGCATCCTGACGAACTTTCATTCTTCCTCAACTCCCAATCATTTTTTTTGTTGAAATCAAACCTTAGTGACTTCCCGTCCTGGGCGTCATCGTCCGGCGTCTGCGCCCAGCTCCAGCGTGGTCCGCTAAACCGGCGCTTGTAGCATTCTCATAATCCAAGCATGCCCCTTATTTTCAGGCTTTATACCATTCTGATAAAAAAGGATAGTAGGGATTGTTTCTTTTTTCATAGATAGGTAACAGGTCCCGCTGACTTGCATTCAGAGTCGGGAAAATGTACAATACCCTTTAGCTGTTAAAACGAAAAAAAGAGAATTTTTTATATAGAAAGGGTTGGAATCAATGGCAAACGAATTCAGAGTTTGCGACGATTGTCAGGCCGTGAACCTTAAAACGCTGATCCCGAAGCTGAAGCAATTGGATCCTGGCGCGCCGGTCGAGATAGGCTGCCAGTCTTACTGCGGGCCGGGCCGGAAAAAGACCTTCGCATTCGTCAACAACCGTCCTGTCGCTGCAATGAGCGAGGATGAGCTGATAGAAAAGATAACGAAAAAGCTGAAATAAAATCACCTTTAAAGCTTTCCCTTTTAAAGGTGATTTTTTATGGCGATTTTCCTGTAGCCGGCCAAATCCGGGACGGAATTTTTTGTATCGGCCAAAAGAAATGACGCTAAAAAAATTAAACCCATCCGGTTTAGCCTGTGCTGCTGGATGGGTAAGTTTTTCTGATAGAATCCTTTTGTGCTTTTGTAAAAAACTGAGAGATTTTGTTGAAAATGCGGGTGATTTGCGGAAAGAAACGGGCTATAATAGATACATGCTGAACAGGAAGAAGGGAAACCATGGAATATTCGGCGGAGAAACTACATGAAGAGAAGGTTTTCAAGGATCCGGTCCATCGGTATGTCCATGTGCGTGACCGGGCGGTGTGGGACTTGATCGGGACGAAAGAATTTCAACGCCTGAGACGGATCAAGCAGCTCGGCACAACGTATTTGACCTTCCATGGTGCGGAGCACAGCCGTTTCAACCACTCGCTTGGCGTATACGAAATTGTGCGCCGGATTGTTGACAATGTCTTTGCCGGGCGACCTGAATGGAATGAAGAGGAACGTCTGCTCAGCTTGTGTGCAGCCTTGCTCCATGACCTTGGCCACGGACCTTTCTCGCATTCTTTTGAAAAGGTATTCGACCTCGACCATGAGAACTTCACAAGGATGATCATACTCGGAGATACGGAAGTGAATGAGGTCCTTTCCCGAGTGTCATTCGACTTTCCGAAAAAAGTCGCTGAAGTCATCGCCAAAACTTACGAAAACAAGCTTGTTGTCAGCCTGATCTCAAGCCAGATTGATGCAGACCGGATGGATTACCTCCAGAGGGATGCCTATTTTACCGGCGTCAGCTACGGCCATTTCGACATGGAGCGCATCCTTCGCGTCATGCGCCCGACAGAAGACCAGGTCGTATTCAAACATAGCGGCATGCACGCAGTGGAAGATTACATAATGAGCCGTTACCAGATGTATTGGCAAGTGTATTTCCATCCTGTCACACGCAGCTCCGAGGTCATTTTGACCAAAATACTGCACCGCGCCAAGTATCTGTATGAGCACAAGTATTCTTTTAAACATAAACCGCTCCATTTCTATTCATTATTCGAGGACAACGTGACAGTAGAAGACTATTTAAAGCTCGATGAAGCAGTAGTTCTCTACTATTTTCAAATCTGGCAGGAGGAAGAGGACGTCATCCTGAAAGATTTGTGCTGCCGTTTCCTTAACCGTAACCTGTTCAAGTACGTGGAATTCGACCCAGCGAAAGAATACAAGAAACTCACGCGTCTTTCCGTCCTGTTTGAAAAGGCAGGGATTGACCCCGAGTATTATCTTGTTGTTGATTCATCCTCCGACCTTCCGTACGATTTTTACCGTCCCGGGGAAGAGGAAGAGCGCCTGCCGATCCATTTGATGGCCAAAAACGGCGAACTGCGCGAGCTTTCACGAGAATCAGATATTGTCGATGCCATCTCAGGGAAGCGCAGGACGGACCATAAGCTGTATTTCCCTGCCGATCTTATTGAAAAAGGAAGAGGAAACAGTGCCATAAAGGAAATTTCCGAACTGCTGGAGCTCTAGCCTGCAGGCAGGACACAGCAGTATGAGAGGCAACCTTGCCTCTTGGGCCCGCTAAAGAAGGCGCGCTCCCCAATCAAGGACCATTCGAAACAGGAGTTGACTTGCTTTGTTAAAAGACCATGCAAAAATTATTCATGCGATTGCAGTCTCGGGTGAGGTCATCGGACGGAAAAAGCTGCAGAAAATGATCTATATTGCCAAAAAAATGAATTTCCCTTTCCAGGAAAGGTTCCAGTTCCACTTTTACGGCCCTTATTCCGAGGAGCTGACCCTAAGGGTGGAAGAACTATGCAATATGGGGTTTTTGAATGAGGTGAAGGAAAAGAAAGGCGGCTATTACCAATACCGCTATACGCTGACTGACACCGGCCAGGAGTTCCTCGGGGTGAACAGCATCGACATGCCTAGCCTTGGCGACTGCCTGACAGACATCAACACACAGAGCGCCCGGTTCCTGGAGCTCGTCTCGACCATTCTGTTTTTTGACGACCTGCCAAAGGAAGAAGTGAAGGAAAAGGTCCATACGCTCAAGAAAAGCCAGCGCTATACTGATGAGGAAATCAGCAGTGCATTTCAATATATCGAGAGTTTAAAAGGTTTGGCCCGGCATTAAATGCCGGGATTTTTTTTGTTTAAAGCATCTTTTCCCTAAATAGAATGGGATGTAAAAGGCCGGCATCAGCAGCCGGCCCATCTGTGTTTTTTATTGGTCGCTCAGGCGCTTGCCGGCAACACCATAGTGGTTTTTGGACATTTCTTCGATAAAAACAACGATGTTTTCTTTTGGCGCACCTGTTGTTTCGCTGACAGCATCCGTCACTTTCTCCACAAGTGCTTTCTTTTGGTCTTCATTGCGTCCTTCAAGCATTTTTACAGTTACGTATGGCATGTCTGTTCCTCCCAAAATCAAATATAAGGTTTGCTCCTTTGAGTTTCACATAATTTGCAAAAATCTGCAAGGAGACACTGCGCCCTTCCGAGTGTTTCCTGTTTCCACATTACGGCATGAATCATGTATACTTGTAACAACTATTGAAAAATGGAAAATTGGAAAAGGGATAGGCATATGTCTGCCCCTGTAAAGGAGAGTAAAATGTGAGCCTGGCCTATTCATTGCAGGAAATTCCTTACGTGGCCATAACGCTGATTATTGCGTTTACCGTCCACGAGTTTGCGCATGCTTTTGTCGCCTGGAAATTTGGCGACCCTACTGCCCGGAACCAGGGGCGGCTGACGCTGAATCCAGTCCGGCATCTGGACCCGATTGGCACAATCTTGATTTTCCTCGTCGGGTTTGGCTGGGCGCGCCCAGTACCGGTCAACCGGTTTCATTTTAAAAATCCCCGCCTTGCGGGTGTGCTTGTCTCTGCTGCCGGTCCAATCAGCAATCTCCTGCTGGTCATCCTTGCATTCGTCCTTTGGTATGGAATTGGCCCTGAAAGCATCATAGCTGAGACATTCATCAACATTTTCATCAGTCTCAACACGGTGCTCTTTGTTTTCAACTTGCTTCCGTTGCCGCCGCTGGACGGCTACCGGATCATTGAAGACTTAGTTCCTGCAAATGTGCGCGTGAAGATGACACAGTGGGAAACGTATGGATCCCTAATCTTTTTAATCATTGTCCTGACACCGCTCAATGGGTATATCATCCAGCCTATTTTCAGCACTGTCGTCCCATCTCTTCTCGGCGGGCTGAATGACTTCTTTTTACAATTGTTTTAACAAGGAGGGACTGTAAGTGGAAGAAAAAAAGAAGAAAAGCATCGGTTTCAATATTATAAAAAATGATCCAATGGATAAACATCGCGGCTTTGGAAAAGGCGTGCTGACGCTCGACAACGTTTCACCTGTCATTATCGATGTGGAAGCCGGAGAAGCAGAAGTCGACATTGGCGCCATGCATGCAAGGAGCGCGGTGGAAAAAGGGATCAAGTTCCTGCCAAATCGTGATGAAGTGCCTGATGCAAAGCTATACTGGCTTGTATGGGTGACGATCGACCGGAAGGAAGAGGGTCCTTACTATGCAGGTGTGACTGCGTGCGAAATGACTGTGAACCGTGAAGCAAGAAGAGGCTACAAGTCCCTTCCGGAGCATGTAAACCGGATGGATAAGTCAATCAAACGACATATTATTGTCAGCCATATGGATGAAAAATCGAAAGGCATCCTGACAAACTTTCTGAAGAAGCATGACGCCGGAATGTGGGAAAGATCGGCTGATGAATTGAAACAAGGGCTTGAAGTGTAAGAATAAAAATAGGGTGAATTTGTGAAAAAAGTGTGATACGACTTGCCCAATAGTTTGAAAAAAAGTAAACTTAATAACAGTGTGAACGCTGTTTATACTAGGACAGGAAAACCCCCGGAAGTAATTCCGGGGGTTTTCCCTTTTTATCAGCTATTTTAAAACAATTCCCTGTACCATGGAGATTGTTCTTCTTTATGCTTCTCTTTGTGCTTGTCTTTATGCTTCCGCTTCTTATGGATCTCTTCATTGAGATGGTCTGTGCACTGTTCAACAGGCTCTGTGCCCTCTTTGAAGTAGGTGAGTCTTTTGACAGGGCAGCCGGGGCCGGCGAGCTTTCCGTTTTGCGGGTCAATCTTGACGCCGACAGTATCTTTTGCCGGTTCGAACTTTTTCACCGGCTTATCTTCCAGTGCTTTTTCCATAAACTGAAACCAGACATTTTTGCTGTAAATTTGCTCTGTACTGAGCTCAAGCGGTTTTCCTTTGTCATATCCTGTCCACACCGCTGAGACAAGCTGCGGAGTAAAGCCGATCATCCAGCTGTCCGTGCCAGTCGTCCCGGATTTCCCTGCATAGGGGCGGGACATTGCTGTTGCCATTGAGCGGCCTGTAACGGAAGTATATCCGTCAAGCTTTCTGTCGAACATGCCTGTCATCATATGTGTCAGCACAGAAGCGAGTTCAGGCTTCAGCACAGTTTCAGCTTCTTCGCTGTGCTCATAGATGACATCGCCATGCTGGTTCTCGATCCTCTCGATCAGGACAGGCTCCACTTTTTTTCCGCCGTTGGCCATCATGCTGTACGCGCCTGCCATCTCAATCACCTTCACCCCGGATGTACCAAGGGCAAGCGATGGAACCTTTTCCATTTTGGTGGTAATCCCAAATTCTTTTGCTGTTTCGATTAAAGCTTTTTCGCCAAGGAACAAGTGCGTCTTGACTGCGTAAATATTGTCGGACAACGCAAGCGCCTGAGCCATCGTAATGTCGCCCTCGGCGTATTTATTGTTGAAATTGTGCGGCGTGTATGGCTGCCGCGCGTCCTCGAAACGGAAGGTTGTCTGCTCGCTTTTCATTGTCGTGGCGGGGGTGAATCCCTGTTCAAGTGCCGCATAGTACAACAGCGGTTTCATCGTTGAACCAGGCTGCCTCACAGCCTGGACTGCCCTGTTAAAAGGACTTTCCTTATAGTCCCGGCCGCCGATCATTGCTTTTACATGTCCTGTTTTCGGATCCATGGCCACAAATCCCGCCTGTATATCCGAGTCCTTCGAAATTTCCTGCTCCATTACTTCTTCTGCAATTTTTTGCTGCTTTAGGTTCAAGGTCGTATAAATTTTCAGGCCGCCAAGTGCGAGCGCCCTGTCATCGAACTTAAGTGTGTTTTTCAGCGCATTCCGGACGGCATCCTGGAAATACGGAGCTTTGCCAAGGTCTGGGTTTTCATGCTTTCCGATGAGCTTCAAAGACTCCGAGAGTGCCTTATTCCGCTCTGCGGCACTGATATATCCGTTATTTTCCATTGCCTGCAGAACGGTGGCCTGGCGATTTTCCGCTCTTTCCTTTGATGCGAACGGTGAATACAGACTGGGGCCTTTAGGAATCCCAGCAAGCATCGCTGCTTCTGCAAGGTTTAAGTCACTGGCATCTTTGCCAAAATAGTAACGGCTGGCAGCCTGGACGCCATAGGCGCCATTTCCGTAATAAATCGTATTGAGGTAGCCTTCAAGAATTTCATTTTTGCTGTAATTCATTTCAAGCCTGAGTGTATAAAAAGCTTCCGACAGCTTCCGCTTCCAAGTTTTATCGTGCTCAAGATAAAGGTTGCGGGCATACTGCTGTGTGATCGTGCTGGCTCCCTGAACCTTAGACATGGCTTTCATGTCGGCAAGGGCAGCGCCGGCGATCCGCTTATAGTCAAAACCCCCATGGCTGTAGAATTTTTTATCTTCAATTGAAATCGCTGCTTCCATTAAGGCGGGAGAGATGTCGTTCAAGGGCACCCAGTAGCGCTTTTGTCCGCTGTTGCTTTCCCCGATGACCGTTCCGTTGTCCGCCATGTAAAGGGTCGACTGAGGTACAGCAAGCGGGGGCGGCCCGAGCAGCTTAGCATAGCCGATCACGGAAAAATAAAGCACAGCCCCGATTGTAGCGGCAGCAGCTAGAATGAACAACAGAGCTCTCAAGTACTTGGCCGTCCTGCGGAAACGCTGGTTTGTCATGATTTCCAAGCTTCATCCCCCTCCCTTAAAAAATTGATTATCATTAGCATGGAAAAAAGCGGGGGATTTTATACATGAAAGGGCAGCCTTCCTTTTTATGCCTGATCATTTATGGATTTTTTTGTGCCCCCGGGGAAAAAGAAAAAATACCGCTTGCATTTTTGCAGGATTCAACTATACTTTTTCTGATGTTTGTATTCATGAATGTGGGGAAGTATAACGAAAAGCGGAAGCGCCCGTTAAGCGGCGTATGGACTGGAGCACACCGGCACGAGATAAAGGAAACACGAAGAGCGTAGCGATTCGATGTTGACTTATCGTAGAGAGGTGGGCGAAGTCCACTAGGCGCTGGGGGCTGTAGCTGGACAATACGAAAAGCGGAAGCGCCCGTTCAGCGACGTATGGACTGGAGCCTTGCACGCTGCAGTTGGACTGCACGAATAGCGAAAGTCCGAAGGGCAGTTACCGAAGCTTTTCCAAAAAGTGCGTGTCCGCGAGTGGGAACCGTCTTTCATTGCCCTCTTCATGAAGGAAAATTTTTTTGCCGAAAGGATGGAGCAACAATGGGAATGTGGTTTACAGAGAAACAAACAGAAAATTTTGGTATTACAATGAAGGTCAACAAGACGTTACATACAGAACAAACTGAATTTCAAAAGCTGGATATGGTCGAGACGGAAGAGTGGGGCAATATGCTGCTGCTTGACGGAATGGTCATGACTTCGGTTAAGGATGAGTTCGTTTACCACGAAATGGTGGCGCATGTTCCATTATTTACGCATCCTAACCCTGAAAACGTATTGGTTGTCGGTGGCGGTGACGGAGGGGTAATCCGTGAAGTCCTTAAGCATCCAAGCGTGAAAAAAGCAACGCTTGTCGATATCGACGGCAAGGTTATCGAGTATTCGAAGCAATTCCTTCCTGAAATCGCCGGCAAGCTAGACGATCCCCGCGTGGATGTCCAGGTAGGCGACGGTTTCATGCATATCGCTGAAAGCGAGAATGAATACGATGTCATCATGGTTGACTCAACAGAGCCTGTTGGGCCAGCTGTCAACCTTTTTACGAAAGGCTTCTATGCAGGTATTTCTAAAGCATTGAAGGAAGACGGGATTTTTGTTGCTCAGTCGGACAACCCTTGGTTCAAAGCTGACTTGATCCGCAGCGTCCAAAAAGACGTAAAAGAAATCTTCCCAATCACGCGCTTGTACGTGGCCAACATCCCAACATACCCAAGCGGGCTGTGGGCATTTACAATTGGTTCGAAAAAATACGACCCGCTTGAAGTAAGCGAAGATCGTTTCCATGAAATTGAGACAAAATACTACACAAAAGAGCTTCATAAAGCGGCTTTTGTACTTCCGAAATTTGTCGGAGACCTTGTGAAGTAAAAAAATAACGCAAGCGCTGAAGAACCTTCTTCCCGGAAGGTTCTTTGCTGCTGAAATTGATAAAGAAAGAAGGTTTGTACGATGCGATTTGATGAAGCTTATTCAGGCAATGTGTTTATCGGCAGCCATTCCAACTATATGGAATCGAAGGCTGTGCTGTATGGAATGCCAATGGACTGGACCGTCAGCTACCGCCCAGGCTCCCGCTTCGGCCCGACAAGGATCCGCGAGGTGTCGATCGGCCTTGAAGAGTACAGCCCGTACCTTGACCGTGAACTGGAAGAAATCAAATACTTTGATGCTGGAGATATTCCGCTGCCATTTGGCAACCCGCAGCGCAGCCTTGACACGATTAAAGAGTTTGTCGACAAGCTGCTTGCAGCAGACAAATTTCCGCTTGGAATGGGCGGGGAGCACCTTGTTTCCTGGCCTGTCATGAAGGCTGTCTCGGAAAAATATGCTGATTTGGCGATTATCCATATGGATGCGCATACAGATTTGCGCGAGCATTATGAAGGCGAGCCATTGTCGCACTCCACACCAATCCGCAAAATCGCGGAATTGATTGGCCCAAAAAATGTTTATTCCTTTGGTATCCGTTCCGGGATGAAGGAGGAGTTTGAGTGGGCGAAGCAGGAGGGCATGCACATCTCTAAATTTGAAGTGCTCGAGCCTCTGAAGGAAATCCTGCCGAAGCTTGCCGGCCGTCCGGTATATGTGACAATCGACATCGATGTACTTGATCCCGCGCATGCACCTGGTACAGGAACTGTTGATGCCGGCGGGATTACATCGAAGGAGCTTCTCGCATCCATCCATGCCATTGCCGGCTCCAAGGTGAATGTGGTTGGCGCTGACCTTGTTGAAGTCGCACCAATTTATGATGTTTCCGAGCAAACTGCCAACACGGCAAGCAAGCTCATTCGCGAAATGCTGCTTGGTTTTGTAAAATAATCATGAAACAGGATAGGCCGGCCCGGAGCTCTTTCGGGCCGGTTTTTCCATAGAGTTGAATGTGGAGGTGCAATTGTGTCAATAAAGCCTGCAGAACAAATGCCTGTTAACATATCGGTAAGGACAAAGATTGAGAAGGATGGGGAAAGCGACCTGCTTGAACTCAAGGCAGCCGGACGCTGGTTCCGGAAAGGGGGCAGCACCTACCTTCAGTATGATGAAGAGCTCGAGGAGGGCACAGTCCATACGACTGTAAAAATGAAAGGGGAAGATGTGCTGATCTTAAGGTCAGGAGCTGTTAAAATGCGGCTGCACCTGCTTGCTGAAAAAGAAACCTCCGGGACATACGAATCGCCGTATGGCCTGCTTCAGACAGTTGCAAGCACAAAGCGCCTCACCCAGTTTCTGCACGAAGGAGAAAGCCGGGGCTCAGTCGAAGCAGTGTACAATTTCAGCATCCTTGGGGAGCACGTCGGAACCTATCATTTACGGATAGAGTATGGGCGTTCCTGATGGTATAGCTGCTAGATTACGGATCTGGTATTTGTGAATTAGCAGAACAAGGCGCCGGTGTCGCGGTTTTTCTGGTGGAAAGTAGAAAAGCGCCGTGTACGGCAGTTTTTTCTGTAAAAAGGAGAAAAGCCACGTCTGGCGCCAGTTTGGATGATATATTAACGAAGTTGGTAGATATCGAGCTGAGCTTGATTGAAATATTGCTGCAGCTGGTAGATAAGTGTCCTCAGTTGGTTGATATCTCGGTCGCAGGCCTGCTCATTTCACCAGTTTTGGCGCAGACTGCGGCTTCCGCGCCTAAAAAACAGATCCCTCAACCCCATATCGGCAGGATTAGCACTTCCACCGCCACAGATTGGGCGAGTAATATTAAAAATTGTCATTTTTTTAGGGAAGGGAGCGCTTCCGCAGAGATGTTTCCCCAGTAAAAGAGGGGAAGCAGCAGATTTAGCGGCTAAGCGGGGTTCAGCCTAAGGTTTGAATCCGCAAGTCATAAAATGTACTTCTGCAAACGGCAAGGCAGTGCTCCTTCCCTGATGTGCTATCCGTGAGTCAAACAGTAGGCCACCCCAGGTTTGCATCCGCAAGCCAAACAACATGCCCACCCTCAACATTTACTCCCCTCAAGATGCTCAAATCCCGCATCGCCGGGCCTTCCCAAAATAACAATCTTTCATTCTACGACATTTCTACAGCTCGATAATGGTACCGCCGACCCGCTTTATGCCCCGGACTTTGTTGAGGTCTTCCGCGAGCTTGAGGACGGCCTGGTCTTTTAACTTCGCCTCAATCATAAAGTCAGCATCCTGACCAATTTTTTTCAAAACATCAAGCAGCGGCTTGATATAATCGGGGTCCACAAAGTCGGAGTGGGAGCGGTAGGCTTTGTCCGACTTTGGCGATGAGATATGAATTTTGGGGCGAAGTCCGATATTTTTCCATGTTGCAAAGCACGCGGGAATCAATTCTTCAAGCGATTTCTCGCCACGATTGGCCAAATGGTGGTGAATATCGAAAACAAAAGGAATTCCTTCTTTTTCACAAACTGCAAGCGTTTCATCGGAATTATAGGTTTTATCGTCATTTTCCAATGTCATCCTTTTTTTGATAGCTGGAGGAAGCTTCCGCAAATTTTCGTGGAAGCGGGGAAGAGTTTCCTCTTTGTTTCCGTAAGCCCCGCCAATATGGATATTGATGACTGCTTCATCTTCAAGCCCCATTGCTTCAAGCATTTGGTAATGGTATTCCATATCGATGACGGCATTGTCTGTGACATCCTCGTGCGGGGAAGTGAACAAGGTGAACTGGCTGGGATGGAAGCTCGTCCTTAAGTCCCCCGCCTTCACAAGATCCCCGAGCTTCCTCCATTCCTCCCTGAACGGAGCGACGAAATCCCAGCGAACCTCAGGGTGGGTGGCAAGCGGGACGAGCGAGCTTGACATCCGGTACAGCGGAATATTGTGCGCGATATTGTAGTGAACCATTCTTATAGTGCTTTCAAGGTTTTTTCGGGTAACTTCCAGCAGCTTTTCGGCCCGTTCAACATCGCTAAGCTGATTGTAGCGCGTAAAGGTGAGCGTCCTTGCCGGAGAAGCATCCCACAGGCTGATGGAATGGGAAACGTAGCCCATTTTTATAATCATGATGGCCTCCTAACTTTCAGAGAAAATACGAGATGGTCCGGGCGGCCGCTTCCTTCAGCGACCGGAACGGATTAAAGGTACTCAACTCAGCCAGGCGGAGCCGGCGGGAGTGGCGAATGTCTGTCTCAAGAACATCCCGCACCTTTTGGATGAATCCATGGTCATATATAAGGCAATTGACCTCGCGGTTAAGGAACAAACTGCGCTTGTCAAAGTTGGCAGTTCCAACATCGCAAAGCGCTTCATCAATGACTATGACCTTTGCATGGTAAAAACCGCCAACATACTGGTGCACTTTGGCCCCGCGCTTCATTAGCTGCCGAAGGAATGGATAGGAAGCTTCCTTCACGAGTGGGTGGTCAGCCCTGAAAGGAACAAGCACGGTCAGAGTGACGCCTTTCTCCAAGGCTTCCACCAGTAGCCTGAACACTTTTCGGCTTGGGATGAAATAAGGCGTACCGATAATAATCGAATCCTTCGCTTGTTTCAACAGGTGAGCGACAATCCCTTCGAGGAGGATTCCCTCCGTTGGCACAAACTGGTGACGGACCTTGCCTCCTGACAATGGAGGAAAATAAATGTTGTTTTGCATCAGTTTTATTTTTGCAGCTTTATTCCAATCCGATAAAAAAACCTGCTGCAAATCCTGCACGCCTTCGCCGGATATCTTAAAATGGTAATCCCGCCATGGAGAAAGCCTTTCCTCTTTATCAATATATTCCTTCCCGACATTGAAGCCACCGAGATAGCTGAGACGTCCGTCAATGACGGTAACTTTACGGTGGTTGCGCACCTGTGATGTGTAAAAAAGGAAAGGGAGCTGGGGCTTGCAGCTGAATGCAACAAGTACTCCCGCATCCTTCAGCTCGCGTAAAGTCTTTTTTGAAATCGCGCTTCCTTCCCAATCGACGAGAAGCCTTACCTCCACACCGCTCATAGCCTTTTTTTTCAGGATCGACAAAAATTCCGCACTTATTTTATCATTCTTCACAATGTAAAAGATAATATGGATATGCTGCTGCGCTTTTTCGAGTTCAGTGAAATAATCAGAAAAAAGCTCAGGTCCTCTCGTGAAAATATCCATCGATCCCTGACGGGAAGGAAACCCTTGTTTCCGAAGCGATTTTAAATGCTGCTTCCTTCCTAGGGAAAAATCGATGGCAGCAAGCAGGGTCATCCCGGCGGCAGCAGCCAGCCAATTAGCAATTCCCACAGCATCCGGCTCCTCTATGTTTGATTACCTTATTGTTCACCGAATTTGCTGCTTCTATGATACATTCCTTATAGACAGGAAAATCAAACCAATTAATTTTTTGAGCAAAATGAGTTGACTGAATGCTCATTCATAATATAATAAGAATAGATAACTTATTCTGAATATTTATTTGTTTGGAAAGATTCTTCATAAAGGGGAGCCTGGCGAAAGCCTGGGCATCACGGAGGATATTAAGGGGGTAGTTTCTAATTATGAACGGTTTGTTGTGGATTAACCTGATTGCATTCCTGATTGTAACCGCTTACGCATTCAGCCTCTTCGTATATGTGGTCAGGACAAGAATCCAGTACATCAAGCTCGGGAAGAAATCCGAGTTCGACAATTCAGTAAAGGAACGGTTAGAGAGAATCTGGGTCAATGTATTCGGCCAGAAGAAGCTTTTGAAGGACAAGAAAAGCGGAATCATCCATGTCATGTTCTTTTATGGATTTATTCTTGTACAGTTCGGAGCAATCGACTTTATTTGGAAAGGCTTGAAGCCGGGATCTCATCTGCCATTCGGCCCGCTGTACGCCGGTTTCACGTTCTTTCAGGAAATCGTCACGCTTTTCATTTTAGTTGCAGTGGTCTGGGCATTTTACAGGCGCTATGTTGAAAAGCTTGTCCGCCTGAAGCGTGGCTTCAAGAACGGTCTCGTCCTTCTGTTCATTGGAGGTTTGATGCTGTCCGTTCTTCTGGGCAATGGAATGGGTATGATTTGGCATGGCCATGAAGCAACATGGACAGAACCTGTTGCCTCGGGAATTGCCGCACTGTTTTCAGGCATCCCTGAAACGGCAGCCATTTCGGTATTTTATATTGCCTGGTGGATTCACCTGCTGTTCCTGCTGTCATTCCTTGTCTATGTACCGCAGTCCAAGCATGCTCACTTGATTGCAGGGCCTGCCAATGTGTATTTGACACGGATGGACCCGCCTGCGAAAATCACGAAAATTGATTTTGAAGATGAGTCTCAGGAAACTTTCGGAGCGGGAAAAATTACCGATTTCACCCAGGAGCAGATGATCGACTTTTACGCTTGTGTGGAATGCGGCCGATGCACGAATATGTGCCCGGCTACCGGAACGGGTAAAATGCTGTCGCCGATGGATTTAATCGTCAAGCTGCGTGACCATCTGACAAACCATGGTGCTGCTGTCACATCGAAGCAGCCGTGGGTGCCGACATTTGCATTCAGCCAGACAAAAGGAAACCAGCTTGCGCTTGCCAGCGCGGGTGCCGGTGCGGAGGAAGCAGCCGCAGGATTCGCCTATAATCCAAGCATGATTGGCGATGTCATCACAGAGGAAGAAATTTGGGCTTGTACGACATGCCGCAACTGTGAAGACCAATGTCCAGTCATGAATGAGCATGTGGATAAAATTATCGATCTTCGCCGCTATCTCGTCCTGACAGAAGGAAAAATGGATGCTGATGCGCAGCGTGCCATGACGAATATTGAGCGCCAGGGTAATCCGTGGGGCCTTAACCGGAAAGAAAAAGAAAACTGGAGAGAATTGCGTGAAGACGTGGTTGTCCCAACTGTAAAAGAAATGAAGAAGGCCGGGGAAGAATTTGAGTACCTGCTTTGGGTTGGGTCCATGGGTGCCTTTGACAACCGCAGCCAGAAGATCGCCCTCAGCTTTGCGAAGCTTCTCAATGAGGCTGGCATCAAGTTTGCCATCCTTGGAAACAAGGAAAAGAACTCCGGAGATACGCCAAGGCGTCTCGGAAACGAATTTTTATTCCAGGAGCTTGCGACGAAGAACATTGAGGAATTCGAGAAGAACGATGTGAAAAAAATCGTAACGATTGACCCGCACGCCTACAACATTTTCAAAAACGAATATCCTGACTTTGGATTTGAGGGTGAAGTGTACCATCATACAGAACTGCTTGCCAAGCTTGTGAAAGAAGGGAAGCTTGTGCCGAAGCACAGAGTCGATGAAACGATTGTATTCCATGATTCCTGCTATCTTGGCCGCTACAACGAAGTGTACGATGCGCCAAGGGATATCCTGAAGAGCATCCCTGGTGTTACTTTGAAAGAAATGGAACGGAACCGTGAAAACGCAATGTGCTGCGGCGCTGGCGGAGGCTTGATGTGGATGGAAGAAGAAACTGGACACCGAATCAATGTGGCCAGGACCGAGCAGGCGCTCGCTGTCAACCCATCCGTCATAAGCTCCGGCTGCCCTTACTGCCTGACGATGCTGTCCGACGGCACAAAAGCGAAAGAGGCTGAAGAAACAGTCTCAACATACGATGTTGCCGAGCTTCTTGAGAAATCCATCTTTGGCGAAAAGCAGCAAGCTGCTTCATAAAAAATTTTCACACCAATGAATAGTAGAGATTGAAGCACTGGAAAGTTCGCAAGTTAACCGAATTTTTTGCAAAGTGTTTCAATTCCTACTATTTTTGCAGTAAAATATAAATGTGGTAAAACGCTTACATATTGGCATCGTCAAATGGATGTGCCATTTTGCTTTTGGACGCGCCTTGAGCGAGCGTTCAGTCAATGCTGTCTGGCAAAATGGCTGGTATCAAGTTTTCAAAATAGTTGGCAAAGGGGAGAGCTACATGGGAAAAACAGTTATTTTAGCAGGGGCACGGACACCTTTTGGGAAATTAGGCGGAGGTTTGAGCAGCTTCCCAGCTTCCCAGCTTGGCGGTTTTGCAATGAAGGAAGCACTGGGCAGGGCTGGAGTCGATCCGGCTGAAGTCGGCGAAGTCATTCTCGGAACCGTCCTCCAAGGCGGCCAGGGGCAGCTTCCATCAAGGCAAGCGGCGAGGAACGCAGGCCTTCCATGGGAAGTGAAAACAGAGACGGTCAACAAAGTATGCGCTTCCGGGATGAGAAGTGTCACACTCGCTGATTTGCTGATTCGCGCTGGCGAAGAAGAAGTCATTGTAGCAGGCGGTATGGAATCGATGAGCAATGCTCCGTATTTCATCCCGAAAGCCCGCTGGGGATTAAGGATGGGAGATGCCCAAGTGAAAGACATGATGACGCATGACGGTCTGACTTGCTCCTTCACAGGCGTCCATATGGGCACTTACGGAAACGGGGTTGCCGAAGAAATGGAAATCAGCCGCGAGGAACAGGACAACTGGTCGCTTCGAAGCCATCAAAAAGCTGTTGAAGCCATCGAGTCGGGCAGACTGGCGGAGGAAATCGTGCCTATTGAGGTACCCCAGCGAAAAGGGGAGCCTGTCATTGTGAAGAATGATGAAGCCCCGCGCAAAGATACGGCATTGGAAAAGCTCGCAAGGCTCCGCCCTGTGTTCAACAATGAAGGAACCATTACGGCAGGCAATGCGCCTGGGGTCAATGACGGTGCGGCTGCCCTTGTGCTGATGAGTGAAGAAAGGGCTGAGCGGGAAGGCCGGAAACCGATGGCAGTGATCCTGGCACATGCTGAGATTGCGACGGAAGCTAAGGATTTCCCAAAAACGCCTGGCCTTGTCATCAATGAACTTTTGAAAAAAACCGGGAAATCAATCGATGAAATCGACTTGTTTGAAATCAACGAAGCTTTTGCCGCAGTTTCCCTAGCAAGTGGGAAAATTGCCAGCCTGGATCCGGAAAAAATCAACGTGAACGGCGGCGCGGTTGCCCTTGGACACCCAATCGGCGCAAGCGGAACAAGGATAATCCTCACACTTATGCATGAACTGAAAAGACGCGGCGGCGGGATCGGCATCGCGGCTATCTGCAGCGGAGGCGGCCAGGGAGATGCAGTCATGATCGAAGTGCCAAAACAATAAAACTTTTTTCATAGATTAAGGGGGAGAACAAATGAAGGTAGAGAAAATCATGGTCATTGGAGCGGGGCAAATGGGCTCCGGAATTGCCCAAGTATGTGCGCAGGCAGGATATAAAGTGATATTGAATGATCTTAAAGCGGAATATGTTGAGCGTGGCCTTGGGGTCATCCGGAAAAATCTTTCCAGGCAGGTCGATAAGGGCCGCATGGAACAGCAAGCAATGGACGAAGTGATTGCAAATATCGAGGGGTCTTCAGACATCGCAAGCGCAAAAGAGGCGGATCTTGTGATTGAGGCTGCAGTCGAAAACATGGATATCAAGACAAAAATTTTCGCGCAGCTTGATGAACTTGCACCGGAACATGCCATTCTGGCAAGCAATACATCTTCTTTGCCTATTACGGAAATTGCTGCTGCCACAAAGCGTCCTGAAAAAGTGATTGGCATGCACTTCATGAACCCTGTACCTGTCATGAAGCTTGTCGAAATCATCCGCGGCCTTGCCACAGCAGATGAAGTGTACGGAACGATTGAAGATATCACGAAAAAAATCGGCAAGGTGCCGGTAGAGGTCAATGACTTCCCGGGATTTGTCTCCAACAGGATCCTGATGCCGATGATCAACGAAGCCATTTATACACTGTATGAGGGTGTCGCTTCAAAGGAAGCCATCGATGAAGTGATGAAGCTCGGGATGAATCACCCAATGGGCCCGCTGACGCTTGCTGATTTCATCGGCCTTGATACATGCCTTTATATTATGGAAACGCTGCACGAAGGCTTCGGCGATGACAAGTATCGCCCATGTCCGCTGCTCCGCAAGTACGTGAAGGCTGGTTGGCTTGGCCGCAAGTCGGGCCGCGGCTTCTACATTTACGAATAAAACAGCAGGCGGGTGAAGGGCTTTTTTTACCATAAAAGCTCTTCCTGCCGCAGGTTCAGACAAATTGCCGTCAGGGGGAGAGAAACATGGAACTCAGGTTTACTGAAGAACAAGACATGATGCGAAAAATGGTGCGTGACTTTGCGCAAAGCGAAATAGCACCTTTCATAGAAAACATGGAAAAAGGCGAGTTTCCGCGCGATATTTTAACAAAAATGGGCGGCCTGGGCTTGATGGGCATCCCTGTTCCCGAGGAACTTGGCGGGGCGGAAATGGACTTCATTTCCTATATCATTGCCATCCACGAGCTGTCGAAGGTCAGTGCGGCGGTTGGTGTCATCCTGTCCGTCCATACGTCGGTCGGCACGAATCCAATCCTGTACTTTGGGAATGAAGAACAAAAGAAAAAATACGTTCCGAAGCTTGCTGCCGGTGAATATCTTGGTGCGTTTGCGCTTACTGAGCCGAGCGCTGGGTCTGACGCAGGAAGCCTGAAGACAAAGGCAGTTAAAAACGGAGATTATTATATTTTAAATGGATCGAAAGTGTTCATCACAAACGGGGGAGAAGCGGATACATACATTGTGTTTGCCTCTACTGACCCTGAAGCTGGTTCAAGGGGCATCTCGGCTTTCATCGTGGAAAAAGATACACCGGGATTGGTCATAGGAAAAGACGAACATAAAATGGGCCTTCACGGTTCAAGAACCGTACAGCTTACGTTTGAAGATATGAAAGTACCGGCTGCCAATCTCCTTGGCGAAGAAGGGAAAGGCTTCAAAATTGCGATGGGCAATCTTGATGTAGGCCGTGTCGGCATTGCTGCACAGGCGCTCGGAATCGCCGAGGCAGCCCTCGAAGCGGCAACAGCCTATGCGAAAGAACGGCACCAGTTCGGGCGGCCAATTGCAGCCCAGCAGGCAGTCGGATTCAAGCTTGCTGATATGGCAGCAAATATTGAGGCTGCCAAGCTACTAGTCTACCGGGCGGCGGATTTGCGCAGCAGGGGGCTCTCGTGCGGAAAAGAAGCTTCAATGGCCAAACTGTTCGCGTCAAGGACAGCGGTGGAAGCGGCAACAGAAGCCATCCAGGTATTCGGAGGTTACGGCTATACAGAGGATTATCCGGTAGAGCGGTTCTTCCGCGATGCGAAGGTTACTGAGATTTATGAAGGTACGAGTGAAATACAGCGCCTCGTCATTTCGAAGCAGCTGTAACGCCGGGGAACATGGGCATATAAG
This sequence comes from Mesobacillus zeae, assembly GCF_003570705.1. GTDB lineage: Bacteria > Bacillota > Bacilli > Bacillales > Cytobacillaceae > Mesobacillus_C > Mesobacillus_C zeae. The sequence goes on from NZ_QWVT01000011.1 coordinate 184,119, forward strand.
GGATGTAAACGTTTGAGAGAATGAAATGGAGGGGAAAACAATGAATTTTAAATTGACTGAAGAACATGAAATGATCCGCAAAATGGTGCGCGATTTTGCCCGGAACGAAGTGGCTCCGACTGCAGCAGAACGCGATGAGGAAGAACGTTTTGACCGTGAAATTTTTGACAAGATGGCAGAGCTTGGATTGACAGGCATTCCATGGCCTGAAGAGTACGGCGGCATTGGCAGCGATTATCTTGCGTATTGCATCGCTGTTGAAGAGCTTTCCCGCGTGTGCGCATCGACAGGTGTGACACTTTCTGCCCATACGTCCCTGGCCGGCTGGCCGATATATAAGTTTGGCTCGGAAGAACAGAAGCAAAAGTATTTAAAGCCGATGGCACTTGGCGAAAAAATCGGCGCTTACGGGTTGACTGAACCGGGCAGCGGTTCGGATGCCGGCGGAATGAGAACGACAGCACGCCTTGACGGTAATGATTATGTCCTGAACGGCTCGAAAATTTTCATTACAAACGGAGGCATTGCCGATACTTATGTCGTGTTTGCCCTGACGGATTCGGAGAACAAGCATAAAGGCACAACTGCTTTTATCGTTGAAAAGGATTTTGCCGGTTTCTCGGTCGGGAAAAAAGAGAAAAAGCTTGGCATTCGTTCATCTCCGACAACGGAAATCATTTTTGAAGACTGCCGCGTTCCAAAGGAAAATATGCTTGGCGAGCTTGGCGAAGGCTTCAAGATTGCCATGATGACCCTTGACGGCGGCCGTAACGGAATTGCTGCGCAGGCGGTGGGAATTGCCCAGGGAGCGCTTGATGCTTCAGTTGATTACGCGAAGGAACGCCAGCAGTTCGGCAAGCCGATCGCTGCGCAGCAAGGCATTGGTTTCAAGCTTGCAGACATGGCGACGATGGTGGAAGCTTCAAGGCTTCTGACGTACCAGGCAGCATGGCTTGAGTCGGAAGGACTTCCGTACGGCAAGGAATCCGCGATGTCGAAACTTCTTGCAGGTGATACAGCAATGAAAGTGACAACTGACGCTGTGCAGGTATTCGGTGGCTACGGTTATACAAAGGACTATCCAGTGGAACGCTTCATGCGCGATGCGAAGATTACCCAGATTTACGAAGGCACTCAGGAAATTCAGCGTCTCGTCATTTCAAGGATGCTGACAAAATAAATCCGGGGCGGGGGAGATGATGAAAAAGCGCGAAGTCCAGGCATCAGTAAAAGATGAACGTCTTGTGCTCAAACGGCGCAACCAGATGATCAAGGGAGCAGTCACTCTTTTTAAGGAAAAAGGCTTCCATCGGACGACAACCCGGGAGATTGCCCGGGCGTCCGGCTTTAGCATCGGAACGCTCTATGAATATATCCGGACAAAAGAGGATGTCCTTTATCTTGTGTGCGACAGCATTTATGACGAGGTTAGGGACCAGCTTCAGCAAAGCTTTGATCCCAATCAGGGGACGCTCGAAAGCCTTAGGCTTGTCATCGACTATTACTTCAAGGTGATGGATGAGCTTCAGGACGAGGTGCTGGTCATGTACCAGGAAGCGAAGTCGCTGTCAAAGGATGCCTTGCCGTATGTGCTGAAAAAAGAGCTTGAAATGGTGGGAATGTTTGAAGACACAATCCGCCGCTGTGTGGAAAACGGAGAGCTTGACCTTACCGAAAAACAGGTCAAGATCATCGCCCATGATATTTTCGTCCAGGGGCAAATGTGGGCGTTCCGGCGCTGGGTACTCCAGAAGCTCTACACGCTTGATGAATATATTGAACTGCAGACGGATCTGCTTTTAGAGGGGATAAAGGGGTCCGGGAGCAAATAAGGAACAGGGGGAGAAGCATGAATACGACGGAAACATACAAGCCGAAAAACCATATCCGCTTTGTTACAGCTTCGAGTTTGTTTGACGGTCATGATGCCTCGATCAACATTATGCGCCGCATTCTTCAGGCAGGAGGCGCGGAAGTGATCCATCTTGGGCATAACCGTTCTGTTGAGGAAGTGGTGAATGCGGCGATCCAGGAAGATGCACAGGGAATCGCGATTTCTTCCTACCAGGGCGGGCATGTCGAGTATTTTAAATACATGCGCGACCTTCTCAATGAACGCGGCGCCTCGCATATCCGCATTTATGGCGGAGGTGGTGGAGTCATCATTCCAAAGGAAATCAAGGAATTGCATGATTACGGGATTGCCCGGATCTTTTCGCCCGAAGACGGCAGGCAGATGGGTCTCGAGGGCATGATTCAAAGGATGCTTAAGGAATGCGATTTCCCAACGATTACGACAGAGGCTGCAGCGGAAATTGAAAAGCTGGCGTCAGGAAGCATGCAGGCTGTCGCCAAGCTGATCACGCTTGCGGAGCAGCAGGTCGGCGCTGAAAAGGAAGCGGCTGCCGCTGTCGAGTCTGTGATGGAAAAGGTAAAATCGATGTCCCAATCAGTTCCTGTCATCGGGATTACAGGAACGGGCGGAGCCGGAAAAAGCTCGCTTACGGATGAACTGATCCGGAGATTTATCAATGAAATTCCGGAAACGCGCGTTGCGATCCTGTCTGTCGATCCGACAAAGCAAAAAACAGGCGGCGCCCTACTCGGCGACCGGATCCGCATGAATGCGATCTTCTCGCCGCGAGTGTATATGCGAAGCCTTGCCACCCGTAACTCCAAGTCCGAGCTTTCGCTGGCGATCCACGATGCCATTGCTGTCACCAAGGCAGCAGGCTTTGACCTCATTATTGTTGAGACGAGCGGCATCGGTCAGGGAGATGCCGGAATCACCGACATTTGTGATGTGTCCATGTATGTGATGACGAGCGAGTTCGGTGCTCCGTCACAGCTGGAAAAAATCGACATGATCGATTACGCCGATTTGATTGTTATCAACAAATTCGAGCGCAAAGGCTCCGAGGATGCCCAGCGCCAGGTGCAGAAGCAGTTCCAGCGCAGCCATATGCTGTTTGACAGGGATTATGGGGATATGCCTGTGTACGGAACGATTGCGAGCCAGTTCAACGATCCGGGAACGAACGCATTGTTTGCAGCGCTGATTGAAAAAATCAATGAGAAAACAGGCACGGGCTGGAGCACTTCTTTTTCAAAAGAAGCGAAGGTGGAAAAACAAAACGTCATCATTCCTAATGACCGCCGCTATTATCTACGTGAAATTTCCGATACAGTCCGAAGCTACCACCAAAAAGCTGCAGAGCAGGCGGAAGCTGCCCGCAGGCTTTTCCAGATCGAGGGTGCACTGGAGGCCTTGAACGAGAGCGGTGCAGAGGGTGAAGCTTCTCTTGCACTCCAAAAATTGAAAGAACAGGTTGAAGAAACGCTTACGCCTGAAACGAAAAAAATTCTTTCGGGTTGGCTGGAACTGAAGGAAAAGTATGCTGGAGACCGGTTCGTGACGAAAATCCGCGACAAGGAAATTGTCACAGAGCTTCGGACGAAGAGCCTTTCAGGCCTCAGCATCCCGAAGGTGGCACTGCCGCGCTATAAGGATTACGGTGAGATTATCCGCTGGGTTTATCTTGAAAACGTTCCGGGTTCATTCCCTTATACAGCCGGAGTATTCCCGTTCAAACGCGAGGGCGAGGATCCGAAACGCCAGTTTGCCGGAGAAGGGACACCGGAGAGGACGAATCGCCGTTTCCATTACTTGTCGAAGGACGATGATGCAAAGCGTCTGAGCACGGCTTTTGACTCGGTCACCCTTTACGGGGAGGATCCAGACTATCGTCCGGATATTTACGGAAAGGTCGGGGAGAGCGGCGTCAATATTTGTACGCTTGATGACATGAAGAAGTTGTATGCGGGCTTTGACCTCTGCCATCCGACAACATCCGTTTCAATGACGATTAACGGGCCTGCGCCAATCATTCTGGCGATGTTCATGAACACGGCAGTTGAACAGCAGATGGAAAAGAAAGAGGCGGAGCTTGGACGTCCGCTGACTGCTGAAGAGGCGGAGCAACTGAAGGATTGGACGCTGCAGACGGTCCGTGGAACAGTTCAGGCTGACATTTTAAAAGAAGATCAGGGCCAGAATACATGTATCTTCTCGACGGAATTTGCTTTGCGCATGATGGGTGACATCCAGCAGTATTTCATAGACCAAAAGGTTAGAAACTACTATTCGGTTTCGATTTCCGGCTACCATATTGCCGAAGCTGGCGCAAATCCGATTTCACAGCTTGCATTCACGCTTGCTAATGGCTTCACATATGTAGAATATTACTTGAGCAGGGGTATGAAGATCGATGACTTCGCGCCAAACTTGAGCTTCTTTTTCTCAAATGGCCTTGATCCTGAATATTCGGTGCTTGGCCGTGTGGCGCGCCGCATCTGGGCGGCGGTCATGAAGAACAAGTATGATGCCAATGAGCGCAGCCAGAAACTGAAGTATCATATCCAGACATCGGGCCGCTCGCTGCATGCGCAGGAAATTGACTTCAACGATATCAGGACAACGCTCCAGGCTTTGATGGCGCTGCATGATAACTGTAACTCGCTTCATACGAACGCCTATGATGAAGCCATCACAACGCCAACTGAGGAATCGGTCCGCCGTGCAATGGCCATCCAGATGATCATCACCAAGGAGCATGGTTTGACGAAGAACGAGAATCCGCTTCAAGGTGCGTTCATTATTGAAGAACTGACTGATCTTGTTGAAGAGGCAGTCCTTCAGGAATTCGAGCGAATCAATGACCGCGGAGGGGTACTTGGGGCAATGGAAACACAGTATCAGCGCGGTAAAATCCAGGATGAGTCCATGCACTATGAAATGAAGAAGCACACAGGCGAGCTCCCGATTATCGGCGTGAACACCTATTTGAACCCAAATCCTCCTTCAGAGGAAGAGATGGATAATATGGAAATCGCCCGTGCGACAAAAGAAGAGAAAGAAACGCAAATCCGGAATCTCGAAGCCTTCAAAGCAAGGCACGACGATCTCAACCGGGAGTCGCTCGACCGCCTGAAGAAAGCAGCAGTCAGCGGCGGCAATATCTTTGCGGAGCTGATGGAAACCGTAAAATACGCAAGCCTCGGCCAAATCACCAGCGCCCTCTACGAAGTAGGCGGCCAGTACCGCAGAAATATGTAACATCATAGAGGGTCAGGCACTCTGCAGCGGATAACCGCAGGTGCCTGACCCCCATTTGTGTGTAGTGATAGTGATGCCGAGGTAAAGCAATGAAGCGCCAAACCACAGCAGCGTTCCTGACCCCCGGTGCGGTGATGCAATGAAGCGCCAAACCACAACAGCGTGCCTGACCCCCGGTGCGGTGGTGCGATGAAGCACCAAACCACAACAGCGTTCCTGACCCCCGGTGCGGTGATGCGGCACACTGTTGGCTTCGCGCTTTTGTTTTTTTGCTTTTACATATACAATATTCAGGGATCATAAATAATCTACCCGAGCAAAAGTGCTTGCGGAAATGCCATTTTCGTGGAAAGATATTTGTGAAAAGGCTGGGTTCCTAATTGAGCGAATATCAGGATGTGAATCTTATGAGAACGGTGTTTAATATGGCGGGGACAGCCGGAGCGCTTTCGGCTTTATATTATCTTTACCAGCGGCAGCTCGGTGCTATCTCATTCTTTATCCTGTCCATCTATTTTTTTTATTTGGCCAGGAAAATGCTGTCCAAAAGTGACCTCGAAGAAAAAAACCACATGCCAGACGGGAACTCCGGTGAAAAAACAGGTAAAAACAACAGATTAAGCTAGCATAATCGGACTGAAATTGTTTATAATGAAGAATATGCATTTTGGGTTTTTTTTCTTATTTTTTGGACTGTTGCCCTTTGGGGCTTGAATAGAGAAAGGAAGTGCGCGTGTTGAGTATAAATCAATATACCAAGGAACAGCTTAGGGAAACATCCTTCATTGAGGTAGCCTATGAGCTTTTAGAAGAGAAAAAAGAGGCAGTACCTTTTAAAGAATTAGTGAATGAGATTGTGGGTTTGCTTGGAATACCTAAAAGTGAAGTAAGCGAAAAGATGGTCCAGTTTTATACAGACCTGAACATAGACGGCCGATTCCTCGGACTTGGTGATAATCGCTGGGGCCTACGCTTCTGGTACCCTGTTGACCATGTGGAAGAGGAAGTTGCCCCAGTTGTGAAGCCTCGTAAGAAAAAGGCAAAGAAAGTTGTCGAAGAAGACGAGATCTTTGACGATATTGAAGAAGAAGAGCTGGAATTCGACGACTTTGAAGAAGATGACCTTGCTGAAGATGACGAGGAAGACTTTGATGAAGACGCGGAAGAAGTAGATGAATTTGCAGAAGAAATCATCGAAGACGATGAAGAAGAACTTTTGATCGAAGAAGATGACGATGATGATTTGGATGATGAAGAGTCTGACTTGGACAAAGAAAAAGACCTGTAAGTTCCCTGTTGACTTTTCCAAAGTCGAACGGTAGAATCATTTTTGGGCTCCTTAAAAAGGACGGTCTGTTTTATAAGCGATAAAACGCTCCCTTACTATGTATGCGGAGCGTTTTTTTATTTTTGTGAAAATGGAAAACGAACGGCTCTCCGCCATTTCCTGGATAAACATCCGATGAAAAAGGCGCAAATTGTACAAACTGTTGAAAAGAGGGGGAATTCAGCTATGGCAAAGTATATTTTCGTAACGGGCGGCGTGGTTTCGTCACTTGGTAAAGGAATTACAGCAGCTTCTTTGGGAAGATTGCTGAAAAATAGGGGATTAAGTGTTACAATCCAAAAATTCGACCCCTATATCAACGTGGACCCAGGAACAATGAGTCCTTATCAGCATGGTGAAGTATTTGTTACAGATGATGGCGCTGAAACGGATCTTGACTTAGGTCATTACGAGCGCTTCATTGATATCAACCTGAACAAATATTCCAACGTTACAACAGGGAAAATCTATTCAACCGTTCTTAAAAAAGAGCGCCGCGGCGACTATCTCGGCGGTACGGTTCAGGTTATTCCGCATATCACAAATGAAATCAAGGAACGCGTCTTCCGCGCAGGCAAGGAAACTGGCGCTGATGTGGTGATCACTGAAATCGGCGGAACAGTCGGCGATATCGAATCACTTCCATTCCTTGAAGCAATCCGCCAGATTAAAAGCGATGCAGGCTCGGACAATGTCATGTACATCCACTGCACACTCGTGCCTTATATCAAGGCTGCCGGCGAAATGAAAACAAAGCCAACACAGCATAGCGTAAAAGAACTTCGCAGCCTTGGCATCCAGCCAAATGTCATCGTTGTCCGCACAGAAATGCCGATTTCTGAAGACATGAAGGATAAAATTGCCTTGTTCTGTGATATTGATAAGAAATCCGTTATTGAAGCGCGCGATGCTGAAACATTGTATTCTGTTCCGCTTGCTCTTCAGGCGCAAGATCTTGACCAAATCGTATGCAGGCACTTAAAGCTTCAGTGCAACGATGCTGACATGACCGAATGGACTCAGCTAGTTGAAAAGGTGCAAAATCTGAAAGGCAAAACTAAGATTGCCCTTGTTGGTAAGTATGTTGAACTGCAGGATGCCTATATTTCTGTAGTGGAATCACTTCGCCACGCAGGTTACACTTTCGACAGCGACATTGAAATCAAATGGGTCAATTCCGAGGAAGTAACCGAAGAAAATGTAGCCGAGCTTCTAAATGATGTTGATGGAGTGCTTGTTCCTGGTGGATTCGGCGATCGCGGCATTGACGGCAAACTATTTGCCATCCAATTTGCCCGCGAGCAAAAGAAACCGTTCTTAGGAATTTGCCTTGGCATGCAGTTGGCTTCCGTAGAATTTGCACGGAATGTCCTCAAGCTGGAGGGAGCGCATTCAGCGGAAATCAAGCCGGATACTAAGTTCCCGATTATTGACCTGCTGCCAGAACAAAAGGATATCGAAGACCTTGGCGGAACGCTTCGCCTTGGACTGCAGCCATGCAAACTGATTGAAGGCACAAATGCTTATGAAGCCTATCAAGACGAGGTTGTCTACGAACGCCACCGCCACCGCTATGAATTCAACAACGAATATCGCCAGGCGATGGAAAAAGCAGGATTTGTATTCTCTGGGACAAGCCCGGATGGACGTCTTGTTGAGATAATTGAGCTTAAGGATCATCCATGGTTCGTTGCGAGCCAGTTCCACCCAGAATTCAAGTCAAGACCAACCCGCCCGCAGCCGCTATTCAAAGCTTTTGTTGAAGCATCTATCAAAGCAGGCAAATAAAACAATAGTAAAATGCTCCGGCGTGTGCGAGACTGCGTTTTCAGTCGCTTCGTTCATTGCCGGGGCATTTTTTAGTTGCTGCTTTTTTAAAAAGAGGTGATTATAGCGCCGGCGCAGTTTGAAAAAGCCGATGGCGTCGCCGTTTGGTTGATATATTGGAGAGAGTGGTTGATATCCTGGTCGGTTTGGTCGATATCATCCTGAGGTTGGTCGATATCATCCTGAGGTTGGTTGATATGCTCGTCCGTTGGTAGATACCATGATAGATGTGGTTGATATCCTTGGCACAAACCTAAGCAGATACTCTTTTTAAGCTAACAGGGAAGCCTTCGTATGGAGAAACAACTGAATTCTGCACTTTTCTGCTCGGATCCCCTCTCGAAAAAGGAAAAAACGCCGCTGCCGGCGTTTTTTTGTTGAATCATTAGGTAAATTGATCGAATCCTTTAGCAGGAGAGGGCTTATATGCTCCGTCATCCAGCCTTACCACATCCCATTTAGCGTGCCGGCCCGCAACTCACTCTTCATATTCCGCAAGCATTTCATCAATCGCAAACTTCAGGCCGTGATAAACAAACAGTGCCGCCATGGATGCGGGGTAGCCGAATCTTTCGCCATTTTCATCCGGGAGCAGCCCTTTTGCCAGCCCCAGATCGATATGGACGTCTGCTTGCTGCTGCAGCCCGCCATCCCGGACCTGTGCAGAAATGGCAACAAAGGGAACCCCTTGACTTAAAAGGCTCTGCGCAATTTTTAAGACAGCCGGATCATCTGACTGCCGGGCGGCGAGGAGCACGCGGTCGGCCACTCCGATATCGCTGAGCGGACCTGGTTTGAGCATGCGGTCCGTTGCGCTAATATCGCCAAACTGCTCCTGCTCAGGCACGCTGCCCGCGCCGCTAACTCGGCCCGGAACACCAAACTCACCCGCATCGCCGACATCACCCGCATCGTCAAAATCACCAACTCTGTCACCATCCCCGAGCCCAAGCACGCGGGCGGATGCCAGCGGCTCTGCACCGTGGACAGCCTCCAGGCCGATTGCTGCCATTTCGCCTGTCCCATATATATATATGGTTCCTTCGCCAAGTGCAGCCTGGGCAAGCAGGCGGGCGCCGTCTTCTATGGACTGTTCTTCTTTTTCCGTAAGCCTTTTAAATAACCCTGAAAGCTGAGTTGCAAACATTTTTAACAAAATAATCGCCTCCGTTGCTGTATCCCCATATTATAATGGACAGGAAGCTGAAGGTACAATCTTCGACTGACACCTGTCTCAGCAGCTGGAGAAAATCCGAATATAAACGGAAACCTTGAAGGAATTTACAGGAATTTGGCGAATTGTATTCAAGTGGGTGCAGAGATGAATGATATTATGAATGAAGTGGGGGAGAAGCGGCATGAATGAAAAAATCCTGATTGTTGACGACCAGTTTGGCATTCGAATCCTGCTCAATGAAGTGCTTCAAAAAGAAGGTTACCAGACCTTCCAGGCAGCGAATGGCATTCAGGCACTTGAAACGGTAAAACAGCATTCTCCAGACCTCGTCCTTCTCGACATGAAAATACCGGGAATGGATGGAATTGAAATTTTAAAAAGAATGAAAGTGATCGAACCGGACATTAGAGTGATCATCATGACCGCTTATGGCGAGCTAGATATGATCCAGGAAGCAATGGACCTTGGTGCCTTGACACATTTTGCCAAGCCTTTTGACATTGACGATATCCGTTCGGCAGTAAAGAAATACGTCCAGCCAACTGCTTGATACATATTGGGAATCCGCCTCCAATAGGCGGTTTTTCTATTTTTATGGATATTTTTCGAACAATAATGACGAATTAAAATATTGGCAGCGTTTGCTTTATAGCATTTTTATGACAGATAGAAAAAGGCGTTTGGATGAATGGCATTTATAGTTTTCTTCTGTTATGATAACAAGTGAATTCCACTGGATTATTCGTTTTAGCCAGATGACTTCAGGGTACATAATCAAAAGCAAAGCAGGACAAGCTTTAAATGAAGGTTTGGCAAAAAACGCAATTGATCTAATGAAGGAGGAAAAATAATGCCTTTAGTTTCAATGACTGAAATGCTGAAAAAAGCTAATGCAGAGGGCTATGCTGTTGGACAATTCAACCTGAATAACCTTGAGTTTACACAGGCTATCCTACAGGCTGCCGCAGAAGAAAAATCTCCTGTCATCCTTGGGGTTTCCGAAGGTGCAGGCCGTTATATGGGCGGTTTCAAGACTGTTGTCAAAATGGTCGAAGGTCTAATGGAAGACTATAAAATTACCGTGCCGGTTGCAATCCACCTTGACCACGGTTCAAGCTTTGACAAATGTAAAGAAGCAATCGATGCTGGCTTCACTTCCGTCATGATTGATGCTTCACACCATTCATTCGAAGAAAATATTGAAATCACTTCTAAAGTCGTTGAGTATGCCCATTCAAAAGGTGTTTCTGTCGAAGCTGAGCTTGGAACAGTCGGCGGACAGGAAGACGATGTTATTGCAGAAGGAGTTATTTATGCAGATGTAAATGAGTGCAAGGAACTTGTAGAGCGTACAGGCATCGACTGCCTTGCTCCAGCGCTTGGTTCTGTACACGGACCTTACAAAGGCGAGCCAAACCTTGGCTTCAAAGAAATGGATGAAATCAACAAGGTTGCAGGTGTTCCGCTTGTCCTTCACGGCGGTACTGGAATCCCAACAGCTGATATCAAGAAGTCAATCTCTCTTGGTACAGCAAAAATCAACGTAAATACTGAAAACCAGATCGCTTCCGCTAAAGTAGTGCGTGAAGTGCTTGCAGCAAAGCCAGATGAATACGATCCGCGTAAATACCTTGGACCTGCTCGCGATGTGATCAGGGATACAGTCAAAGGCAAAATGCGTGAATTCGGTTCAGCGCAAAAAGCGTAAGGCTGCCGGGAATTGTGGAAACCGCCTTGGACGAGGCGGTTTTCCTTCGTTCCTGCTATTTAAAAATAATGTCGATTAAGGAGGCGTTTTTTTAATGAAATTTTTTATTGATACAGCAAACATGAATGAAATTAAAGAAGCTTACACTCTTGGGTGCATCGCAGGCGTAACAACTAACCCTTCGCTCGTTGCCAAGGAAAAAAATGTTTCTTTCCACGACCGCCTGAAAGAAATCACTGAGCTTGTTCCTGGCTCTGTCAGTGCAGAAGTCATTGCACTCGATGCAGAAGGCATGATCAAAGAAGGACGCGAGCTTGCAAAAATCGCTCCAAACATCACTGTCAAAGTCCCTATGACACCAGAAGGGCTTAAGGCAGTTGCTGTCTTTGCTAAAGAAGGCATCAAAACAAACGTTACACTTATTTTCAGTGCAAACCAGGCGCTGTTGGCAGCAAGGGCAGGAGCATCATATGTTTCTCCATTCCTTGGAAGACTAGATGATATCGGCCATAATGGCATGGAGCTCATTTCAACGATTTCCGATATTTTTGCTATCCATGATATCGAGACGGAAATCATTGCGGCTTCCATCCGCCATCCGCTTCACGTAACAGAAGCAGCCTTAAATGGTGCAGATATTGCAACGATTCCTTATAATGTCATCATGCAGCTGTTTAAGCACCCACTGACAGACAAAGGAATAGAAGCATTCTTGGCTGACTGGGAAAAGCGTGCTTAATCCGTTTTACATCAAGTGCGGGATGCCGGATGTCCCGCATCCCGCAAAATTTTTGGTTTTGTTACATGAAAATGGGAATTTCGTGTAAAATAAGAGAATGACATAATGGCTGTCCCCCAAAGAACTTGGTTGGAAAATAAATCCTTATGCTTGCCCAGCTTCAGGCTGGACAGGCTATTCTTTACATCACGGAGCTTCAACAGCTCTTTACATTAAGGCTAAGAAGGGAGTCAATAATGGAAAAGCTAAAGATTGCAGGCGGTTACCCGTTAAAAGGTACTGTCCGGGTCAGCGGTGCGAAAAACAGCGCAGTTGCTCTGATCCCAGCGACGATTTTGGCTGAGTCGCCTGTCACCATTGAAGGTTTGCCGGATATTTCCGATGTCCATATGCTCAAAAGTCTCATGGAGGAAATCGGAGGTTCTGTTGAATTTTCGGAAAATGAGATGACGGTGGACCCGTCTTCCATGATCTCCATGCCTTTGCCTAATGGAAAAGTAAAAAAATTAAGAGCTTCCTATTATTTGATGGGGGCAATGCTTGGCCGTTTTAAAAAGGCGGTCATCGGGCTTCCAGGAGGATGCCACCTTGGCCCGCGGCCGATTGACCAGCATATCAAAGGATTCGAGGCCCTCGGTGCAAGCGTCACCAATGAGCAGGGTGCGATTTACCTTCGTGCCGACGAGCTGCGCGGAGCACGGATTTACCTTGATGTAGTCAGTGTCGGGGCAACCATCAATATCATGCTCGCAGCAGTTCGCGCAAAAGGCAGGACGGTCATCGAAAACGCTGCAAAAGAACCCGAGATTATCGATGTGGCTACACTTCTAAGCAATATGGGAGCGAAGATCAAAGGTGCTGGTACCGATGTAATCCGAATTGACGGTGTCGATTCCCTTCATGGGTGCCGCCATACTATCATTCCGGACAGAATCGAAGCCGGGACTTATATGATTCTCGCGGCAGCAGCTGGAAACGGCATCACGATTGACAATGTCATTCCGGAACATATTGAGTCGCTGATTGCGAAGCTGAAGGAAATCGGTGTTCAAATCGAGACCAGCGATGAGCAGGTATTTGTAGGTCCAGCCGAAGTCTACAAGGCAGTCGATATTAAGACGCTTGTTTATCCTGGCTTCCCGACAGATCTGCAGCAGCCTTTCACCTCGCTGCTCACCCGTGCGCAAGGGTCGAGTGTTGTGACGGATACGATTTACGGTGCCCGCTTTAAGCATATTGACGAGCTTAGGAGAATGAATGCCAACATCAAAGTGGAAGGCAGGTCAGCGATCATCAACGGGCCTATTCAGCTTCAAGGGGCAAAAGTGAAAGCCAGCGACCTTAGGGCAGGCGCAGCACTTGTGATTGCAGGCCTCATGGCTGAAGGAATTACCGAAGTGACCGGGCTTGAGCATATCGACAGAGGCTACAGTCATCTTGTCGAAAAGCTGAACGGACTTGGCGCCACTGTATGGCGTGAAGAGCTGACGAAGGAAGAACAGGAACAATTGAAAAACGCTTGATAAAGACAGCCGCCACAGTTTGGCGGCGGGGGAGCAAAAATTACAGTAGAGAGCAAGGGGAGAGACCGATGGAAAGAAGTTTAACGATGGAACTAGTCCGCGTGACAGAAGCAGCAGCACTATCATCAGCACGCTGGATGGGCCGCGGTAAAAAAGACGAAGCCGATGATGCCGCAACGTCTGCAATGAGAGATGTATTCGATACTGTTCCGATGAAAGGAACGGTGGTCATCGGTGAGGGAGAAATGGACGAAGCTCCAATGCTGTTTATTGGCGAGAAGCTTGGCACCGGCTATGGCCCGCGTGTGGACGTAGCCGTTGACCCGCTTGAAGGAACGAATATCGTAGCGTCTGGCGGATGGAATGCACTTGCGGTACTGGCTATTGCCGACAATGGAAATCTTTTGCATGCGCCTGATATGTATATGGATAAAATCGCAGTAGGACCTGAGGCTGTCGGGCAAATCGACATCAACGCTTCTGTCATTGACAATCTGAAAGCGGTTGCCAAGGCTAAAAACAAAAACATTGAAGACGTTGTGGCCACTGTCTTGAACAGACCGCGCCATGACCATATCGTTCACCAGCTGCGTGAAGCAGGTGCGAGGATCAAGCTGATCAATGACGGCGATGTTGCAGGCGCAATCAATACAGCTTTTGACTTCACTGGCGTTGATATCCTGTTCGGTTCCGGCGGAGCTCCAGAAGGTGTCATTGCAGCTGTTGCCCTTAAATCTCTCGGCGGGGAAATCCAGGGAAAACTTTTGCCGCAAAATGATGCAGAAGCCCAGCGCTGCCTGAAGATGGGATTAGATGTGAACAAAATTCTATTGATGGAAGACCTTGTAAGGGGCGACGACGCGATCTTTGCCGCAACAGGCGTAACAGACGGCGAACTGCTCAAAGGCGTTCAGTACAAAGGGAATGTCGGGCTGACACATTCGGTCGTTATGCGTGCTAAGTCGGGAACTGTCCGCTTTATCGAAGGCCAGCACAGGCTGGAAAAAAAGCCAAACCTCGTACTGAGACCATAAAATTTTTTGGTAAACAAAGAAAACCCTTTCAATCTGCGCTCCCTTTCCATGTTAGGCAAAGGGAGCGTCAATGTTTAAAAGCAAAATAAGTTGATTATTCTTACAGGATAAGGGTAAAATAAAAATTGCTTTAACAAATTGCTTCGAACATTCTTTCTACATTCCTTCAATTCTTCTTCAATGGAACTCAATTCTACTTTTCCATCCATAATCCTGATAAAATTAAGATGAAAAAGCATGTATATGGAGGAAATAAGAAACTTATTTTATTTAGTGTGGTGACAATATTGGAAGTTAATATCTCTAGTTTAGAAAATATGAAATTAAAAGAGTTGTACGAGCTTGCCAGAGAATACAAGGTATCCTATTACAGCAAACTCACGAAAAAAGAGCTGATTTTCGCGATCCTGAAAGCAAGGGCCGAACAGCAGGGTTACTTTTTCATGGAAGGTGTCCTTGAAATTATCCAAACAGAAGGATTTGGATTCCTTCGCCCGATCAATTACTCGCCGAGCTCCGAGGATATTTACATTTCAGCATCGCAAATCCGCCGCTTTGACCTGAGGAATGGGGACAAGGTGTCCGGAAAAGTGCGTCCGCCGAAAGAAAATGAGCGTTACTTCGGCCTGCTTCAAGTAGAGGCTGTCAACGGCGACGATCCCGAGACAGCGAAAGAGCGAGTCCACTTCCCTGGACTGACTGCCCTGTACCCGAACCGCCAGATGAAGCTGGAAACAACGACGAGGCACCTGTCTACGAGAATTATGGACGTGCTTGCGCCAGTCGGCTTCGGCCAGCGCGGTTTGATTGTTGCTCCGCCAAAAGCAGGGAAAACGATGTTATTGAAGGAAATCGCCAATAGCATTACAACGAACCATCCTGAGGCTGAGCTGATCGTGCTGCTGATTGATGAGCGTCCTGAGGAAGTGACCGACATTGAGCGGTCCGTTGCCGGCGATGTTGTCAGTTCGACGTTCGATGAAGTGCCGGAGAACCATATCAAAGTGGCTGAGCTCGTCCTTGAGCGTGCCATGCGACTTGTCGAGCATAAGCGCGATGTCATCATCCTGATGGACAGCATTACCCGCCTTGCCCGCGCGTATAACCTTGTTATCCCGCCAAGCGGCCGTACCCTTTCCGGAGGGATTGATCCAGCGGCGTTCCACCGTCCGAAGCGTTTCTTCGGAGCCGCGAGGAACATCGAAGAAGGCGGCAGCCTGACAATCCTGGCAACCGCGCTTGTCGATACAGGCTCGCGCATGGACGATGTCATTTACGAGGAATTCAAGGGCACAGGAAATATGGAACTGCACCTTGACCGTTCGCTTGCAGAAAGGCGGATTTTTCCGGCTATCGATATTCGCCGTTCGGGAACAAGGAAAGAAGAGCTGCTTATTCCAAAAGAGCATCTCGACAAGCTGTGGGCAATTCGAAAAGCGATGTCCGATTCGCCTGATTTTGCCGAAAAGTTCCTTCGCAAATTGAAGCAGACAAAGTCGAACGAAGAGTTTTTTGCAATGCTGAGCGATGAAATGAAAGCAGGCAATAAACGCATTTTTTAATTCCATTAAACGGAAGTAAAAGCCACTTGAAAAAAAGACGGGCACTTGATATAATGTTACCAGTGTGCTTTTACAACTACGGAACACTCCGTATAATATAACTCTGTCTCGAGAGATTCAGGGCAAAAGGAGCTGAAAAGGAATGAAATCAGGAATTCATCCAAACTACAAAACAATTACGGTGTCTTGCGCTTGCGGAAACACTTTCGAAACAGGTTCCGTTAAAAACGAGCTTCGTGTTGAAACTTGCTCAGAATGCCATCCATTCTACACAGGACGTCAAAAGTTTGCTGAAGCCGGTGGACGTGTTGACCGTTTCAACAAGAAATACGGCATCAAATCAGAGCTACAGCAATAAAAAAGTTCTTAAAACAGGCAAGAGGTTTTATCACTTGCCTGTTTTTTATTGGAATAATGTGCCTTGCAAAGGGATTTTCACAGTTTTTAATAGGAAAGAATCCCCGATATTGGTGTAAAATTTAGCAAACCACATAAAACTAAGACAAGCATCATGCACTTCATGATAATAGAGCATGACCAGTAGGAAGGAGACGCCGTTCCATGTATGAGATGAACCAAAGCGGCTGGATTGAATTGATTTGCGGCAGCATGTTCTCAGGTAAGTCGGAGGAGTTGATCCGCCGGGTCAGGAGAACCCAGTTTGCAAAGCAAAATATTGCTGTGTTTAAGCCGCAGATTGACAATCGCTATAGTGAGGAAGCCGTTGTATCCCACAATGGAACCTCTGTCATCGCCAAGCCGGTTTCCCGGTCGATTGAAATTTTTCAGCATATTAGCGAGGAAATGGATGTCATTGCGATTGACGAAGTCCAATTCTTTGATGAGGAAATTGTTCAGGTGGCTCAGCATCTTGCCAACAGCGGCCACAGAGTGATTCTAGCGGGCCTTGACCAGGACTTCCGCGGCGAGCCTTTTGGCAAAATGCCTGAACTGATGGCGATTGCCGAGCATGTGACGAAGCTGCAAGCCGTCTGCGCCGTCTGCGGATCCCCGGCGAGCCGGACGCAGCGCCTCATCGATGGAAACCCGGCCTCCTATGACGATCCGGTCATCCTCGTAGGTGCCGCCGAAGCCTATGAAGCACGCTGCCGGCACCACCACGAAGTGCCAAAGTCGCCTAACGGGCTTGATCTCAGTTTCGAGACTGATGCCCTTAAATAATGAAAGCCAGCCCCCGGAGATGGATGGGCTGGCTTTTTTTGCGTCTGAAAGCAGTTTCCGAATGGGTGCAGGAGAAGAAAGAACAGAGAATGAGTGGATTTTTTTAATGGTGTTGACCTTTGTGATGGTGAAACATGGGGCTCTTAATTTGGGAAATATTCCACTCTCCCCGGAAATAATGTGATTCTCCCCCTTTTTTTGAATAATTCTTCCCAAAACCCCTTTCACTCTCCCCGAAAAAAGCATGATTTTTCACAAAAACCTTTGATTCTCCCTAATAGACAAATATTGTTAAAATGACTACTTCCATATCCTCCTATCATGCATACCCGCCCCCCGACGGTGGTACGCTAACAGCGGAGGTGAACCTTTGAATAAGATAGCCATACTAATAGCGGCAGGGCTTCTTGCAGGCTGCGGGGCGAACGACAGTGCGGACTCGGGCTACAAGGAAGAGGACCGGAACGGGCAGGCCCTCACTACCCGCGATGACGGGAAGGTGGGCGGAGACCATGACATCAATGCCGACAATGGCATGGACAGAACGATGAGTGACCAAAACCCAAACTTCCCGGATATCTCGCGAAACAGGCATAACTTTTCAAGTGATGTCTCGAAAGCGCGTCAGGCTGTGGACAGCGTGGACGGCTTCACAGCAGACGAAATTTGGATTGATGGCGATACAATGAATGTTTCAGTGCGCCACGGAAAGAATCTCTCCGCCAAGGAAAAAGCCAAACAGCAGGCAAAAATCAAGGAGAAGCTCGTCAATGCGCTGCCGCGTTATGAAATAAATGTCGAGATGGAGCACGAAAAATAACCAGCATGTCCGAAAACGGGCATGCTTTTTCTTGGTTCGAAACAGAGGGAAGCCTTGATTTACTGTTATTTGGTTTTGACGCTAGTATCCCCGCTATACTATAATTAGAATGTTATGGCTGGAAAAGAGTCCAGCTTCTATTAGCGCGATTTTAAAAAGAAGAATTTTCATATATAAAAATTAGAGGTGAATGCCTGTGTTTGATCGTCTTCAAGCAGTTGAGGACCGCTACGAGAGGCTGAATGAGCTCTTGAGTGACCCTGAGATTGTCAATAATCCCAACAAGCTTCGTGAATTTTCGAAGGAACAATCCGATATCCAGGAAACTGTCCAGGTTTATCGCGAATACAAGGAAGCAAAAGAGCAGTATGCGGACGCACGCGCTATGCTCGATGATAAGCTCGATGCCGATATGAAGGAAATGGTAAAGGAAGAAATGAACGAGCTTGCTCCGAGGATCGAGGAGTATGAAAACCGGCTGAAAATATTGCTTGTCCCGAAAGACCCTAACGATGACAAAAACGTAATCATGGAAATCCGCGGGGCTGCTGGCGGCGATGAAGCAGCTCTGTTTGCTGGCGACCTTTACCGTATGTACAGCCGTTTTGCTGAATCGCAGGGCTGGAAAGTAGAAGTCATTGAAGCCAACACAACAGGAGTAGGCGGCTATAAAGAAATCATTTTTATCGTGAATGGAACTGGGGCATACTCCAAGCTTAAATTTGAAAATGGCGCCCACCGTGTGCAGCGCGTACCGGAAACAGAATCAGGCGGGAGGATCCATACCTCTACCGCTACTGTGGCATGCCTTCCGGAAGCGGAAGAAGTCGAAGTCGAAATCCAAGACAAAGATATTCGTTTCGATGCCTTTGCTTCCAGCGGCGCCGGCGGCCAGAGCGTTAACACCACGATGTCTGCTGTCCGTCTGACGCATATTCCTACAGGCATTGTTGTTTCCTGCCAGGATGAAAAATCACAGCACAAGAATAAGGACAAGGCGATGAAGGTACTTCGTGCCCGTGTCTATGACAAATTCCAGCGTGAAGCCCAGGCTGAATATGACCAGGTGCGCAAATCTGCCGTCGGTACAGGCGACAGGTCTGAGCGTATCCGTACGTACAATTTTCCGCAAAACCGCGTAACGGACCACCGCATTGGCCTGACAATCCAGAAGCTTGATCAAGTTCTTCAAGGAAAAATCGACGAAATTATCGATGCTCTTGTCCTTGAAGACCAATCCAGCCGTCTGGAGAGCGCAAGCAATGAGTAAAAGAATATATGAAGCCCTCAACTGGGCTTCTTCTTTTTTAGAACAAAAGCAGCGGGATGACAATGCGGGCGAAATTTTGCTGCAGCACTTTGCCGGTTTGAACCGTGCCCGTCTCCTTGCCGATATTCGCGAGGAATTGGAGCCGGAGATTTGGACCGCCTTCCAGAAAGCTGTGCGCATGCACGGCGATGGGGTGCCTGTCCAATACATTACCGGGGTGGAAGACTTTTACGGCCGGACGTTCCAGGTCGATCCCTCGGTCCTCATACCAAGGCCGGAAACGGAAGAACTCGTTCTTGGCACGCTTCACCGCCTTAATTCCATCTTCGAGGAGAAACACGAGCTTGAAGTGGTTGATGTCGGCACGGGAAGCGGCGCCATTTCAGTAACGCTAAAGCTCGAAAAGCCTGGCCTGATTGTGGCAGCGTCCGATATTTCGGCAGAGGCTTTGGCCACGGCGAAAAAAAATGCGGTCCAGCTTGGCGCAGATGTGAATTTTATCCAGGGTAATTTGCTTGAGCCTTTCATCAGGGGCGGAAAGAAATTCGAATGCGTTATTTCCAATCCTCCATATATCCCAAATGAGGACAAATATTGGATGTCGGAAATCGTGACAGACCACGAGCCTCATCTCGCTTTGTTTGCGGGCAACGATGGATTGGACGTGTACAGGCGTTTTATGGAACAGCTTCCGCTAGTCGTAAAAGAAAAAGCGCTGATCGCTTTCGAAATCGGATTCGGCCAGGGAGAAGCGGTTGCCGGTATGCTGAAGGCTACTTTCCCGGGGGCATTCGTAGAAGTCACCAATGATATTAACGGGAAAGACCGCATGGTATATGCGCATGTCGGACTCTGATTGCCGTGAAGCCCCAGGAATCCTGCGGGCTTTTTATTTTTTGAAAATTAGGAGTTTAAGAATCTAGCAAACTGTCCACACTGTGACTAGTGAAGGGACGGTGCTTAGAAATGAAAAAGAAATGGTTAGCAACCTTTTATCTTATCTTATTATGTGCAGCGACAATATTAAGTTTATATACACCTCAAACCACTGATGCCAAAGAAGAGATTGTCATTCCCCATGAGGCGATCAGGCTTCGGATTCTGGCAGACAGCGATGCGGATGCAGACCAGAATCTTAAGCGCAAGGTCAGGGACAGAGTAAACCAGGAGATCACGCTGTGGGTGGAGGATTTAACTTCATTGAAGGATGCCCGGAAGGTGATTCAGTCAAGGCTGCCTGAGATTCAGCAGATTGCCGAAGAAGTTGTCGCATCCGAGCAAATGACTCAATCGGTGAATGTGGAGTTTGGCCGCGTTAAATTTCCCACAAAGCTTTACGGCCAGTTCCTCTATCCTGCAGGTGAATACGAGGCAATCTTGATTACGCTTGGCAAGGGAGAAGGCGCCAACTGGTGGTGTGTCCTGTACCCGCCATTATGCTTCCTCGATTTTTCAAACGGTGAAGCGACAAGCCCTGGCTTTGAGGATAAAAAAGGGAAAGTAGCAGACAAAGATAAAAAAGATAAGGAAAAGCAAAAGTCTGCACCAGACAAAGATCAGCCGCAGAAGCCGGGAGAGGAACTGCAAGCAGCGAAGACGGCTGATGTTCAGCCTGAACAAATGGGAGCACCGGCCCAAGTTAACGTGACGGAAGAGACAGCGGCGATCGAAGAGGTGAAGGAGGCAACCGCTGAGGCTGCACCTCCAACAGCAGTGCCAATCCAGGAGGCGGCTGCAGCTGAGGCAAATGCTGACCCGGTGACGGAAACGACTGCAACTGAAAGCGATAGTGAAGACTTGAAATCTGTTGACGAAGCTTCAGGGGGCAATGACACTGCTTCGGTCAACAAAGTGCCAGCGAAGAACTTTGAGGAAGAGGAACCTGTCGAGACAGCAAAAGTTAAAAAAGAGAAAAGCAAGCCTCCTGTTTACGAAGCAGGCGAAGAGGAAGTGGAAGTGAGATTCTTCGTTGTTGACATTTGGAATAAACTATTCGATTAATCTATGTTTAACGCAGCCTTCAGGGCTGCGTTTTTTAATACCCGTTAATTTTTTAGAAGACTATCAATTTGAAAAAGGAAATGTATGGATACCGAGGAAAAAACGCAAGGAATATTTCCAATATTATTACAATGCAAGAACGAGGAGATTACAATCTTGTTTAAGCCGGTTTAAACTATCTCGAAGCGGATAATGTAGGAGTGTAAACAATAACAACAACTAAAGGAGATGAGAGATAATGGTTAACAACAAAAATAATAACAATGATGAAAAAATGTCTCGTGAGGAAAGAGGCCGTAAAGGCGGCGAAGCAACAAGCGATAACCACGGTAAGGAATTCTATCAGGAGATCGGACAAAAGGGCGGCGAAGCAACAGCCGAGAACCATGACAAGAAGTTCTACCAGGAAATCGGCAAAAAAGGCGGAGAAACGACTGCTGAAACTCATGATAAAGAATTCTACCAGGAAATCGGGCAAAAGGGCGGCGAAGCAACAGCCGAGAACCATGATAAAGAATTCTATCAAGAGATTGGTAAAAAAGGCGGCGAAGCAACAGCCGAGAACCATGATAAAGAATTCTATCAAGAAATCGGCAAAAAAGGCGGAGAATCCCGCCAACATAAAAACGACTAATCATCCGGGCGAGAGCCTGTTGAAACATACTGAAAGAAAAGACAGCCAATTACGGGAAGAACGCAGAAACCGGACGGCAGCATAAGAGTGACAAGCAGCAGAAAACTGATGTCCCGGAATTCGGTTGGCAAGAAGGGTACGGCAGCAAAAAGAAGCTGCCGTACCCTTTTTCAATGGGACAGACAGTTTTCCCATTCATAACTCGGCCAAAGGAGGTGGCGGTGTTACCAGTCAAGTTTTGTCTCAAGACGAAACTTGAGCATTCCTTAATTGCTAGTTCTAGTTTATCCACAATCTCATACACATAAGAAAAAGAGATTGATAGAAAGGGTGGGGAGAGTGGAAAAGACAGTAAGGGCGGCAGAAGCCGCTGATTTTGAAAGGCTTGAGTCATTCCTTGCAGAAGCGCAGCAGGGCATTTCGTTAAAAGAGGGAAGCGCAGATTACTATTCTTTGCTTGAAACGCACTCGGGGCAGCTGAGAGCATGCGTCGGAATCGAGCCGTCAGAAGGAGCTGGGCTGATCCGTTCGCTCGTCGTACAAAAGGGCACTTCCCATGAAGATGTGCTTTTGCTCCTTGGGCGAGTGCTTCGGATTGCCAAAGAGAAAAATCTCTTCCGAATTTTTCTCGTGACGGATAAGCAGAGCGCTTCACTATTTTTGCAAGAACTTGGATTCCGGGAAACCACATATGAAGAAGCGAATAGCTTTATCGGCGATCTGGAGCATTTTAAGTGGGTTTCTAATGTGGATAACTCGATTATTATGAAAATTTCGATATAATTCGCTAAAATATCCACAAAGTTATCCACTGAATCCCCGATTTTATGCACAATTTGTGGATAAAAACTTGTCTTCCTTGTTTTCTTCTTTTATACTTTCATAGGAATTACTTTCAGCAGCCTATTTATATAAAGGATTAATGGACTATTTTTAGGGACAATTGACCCAAGTCTAGAAGGGTGATCAACAATGGAAACAACGATGTGGACAGTGGATAAAGATGTGGATAATTTAGTCACATATCCACAAATCATAGAAGCAGCGGAAAAATTGAAGGGAAATGAGGTCGTTGCTTTTCCGACCGAGACGGTATACGGCCTGGGAGGCAACGCGAAGGATGACGGTGCTGTAGCAAAAATTTTTGCTGCCAAGGGCAGGCCTGGAGATAACCCGCTTATCATCCATATCTCAAACCTCGGGCAGCTCGAACATTTTGCGGTGAATATATCTGAGACAGCACAGATTCTGATGGAGACTTTCTGGCCTGGTCCGCTTACGCTCGTGCTGGAGAAACGGGAAGGCGTGTTGTCCGAAAAGGCGACGGCCGGGTTATCCACAGTGGCGGTCAGGATGCCTGGCCACCCGGTGGCACTCGCGCTGATAGAAGCATCCGGTCTGCCAATCGCGGCCCCCAGTGCCAACGTATCAGGAAAACCGAGCCCGACAACAGCTGCACATGTACATGAAGACCTGGACGGCCGCATTGCCGGAATCGTCGATGGAGGCCCAACCGGGGTCGGCGTGGAATCCACGGTCGTCGATTGTACGGGAAAATACCCTGTCATTTTGCGGCCGGGCGGCATTACAAGAGAGCAGCTTGAAGAGACGGTCGGGAAAATAGGAGAAGATCCTGCGTTGACAGACTCCTCCCAGGTTCCGAAGTCACCGGGCATGAAGTACCGCCACTACGCACCAGACTCCCCGCTGTATCTCGTTGACGGAAGTGCTGCCGCTATTCAGCAGCTTGTCGATGAGAAACGGGCCGCAGGAATGAAGGTGGCTGTGATGACGACCGAGGAAAACAAAGGTTTTTACAGGGCAGATATCATCATCGCCTGCGGCCGCCGAAGCAAGCTTGAGACAGTGGCGGAGTCCCTGTATGATACTCTCCGCAGCTTCAATGAAACGGATGCGGATATCATTTTTGGTGAAGTGTTCCCCGTTGCAGGAGTGGGGGAAGCTGTCATGAACAGGCTGACGAAAGCGTCCGGCAACCCAATAATCACGAAGAATTTATAAACTCACTATGCGGCAGGAATTCATCCTGCCGTTTTTATTTTGCAAAACAGCGTATCTGCTTCTAAACTCATGTGAACGTGCATATGCTCAAATAGCAAGTCCAGGGGGGCAAAAAGATGGCAGCAACGGTTGGAGAATTGATTACACTTTTATTGATGGCCTTTGCACTAAGCATGGATGCATTTTCCGTAGGCCTTAGTATGGGAATGCTTTCCCTGACAAAAAGACAAATATTTAAAATCGGGCTTACGATCGGCATTTTCCATGTGCTCATGCCTCTTTTGGGCATCGCCGTCGGCAGTTTTTTATCACATCAGTTCGGGGCAATAGCCGGATATATTGGCGGAACGCTCCTCGTATTGATGGGCATACAGATGATTCGCTCGGGCTTTGAGCAGGACGGCGGGAGCATGATGGCGCCTATTGGCAAAGGGCTGTTTCTATTTGCGTTCAGCGTTAGCCTCGACAGCTTTTCTGTCGGCCTGACGCTTGGTATATATGGGGCAAGAACATTGGTCGTACTGGTATGCTTTGGCGCCGCCTCGGCCATTTTGGCGTGGGCTGGGCTTTTGATAGGGAGGAAGGTGCAAGGAATACTAGGTTCCTACGGAGAAGTGCTGGGCGGAACCATATTGCTCGTCTTGGGCATCAAGCTTCTTTTGCCAATTTAAAAATAGTGATGCTGTGCGGCAACGGATTGGGGACGATCCTCTGAAAAGAAGGCTGCAACTGGAGTTGGTTGATATATCCTGAGATTTG
>NZ_QWVT01000012.1 GCF_003570705.1 Mesobacillus zeae
ACGCTTGTTTGTTTAGTTTTCAAAGAGCAATTTACTCTGTCGCCCGTAAGCGACTTTAATAATATAACATTTTCATAGTGCCTAGTCAACAACTTTTTTAGCATTCCCTTAAATCGTGTTGATTTAAGCAGCTGACTTTGAAGATTATAACAGTCATTTCTATATTCGGCAATAGTTCTTGCCAACTTTTTAACCGTCCAGCGGATTTTTTTAGGAAAAGACTGGTCAATGACCAGCCTGATAAATGATATCCTCAATAAAAAGGTGGCGGTTCTTCTCAAGAGAGAGAATTGTGTTTGTTTCCGAAAGCTTCACAAGCGGCCTGGCAGGACTTTTTTCTTCTACGAACAAGATCTCTGCTTCCTGGCCATCAGAAAGCCTGACAATGCTTCCCGTTGTATAGTTCAGAAGGGCTGAATTCAATGCTTTTACGGCACAGATGTCAAACTCCCCGAAATGGTCCTCATTAATGATTTCAAGCACTCTGAATGGTGACAGTCTGGACTTGAAGGTCCTGTCCGAAGTCATTGCATGGTAAGCGTCAGCCACAGCAATGATTTTTGAGAAAGCGTGGATTCTCGCATCCTTTTCGCCAAATGGATATCCGCTTCCGTTCAGCCGCTCATGATGCTGGATAATCGCAATTTTCGCAGAATCCTTCAGCAAAGGACTGTTCCGAACCATTTGATAGCTGTAGGTTGGATGTTTTTTAATTTCTTCATAATCTTCCACAGAAAGAGTTGTTCGCTTGTTCAGTAACCGGCTGCTGACCTTTGCCATTCCGCAATCAGCCAGGCTCCCGGCAAGCCCCACCTGGATGGTGTCACCTTTGCTGTAGTTCATCTTCCTGGCAATATAGCCTGAGAGAATGCCAACTGCAAGCGAATGGTGGAATAAGTAATCATCATTTGTTGAGAAGTGGTGCAGGCGGAATATATTCGATGAGTCTTTTTCAAGCATGTCCATCAGTGGCAAAAGGAGACTCCTTATTGCCGATATATCGACAGGCAATCCGGACTGCCATGAAAAAAATTCTTTTTCAAATGATTTCTTCGCCCTTAAAAACAAGTCAACGAAGTTCAGTTCTTCTTTATCAGTATCTTTATCAGCGTCTTTTTCTTTTTCTTGAATCACCGTGACTGGAATAAAAGGCATTCCGGTTACAAGCGTCTTTTCCACTTCCGCTTCCTTGACCACGAATGCTTTCAGGACGTCGATCAGTTCTTTTGTCAGGACCGTCTGTTTACCGACAATTGGCCGGCTTGTCTTGCTGAAAACATCCTCTGCGAGAATGCAGCCCTCTTGAAGCTCATCAATATGTACACGCACGATTCCCACCCCGGATTAAAAAATTCTTATACAGAATATTTTACTTCATGGAATAAAAAAAAAGGAGCACAATTTTGTGCCCCTCAGATCATTTCAGAATAAAGGAGGTTGAAACCTTCATTTTCTCTCTTTTATGCTTCTCCGTCATCCGAATCCTTCGCTTCAGCACTTTCGGTTAAAGGCTGTCCTGCCTCTTCCTCGGCACCTGCAGCTGCGTCTGTTCCGCTTTCCGGAAGTTCTTCAAGCTCATCCTCTTTGATATCCTCTTTATCAACCTTGGCGACAGTTGCGACATATTCGTCTTCTGCCTTATTCAGGCTGATCAGTTTGACACCCTGAGTGTTCCGGCCAGTGACAGAAATTCCGCTGACTGGAATCCTGATAAGGACACCGCCAGTTGTGATCAGCATTAAGTCTTCTTCTCCCTGAACAACCTTCACCGTAACAAGGCTGCCATTCTTTTCGGTAATATTGCAGGTTTTGATTCCTTTTCCACCGCGGCCCTGCCTTCTGTACTCTAATGCAGGTGTGCGCTTGCCAAAGCCGTTTTTCGTAACGACAAGGATTTCAGCGGTTTCATCCAGGACTTCCATGCTGATTACTTCATCATCACGATCAAGGGAAATTCCTTTAACACCTGTTGCTGTCCGTCCCATTGAGCGGACATCCGTCTCTGGGAAACGGATCAAAAGGCCGTTTTTCGTTCCGATGATAATTTCCTTGCTACCGTCGGTAAGGCGGACGGAAATCAATTCGTCGCCTTCACGGAGGTTAAGGGCAATCAGTCCGTTGTTGCGGATGTTAGCAAACGAAGTGAGCGGCGAGCGCTTCGAAACGCCTTCCTTCGTTGTAAAGAAGAGACTGCACTCTTCAGTAAATTCTTCGATTGGAATGATTGCATTGACCCATTCACCTTTTTCCACGCCAAGAAGATTGATGATTGGAATCCCTTTTGCCGTACGGCTGAATTCAGGGATCTTATACCCCTTTGTCCTGTATACTTTTCCTTTATTCGTAAAGAACAGGATCGTATCATGCGTGGAGGTCGTAATCAAGTGTTCGACGAAGTCATCTTCGTTCGTCCCCATACCCTGAATTCCGCGTCCGCCCCGTTTCTGGGCACGGTACGTAGACACAGGCAGGCGCTTGATATAGCCATTGTGTGTAAGCGTTAAGACAATGTTTTCTCTTGGAATCAAGTCTTCATCCTCGATCATTTCAAGGCCGCCTGCCATAATCTCAGTACGCCTTTTGTCATTGAAACGCTCTTTAATTTCCACGAGCTCTTCTCTGATGATTTCAAGGATTTTTTCTTCATCTGCAAGAATTGCCTTCAGTTCAGCAATCAGATTCATCAGGTTTTGGTATTCTTCCTCGATTTTCTCCCGCTCAAGTCCTGTTAGGCGCTGGAGGCGCATATCGAGAATAGCCTGAGCCTGTTTCTCGGACAAACTGAATTCCGTCATCAGGCCTTCGCGGGCGATGTCGGCTGTCTGCGAGTTACGGATCAAGGCAATGACCCTGTCAAGATGATCCAGTGCGATTCTCAAACCCTCAAGGATATGTGCCCTGGCTTCAGCCTTCCGCAATTCAAACTCTGTCCTGCGGCGGATGACAACCTTCTGGTGGTCAAGATAATACTGCAGACATTGCTTTAGGTTGAGAACCTTTGGCTGCCCGTCAACAAGCGCAAGCGTGTTGATCCCAAAGCTTGTCTGAAGGGCAGTATGCTTGTAGAGATTGTTTAACAGGACGTTTGCATTCGCATCCTTGCGCACTTCAATGACAATCCTGAGCCCATCGCGGTCTGATTCATCACGAAGGTCCGTGATTCCGTCAATCTTTTTATCGCGGACAAGTTCGGCAATTTTTTCAATCAGCCTGGCCTTATTTACCTGGTACGGAATTTCGTTGACAATGATGACTTCCTTGCCGTTTGATTTTTGCTCTATGTTAACCTTTGCACGGAGGATAATCGAGCCGCGCCCTGTTTCGTAAGCTTTCCTGATTCCGCTTCGTCCGAGAATCATTCCGCCAGTCGGGAAGTCCGGCCCTGGTATAACATCCATTAGTTCCTGGATCGTCATATCAGGATCCTTGCTGATTGCCAGCACGCCGTCAATCACTTCACCAAGCTGGTGGGGCGGAATGTTTGTTGCCATTCCGACTGCGATACCAGATGTTCCGTTTACAAGCAGATTAGGGAATCTGGCTGGAAGTACCACTGGCTCTCTTTCCGAACCGTCATAGTTGTCTTGGTAAGTAATCGTGTCTTTATTGATATCACGAAGCAGTTCCATCGAAATCTTGGACATTCTGGCCTCTGTGTAACGCATAGCTGCCGCAGAATCTCCATCAATCGAACCGAAGTTTCCGTGTCCATCAACAAGCATGTAGCGGTAGTTGAAATCCTGTGCCATACGAACCATTGTTTCATAGACAGCAGAATCACCATGAGGGTGATACTTGCCTATTACTTCGCCGACGATACGCGCCGACTTTTTAAAAGGTTTGTCGGAATGCATGCCAAGGTCATGCATGGCATACAGGATCCGGCGGTGTACTGGTTTTAAGCCATCGCGGACGTCGGGCAATGCCCGGGCAACAATGACACTCATCGCGTAGTCCAGGAAAGATGTGCGCATCTCCTGGCTAATATTGATCTCTTTCACGCGGGGATTAGGCGTCTCAGCCATATGGAAGAAACCTCCTCTAGGTGGCCGATGTCAATACCGGCCTGTTAGTTTAAAATCGGTAACAAAAAAGTAAAGCAGGATAGACTATCCATCTATCCTGTTAAATATCAAGGTTTTTGACGTACACGGCATTTTCTTCGATAAACTGCCGTCTTGGCTCTACCTTGTCGCCCATCAGCATTTCGAAGGTTTCATCCGCTTCGATCGCATCTTCAAGGCTAACTTGTAAAAGGAGACGGTTATCCGGATCCATCGTGGTTTCCCAAAGCTGGGTCGGATTCATCTCGCCAAGACCTTTGTAACGCTGTAAGCCTGGCTTGGGATGTGACGGCATTTCCGCGAGCATCTGTTCAAGCTCCCGGTCATTATACGCATATTCAATCCTTTTTCCCTGCTGGATCTTGAACAATGGCGGCTGAGCAATATAGATAAAGCCGGCTTCAATGATCTGTCTCATATATCGGTACAGGAAAGTCAATAATAAGGTCCGGATATGAGCGCCGTCGACATCGGCATCCGTCATGATGACAACCTTATGGTAACGGGCTTTCGAAAGGTCGAAATCCTCTCCGATTCCCGTTCCGATAGCAGTAATCAGCGCCCTTACCTCATTGTTTGAGAGAATGCGGTCAAGCCTTGCTTTCTCGACATTCAGGATCTTACCTCTCAGCGGAAGGATCGCTTGGAAGTGACGGTCTCTGCCCTGTTTTGCCGAACCGCCCGCAGAGTCACCCTCAACGATGTACAGTTCGCTGATCGAAGGGTCTTTTGAAGAGCAGTCCGCCAGTTTACCCGGAAGACTTGATACCTCAAGGGCACTTTTCCTTCGCGTCAATTCGCGTGCCTTTTTAGCTGCGAGCCTTGCACGCGCCGCCATCAAGCCTTTTTCAACAATCTTTCTTGCAACGGAAGGGTTTTCCATCAAATACTTTTCAAAGTGTTCCGAGAATGATGTATCAGCGACATTCCGGACTTCCGAATTGCCGAGCTTTGTTTTCGTCTGGCCTTCGAACTGGGGATCCGGGTGCTTGACAGATACAATGGCTGTCAAACCTTCACGGACATCTTCTCCGGACAGGTTATCATCACTCTCTTTAAAAATGCGGTTCTTCCTCGCATAATCATTAATCACCCTCGTAAGGGCTGTCTTGAATCCGGATTCATGTGTTCCGCCTTCATAGGTGTGGATATTGTTCGCAAAGGAATAAATATTGCTGGCAAAGCCGTCGTTGTACTGAATGGCGACTTCAATCGTAATTCCGTCTTTTTCACCCTCGATAAAAATTGGTTCATCGTGAAGAACTTCACGAGTACGGTTTAAGTGTTCTACATAAGACTTAATTCCGCCTTCGTAATGATATTCGTTCTTTTTATCTTCAATCCGCTTATCCTCAATCGTAATCTTAATGCCCCTGTTGAGGAATGCAAGCTCACGGAGCCTTGTTGCGAGTATATCGAATTCATATTCCCGTGTTTCAGTAAAAATTTCGCTGTCAGGGACAAAATGGACAGTCGTTCCAGTCCTGTCTGATTCCCCGATGATTTCAAGATCCGCCGCCGGTACGCCTCGCTCGAATTTCTGGTAATAAATATGTCCGTCACGGTGGACAAACACTTCCAGAATGGTAGAAAGCGCGTTTACGACTGATGCGCCCACGCCGTGCAAACCTCCGGAAACCTTATAGCCTCCGCCGCCGAACTTTCCTCCGGCATGGAGGACCGTCATAATGACCTCAACTGCCGGCCTTCCCATTTTCTCGTGGATCCCGACAGGTATTCCGCGCCCATTATCTATTACGGTAATGCTGTTATCACTTTCGATGATGACATTGATTTCATCACAAAATCCTGCCAGTGCCTCATCGATACTATTATCAACAATCTCCCAGACAAGATGGTGCAAGCCTTTCGCACTCGTTGAACCGATATACATTCCGGGACGTTTGCGGACAGCTTCCAAACCTTCAAGGACCTGTATTTGATTTTCATCATACGCTTGGCCTTGCATATTTTGCTGTTCCATTGCCACACCGATCACCTACACTTTCCTTTTTGCAAATCTTTTAAAATCAGCGGCCATTCCTGCGCCGGTAATTGAACCAGTTGATCTATTAAAATTCCTGTGAGGATATTTTTTTTGAACGTTTTTTTAATGTTCCAGAAGCAAGAGGGGAATAGTAAATCTTATCACACGTCACAACGATGGATTTGTACTCGGCTTTGGAAAGGTTGACCGCTTCCTGGCCTCGAAGAAACTCTTCCAAAATAGGGGAGGAGCTTGCGCTTTCTTTATCCAGAATGGCAATGACATCTCTGGTCCTGACGAGAGTATCTTCTCCTACATGCAAATACATGGATTCACCTCATTGGATTCTTTCCATTGTGCCTGTTTCGACCCGGTAGGCTGCTGCCTCTTTGAGGGTTTGATGATCAATTCCATCTACGCTCGTCGTTGTGACGAATGTCTGCACTTTTCCCTGTATGGTATTCAGCAAATGGGACTGGCGATAGTCATCCAATTCCGACAGGACATCGTCCAGCAGAAGGATAGGGTATTCGCCAATCTCTTTGTTGATCAGTTCAAGTTCGGCAAGTTTGACTGACAGGGCGGTTGTCCGCTGCTGTCCCTGTGACCCATATGTCTGCACATCCCGTCCATTAACGAAAAAGACAAGGTCATCCCGGTGCGGCCCAAACATAGTGGTTCCCCGTTCAATCTCCCTGTTTTTTATTTTATCAAACTTTTCTTCATAAACTTTAATCATTTTCGACAAATCTTGCCCTTCTGATACATCAGCGGATGGCCTGTATCGTATTTCCAGTGTTTCAAGCCCCCTTGAGATCCCATTATGGATAGGTTCAGCCCATTGCTGGAGCAGTCGAAGGAATTCAAACCTTTTCGCAGCAATCTTGGCAGATGCTCCGATGAATTGTTCCGTCAGGATATCAAGCATGGCCATATCAGTTTGTTTCCTCACTTGCAGCTGTTTAAGGTAATGATTCCGCTGCTGAAGGATTTTCTGGTACTGGCTGATATCATGCAAATAGACAGGGGAGACCTGGCCGATTTCCATGTCAATGAAGCGGCGCCTCACTTGGGGGCTACCTTTGACAAGATGGAGGTCTTCGGGTGCGAACATGACAACATTCATATTGCCGACATACTGGCTGAGCCTGCGCTGTTCGATATGGTTGCATTTCGCGCGTTTTCCCTTTTTCGAAATAACGAGCTGCATCGGCAAGGGACCCCGGCTTTTTATTACCCGTCCTTCTATTTTAGCATAATCATCGTCCCAGCGAATAAGTTCTTTATCGTTTGATGTCCGATGCGATTTGGCCATCGCCAGCACAAAGATCGATTCCATCACATTTGTTTTGCCCTGGGCATTTTCCCCGAGGATCACATTGACTTTATTTTCAAAGTGAGCCTCGAGCTGCCCGTAGTTACGGTAATTTTTCAATAACAGTTCTTCAATATACATTGAACGGACCATCCTCTGGTTAAAGCCGTCAGCAAAATCGCCAGGCTTTTTTGCTTATCAGGCCTTCAGGATGAAACAAGGAATTCACCGAAACCTGGAATTCTCACAGTGTCTCCGCCGCGAAGCTTCCTGCCTCTTCTCTGATCCTGCTCTCCATTGACATACACTTCGTGTTCACTTAAAAACCATTTAGCCATCCCGCCGGACTGGATGATTTCGGCGAGTTTAAGGAACTGGCCCATTGTAATGAATTCTGTATTAATTTTAATTTCATTTTGCACATGCTCACCCTCTTCCAATAAGCATCCAATACTTTATTTTACTAAATAATAACGTTCTGACAAAGTAAAACCTTACCAGTTTGTTTATTATGCCCTTGTAGCCGCGTAAAAATTTACCAAGATTTCGCCCGGGAAAGGGGAGATTGGAAAAAATGCCGCCAGTTCTTCTGGCGGCGGTTTTAAAACAGCTGGGTGTCTGACTCTTTGTTATTTGCGGTGTTTAATAAGTTCTCACAGGCACAATCAGCTGAAGTGTAGTTTCGTCATTGATTGGACGGATGACGAATGGCCTCATGGCTCCAGTGAAACTGATTTTGATTTCACTGCCCTCAAGCGCCTTTAGTGCATCCATCATATATTTGGCATTAAAAGAAATGCTTAGTTCTCCGCCATTAACCAACTGGCATTGGACTTCTTCGGTAACCTTTCCGATTTCCGGTGTATTGGAAGAGATTTCAACGGCTTTTTCCTCAATGGTTGAAAGCTTAACCACATTATTTCGTCCTTCTTTTGCAAGGAGCGATGCACGGTCAATCGAATGCAGGAATTCTTTTGTATTGAGAATCACATCCGTTTTGCTTTCAGCCGGAATCAGCTTACCTGTATCAGGATAGTTTCCTTCCAGAAGCCTTGAGAAAAACAGCAGATGTTTTGCTTTAAATAGCACCTGATTCTCAGTGATGACAATTTCAACCGTTTCTGTTGAATCATCCAGAATCTTGCTAAGCTCTGTAAGGCTTTTGCCTGGAATGACCACATTATAGGTACCTGTGCCCGATGTTTGGACTGCAGCTTTCCTTAACGCTAGGCGGTGACTGTCTGTTGCAATACAGATTAACTGCTCATCTTCGACCTTCCAGTTTACACCTGTCAAGATAGGGCGTGTTTCTGAGGTGGACACTGCGAATACCGTCTGGCGGACCAAGGCTTTTAACAGATCTGTCGGAATCCGGAATACATTTTCTTCAGCAAGTTGCGGAAGATGCGGGTATTCATCGGCATCAAGGCCATTTAGGTTGAATTCTGATTTTCCAGAGCGAATGACAGTTTGTAAATTATCCCCTGCATCGATTTCAACTGTATCTGTAGGCAGTTTCTTAACGATTTCGCTAAAAAAGCGGGCTTGAAGCACGATGCTTCCAGCTCTTTTGACTTCAACGATTTCATCGCCTTGCTCTTCTTTCGGGATGAAAGATTCTATGGATATATCGGAATCGCTTCCTGTTAAGGTGACACCATCTTCAGTTGCGACAATTTTAATCCCTGTAAGAATTGGAATGGTTGTCCTGCTTGTGACTGCTTTCATGACATCCTGGACGCTTTGCAATAGATGGTCCCGCTGGATGATAAATCTCATTTTTTCATCCTCCGTTTAGGTATATTTTTTGCTTAAAAGCATATTTATTATTTTTTAAAAAGAATAGTACAAGTACTAGTAGGCCCTGTGAATATGTGGATAAGTGAGAAAAAGAATGGAAACACAGCCTATCCACATGTGGACAGACTGTGTGTAAGCTCTGACAAGTTATTCACACTATCCCCTAACGCAATTGTTCATGGATATCCTTCAGCTGCTTCTGGAGCTGTGAATCGCTCGCAAGCAGCTTTGAAATCTTTTCATGCGCATGGATGACAGTCGTATGGTCTCTGCCTCCGAATTCTTCACCGATTTTCGGAAGTGAAAAATCAGTAAGCTCTCTCGAAAGGTACATCGCGATCTGCCTCGGAAAGGCAATCGACTTTGTCCGTTTTTTTGCTTTGAAGTCTTCAAGCTTTATATTATAGTTCTGGCCTACCACCCGCTGGATATCAAGGATGGTGATGACCTTTGGTTTTGAGCTTGGGATGATATCCTTCAATGCTTCTGCTGCAAGGTCTGCGTTGATATCTTTGTTGGTGAGGGAAGAGTACGCCACTACCCGGATCAATGCACCTTCAAGTTCACGGATATTCGTGTCAATTTGGTTCGCTATGTAAAGCATCACCTCATTTGGAATATCAAGACCTTCTGCTTTTGCTTTTTTCCTAAGAATTGCAATCCTTGTTTCAAGGTCAGGAGGAGTGATGTCAGTGATCAAACCCCATTCAAACCGTGATCTAAGCCGATCTTCGAGTGTTGGTATTTCCTTTGGAGGTCGGTCACTGGAAATAATGATCTGCTTGCTTTCTTCATGCAGCGTATTGAAAGTATGGAAAAATTCTTCCTGGGTTGATTCTTTTCCAGCAAGGAATTGAATATCATCAATCAGGAGCACATCCACTTTCCTGTACTTGTTCCGGAATTCTACCGCTTTGTTGTCACGGATGCTATTGATGAATTCATTCGTAAATTTCTCGGAAGACAAATAGACCACTTTTGCCGAAGGGTTATGTTCCTTTACATAATGACCGATGGCATGCATAAGATGCGTCTTTCCGAGTCCGACTCCTCCATAGATAAACAGGGGATTATAGGCCTTTGCCGGCGCCTCGGCCACTGCAAGCGATGCTGCATGGGCAAACCGGTTGCCGGAACCAATTACGAATGTATCAAAGGTATACTTCGGATTTAGCATGTTGATCGGAAGCTCTTGATGTTCTTCGTCTTTTCTGTTCCTTTTAGGAGGCAGGGGCAAGTCGAGTTCCTCGTCCTTTTGGTTTTGCGGAATGATAAATTTTACAACCAGGTCCTCACCGGTAATATCGTAAAGTATTTCGGTGATCAGCTGGGAATATCGTTCTTCAAGCCAGTCGCGTGCAAATTCATTGGGTGCAGTAACCGTCAGCGTATCTCTTTGCAGCGAATGTGCTTTTGTCGATTTTAGCCATGTATCGTAACTTGGCTTGCTGATTTTTTTTTCTATTTTGGACAAGGCTTTATTCCAAAGATCCGCAATATTTTCCAATCGTTTTCCCTCCTTTTTCTGAAAATTGCCATGGCAGCCCGGGGTTATACAAGCTGTACAACCCTGAATTTATAATTATACGAAACTATAAATGTGGAAAAATATATAATAAGGAAGAATAGGGGATGTTCGACAATATCCACCTACTGTGGACAAACTTTTTATACAGGGCTGAATAACCTGTCCACAGGTTATCCACAAATTGTGGGTAACTAAGAAATGCTATGATTGTTATCAAGAGTGAAAACACAAATATAATATCAAAAAACCGTGCATGGTGCAACGGTTTTTCCTACTTTATCCACAATAGTGTAACAGTGTGGAGGAAAATTGTCCACAGGGGTTGGTTGTGTGAAAAAGCTGTCAATAAGCTCTGTGGATAATAAAAAGGTTGTCGTTTTTTGTCCACAGGCACTTTCTGAACAGCCATGTATAAAGCTTTCCAGTTAAAAACAGGTCCATTCCAAAAGCTTCTCCAGTGGATCGGGACATACACACTTAGGGAGAGATGTAAAAGTTCCCAGCGTGGTAATCGCGGTTTTCTCGCTGTTGCTATTGACAATTTCCCGGGCACATCCTTATAATTAGTAAGACTGTCTGAAACAGCTATTCCTCAGGGAGGTGTCATATAATGAAAAGAACTTATCAACCAAATAAACGTAAGCACAGCAAAGTTCATGGCTTCCGTAGCCGCATGAGCAGCGCAAACGGCCGCAAGGTTCTTGCACGCCGCCGTCGCAAAGGAAGAAAAGTATTATCAGCTTAGACCACTGAACTGTCAGTGGTCTTTTTTCTCTTTGGTCAATACAGCATGGATATCGCCAGCCGCTTTAGCAGCGGATGGCGGTATCCCTTTTTAACAAAATGATTGAAGCAAGAGCTGGATACGAAGGTGGATCGAGATGAGAAAAGAGCTCCGCATAAAGAAAAACAAAGAATTTCAGGAAGCTTTCAAAAAAGGGAAGTCTTTTGCAAACCGTCAGTTTGTCGTTTATGTTTTGAAAAAAGAAGGGCAGGAAACCTTCCGAATCGGCCTGTCTGTCAGCAAGAAAATTGGAAATGCGGTCGTAAGGAACCAGGTTAAAAGGTATATCCGCCAAACTTTCCATGAACTGCAGGACAGGATACATACAGGTAACGATTATGTCATCATTGCCAGGAAGCCAGCGGCTGCTATGGATATGCATGAAGTCAAGAAAAGCCTTGAACATGTTCTTAAAATAGCCAAAGTGATAAAAAAAGCGTAGAAACCTTGAACAGCCCCAGGGGTAGAAGCTGGAGCTGGACAGTTTATCGAAAATAAAATAAATTTGTACTATTATCTTTCAGGAAAAGGGCCATAATGAGTAACGGTTATGAGATGGGAAACCGTATTTATTTTAAAGCGCTTTCGGCAAAAAAATGATAAAATACATTTGAATTAGCAAAATAATGCCTAATTAAAGGCCAAGCCTTCAGACTTGGTCAAGTTTGCCTTTTTGAAAGAGAAAAATATGCTATCAACGTGAACATTTCACGGTCAGGAGGAATAAAAGCTTGAAAAGAAGACTATTTTTAATAGCCGGCCTGTTTTTTCTCATGGCGGTACTGACGGGATGTACTGAATACAACAAACCGATCACTGCCGAGAGCTCAGGTTTTTGGAACGAGTACATCGTTTATCCGCTTTCCATGCTGATTACGAAAATGGCTGATGTGCTTTGGGGAAGCTTCGGGCTTTCCATCATTGTCGTTACGATCGTTATCCGGTTAGCCATCCTGCCATTGATGATCAAGCAGACTAGAAGCTCTAAGGCAATGCAGGCGTTGCAGCCGGAAATGCAAAGGCTGAAAGAGAAGTACAGTTCAAAAGACCAGAAAACACAGCAAAAACTCCAGCAGGAAACTATGGGCCTTTTCCAAAAGCATGGTGTCAATCCGCTTGCTGGCTGCTTTCCAATCTTTATCCAAATGCCGATACTGATCGGTTTTTACCATGCAATTTCCCGGACGAGAGAAATTGCCGAACATAGTTTCCTTTGGTTTGACCTTGGCGAGAAGGATCCATATTATATTCTGCCGATTGTTGCGGGGATCACAACCTTCATTCAGCAGAAAATGATGATGGCCGGAACGGCAAACCAGAATCCGCAAATGGCGATGATGCTATGGCTCATGCCGATCATGATTGTTGTCTTTGCGATTAACTTCCCGGCCGCCTTGTCATTGTACTGGGTAGTAGGAAATCTCTTTATGATTGTCCAGACTTATTTCATTAAAGGTCCGGATCTGAAAACACAAACTTCATCCGGCAGCTCGGGGGGAGCAAAGAAGTGAAACAGGTAACTGCTACAGGACAAACTGTCGAAAAAGCAGTAATATCAGCACTATCTCAATTAGAAACAAGCCAGGACCGCATTGAAACCCAAGTTATTGACGAAGGAAAGCGGGGGATTTTCGGAATTTTTGGTTCCCGGCCGGCCATCGTTAAAGTTACGGTGAAAATAGATCCTTTCGAGGAAGCGATTCAGTACTTGAAATCCATTGGCGAACAGCTTGGCGCTCCAGTTGAGGTCGAAGTAAAAAAAGAAGGAAAGCTTGTTCAGTTTATTTTAACCGGTGATAAGATCGCACTTTTAATCGGAAAAAGAGGACAGACGCTCAACTCCCTTCAATATTTGACTCAGCTTGTGATGAATCGGCATTCCAGCCAGTTTTATACTGTTCTTGTTGATGCCGAGGATTATCGGAATCGCCGTAACGATACATTGATCCAGCTTGCAGGCCGCCTTGCCCAGAAAGCAGTGAAGACCGGCCGCGATGTTGCGCTGGAACCGATGCCTTCCTATGAACGGAAAGTGATCCACACGGCATTAATGGGGAATAAGCAAATTAAAACCTATTCAGATGGCAGCGAGCCGCACCGCCATATCGTTATTTCCCCTGTGAAAAAATAGCCATAACATCCTTTAGTTCTATAAACTTGTTCCTTTGAATCGGTCCAGGCTATCAAGGGCGAACAAATAAATAAAGTAAGAAATTCAAGGCAGCCCTCTTTGAGAAGGCTGCTGTTTTTTTTGAGGAATTTTATCTTGATTTGGTCTTTTAGTTTGCATATAGTTACAATTTGGATTCAAAAACAGCTGCTGGGGATATATTGGCGCTAATCAGGAATAGATGTTTTCATTTCGTTTTATTGTTATTCACATGTGGATAAGTTAAAATGAACTATGTTTGTTCTCAATGTTTGTGGATAAATCGGGCCAAAGAAAGCTGTCTTTTTAGAGAACGATGTGGTATCCTGTAAATTTGTAAAATCCACAGAGCAACAGAGGATGATAACGGGAAATCCAGGGATGCTGGATTTACATAGAGTGAGACTTTAACTTGAAACGGGGTGAAATAAATGGAATTCGATACAATAGCAGCTATCTCCACGCCGATGGGGGAAGGGGCAATCGCCATCGTCAGGCTGAGCGGGGACGAAGCGATCTCTATCTCTGACAGGCTCTTCAGGGGTGTTGGAGGGAAGAAGCTGTCAGATATGCCGTCGCATACGATTCATTATGGGCATATTATGGATCCCGCAACAGATCAAGTCGCCGAGGAAGTCATGGTGTCATTGATGAAAGGGCCAAAAACATTTACGAAGGAAGATGTGGTAGAAATCAACTGTCACGGCGGACTTGTTTCCGTGAACAGGGTTCTCCAGTTAGTGCTGGTTCAAGGGGCTAGATTGGCTGAACCGGGAGAATTCACTAAAAGGGCGTTCCTTAACGGACGGATTGATTTGTCCCAGGCTGAGGCGGTAATTGATTTGATCAGGGCCAAAACAGACAGGGCCATGAATGTGGCGCTCGGCCAAATGGAAGGGCGGCTGTCGAGGCTGATTAGAAAACTTCGACAGGAAATACTTGAAACGCTTGCCCATATTGAAGTGAATATCGATTACCCTGAATATGACGATGTGGAAGAGATGACTCATCAAATGCTTCTTGAAAAAGCAGGCTACGTTCAGAAGGAAATTGAGAAGCTCCTTCAGACATCGCAGCAGGGAAAAATTCTCCGTGAGGGATTGGCGACCGTGATTGTGGGCCGTCCAAATGTCGGTAAATCATCTCTCCTTAACAGCCTCGTTCAGGAAAATAAAGCGATTGTTACGGATATTCCCGGAACGACAAGGGATGTCATCGAAGAGTACGTCAATGTAAGAGGCGTTCCTCTAAGGCTTCTGGATACTGCAGGAATCCGTGAAACTGAGGATATTGTCGAAAAAATCGGGGTTGAACGTTCCCGGCAGGTATTAAAAGAAGCCGATTTAATCCTGCTCGTTCTGAATTATTCGGAAGAACTTATGGAAGAAGACCGGAATATTTTCAAGGCAGCGGAGGGCATGGATGTCATTGTGATCGTCAATAAAACGGACTTGCCGCAGAAACTGGATCTTGATGAAGTGAAGCAGCTTATTCATTCCTATAAAATGGTGACAACATCCCTTAAAGAGGACAAGGGTGTTGATGAGCTTGAAGAAGCCATTGCTTCCCTGTTTTTTTCCGGTGAAGTCGAAGCAGGGGACATGACCTACGTTTCGAATAGCCGTCATATTGCTTTATTAACACAAGCCAAGAACAGCATTGAAGAAGCAGTCAGGGGAGTGGAAGCAGGTACGCCGATTGACATTGTCCAAATCGACCTGACCCGTTCATGGGAGCTGTTGGGTGAAGTCATTGGCGATAGTGTCAATGAAAGCTTGATCGACCAGCTGTTTTCGCAATTTTGCCTTGGAAAATAATCATTTATGGTCATCTAAACAAAGCTTTGGAAAGAAAAGACGATTTATATATTGAGTTAAAAGGAGGCAGCCAGTATGCAATATAATGCGGGAAGCTATGACGTCATTGTCATTGGAGCAGGCCACGCAGGCTGCGAATCAAGTCTTGCGGCCGCACGCATGGGAGCAAAAACACTCATGATTACCATCAACCTGGATATGGTTGCATTCATGCCATGCAATCCTTCTGTCGGAGGCCCGGCAAAAGGAATAGTGGTAAGAGAAATTGACGCGCTCGGCGGTGAAATGGGACGGAATATTGATAAAACATATATCCAAATGAGGATGCTGAATACAGGGAAAGGTCCTGCAGTAAGGGCGCTGCGTGCACAGGCAGACAAGTTCAGCTATCAGCATGAAATGAAAAAGACAATGGAGGATGAACCGAATCTGACATTGATCCAGGGAATGGCAGAAAGACTTTTGGTTGAGGATGGAACCGTAAAGGGAATCATCACCAACACGGGTGCTGTTTACCATGCCAAAACTGTCGTCATTACAACGGGAACTTTCCTGCGGGGAGAAATTATCCTTGGCGAGTTGAAATATTCGAGCGGCCCGAACAACCAGCAGCCTTCAATCAGGCTATCGGAGCATCTGGAAGAGCTTGGATTTGATCTGGTTCGCTTTAAAACCGGGACACCGCCGCGTGTCCACGGCAATACGATCGACTATTCAAAGACGGAAATCCAGCCAGGCGATAAAGTGCCTCGGGCTTTTTCCTACGAAACAACGAAATTTATCACTGACCAGCTTCCGTGCTGGCTGACATATACGAATGAACGAACGCATGAATTGATCGACAACAATCTCCACCGTTCGCCGATGTATTCAGGCATGATCAAGGGGACAGGCCCGCGTTACTGTCCATCAATTGAGGACAAGGTCGTCCGTTTCAATGACAAACCGCGGCACCAGATTTTCCTTGAGCCGGAAGGCCGGAATACACAGGAGGTCTACGTGCAGGGGCTTTCAACAAGTTTGCCTGAAGAAGTCCAGCAGCAAATCCTCAAAACAGTACCGGGCCTTGAAAATGTCGTCATGATGCGACCAGGCTATGCAATTGAGTACGATGCGATTGTGCCGACACAGCTATGGCCGACGCTTGAAACAAAGCGGATCAAAAACCTGTATACGGCCGGCCAGATCAACGGCACATCTGGATACGAGGAGGCTGCAGGCCAGGGTCTTATGGCAGGCATTAATGCTGGAAGAAGGGCGCTGGGAAGAGAAGAAGTCATCCTGGGCCGTTCCGACGCCTATATTGGTGTCCTTATTGACGACCTTGTGACAAAAGGGACAAATGAACCTTACCGCCTTCTTACTTCAAGAGCGGAGTATAGGCTTCTTCTCCGCCATGACAATGCTGATTTAAGGCTGACAGAAATGGGCCATGACATTGGATTGATTTCCGATGAACGGTTTGCACGGTACCTTCAGAAAAAAGAAGAAATCGAAGCAGAGAAAAAACGATTGCATGCAATCATCTTAAAGCCTACCAAAGAGATTCAGGAGCTGATCCGTTCCCTTGGTGGAAGCGAGCTGAAGGATGGCGTAAGGGCTACGGACTTCTTAAAGCGTCCAGAAGTGTCATATACTGATCTGATTCAATTCGCACCGCTGGAGGTTCCTCTTGATTCGGAAGTATCCGAGCAGGTTGAAATCCAGGTGAAATACGAGGGTTATATTGAAAAATCTCTTCAGCAAGTCGATCGCCTGAAGAAACTTGAGAACAAGAAAATCCCGGAAAATATTGATTATGATGCTATAACAGGGATTGCGACAGAAGCGAAACAAAAGCTGAAAAAAGTGCGCCCGCTTTCCATTGCCCAAGCATCAAGGATTTCAGGGGTCAACCCGGCAGATATCTCCATTTTGCTTGTCTATATTGAGCAGGGGAGAGTCGCCCGCATTTCGAACGAATAAGTGCAGACCATGCAGAAAGGAACAGCAGATGAATCCAGATCAATTCCAGGCCATGCTTGCCGAAAAAGGGCTTTTGCTTTCCGGGGAACAGATGGACCAATACCGGACCTACTACCACACCCTGATTGAGTGGAATGAAAAAATGAATCTGACAGCGATTACGGATGAAGAAGATGTGTATTTAAAACATTTTTACGATTCCATATCGGCAGCGTTTTACTTTGATTTCAGCAAACCGGTTTCAATTTGTGATGTCGGGGCTGGTGCCGGTTTCCCGAGCATCCCCTTAAAGATTGCTTTTCCTCACTTGAACGTAACGATTGTTGATTCACTTAATAAGCGGATTTCTTTCCTTGAGCACCTATCCGGTAAGCTGGGGCTTTCAGGCACCCGTTTTATCCATGACCGCGCGGAAACATTTGGGCAGAAGGCTGAGCATCGGGAACAGTATGATGTGGTTATGGCAAGGGCTGTAGCCAGGCTGTCTGTCCTAAGCGAACTTTGTCTGCCGCTGGCCAAAATCGGCGGTTCATTCATCGCAATGAAAGGCGCCCAGGCAGAAGAAGAACTTGAGGCAGGAAAGAAGGCTGTTTTTGTTCTTGGCGGAAGCTTGTCCTCAGTGTATCCATTTACCCTGCCTGTTGAAGACAGTGAGCGGAATATTGTTTTGATAGCGAAAGACAAGAAAACACCAAAGCAATATCCGAGGAAGCCTGGGACTCCAAACAAAACACCAATTGAATAGGGTTACTTTGATTGTGCGAATTAGGTTATAATGGGAACTGCAGGCAGGAAATTGCCATTCATATAGAGAATATGTTACAGGGAGTTTCATAAAGGTGGTGCAGGGGAATGAAGCCTTCTTTTTCGCGTTTTTTTGGCCTTGGAGAAAAGGAAGAACCGCTACAGGCAGACAGACCGACTGAAAATGAAGAAATTAGGAAAATCCCAATAAATGATATCGTCCCAAACCGATTCCAGCCAAGATCGGTATTTGACGATGAAAAAATTGATGAACTTGCCAGGACAATCCGTACGCATGGAATCATCCAGCCGATTGTCATCAGGGAATATGAACAGGGCAAGTACGAAATCATTGCCGGAGAACGCCGCTGGAGAGCAATGAAATCGCTAGGCTGGGAAGAAGCGCCGGCAATCATTAAAAATTTAAATGATACGGAAACAGCATCCGTTGCCTTGATTGAAAATCTTCAGAGGGAAGAGCTATCCCCGATTGAAGAGGCAATTGCTTACGGAAAGCTGCTTGAAATCCATGACCTTACACAGGAAGCACTTGCACAGCGCCTTGGTAAAGGGCAATCCACGGTTGCCAATAAGCTTCGGCTGCTCAAGCTTCCGCAGGAAGTGCAAGAGGCTTTATTGAATAAATTAATCACAGAGCGCCATGCCCGTTCCTTGATTGCCCTGAAGGACAATGAGAAACAGGTGACGCTTCTTGGCGAAATCATCGAGAAGTCCCTGAACGTCAAACAGACGGAAGACAGGGTCAATAAAATGCTGAATGCATCTGACCAGAAACCAAAGCCAAAGCGTAAAGCGTTCAGCAAGGATATGCGGATAGCCGTGAATACCATCCGCCAGTCTTTATCAATGGTTTCGGATTCTGGAATCAATCTTGATGCGGAAGAAGAAGATCTTGAGGATTTCTATCAATTTACCATTCGGATTCCTAAGAAAAAATAACGGTAGGGGAGCAGAACATTCTGTTCCCTATTTTTTTGCATAAGAAAAAAGCTAGATTGCTAGTTTATGTCTTTTTGCGAAAAACTCCTACCTATTTTAAAATTTCTGCTAAAATAGAATACATGATTGTATTTTTCGTTCCGTCATTGTTTTATTTCCTATAAACATCAGGAAAATGCTCCAATTAGATTAAGATTCGGCATGGGCTTACACCTATGCTTATTAACAGAGGGTTCGAAGGTAGGTGGTATTGTGGGCAAAATTATTGCAATTGCAAACCAGAAAGGCGGTGTCGGCAAGACTACGACATCGGTTAACCTGGGCGCCTGCTTGGCATACATAGGAAAAAAAGTACTGTTGGTCGATATTGACCCTCAAGGCAATGCAACGAGCGGGGTAGGGATTGAAAAAGCGGATGTGGACCAGTGCATTTACGATGTGCTTGTGGATGATGTAGAAGCAAAAAAAGTCATTCATCCAGCTTCCGTAGAGAATTTGTATACAATCCCGGCTACCATTCAGCTTGCCGGAGCGGAGATTGAACTCGTCCCGACTATTTCCCGGGAAGTAAGGCT
This sequence comes from Mesobacillus zeae, assembly GCF_003570705.1. GTDB lineage: Bacteria > Bacillota > Bacilli > Bacillales > Cytobacillaceae > Mesobacillus_C > Mesobacillus_C zeae. The sequence continues at coordinate 19,689 of NZ_QWVT01000012.1, forward strand.
GAAGAGAGCGCTTGAGGAAGTGAAAGCCGATTTTGATTACATCCTGATCGACTGTCCTCCTTCGCTTGGCCTTCTGACTATCAATGCTCTTACCGCTTCAGATGCAGTCCTGATTCCTGTGCAATGCGAGTATTACGCCCTTGAGGGCTTGAGCCAGCTTTTGAATACGGTCAGGCTTGTGCAAAAACACTTGAACCATGATTTGAAAATTGAAGGTGTCCTCTTAACCATGCTGGATGCACGGACAAACCTAGGCATCCAGGTTATTGAGGAAGTGAAGAAGTATTTCCAGGACAAGGTGTACAGGACCATTATTCCGCGCAATATCCGCCTTAGTGAAGCCCCAAGCCATGGAGAACCGATCATCATTTATGATCCAAAGTCCCGTGGAGCAGAGGTTTATCTAGATCTTGCAAAGGAAGTGGCTGCAAATGGCTAAAGGCTTAGGAAAAGGATTAAACGCTTTTTTTAATATGGAAGCGGAGAAGGAAGAAACTGTACAGGAAATCAGCATCAAAGAAATCCGTCCGAATCCTTACCAGCCGCGAAAAGTATTCCAGAAAGAATCGATAGAAGAATTGAAGCTGTCCATCATGGAACACGGAATTCTGCAGCCAATCATTCTCAGAAAAAGCATCAAGGGTTATGAGATTTTGGCAGGGGAGCGCCGTTTCCGGGCTGCAAAGGAAGCGGGGCTTGAAAGAGTGCCGGCAGTTGTCCGCAATTTCACCGAGCAGCAAATGATGGAATTGGCCTTGCTGGAAAATCTTCAGAGGGAAGACCTGAACCCGATTGAAGAAGGAACAGCCTACCAGACGCTGATGGAAAAACTCAAGCTTACACAGGAAGAACTGGCGAAGCGCCTTGGGAAGAGCAGGCCGCACCTTGCCAACCATATCAGGCTGCTTTCACTTCCGCCGAAGATACAGGAATTGATTTCCGAAGGGAAAATCACGATGGGACATGGACGTGCCCTGCTTGGATTAAGGCAAAAGGACAGGCTCCCTGCGCTTGCAGAGAAAACGGTAAAAGAAGGCCTGAACGTCCGCGAGCTTGAGCAGCTCATCCAACATTACAATGAAGTTGTTCCACGTGAAACAAAAAAGTCAAAGGCAGTGAAGGACGTCTTTATCAGAGACCGTGAATTTTCGCTGCGTGAGCGGTTCGGAACAACAGTAAATATCAAAACTTCAAAAAACAAAGGCAAGATCGAGATTGAATTTTTCTCCAATGATGACCTTGAACGGATTCTGGAAATTCTCGATCAACAGAAACCTTAAGCTATCAGCATATGATGGCTTATTTTTTTGCTGGCAAAAGCGTCGTAATTCATGGTAATTTAGGAGTATTGAATTTTCACAATTCTAAATAAATAGCCAGTGGGTGAACATCATGTTTTTGTTAGGCACGCTTGTGAACGGACTCCTGATTATCATTGGTGCAATTCTCGGAAGATTTCTTCACCGGATTCCGGAAAGCATGCGGACAACAGTCATGTATGGAATCGGGCTTTCCGTCATTGTCCTTGGCCTCCAGATGGGCTTTAAAAGCGCTAATTTCCTCATTGTCATCCTCAGCCTTGTAGCAGGGTCGGCAATTGGTGAATACTTCAAGCTTGAGGACAAGCTGAACTCCGTCGGAAACTGGCTCGAAAATAAATTCGGTTCGGATGGAAATGGAAGCATTTCGCAAGGGTTTGTGACTGCAACGCTTATTTTTGTCATTGGAGCGATGGCGATCATTGGCGCTCTTGACAGCGGTATCCGGGGCGACCACGATGTCCTTTATACAAAAGCCATCATTGACGGCTTTACGGCACTGGTATTAGCAACGACGCTTGGTATTGGCGTCATTTTCTCGGCAGCTCCCGTTATCCTGTACGAAGGATCCATCGCCTTATTTGCCACCCAAATCGACAAATTCATTCCGAAAGAGCTGATGGACAGTTTTATCCTTGAGTTAACGGCGACAGGCGGCCTGATGATTTTTGCCCTCGGTCTGAACCTGACAGGACTGACAAAGATCCGCGTTGCCAATATGCTTCCAGGGATTCTGGTCACAGCCTTCCTTGTCCTCATTCTGTATGGCTACCGGATGTATTTCTAGGCAGAAGGTGTTTATTAATAGTCCCTGGACATGCTTTTGCAACAGATTATAATATGTATTTAAATTCTATATGTGTAAAAATATACTTAGTAAACAATGAAAAACCGGCTGCACGATGAGGAGTACAGCCGGTGTATGGGTGCTATTTTTTTAGTGCATTTGTTCCTTTTCGATCTCCCATTTAAGAGCAGTAAAAGAAGGCTTTACAGGGAGTTGGCGGCTCGCTGTATGTATACCCCCGGCAATTGCTTTTGCCATATTCATGACAAGGTTGAGGCGGGTATTCTGCAGTACGAAGAACTCCATAAATCCGCTGACATTGACTATCCCGGTTATATGCATTTCGCCAACCTCCGGCAAGTCTTTATTCACACCGGCTCCAGGTTTGACCGGACCTCCAGAAACATGAATGCTCCCGACACTTTTCAGCCTTCCAAGGCAGGCATCAATTCCGATCATATAGGGATTGAAGTGCTTTTTCTTTATTTCCTCAAGCTTATCAGCAAGGTTTACTGCATGAATGGGATCGTCCAATGTTCCGTATACATGGAAGGGGGAAATCTCTTTTTCTTTCAGCAGAGTGCCGACGAGCGGACCCAATGAATCGCCTGTTGACCTGTCCGTCCCAATACAGACAAATACAATCGGGCGTGTCGTAAAGGCAGGTATACGTGAGAGGAGCCCTTCCGCGAGTTTTTCCGCTGATTGCTCTTCCTCATGTCCGACTTTGGCTACAGGGCCTTTTTTGTCAAAAAACTGGGGTTTGAGATTCATTGGCTCCACTCCTTCATATTCGTAGTATCAGTATACGGAAAATTTTTGTAATCTATACATACCTGAAATGAGAAAGATTGAAACGGGTATTTTTTGCCTTTCCCAGGAAACAGCCGGTTTTTCCGAAGCAGGCAAATTCCGCGCGGATAGGAATAGTCTGGTGATACAATGAGATTTAATCATGGAATAAAAGGGAATGGTAAATTCAATGCCTTTTATCTCATTATAAAACTTGTTAAAATAAATTTGTTTTAATTGAATTATGGTAGGTGAGTCTATGAAAAAAACAGAAATCCTTGTTCAAAACACAACAGATACTATTCTCGATGAACGTTTATGGCTGGCCTTAGGTAAAGGGACCTTGAAAATCGTTCTGATTCTATTGCTCGCAGGGCTCGTCATCAAGGTTGGAAAGCTGGCAATCCAGAATTTCTTTAAAATGAGGATAAAAGCTCCGTTGGCCCTCGTTTCCGAACGCCGTGAGGCAACGCTGGTCAAGTTGCTGGAAAATATCCTCACATATGTCGTTTATTTCATTGTCATCATGACGGTGTTATCCATATTAACGATTGATGTTAAAGCAATGCTGGCAGGTGCAGGGATTGTCGGCTTGGCTGTCGGCTTTGGAGCACAGAGTCTTGTAAAGGATGTTATTACAGGTTTCTTTATTATCTTCGAGGATCAGTTTTCTGTAGGCGACTTTGTCAGGATTGGCCAATTTGAAGGCACTGTGGAAGAAATTGGTCTGAGAACGACGAAGATTAAGAGCTTTACAGGTGAATTAAACATCCTGCCGAACGGCAGCATCGTTGAAGTTACTAACTTCTCCCTATATAACAGCGTTGTAGTTCTTGATATTGGTGTATCGTATAACAGTGATATTCAATACACAGAAAGAGTTTTACAGGAATTGCTCGATAAGCTTCCCGAGAAATACGAAGAATTGGTGAAGCCTCCTGAATTGCTTGGAGTCCAGAACTTTGGCGCATCCGAGGTAGTATTGAGAATTGTGGCAGAGACGGTTCCAATGAAGCACTGGTACATTGGAAGGGAACTGCGAAAGGAAATAAAGCTCGTCCTAGACGAGCATGGCATTGAGATTCCGTACCCGCATATGGTCATGTATTCAAAGCAGGAAAAGAGTACTGGAAAACAGTAATATCAATGATGGCAACTGGAGGTAAAGAATTTGGAGCAGAAGGAATTCCAGCTGAACGATGTGGTCGAAATGAAAAAATCCCATCCATGCGGGGCCAACAGGTGGAAGATTATCAGGATGGGAATGGATTTCCGCATTAAATGTGAAGGATGCGGACACAGCGTCATGATTCCTAGAAAAGAGTTTACCCGAAAGGTAAAAAAGATTCTCGAGAGGCAGGGAGATTAATCCTGCTTCTTTTTTTAACAGTTACCGGAGAAAATGAAAGAAGAGGCAGAAAAAGGAGGGGTGGAGATGGCTGAGGTATATCATTCAGCCTGTCCGCTGAACTGCTGGGACAGCTGTGGATTTAATGTAACGGTCGAGGACGGAAAAGTCACCAAAGTGGAAGGCGATCCTGAACACCCGATCACGAAAGGGAAAATATGCGGCCGGGGAAGAATGCTTGAACAAAGAGCAAACTCAGATACACGGCTTTTATATCCATTAAAAAAAATAAACGGGAAGTTCGAGCGGATTTCATGGGAAGCAGCACTTGATGAGATTGCAGCAACAATGAAGCAGAATAAAGAGAAGTACGGTTCAGCCTCCATCCTGCACAGCCATGATTATGCCAATGGCGGATTGCCTGTCCAACCTTAACAGCCGCTTCTTCAACTGTTTTGGAGGTGTGACAGAACTGACCGGTTCGATTTGCTGGGGGGCGGGGGTCGAAGCACAGTGCCGGGATTTTGGCGATGCTTACAGCCATGCACCCAGTGATCTTGCCTATAGCAGGAACATAGTGATTTGGGGCAGGAATGTCGCCAGGACGAATATGCATCTCTATGAAAATCTTCGAAAAGCAAAAGCAGACGGCGCAAGACTGTTGGTGATCGACCCAATTTTCAACAGCACGGCCAAAATGGCCGATGAATATATCTCAGTCAAGCCGGGGTATGATGGATTACTGGCGGCAGGAATCCTGAAGGAACTGCTGCGCCTTGGCCTTGAAGACCGGGAATTCATCGAAAACCATATGAAAGGGTCTACGGATCTCTTTGAGCTGATTAACAGCATTTCGCTTGAACGAATCAGTGAAATGGCCGAAGTCCCTATGGAATCCATCACCATGCTCGCAAAAGTATACGGGCAGCCTCCCGTGTCAACCATGCTTGGTCTTGGTATGCAGCGTTACCGCAACGGGGGGAGCACCATCTCCCTAATTAGTGCCCTTGCTGCAGTAAGCGGAAATGTCGGCATACAGGGCGGAGGAGCGAACTATGCAAACAGGCAGGTAGGGCAGAGTTTTGATTATGAACCGCTCACCATGCCGCATCGGAATACCGGAGGGCGGAGCTTCACGATGATGAAGCAGGCCGAAGGGATACTCACGGCAAAAGACCCGGAGATCAAAATGGCGTTTGTGACATGCGGGAATCCGCTGACCCAGCTTCCAGACACAAACAAAGCGGCCAAGGCATTCTCGTCGATTAAAACGCTCGTTGTTGTGGACCAGTTCATGACCGATACGGCAGAGCTGGCGGATTATGTCCTTCCGGCAGCTGCACCCTTTGAGATGGAAGATATATATTATTCCTCGATGTACCACCATTATGTTAACCATGGACCAAAGCTTGCCGACCCGCCGGGGGAGGCTAAACCGGATGCATGGATATGGACTGAACTCGCTGCAAGGCTTGGTATGCGGGATGACTTTTCTTTTTCAAGGGAAGAAATGCTGAAGCTTGGGATGTCATCCATGGAGAAGCATGGAATCAATCTGGATCAACTAAGATTGGAGAAATATGCGGAGCTGCCTGTTGATGTTGTTCCTTGGCATGACCGTAAATTTAAAACAAGGAGCGGTAAGTATGAGTTCAGCTACTCAGGAAAAAGTATTTCTTTATTACTCCCAAATGAGACGATATGGAGTAATCCCGTTCTGGCTGAAAAATACCCTTACTCTTTGCTAAGCATCCACCCGCTACGTTCCAACCATTCGCAGCATTATCACTTATTTTCACCAGAGCCATCCGTCAAGGTAGAGGTCTCAGCAGATGTGGCGGCTGAAAAGGGGATTTCAGAAGGGGATAGAGTGCGAGTGTGGAATGGTCGCGGGGAGCTTGAGGGAAAAGCATCCATCATGAAAAAAGCCCACCGCGGAACAATCAATGTGGATGAAGGCCTCAGCAGAAGGTTTGGAGGCCCTGTCAATGTTCTTACTCCCGATCTTGAGAGTGATAATGGAATGGGAAGCACACTGTACGATTGCCTCGTCAATATTGAAAAAATCGGCTAGTCTATACAGGGCAGCCTCAAGCTGGATTCGGTCTGCTCCAGTCCATATGCTGCTAGACGGGCGCTTGTCTTTTTGACAGGGACTCTCTATAATTGTGAGAGGCAAAATTGTTCCGAGCTATTACCAGGTTATAATAGATAAACTTTTACTAGAGGAGTGACAAGGATGGCCTTGACAGCAGGTATTGTTGGACTTCCAAATGTAGGGAAGTCCACATTGTTCAACGCAATAACTCAGGCAGGTGCGGAGTCTGCTAACTATCCGTTCTGTACGATTGACCCAAATGTAGGGATTGTTGAAGTTCCCGACCACCGATTGAATAAACTGACGGAGCTAGTCCAGCCAAAGAAGACGGTTCCAACAGCATTTGAATTCACTGACATCGCCGGTATTGTAAAAGGCGCGAGCAAAGGAGAAGGGCTAGGAAACAAATTCCTATCCCACATCCGTGAAGTGGATGCTATCTGCCAGGTTGTCCGCTGCTTTGCGGACGATAATATTACCCATGTCTCTGGAAAAGTGAATCCGATTGATGATATAGAAGTAATCAATTTGGAGCTGATCCTTGCAGACCTTGAATCCGTTGAAAAGCGGATTGGCCGGGTTGGAAAAATGGCGAAACAAAAAGACAAGGATGCAATGGTAGAGTTTCCTCTTTTGACAAGGCTGCAGGAAGCACTTGAAAACGAGAAGCCTGCCCGCACAGTTGAATTTACCGAAGAAGAGGCAAAAGTCATCAAACATCTTCACTTGCTCACAACAAAGCCGATGCTTTATGTAGCAAATGTCGGTGAAGATGATATTGCGGATCCTTCTGAGAATGAGTACGTGAGCCAGGTGCGCGAGTTTGCCCAAAAAGACAACGCCGAAGTGATTGTCGTCTGTGCCAAGATCGAAGAAGAGATTTCAGAATTGGAAGGCGAAGAAAAAGAGATGTTCCTATCAGAACTCGGCATTGAAGAGTCAGGGCTTGACCAGCTGATCAGGGCGACATATAGCCTGCTTGGCCTTGCAACATACTTTACTGCAGGTGTGCAGGAAGTCCGCGCCTGGACATTCCGCCGCGGCATGAAGGCTCCTCAATGCGCAGGGGTTATCCATTCTGACTTCGAGAGAGGTTTTATCCGCGCAGAGACTGTTTCTTATGATGACCTTTTGGCAGCCGGCTCAATGGGCGCTGCAAAAGAAGCTGGAAAAGTCAGACTCGAAGGAAAAGAATATGAAGTGAAGGATGGAGACATCATCCATTTCCGCTTCAACGTATAATCTATGCCGCACTCGCCCCTGAATTGGGGCGTTTTATTTTTTGATTCATACGATGATGAAATGGACAAAAAAGCGAACGTATGTTAGTGTTTTAGGTGAGGGTAGAAGAGGAAATCTTTCATTTTGCATCCTTTAGTAGATTGCTTTCCCGGAAAACGTATGATATAATTTCAAATTGTGAGTAATGTACAATTGCTCCTTGCCCTTAAGTGGGCCGTCAGACCAAAAGGAGGTGACAGTGATGAGAAAGTACGAAGTTATGTACATCATCCGACCAAATATTGAAGATGAGGCTAAAAAGGCTCTAGTTGAGCGCTTTGCCGGAATCCTTACAGATAATGGTGCGGAGATTACAGAAGCGAAAGACTGGGGCAAGCGCCGTCTTGCATACGAAATCAATGATTTCCGCGATGGCTATTACCAACTAGTTCGCATCAGTTCTGAACCAGCAGCGGTTGAAGAATTCTCCCGTCTTGCTAAAATCAGCGAAGATATCATTCGCCATATTGTTGTTAAAGAAGAAGAATAAAACTATTTTCAAATATAACTTTCAGCTTTGAATGTTTCACGTGAAACATTGCTGGAGGAAGGAGTTGATTCTGATGATGAACCGTGTAATTCTTGTCGGCCGCTTGACGAAGGATCCGGATTTGCGCTATACACCCAATGGCGTTGCTGTCGCATCCTTCACCCTTGCCGTAAACCGCCCGTTTACGAACCAGCAGGGAGAAAGGGAAGCAGACTTTATTAACTGTGTTGTTTGGCGTAGACCAGCTGAAAACGTTGCGAACTTCCTTAAAAAAGGAAATCTCGCAGGCGTTGATGGCCGTGTCCAGACTCGCAGCTACGAAGGACAGGACGGAAAACGTGTATATGTGACGGAAGTGCTCGCCGAGAGCGTCCAATTCCTTGAGCCAAAAGGCCAGGGTCAGGGGACAGACCGGGGATCGCAGCAGCAGCCATCTCGCCAGGGAGGGCAGGATTTCCCGTTTGGAAATCAGAATCAACGCCAAAACCAGAATCAAAACCAAAACCAGGGTTATACCCGGGTAGATGAGGATCCATTCGCAGGTGGCGGACAAATCGACATCTCGGATGATGATCTCCCATTTTAAAACGTTTTTAATGAGCGTAAGTATATAATCATTTCATAAAGGAGGGAATCTATCATGGCAGGTGGAGGACGCAGAGGCGGACGTGCAAAACGCCGCAAGGTTTGCTATTTTACAGCAAACGGAATCACTCGCATCGATTATAAAGATCTAGATCTTCTTAAAAAGTTTATCTCTGAGCGTGGTAAAATTTTACCACGTCGTGTAACTGGCACAAACGCGAAGTATCAGCGCAGACTGACAGTAGCAATCAAACGTGCCCGTCAAATGGCATTGTTACCATACGTTTCAGGTGAATAGTTCATCAATGGCTATAAAAAGGCAGTGGGAGACCCCGCTGCCTTTTGTCATATTCTTTTGGTCAGGTTCCCTGTTGAATGTATGGAGAGGACTCGTTAAAATAACGTTATGGGCATCCGGAACAGTGCCCTTTTGCATGAAAGCTTGATAAAAGAGGTGAAGTCTTGAAAAATACATACAAATTGACTGAAGGGGCGGCCCTGCTGGCAGTTTTTTCGGTGCTGCTGTTAATGACCCTGTACATCCCGGTGGTTGGATCGATAACCTCACTTTTCCTTCCGCTCCCATTTATCATGTACGCTGCTAAAAGCGGCTGGAAGAGCTCGGCTGTTTTTATGATAGCTGCAATCCTGCTCTCCCTTATTATCGGGTCATGGCTCGCTATTCCATTTACATTGTCGCTTGGACTGACAGGTATTGTCATGGGTTTGGCCATAAGGGAAAAGAAAAGCCGCCAAATGGTATATGTGGCAGGCTCGCTCGTTTTCCTCGTCAACATTGTCGCAATATATGGCATCTCCGTCAAGTTCTTTGATATCAATTTCATTAAAGAAATGATGGATGCACTCAGACGGTCAATAGACATGTCTATCGGTATGCTTAAAGGGATGGGGCAGCCTGCCGATGAGAAAATGATTCAGCAGTGGACTGATTCAATCGATTTATTGGAAGTCCTGCTGCCAAGCCTATTCGTCATTTTTGCATTCGTAAATGTGCTCATCACCCAGCTCGTCTCCTTTCCAATCCTCAAGAGATTTGGGATCCAGATTGCAGGCTGGAAGCCATTCAGGGAAATTACGGTTCCCAAAAGCGTGCTCTGGTATTATTTACTGACACTTTTAGCTTCGATGCTATTCAAACCTGAAGAGGGAACATACTGGTATATTGCACTTGCCAATCTTGTATTTATCCTGCAGTTCCTCATGGTTATTCAGGGTCTGTCATTCCTGTTCTATGTCGCCTATTTTAAAGGGTATTCGAAAGCATGGGCTGTTGCCGCAGCTTTCCTTGCTTTTCTGATTCCGATTGTTTTTTATATCATTAGGATATTAGGTATAATTGATATAGGTTTTGACTTGAGAAAAAGGCTGGGGAGAAATGATCAGAAATAACTGCACTGGGAGCTGAGCAAATGCCTTCATATTTGGAAAGGCGGCAAATACGCTATCCCATGTACGGATTAATGGCTGTTACCCTGTTTATTCTGGGAGGACTGTCTTACTATAATCTCGCGCTTGGGGCAATAGGATTCGTTATTACCGCCATCCTGATTTACTTTTTGTTTCAGGTTAATTTTAAATTCAGGAAAGAAACGGAAGAGTATATTTCAACCTTGTCCTACCGCGTCAAAAAGGTAGGGGAAGAAGCTTTAATGGAGATGCCGATTGGAATCATGCTGATCAATGATGATTATTTCGTTGAATGGACCAATCCGTTTATGGCTTCATGCTTTCAGGAGGATACTCTTGTCGGCAGGTCGCTGTATGATGTAGCTGAAGCTGTTGTTCCATTAATCAAGCAGGAAGTGGAAACGGAAATCATTTCACTTCATGACCGCAAATTCCGGGTGATCCATAAAACGGAAGAGCGCCTCCTGTACTTTTTCGATGTAACGGAACAGACAGAAATTGAAAAAATGTATAATGATGAACGGACCGTCATATCCATCATTTATCTTGATAACTATGATGAACTCACGCAGGGTATGGATGACCAGACACGAAGCAATTTGAATAATATTGTCACATCCATTCTCAATAAATGGGCCACGAATAATGGCGTTTTCCTTAAACGTATTTCCTCTGAACGCTATATTGGCGTCTTCAATGAGAGCATTCTCCATTTGCTTGAAAAGGGAAAATTCACCATACTGGATGAGGTAAGGGAGACCACTTCCAAGCAGAATGTGCCGCTGACGCTTAGCATAGGTGTTGGCACAGGCGTCTCGTCGCTGCCAGAACTGGGAACGCAGGCGCAATCCAGCCTTGATTTGGCTCTTGGCAGGGGCGGAGACCAGGTGTCCATCAAGCAGCCAAACGGGAAAGTCAAGTTCTACGGCGGGAAGACCAACCCGGTTGAAAAACGGACCAGGGTAAGGGCAAGGGTGATTTCCCATGCGCTGAAGGAACTGATTACCGAAAGTGACAAAGTGCTGATCATGGGCCATAAGAACCCTGATATGGACGCAATCGGGTCCTGCATCGGGATATTAAAAGTAGCGCAAATGAATAAGCGTGATGGCTATATTGTCTATAACAAAAATGAAGCGGAATCAGGCGTACGGAGAATGATGGATGAGATCAGGAATAACGAAGCTTTGTACGCTCGCTTTATAACGCCTGAACAGGCTTATGAGCTTTCCACGGACGATACGCTTCTCGTTGTTGTCGATACGCATAAGCCATCTCTTGTGATGGACGAAAGGCTGCTTAACAGGCTGGAAAAAGTGATTGTCATTGACCATCACCGCAGGGGAGAGGAATTCATCAAAAACCCGATGCTGGTTTATATGGAACCTTATGCCTCCTCGACTGCGGAACTGGTAACTGAACTGCTCGAATACCAGCCGAAAAACGGTAAAATTCAAATGCTTGAAGCAACGGCGCTGCTTGCCGGCATCATTGTGGATACAAAGAGCTTTACGCTGAGGACCGGTTCGAGGACGTTCGATGCCGCTTCCTATTTACGGAGCCATGGAGCTGACACTGTCCTAGTGCAAAAGTTTTTAAAAGAGGATATCAAAACGTACATCAAACGTGCTAAAATCATCGAAAATGTGTATTTTCACCGTGATGGAATTGTCATCGCAAGAGCTGACGACGATCAGATATGCGATCAGGTACTGATTGCCCAGTCAGCAGATACGCTCCTGACAATGGATAGTGTAACCGCATCCTTTGTCATCTCGAGGAGAGCTGACCAATTGGTTGGGATTAGCGCGCGCTCACTGGGAGAGGTCAATGTCCAGGTCATCATGGAACATTTGAATGGCGGCGGCCATTTAACCAATGCGGCGACACAGCTTGCCGATATGTCGATGGACGAGGCTGAGGAAATGCTGAAAACGGCCATTGATGAATATATAGAAGGAGGAACAAAAGAATGAGAGTCATTTTCTTGAAAGACGTAAAGGGAAAAGGTAAAAAAGGGGAAGTTAAAAATGTAGCGGACGGCTATGCGCAAAATTTCCTGCTCAAGCAAGGCCTTGCTTCCGAAGCAACAAACTCTGCAATGAGCTCATTGCAAGCGCAAAAGAAAAAAGAGGAAAAGTTGGCTGAGGAAGAACTTCAGCAAGCAAAAGCGCTTAAAGAGAAGATTGAAAACCTTACAGTGGAGCTTTCGGCTAAATCTGGTGAAGGCGGCCGCTTGTTTGGGTCAATCACAAGCAAGCAGATTGCCGAAGAACTGCAGAAAAAGCACGGAATCAAGCTCGACAAGCGGAAAATCGAGCTAGAGGATGCCATCCGTTCACTAGGCGTGACAAAGGTTCCTGTTAAGCTGCACACAGAAGTGACAGCAATAATGAATGTTCATGTAAAAGAAACCCACTAAAATTGGCAGTTCATTTCAAACATAAACATGATAAAATAAAATAAGCACGGGAAACGCGTATAACTGTTTTCCATGAGATGCGAAAAAATGTGATTGGTCTTTTAGCTGATCACTTTTTTTCTTGATATAGGAAAAACCCTCTAGTGAAGGAGGTTTGCGGATGAATGATCTATATGCAGACCGGATGCCCCCCCAGAATATTGAGGCCGAGCAGGCGGTTCTGGGCGCCATTTTTCTTGAGCCGTCAGCGTTGACGGTGGCTTCCGAAGTGCTGATACCGGAAGACTTTTACCGGGCAGCCCATCAAAAAATATTTGACGTCATGCTGATTCTCAGTGACCGCGGCAAGGCGGTTGACTTGATTACCGTAACGGAAGAACTCGCCGCAGCCAAGCTTCTGGAGGATACTGGCGGTGTCAGCTATCTGAGCGAGCTGGCTGCTTCTGTTCCGACTGCGGCCAATATAGAATACTATGCCCGGATTGTCGAAGAGAAATCGCTTCTCAGGCGTCTAATCCGGACGGCAACATCCATTGCCTCGGATGGTTACTCGAGAGAAGACGAGGTTGAAGCGCTCTTAGGTGAAGCGGAAAAGAGCATCCTTGAAGTTGCCCAGCGGAAAAATGCAGGGGCTTTCCATAATATTAAAGATGTTCTTGTAAGGACATACGATAATATCGAACTTCTCCATAACCGAAAAGGCGATATTACCGGAATTGCAACAGGTTTTTTTGAGCTTGATAGAATGACAGCAGGTTTTCAGAGGAACGACTTGATCATCGTGGCAGCCCGTCCATCAGTGGGTAAAACGGCATTTGCCCTTAATATCGCCCAGAACGTAGCGACAAAGACAGGGGAAAACGTGGCTATTTTTAGCCTGGAAATGGGGGCGGAGCAGCTTGTCATGAGGATGCTCTGTGCTGAGGGGAATATCAACGCCCAGAACCTGAGAACAGGCTCATTGACGGATGACGATTGGGGAAAGCTGACGATGGCCATGGGAAGCCTATCGAATGCTGGAATTTTCATTGATGACACGCCAGGTGTCCGCATTAGCGAAATCCGCTCAAAATGCAGGCGGCTTAAGCAGGAGCGGGGCCTCGGAATGATCCTGATCGACTATTTGCAGCTGATCCAGGGAAACGGCCGTTCCGGCGAAAACCGTCAGCAGGAAGTCTCCGAAATTTCGCGTTCCCTTAAATCGCTGGCAAGGGAGCTTGAAGTGCCTGTCATTGCGCTTTCCCAGTTGTCCCGGGGTGTGGAGCAGAGGCAGGACAAACGGCCGATGATGTCCGATATCCGTGAATCGGGGAGTATCGAGCAGGATGCCGATATCGTGGCATTTCTTTACCGTGATGATTATTATGATAAAGAATCAGAGAATAAGAATATTATCGAAATCATTATTGCCAAGCAGCGGAATGGTCCGGTTGGCACAGTCCAGCTGGCATTCGTGAAAGAATACAATAAGTTCGTCAATCTTGAAAAACGTTTTGACGACTCGGCGGTTCCTCCGGGAGCATAGCCTAAAGCCTTGCCCATTGGGCAGGGCTTTTTCCATGGGATGAAACAGTTTTTTACCATGGTACTTTTATGAATGACAGGAAATAAAAGCGGGAATCCTATACATATAACGAACGTACAATGTTTTTTTAATATTATTGTTCGGGTTTTGTTGATTTTTTTTCTGTTAACTGTTAAAATTGATTTGTTTCAGTCGGAAAAAAGTAATTTTATATACAAAGTAACTTTGGAGGTGCTTCTGAACATGTCATCAGTAGTAGTTGTTGGGTCACAATGGGGAGACGAAGGAAAAGGCAAAATTACCGACTTTTTATCGGAAAATGCCGAAGTGGTAGCCCGTTACCAGGGCGGAAACAATGCAGGCCATACAATTAAATTCAACGGAGAAACTTACAAGCTCCATTTGATTCCATCCGGCATTTTCTATCAGGATAAAATTTGTGTGATCGGCAACGGAATGGTTGTCGACCCGAAAGCACTTGTTAAGGAACTAGCCTATATCCATGAAAAAGGTGTCTCTACGGACAATCTGCGCATCAGCAACCGTGCCCATGTCATCCTTCCGTACCATTTAAAACTTGATGAGGTGGAAGAAGCTCGAAAAGGCGACAACAAAATCGGTACGACCAAAAAAGGAATCGGACCGGCTTATATGGATAAAGCAGCCCGTATGGGTATCAGGATTGCTGACCTACTTGACCGCGAAACATTCGAAGAAAAGCTTGCACGCAATCTTGAAGAAAAAAACCGTCTGCTTGAACGGATGTATGAGACAGATGGCTTTAAACTCGAAGATATTTTTGAGGAATACTATGAATACGGACAGCAAATCGCTAAATACGTTTGCGACACATCTGTTGTCTTGAACGACGCGCTTGATGACGGCCGCAGGGTGCTGTTCGAAGGTGCGCAGGGTGTCATGCTTGATATCGATCAAGGTACTTATCCGTTTGTTACATCGTCCAACCCTGTTGCCGGCGGAGTCACAATTGGATCCGGTGTAGGACCAAGCAAGATCACTCATGCTGTCGGCGTCTGCAAAGCCTATACGACAAGAGTGGGAGATGGCCCGTTTCCGACAGAGCTTAACAACGAGATCGGCAACCAAATCCGTGAAGTGGGACGCGAATATGGCACAACAACTGGACGCGCCCGCCGTGTCGGCTGGTTTGACAGTGTCGTTGTCCGCCATGCCCGCCGTGTGAGCGGCCTTACCGACCTGTCACTGAACTCAATTGACGTGCTGACAGGCATTCCAACATTGAAGATCTGTACAGCTTACCGCTACAAAGGCGAAATCATTGAAGAGTTCCCGGCAAGCCTGAAGGTACTCGCAGAGTGTGAACCAGTTTATGAAGAGCTTCCAGGCTGGACAGAAGACATCACAGGCTGCAAGTCACTGAGCGAGCTGCCTGAAAATGCCCGCCACTATCTTGAGCGTGTAACACAGCTTACAGGCATTCCATTGTCAATCTTCTCAGTAGGCCCTGACCGCAACCAGACAAATGTGGTCCGCAGCCCATGGAGACAAAACTAAATTTATGGTAGTTAAAAGGAACCCCGTTATGCAGGGTTCCTTTTTTTATTTGTTCGATAAATTTTTTGCTGCCTGGAACTTGTACTTTTCCCTTTGAAAAAGCGGGTGCTGAAAGAGTGTTGGTTGCCATATATTGTCTAATTGTCCGAATCAGCCTGTTTCTTGTCCTAGTCACACGAATTTTTGTCCGAATCAACTGTTTTTTTGTCTTAATCTCTCTGATTTCTGTCCGAATCACGTTATTTCCCGAGAGAAAGATACTATTTCCCGAAAAAATACTCCTTTCCTCCAGGAAAAGGGAGCAATTATAGATGAATTTATTGCTTCTACTTTATTTTTAATAAAACTCAAAGAGTGGAAGGTAAATTTACCGTATCAAACGGGCGCTTTCATGCATCAAAGAAATGTCATATTTTTACAAATAGATGGATCGTGAAGTAAAAAAGGGGGTTAATCTCTTATTCTTGTGAAATAGATTAAAAAAGGATATATATTTTTATAAAAAACCTTGTACATAAATTAGTCCCTATGTTAATATAAAAAAGTCGTTTCCGAAAGGCTCGCTTTTAGTCGAAACATGACACAATCTCATATTTTATGAGCCATTAGCTCAGTTGGTAGAGCATCTGACTTTTAATCAGAGGGTCGAAGGTTCGAGTCCTTCATGGCTCACCATTTCTTTCTGTGGCCCCTTGGTCAAGCGGTTAAGACACCGCCCTTTCACGGCGGTAACACGGGTTCGAATCCCGTAGGGGTCACTTTACATATTTTTCACTGGGGCGATGGTGATCACCCCGCGATGTAAAGAATTGAATATTGTTATGGCTTGGTAGCTCAGTCGGTAGAGCAATGGACTGAAAATCCATGTGTCGGCGGTTCGATTCCGTCCCAAGCCATTAAAAAAGGGAGCGTGTAATCAGTACATGTTCCTTTTTTTCTATTTTTGTAACACTTCTGTAATCAAACAGTAAATAATACTATTAACCTCTGTATAACAGTAGTTACTAAAATACCCTCTCTCTTTATCCTCATTATGCAACGCAGACCCTTGCTACTTCTCGTTTTTTCGACTATTTTCTACAATTTTCACATTTAGCCTTTTTCCTGCTAATTGTTAGAAAAAGCAGGTTCATGTCAGCTATTATACATTTTTGTTACATCATGAAGACTGGTAATCTTTTTAAACAAGGATATGGTAATGTAATAGGGGATTGATTTTTTAAAATATTAGTCAATTGGTACTAGCCTATTACTGTGTTTACTGTACCTGCAGGAGGATAAGATGGTGAGTTTGATTAAAAAATTGTCCGAGCTAAAGGACAAAGCAACCAGCCAGATAAAACCGACATTAGGAAAAGCCTTGATGGCTGCAGTCGCAATCTCTGCCCTATCGGTCGGAACAGCAAATGCAGCAGCTTCCGATACGGAGCTTACAACAGTGTATTACGTATATATGAATGATGAATTCCTTGGAACCATCAATAATAAAGAAATGATCGAAAAACTTGTAGAAGAAAAGACGGATGCCGCTAAGCTGGTATACAAGGATCTTGATGTCACGCTTGGTCCGGACTTGGCGTTTGTACCTGAGCAGGTGTTCGAGTCAGCAGTTTCTTCCGATGAGGCGGATATCGCCAAACAGGTTGAAAGTAAGTTAAGTATCATGGCGAAAGCAACGGCCATCAATATCGACGGCAAAGCCGCAGCCTATGTAAAAGATCAGGCAGCATTTAAAGAAGTAATCAGGCAGATGAAGCTAAGCTATGTCACCGAAAAAGAGCTAGCCGACCTTGAACAGCGGAAGAAATTGAAACCGGCTTCGTTGCCGGAATTGAAAGAAAATGAATCCCGCCTTTTGGATGTCAAGCTGACAAAGAACATGGCCGCTTCGACAGAAGAAGTAGCCCCTAATAGAGTCCTATCGGCCGAAGATGCGGTGAAGCTTTTGAAAAAAGGCACATTGGAAGAAAAGAAATATAAAGTTCAGGAAGGCGACGTTCTTGGCTCTATCGCAAATAGTCATGGACTGGAGCTGGCCGAACTGCTAAAACTGAATCCCGGCCTTACAGAAGACTCACTCCTTAAACAAGGACAAGAAATGAATGTTACCGTCCTGAAGCCGCTTGTTGAAGTAGCTGTAGAAAAAGAAGTTTTCCAAAATGAAAGCATTCCTTTCAGCAGGGAAGTCGAAGAAGACTCATCCATGCCAAAAGGTGATTCGAGAGTGAAACAGGCAGGCAAGGATGGTGCCAAGTCCGTCATCTATAAAGTCTCCGAAGTGAATGGGGGGACTGCCCGAAAAGAAACAGTCAAGACGATCGTGAACGAAGAGCCTGTCAGTGAAATTACCATAAAAGGAACAAAAGAAATTCCTTCACGCGGCAGCGGAGCACTGATATGGCCAGCATCAGGCGGCTATGTCTCAAGTGAACAGGGCTATCGCTGGGGGAGAATGCATAAGGGAATCGACATTGCCCGCCCAGGAGACCGGACGATTAAAGCAGCCGACAATGGAATTGTGGTTTCGGCAGGTATGGACGGATCTTATGGGAATAAAGTGGTCATTGACCACCAGAACGGTTTCCGCACGGTTTATGCCCACCTTGATTCCATCAGCGTCAGCTCAGGCCAGACAGTTGAAGCCGGCTCGCAGATTGGCGTGATGGGTTCTACCGGAGATTCAACAGGCGTGCATCTGCACTTCGAGGTTTATAAAAACGGCCAGCTTGTGAACCCGAGGGAATACATTCGTTAAAGGATATCTAAAGTCTCTAGGCAAACTAGAGGCTTTTTCCTTTATATGCCCTGTATATACCTGTATTGGCAGTGAAGAATATTGCCACATACTGCAGAAGAATTCAGTTTTTGCGCGTAATAAAGTAAAATAAGAAGGATAGGATTTTTTTTGCAGGATAAAGCCGTTTATATAAAAATATGACCTCGAAAAAAGGAGACTTTGTATGGATAAGAAAATACTCGTTGTTGATGATGAAAAGCCAATCGCAGACATTCTGCAATTCAATCTGAAAAAAGAGGGATTCGATGTGTACTGTGCGTACGATGGCAACAGTGCGGTCGAAATGGTCGAAGAAATCCAGCCGGATTTGATTTTGCTCGATATCATGCTACCGCAGCGCGACGGAATGGAAGTATGCCGCGAGGTTCGCAAAAAGTACGAAATGCCGATCATCATGCTGACAGCGAAGGATTCTGAAATCGATAAAGTTCTCGGCCTTGAGCTCGGGGCCGATGATTATGTGACAAAACCGTTCAGTACGCGCGAACTAATTGCCAGGGTAAAAGCAAACCTTCGCAGGCATCAGGCAGCCGCCCAAAAAACGGAGGAGGAAGAAGAGACCAATGAGATTGTAATTGGCTCCCTGACCATCCATCCGGATGCATATGTCGTGTCCAAACGCGGCGAAACGATCGAACTCACGCACCGCGAGTTTGAGCTTCTCCACTATTTGGCGAAGCATATCGGTCAGGTTATGACGAGGGAACACCTTCTCCAGACTGTCTGGGGCTATGATTATTACGGCGATGTCCGAACAGTGGATGTTACCGTTAGACGCCTTAGGGAAAAAATCGAGGACAACCCGAGCCATCCGACATGGATTGTGACCCGAAGAGGAGTCGGCTACTATTTAAGGAATTCAGAGCAGGAGTAAACAATGAAAAAGGTTGGCTTTTTTCGGTCCATCCATTTAAAGTTTGTCATCATTTATGTGCTCCTGATCCTTGTCGCCATGCAAATTATCGGCGTCTACTTTGTGCGCAAACTTGAAGATACGCTAATGACCAACTATCAAAATTCATTAAAACAGCGCGTGAACATGCTCGTTTATGATATTGAAGAAGAAATGGACAAGGAGCGCGGCAAACAGGATGCCACAAAGGAAGAAGGTATCAGGAAAATTCTCCGGGACTACAAGTCCTCTGATATATCCGAGATCAGGGTAATTGATGGGGGAAGCTTGCGGATCATTGGTACTTCGGATCAGAATAATCAGGGGATTGTAGGACAGAGGACAACCGAACTGAAAATCAAGCGATCCATTGTCGTCGACAAGGATGAGGGAGACATTGTGCTTGATGCAAAAACAGGGAAGAGGGTCTGGGTACAATCCACCCCAATCCATTCCGATAAAGAAGTAATTGGTGCCGTTTATCTTGTCGCAAAGGTTGATAATATCTTTTCACAAATGAAAGAAATCAATAAAATTCTTGCAACAGGGACCGCGCTTGCGCTCCTGTTTACTGCCGTGCTGGGAACGCTTTTGGCCCAGACGATCACAAGGCCGATTTCCGATATGAAGAAACAGGCGCTTGCAATGACACGCGGCAATTTTTCTCGCAAGGTTAAAGTGTATGGCTACGATGAAATTGGTCAGCTTGCTTTGACTTTTAACAACTTGACGAAAAAGCTGCAAGAGGCACAGGCAACGACTGAAGGTGAAAAGCGCAAGCTAAGCTCTGTTATTTCTTATATGACAGACGGTGTCATTGCCACCGACAGAAAGGGACGGATCATCCTTGTCAACGACCCTGCTGCCCAAATGCTGGATGTTTCACGTGAAACAATCCTTTCAGCTCCGATTGTATCGGTGCTCGGCCTTGAAGAAGACTACACACTTGAAGACCTTCTTCAGGAAAAAGAATCCGTTATCCTTGATTACAGTACGAAAAACGAGCCATTCATCCTCAGGGCGAATTTTTCGGTCATCCAAAAGGACAGCGGTTTTGTTAACGGCTTAATAGCGGTCCTCCACGACATTACCGAGCAGGAAAAAATCGATATGGAGAGACGGGAATTCGTGGCCAATGTTTCACATGAGCTGCGGACCCCGCTGACAACGATGAGGAGCTATCTGGAGGCGCTCACTGATGGAGCGTGGAAAGACGAAGAAATAGCTCCTAACTTCCTTCAAACTGCCCAGACGGAAACGGAGCGGATGATCAGGCTTGTCAACGATCTGCTTCAGCTATCAAAGATGGACAGTACAGATTACCATCTTTCCAAGGAGTGGGTCGATTTCCCAGTGTTCTTTAACCGGATTATTGACAGGTTTGAACTGACGAAAAACCAGAATGTCACGTTCATCCGTAAAATACCGGATAAAACGACATTCGTTGAGCTGGATGAAGATAAAATCACACAGGTACTCGACAATATCATTTCCAATGCAATGAAGTATTCACCAGAGGGCGGACGGATCACTTTCAGGACAGAGGAAAGAGACGAACAGATCATCATCAGCATATCCGATGAAGGCGTAGGCATCCCGAAAGACAACCTAAAGAAAATCTTTGACCGTTTCTACCGGGTGGATAAGGCACGGACGAGGAAACTTGGTGGAACAGGCCTCGGGCTTGCCATTGCCAAGGAGATGGTTAATGCGCACGGAGGCGATATCTGGGCGAAAAGCATCGAAGGCAAAGGGACGACCATCTTCTTTATGCTTCCATATGATTCGACAGCGGAGGATGAGTGGTCATGACATACGATAATATTAAAACAGGCATTTTAGTCGTATTGGTGATTTTAAGCGGAGTCCTTACATGGAGCATCTGGACCTTTCAGCCAATGTACGAAACGATGGAAAATGAAAAGACTGCCAACGAAGTGGCACTGGGTGCAAAGCGGGAAATCAAGAAAATTGTCAGGCCTCAACAGCTGATGATCAACACAGGCGGAAAGCATTACGGCACGACAGACAACTACGATATTGACAAGGCTGTCACATTGCTGAGTAAGTGGAAATTCTACAATGCCCGGAAGTTTTCAGGAAGGTTTTCCGAATTGAATGAAATGATATCCCGGCAGGCGAACACGGAAATTATTTTCCCGGCTGGGGTTCCAGCTGAATTATATAATCGCGTGCTGAGCTTTGAAGAGGAAAACCTGCCCAAGTTCGAGTTTGACCGGATTATCGTTCCGGCACAGACTCCACAGAAGCAGGAAGGAATCGTGTATTTTTATTCTGCGAAGAATCAGAGTGCTTATGTTGCAAATGTAAATCCTGCTGCGATTCAAGAGTTTTCAGCGCTTTTCCATAAAAGTTACGCCAGGATGGGAGAATATTTCCCTTACAAGGCGGGCAGCAACAAGGTGATCTATTTACCGGAAGAACAGACGGAAATGGCTAAATATACTTATTACAGCAATCCGCTCGAACCTGAAAAATTGATGAATGCCCTGTTTGCCGACCCAAGCTTTGTTCAGAAAAGTCTTGTAGCGGAGGGGGAAGAATATACGGATACCTCTAGAAGGATGATTGTAAATACAGGGACAAAGATGATTGACTTTGTTAATTTGCTTAGTGAAAGCGAATCTGTAATCGGAACATCCGGAGTTTTACAGAAAAGCATTGATTTTGTCAATATGCACAGCGGCTGGACAGATGCCTACCGTTACGAGTATAAAGATGATTTTAACCACCGTGTTGTTTTCAGGATGTACAGCAAGGAAGGCTATCCGGTTTTTAACAAAAACGGGATGTCAGAAATCAGGCAGTCATGGGGGCAGACAGAAATCAGCACATATGAGCGCCCTAGCTTTAACCTAGAGCTGCCAATCAATCCCGACCCTACGAAGGCCATTCTTCCTTCAGGCAGGGAAGCTGTTACACTCCTGAAGGAAGTGCAGGGAATCAGGCCGGAACTCGTTACGAACTTGGCCCTCGGCTATTATATGTCAATGGATCCTGATGACGCTTCGTTAATTTTGCTTGAGCCTGGTTGGTTCTACGAATATGACGGAGACTGGCGGGCGCTTCATAAAGGGGAAGGAGGAAGGAAGAATGGACTGGAGCAGAATTAAGACCATTTTTATACTATCCTTTCTCGTCCTTGATATTTATCTTGTCTATCAGTTCCTTAACACAAAGGATGAGGCCACATATGAACTGCTGAAGGAAGCGTCGATCGAGGACAAACTTAAGAACGAGGACATTCAATATTCCGAGCTGCCTAAAGTTCTGCAAAAAGAACGCTATATCAGCGTGAAGCCAAAGGTTTTTTCTAAGGATGAAATGCCTTCAGGGAAGCTTCCACAGGCAGGCGGGGATGGGACAACCTTAAGAGTCACGCTGGAAAAGCCAATCAAACTGAGTGGGAAATTCGATCCGTCAGAGCTTGGCCCTTATATAAAAGGCTTCGTTGCCTATGGAGCTGAATATCAATTCTGGGAAAAGGATGATGCAACTAAGACGATCATCTATTACCAGCAGTATAAAGATAAGACGATGTATCACAATCTGAACGGAAAGCTGACTTTCCATCTTAATGCCCAAAATGAGGTCTATGCCTACGACCAAACCTACCTCGTATTTCAGGAAGAACTGTCAGAACGGCAGGAAGTGCTTCCGGCGCTAGGAGCGATTGAAACACTGTATAAAAAAGGATTGTTGAAGCCAAAGAGCAAAATTAAGGTTGAGCTGGGCTATTCGACGCTTGTCCAGCTGGCAGCATCACAGGTGCTCGCCCCTACTTGGCGGATCATCGTCGATGGCAAGGAAAGCTTGTTCGTCCAAGGCTTTGAAGGCCAGGTTATCCAGTTTGACAGCGAAGAAAATAAAGCAACGGAGTGAGAGAATATGACTTTGCATTTTAGTGTTCTCGCGAGCGGGAGTACGGGAAATGCGATCTACGTAGAGAATGGGGAACATTCTTTTCTGGTTGACGCAGGACTGAGCGGGAAGCAGATGGAGTTGCTTTTCAAGGAAATCGGGCGCGATATAAAGGATTTGTCTGGACTTTTTGTGACACACGAACACAGCGACCATATTAAAGGAATTGGCATCCTTGCCCGAAAGCATAAGCTGCCCGTGTATGCGAATGAAAAAACATGGAAGGCGATGGACGGTTTGATCGGTGAGGTTCCGGTTGACCAGAAGTTCACTTTCGATATGGAAACGGTCAAAAGTTTCGGTTCCCTCGATATTGAATCATTCGGAGTTTCGCATGATGCCGCTGAGCCAATGTTTTATGTTTTTCACCATGAAGGGAAAAAGCTTGTGCTGGTAACTGACACTGGCTATGTAAGCGACAGGATGAAAGGAATTATCTCCAATGCTGATTCCTATGTGTTCGAAAGCAATCATGATGTCCAAATGCTGAGGATGGGCAGGTATCCATGGAATATTAAGCGCAGGATATTGAGCGATGTTGGCCATGTATCGAATGAAGATGCCGCACTCGCGATGAGTGAGGTAGCAGGTGATCGTACGAAGAGCTTTTACCTTGCCCATCTCAGCCTCGATAATAATATGAAGGATCTTGCAAGAATGTCTGTCCAGCAAACGCTGGAAAGCAAGGGCATCATCATCGGGGAACAGTTTAGCCTCTATGATACCGATCCAAAGATCCCTACCGCTCTTACAGCAGTCTAGCAGGCTCGCGGGAAGGCGAAAGGGTTTTCGGTAGATTTTTGCTGATATCATTGTATAATGTGGTTAAGAAGAGAGTAATCTACAGTCGTTGTTTACAATGAAAGGGCTGATATAATTTGGGTTATTATGATCAAGAGGACCAAAACCGCTCACAGCGGCAAAAAGGAAAAAAGGGCGGCATCTTTTTGGCGGGTCTTGGCGGCGCGCTGGTTGGCGGCCTTCTAGTGATATCTTCCATTCCAACACTATCTAACATGGATTTTCTTCCGTATGATGTAGTGCCGGATAATCAGTCAGCAGTTGTCCCAAAGGACAAACAAAAAAATGGAACATCTCAAAATGTTTCTCTTAACGTGCAAACTGACATTACGAAGGCAGTGGACAAAGCTGCACCTGCTGTCGTAGGCATTACAAATATCCAGCAATCTAATTTTTGGGAAGAAGGCGCACAGGAAGGGGCAGGTGCTACCGGCTCTGGTGTTATCTATAAAAAGGAAGGCAACAAAGCCTTTGTTGTCACGAACCACCACGTAATCGAAGGTGCGGCCAAGCTTGAAGTTACCCTGAAAGACGGGACAAAACTACCTGCGAAGCTGCGCGGCAGCGACCGTTGGACCGATCTTGCCGTTTTGGAAGTGGCAGGCGATAAAGTAAAGACGGCCGTGGAATTTGGTGATTCAGAAGCTTTGAAGGCAGGCGAACCTGTCATTGCAATCGGCAATCCGCTTGGATCGACGTTTTCAGGTTCAGTCACCCAGGGGATTATTTCCGGACTACAACGGACCATTCCGGTTGATATCGACCAGGATGGCGTTCCTGACTGGCAAGCTGAGGTTATCCAGACAGATGCAGCGATCAATCCTGGAAACAGCGGCGGCGCATTGATCAATATTGCCGGCCAGCTTGTCGGGATTAATTCCATGAAGATTGCCGAGCAGGCTGTCGAAGGTATTGGCCTCTCCATACCAATTAATTACGCCCAGCCGATTATTGATGACCTTGAGAAGTTTGGCGATGTCAAACGCCCTTACATGGGTGTCGATATGCGTGCTGTGAACGAAATCCCCGCCTTCTATCAGCAGGAAGCATTGAAGCTGCCGAAGGATGTTGACTACGGGGTCGCCTTGAGGAGCATTGTGCCAGGATCACCGGCGGACAAAGCAGGCCTCAAGGAGCTCGATGTTATTGTAGAGATGGATGGCGAGAAAATGAATGATGTCATTGATCTGCGTAAGCATCTGTACAATAAAAAGAAAATCGGCGATAAGCTTGAGATTAAGTACTACCGTGAAGGTAAGCTGAATAAAACCACAATGACGCTTGTCGAGAATGTCGAGTAGGCAGTCTGTGGATAAAGGCAGGGGGCAAAGGCTCCCTGTTTTTTTGTGGATATCCGCAGGTTACGGAGATAATAACAGTGAAGGTTTATGTTAAAATGATTGTGGATAATTTAATTTATGAAAAAGCGGTTTGGATCAGGGCGAAATGAAAATTATAAATGAATGAAAAGGAGGAGGAAGAAATGAAGTATTGCTGCGAAGAACATGTCGAATTGGCGCTGGATGAAGCGGTAGATGAGTATGAAACAGCTCCAAAGCTTGAGAAAATCAAGGACGTGGACAACGAGAACGCCACTTGTGGATATTGTGGACAAGCTGCTGTATATATTGTGGCGAACGGATGATCGCATACCAAATGTGGATAGCGATGTGAATATGTGGATAACTTCTGTGGATAACGTGTTTGTAAACTGTTTGTAAA
This sequence comes from Mesobacillus zeae, assembly GCF_003570705.1. Lineage (GTDB taxonomy): Bacteria > Bacillota > Bacilli > Bacillales > Cytobacillaceae > Mesobacillus_C > Mesobacillus_C zeae. The sequence continues at coordinate 45,454 of NZ_QWVT01000012.1, forward strand.
GTGGGGACGACTTGTGAATATCTCAATCGTTACGGTTGGAAAGTTAAAAGAAAAGTATTTAAAGCAAGGAATCGATGAATATTTAAAGAGACTCAGCGGCTATGCGAAGGTGGAAATCATCGAAGTCTCGGATGAAAAAGCGCCAGAAGAGCTGAGCGAAACGGAAATGGAGCAGGTCAAAAATAAAGAAGGAGAGCGAATCCTGGCAAAAGTCTCCCCGGATGCTCATGTCATCGCCCTGGCGATCAACGGAAAGCAAAAGACATCGGAAGAACTAGCAGAAAGCCTCGACAAACTTGCTACATACGGCAAAAGCAAAGTCGCCTTCATCATCGGCGGCTCCCTCGGCCTAAGCGCCCAAGTCCTCAACCGGGCCAACGAGCACCTCAGTTTCTCCAAAATGACCTACCCCCACCAGCTCATGCGCCTCATTCTTGTGGAGCAAGTCTATCGGGCTTTTAGGATTAATCGGGGGGAACCGTATCATAAGTAAATGAGGTTTTTGCAAAAAAAGTAACAGCACCCTCTAATTTGATGGAGAGGTGCTGTTTTGTTATTTGAATGCCTAGATGAACACTTGTTGCATGAATGGTTGTTTTTGCTATTGCGATGAATTTAATTTTTTTTGCTCAATCAGGATTTTCTTATCCAAATGAAGAAAAAGAATGACCAAGTACAAAAAATGGCCGGATTCCTCCACTTGCGCTTTTGCTTACTTTAATATTCTCCTTTAATTACAAAATACGAGCCCCGAATTGTTCCAGCTAGTTTCGACTTCTGCCTAGCAAACTTAAACTTCCCTTCTAGCTCCTTTGGTACCTCCATCCCCTCAGAAAGCTTAAAACCAACGGCCCGCTTCTTAGGGTCATCAACTGTATACATAACGTTGACCGCAAGACCATCCTCATAAAAGACGTAGGCAAATTTGATATTTTCCACTTGAAAACGCGACGTTTCTAAAGGTTTGGCCGCAAACTCAATATCACGTTCTTCTTTCAAAATTCGGTTCACATAATCAAGGGTCTCGCAGGTCTCGCTAGCTGGTACAACCGTAAATTCATGCTTGTATTTGTTCATAAAGTAACGGGCTTCATTAGCACGTAAACCAGCAAGCGCTTCTACTACAGATGAAGGCTCTAAACCAACTGTAGAAACATTTTTAAAATCAACGGTATAGGACAATTCCATCTCTCCTTATATTTCTTTATTTCCTAACAACCGGAATCCACATTTCACCAAATACTAAGCTGTTTCGCTGCCCCATCTCAACCGACGTATTTGGTCCGCCAACATAGGCAAAATTCTTTGCTTCTGGCAAGACTTGACTAAAGGCAATACCAGTAAGCATATTACTCAATTCACCAGCCGTCGCTGCTTCCCCTTTTACAACCAGGTATTCTCCTTTAGGAAATTGAATCACTCTGGATGCTTCTGGTAATGATGCCTCTGTCATGACGCCAGCATAATGCATCATCTTGTTATTCACGGCTTCATTTACGGTAAAAATGTAGTCATTTGTGGCTACGGCTTTTAACATGTTAAGCCTTCCATCTTGGCTGACGGCCTGCCAAAAGTCTGCCTTTTCCTTGTTTATTCCAGCATAGTCTGTGTAATCGCTCTTAAGCTCAGTTCCAATACCTAAAACGGTAAAACTGTCTTTTTCTTCAAGGGTATAATTTTCCATATTCAAAACCTTCCTCTTTTTTAAATTAATCAAATGATTTGTCTTTTCACTTGATGAGTTTATAATAGCCTTAAATCATGTCAAAAAATGATACTGTTTAGGAGGTCCCGATGAAAAAAGTTGAACGGATTAATATCATCATGCGGTATATCAACAACCGCGCCCACTTTACAATTTCTGAAATCATGCAAGAATTTAACATCTCACGTTCGACAGCTATTAGAGATATCAGAGAAATTGAGGCAATGGGGATGCCACTTGTCGCTGAAGTTGGAAGGGATGGGGGGTATTTTGTCATGCATAACTCTGTCCTGCCCGTTGTCCGCTTTACCGATAATGAGGTCAAAGCTCTTTTTATTGCCTTTATGGCCACAAGAAATCAACAACTCCCCTATCTAAAGAGTCGTCATTCGTTATCTGAAAAATTATTAGGCCTCCTCTCAAAGAACCAGCAAGATGACCTTGTTCTTTTAAATCAAATCTTGCTTTTTGAAGGGACCAACCCCAATAATCCTGACCTGCTTGATCTTTCAGACCTCCCCCATCCCATGTTAGAAAAACTCATCCAAATCCTTCTTTTGGATAGCTATTTATTGATTACCATCAAAGAAGAGAAGGTAATAAAGTCTTATCCAATTTATCTTTTGCACCTTTATCGTGAAAAAAGCCTTTGGCTGATTGAAGGCTTTGACTTGAAGGAAGAAAAGAAGCAGATTTTTCCTGTCGACAATCTCACCAATGTCGAACTGTACCCGACGAAAAAAAGATTAAGTAGGAAAAAGATTTTCGAAAAACTAAGTAAGCAGGAAGAAGTAATCAACCTTGTCCTTGAACTTGGTCCAAAAGCGATTGCCCAGTTCAAAAAATACCATCCTTTAAAAGTTTCAATTTCCTATACGAATCCTTACCAAACCACAGCCATTCTAAAGACTTTTATCAATGTTAATAACCCCGAAGAATTGACCGAAATAACAAATTGGCTACTTTTCCTAGGTGGGGATATCAAGGCCAGGGAAGTTCCAGAAGAAGTCTTAGAAGGTTTACAAGAGAGAGTATGCTTATTCTGCCCATAAGCAGTGCCAGTTAAAACCCAAATAATTTTGAGCTTGGCCAGTTGCCAGTTACCCTTTATTTTCTCACACCCAGAAAAGATAAGGATTTCTGAATGTTGTAAATACTTTAAAAGGGTAATAGCATTTTTATACAGTACTGTTCTTTATTGAATTTCTATTAAATTCATTTTGGTAAATAAAGGTTAAACCTCATTTAGATGTGTTACGGTGAACCGTACCATAAGTAAATGAGGTTTTTTGTCATTAAATTCAAACAAAGAAACAAAGGGTGAAAGTCCTTTGTTTTTTTGTTTTTCAGTCTTTATTTAGTACTTTCCTCGCTAGTGGAATTTTATTGAAACTAAAAGAGATGCCGCAAGGTATTGAAAAGGATTGTTTCACCCTGAATAAAAACTTCTCCCTAAAATTCATTTAAGGTGAAGAAGATAACAGCTGCCAATAATTAATAGTTCATAATTTATTCATAAATAATGTGAAATAATCCACAAACATGATGTTGAACCAACGTTGTTACCGTAACAATAGTAAAACCAATATTAATAGAGAAAATAAAACTATTTTTTGATTTAATTGTGAAGTATTTTACAGTATGAATCATTGTTTTTTATTAGTTGGTAATAATAAAAAGGATTCATTATTAACTGGGAGTTGAACAGCATGAATGTATGGGAGCAAGTATATAATCCATTGAGTAACATTTGGTTGTCAGCTATAATAGCTGCCATTCCAATCCTCTTTTTTATTGTAATGCTGACAGTTTTTAAATTAAAAGGGTATATTGCAGGACTCTACAGCATAATTGTAGCAGGAATTGTTGCAGTCTTTATTTATAAGATGCCTATTATTTTAGTTCTGATGTCTGCTGTATATGGCGCTTTAGCCGGTATATGGCCGGTAGCATCAATTGTGTTTGCTGCCATTTACCTTTATAAAATAACCGAAAAAACAGGCAAATTTGCAATTATAGAAAATAGTATATCTTCTATAACAGCCGACCAAAGATTGCAAGCTCTTATTGTTGCCTTTTCATTCGGAGCATTTTTGGAAGGAGCTGCAGGATTTGGAGCACCTGTTGCGATAACAGCAGCCATTTTAGTAGGACTTGGATTTAGTCCTATATATGCAGCAAGTCTTTGTTTGATTTCAAACATTGCTGGGGGTGCATATGGAGCAATGGGTATTCCAGTAACTGTCCCCTCACTCCTTACAGGTTTAGATGCTCTTGTTGTTGGAAGGTATACGGCATTAGTCATTCCCATATTAAGTATTGTAGTTGCATTCTTACTAATATTTATCATTGATGGGTTGAAAGGGATTAGACAAACATTCCCGGCAGTTTTAGTCAGCGGTGTTTCATTTGCAATTACACAGGCAATGGTTCTAACTTTCTTAGGTGCAGAACTAGCAGACATCTTTGCTGCAATTGTGAGCTTAGTTGCACTAGCGCTTTTTTTACAGGTATGGAAACCGAAAGAGATTTTCCGTGTAAATAAAGTGAAGACGGTTGATAGGCAGGTTAAGTACTCTTTTGGGAAAATTGCTTATGCTTGGATGCCTTTTGTATTTTTAACCCTATGTGTTACTTTGTTTAATTTACCATTTTTCAAAAATTTATTTATACCTGGCGGCCCTTTAGAAAAGTTAGTCTTATTGCTGCCCATTCCAGGATTAAACAACACAGTCATCAAACATGCACCAATAGTTCCACAAGATACACCATATGCTGCAGTATTTAAATTAGATTTATTTTCATCTACTACAACAGCAATTATCCTTACAATCATTTTCGCAAGCATTCTCTTTCGCTGCAGCAGTAAGTTACTGTTGGACACTACAAAAGAAACTGCAAAAGAATTATTGTCACCAGTCCTAACCATTTGTAGTGTACTTGCTTTTGCTTACATTTGTACTTACTCTGGTATGTCATCAACACTCGGTTTAGCATTTGCTTCAACAGGTGCAGTATTTCCATTATTCTCGCCAGTGCTAGGATGGTTAGGAGTATTTTTAACAGGCAGTGTTGTAAACAGCGGTTCCTTATTTGCGCCACTTCAATCTGTCACTGCTTCACAAATTGGCATAGCACCTGAAACAATGGTTGCTGTCAATGTAATGGGGGGTACAATGGCTAAAATGATTTCGCCTCAATCTATCGCTGTTGCAGCCGCAGCAGTTGGAATAGCAGGAAAAGAAAGTGAATTATTTAAAGTGACAATTAAATATAGCATAGGCTTACTTGTAATAATTGGAATAATCAGCTGGTTAATATTCTAAATTTTTTTCACTCAAAGGGAGATTTATGATTATGAATAAAGAAAAAGTAAATCGAGTTGTACTAGTTGAAACAGGTGCTGTAGGTTGCAGTTTTGCGTATTCATTGATTAACCAGGGAGTAGCTGAGGAATTAGTCCTCATTGATGTAAATGAAGCAAAATCTGAAGGTGAAGCGATTGATCTTAATCATGGAATGCCGTTCGCACCTTCACCAATAAACGTATGAAGTGGATCATATCAAGATTGTGAAAGTGCGGATTTAGTTGTTATTACTGCAGGTTTGGCACAAAAGCCAGGTGAAACACGATTAGAATTAGTTGAAAAAAACACGAAAATATTTAAACAAATTGTAAAAAGCATTATGGAAAATAGATTCAATGGAATCTTCTTAGTGGCAACAAATCCAGTAGATATCTTAACGTATGTAACGTGGAAAGAATCAGGATTACCAAAAGAACGTGTAATCGGTTCAGGGACGGTATTAGACTCTGCACGGCTAAGGTTTGCACTAGGGAAGTACTTCAATGTTGATACAAGAAATGTTCATGCAGCTATTATTGGTGAACATGGAGATACAGAGCTTCCTGTTTGGAGCCATGCCATGATTGGAATTGAGCATGTCGATACGGTTTTGGAACGGAAGGGAGATTTAAAAAAAGAATGTCTAGATGACATTTTTGTTAACGTCCGTGATGCTGCTTATCAGATTATTGAGCGAAAAGGTGCAACGTATTATGGAATAGGAATGTCACTTGTTCGGATTACAAAAGCAATTCTTAATAATGAAAACAGCATCCTGACAGTATCTGCCTTTCTAAACGGAGAATATGGACAAAAGGATGTGTATATTGGAGTACCAGCTGTAATTAACCGTGCTGGCATCCGAGAAGTAGTTGAAATTGAGCTAAATGAAAAGGAAAAAGAACAATTTAACCATTCCGTTTCAGTGCTAAAAGAAACGATGAGCCTGTAATTTAATGAATTGAAGTAAAGCCACTTTCAATTAAGTTAAGATATACGATCACAGTATTACTAAAGGGGAAATTTATATTAGATATAACCTCATTTAGATACATCACGGTGAACCGTATCATAAGTAAATGAGGTTTTTTTACACTAGGAATTAAAATACGGAGAATAGAAAATAAGGAACCAGTTTAGGAGCTATTCTAAGCTGGTTCCTTTCTTGGGTTATTGAACAGCAGTTTTTTTATCGCTCGATGGCCAAAAAAAACCGATAAACGCACCAACTAGAGCTGGTAAAATCCAGCCAAACCCAATATCGTAAAGTGGTAAATAATCCATGTAGAATAATTTAATGGATTCGAATAAGGGGAGAGACGCTCCTGGTAAACTGCCGACAAACGCGCTGTAACCGTCAAAGAAACTTACACAAAAAGTAAAGAATATTGTGGTTGCGTAAACACTCTGCTTATGGCCGAATAAAGATGAACAAAGGGCTAATAAGATCAGAACAATGGCTAAAGGATACATAAACATTAATACGGGTACCGCATATTGAATGATATTGTTTAGACCGAAGTTGGCAATGAAAAATGACATAAGACATAGTACTAGAACGTACAATTTATAGCTTATTTTTGGAAATATATGATTAAAAAACTCGCTGCAAGCCGTAATAAGTCCGATGCTCGTTTTTAAACAAGCTAGAACGATAATAATTGCTAATAAAATGGAGCCGAATGATCCGAAATAATGCTGAGCCACTGCAGCAAAGATTAAACCGCCGTTATCGTATGTCCCGATGGCCGACACGCTCGATGCCCCCATATAGGTAATGAGTCCATAAATCAGCATCATCAGTACCATGGCGAAAATGCCTGATTTCCAAGTGGTTTTCGCGATCTCTTTCGGATTGGTGATGCCTTGTCCCTTAATCGCCTGGATGACAACAATGCCGAATGCGAGTGACGCAAGAGCATCCATCGTGTTATACCCTTCTTTAAAGCCCGTTATAAAGGCTAAGTCGCTATAGTCACCAGTTGGCTTACCGAAGTGCCCCATCGGTTTGACGATGGCAATGACAATTAAGATGAATAAAAACACTAAAAACGCAGGGGTTAAATATTTGCCGATATAGTCGATAATTTTTGCTGGATTCAAAGAGAAAAAATAGACGATGGCAAAAAACACTAAGCTAAAGAGCCCGAGATATAAACTGCCATGTACTGGATTGATATACGGTTCAAAACCGACTACGAAAGGTACCGTTGCTGTCCGTGGAATCGCAAAAAACGGTCCAATGGTTAAGTAAAGTGCCACTGAGAAGACGACTCCAAATAGTGGATGGACTAGACCTGCTAAATTACGTAATCCATTACTCCCAGATAAACCAAATGCTAAAATCCCCATGAAAGGCAGTCCGATTGCAGTTATAAGGAAGCCAATTAATGCCGGCCAAAAATTCGTGCCAGCGAGTTGCCCCATTTTAATCGGAAAAATTAAATTTCCCGCACCGAAGAACATTCCGAATAGCATCGTACCAATGATGGCATAGGTAGAAAATGATATTTTTTGTTGCATACTTGTGCTCCTTCTAGTTGTTTTGGACAAAAAAAATACACCTGCCAAATACATTGAAAAAAATGCAGACACGTGGTAAATTTATATAGATATGCACAAACATTTTACTTAAGTGTATATTATCCCTATCTTAATTATACAGGATATTTATTCATTAGTCAACTCTTAAATTTTTTCGAGGAGTGAATGTTATGAATGTAGATTTCCAACAAGAACAAAAACGATTGAATGGTGTCATGAAAGTAATTACAGAGCAAATACTTCAACTGGAATCGGAAACGTCGGAGCTCCGAAACGAAGTGGTAAATATTCGCAAGCATTTTTGGGATGAAATCAAAGTGAATACAGATACATTTGATGATTTTCTAGAAACTGTTATTAGCTTAAGACAAGAAGCACAAGCGTTGTCCGTCAGCCAAAGTACGCATAGTCGCGTAGCAAAGCGATTAGCTACGTTACGCCGCATGCAGACAGTGCCTTATTTCGGACGAATTGATTTTCTTGAAGAGGGATATGCAGCGCAGGAACAAATCTATATTGGCATTTCTTCTCTTATGGATGCAAGTGGAGAGGACTTCCTCATTTATGATTGGAGAGCGCCGATTTCAAGCGTATACTATGATTACGAGCCAGGTGCTGCACAGTATACAACACCTGGGGGCAAGATTTACGGAAAGCTAGAGAAAAAGTGGCAATATGTTATTCGTGACGGTGAACTCCAATCTATGTTCGATACGAGCCTCACGATTGGTGATGATATTTTGCAACAGGTGCTCGGAAAAGGCACGGATAAGTATATGCAAAGTATCGTAGCAACTATTCAACAGGAGCAAAATCGTATTATTCGCCATGATCAAGGGCGTTTGCTTGTTGTGCATGGTGCAGCTGGCAGTGGTAAAACATCTGCAGCGCTTCAGAGAATAGCATTTTTATTATATAAATATCGTGATCGTTTAAAAGCGGACCAAATTATATTATTTTCGCCGAACGCTATGTTTAATAGCTATGTTTCCAACGTGCTACCAGAGCTTGGTGAAGAAAATATGCAGCAGGTTACATTTCAGGAATATTTGGATCATCGTTTGAGTAAAGAATTCCAAATAGAAAATCCATTTGACCAATTGGAGTATGTGTTAACGGCAGCGAATACCTCTTCGTATGATGCAAGGGTTAAAGGTATCCAATTTAAAGCATCTGGTCGTTTTTTTGAGGTGATCAAATTATACAGAGAAGCATTAGAAAAATCAGACATGCTATTCAAAGATGTAAAGTTCAGAGGGAAAATAATAGTTTCGGCGCAACAATTAGCAGAGAAATTTTATAGTGGCGATATTTCATTCGACTTTCATAGCAGACTGGAAAAGCTAAAGGATTGGCTAATGAATCAAATAAAAGAAATAGAAAAGATAGAACGTAGGCAGTCGTGGGTAGAGGAGGAAATCGAGCTACTTAGCAATGAGGCTTATCATAAAATTCACAAGTATTTAGCGGAGAAAAATGGCTTTGAGCGAGAAGAGCTGGCTGATTATGAGATGGATCATGAAGCGCTTATTCGAGTAATCGTTCGCCAAAAATTGAAGCCATTAAGAAAACAAATTCAAGCGCTCGACTTTATTGATATAGAAGGGATATATAAGCAGCTTTTTGCAGACTTATTATTGATTCAACAGTGGTTAGAAGGAGAAGTACCTGAGGAGTGGGTAGAGATTTGCCAAGCTACACTTCAAATGCTAGAAGCGGGTAAACTGTATTATGAAGATGCGACGCCATTTTTATTGTTGCAGGAATTGATTCAAGGCTTTCAAACGAATCGTTCGATAAAGCATATCTTCATTGATGAAGCTCAGGATTATTCACCATTTCAATTTGAGTTTTTAAAGCGGTTGTTTCCTTCTGCAAAGATGACAGTACTAGGTGATTTTAATCAAGCCATTTTTGCCCATGCGAGTGAAGTAGTAGATTTCCAAGTTCTTAACCACTTATACGGAGAGGATCAAACAGAGGTAATCAACATAACGCGTAGTTATCGTTCGACGAAGCCGATTATCGAATTTACACGTAGTCTCATTGTGAATGGTGAAAAAATTATTCCATTTGAACGTGCTGGTGAGCTGCCAGTACTGACACAAGTGAAGAATCATACAGAATTGCACCGTTGCATTATGTCTAAAGTGGCGGCATTGCAAAGTCAAGGCTATAAAAGTATTGCGATCATTTGTAAATCAGCGGAGGAAAGTAAGGCCGCATTTGAGGCCTTGGCCAAAATCGACGATATCAAGCTCTTGAAATATGGCTCAGCAGAATATGAACAAGGGGTTGTGGTTATCCCTTCTTATTTAGCAAAGGGGATCGAATTCGAAGCGGTCATTATTTATAATGTATCTGCGCAAATATATGGTGACGATAGCTTGCGTAGAATTTTATACACGGCCTGTACGAGAGCGATGCATGAACTGCAGCTTTATAGCGTAGGAAAACCGAGCCTATTTATGCAAAAGGCGTTGCAGGAAAATTTCATCTGTATTAAGTCGAATTTCTAATTTTGGGTATAGTGAAAAGAGTAAACAACAAAGAGAATAGGAGCGTTCATGATGCAAAAGAAGCCGATATGTATAAGATTTTAAAAGAATTATACATTAAGGTGGGTAAAGATTTAGAGGTAAATTATGCTACAGAAGATAGTTTGGGCATATACGGAGTACAAGGAAATATGGTAGTTAGTGATGAGTGTATAGTGAAATAGACTTAAAAGTGAAGCACCATGTAGCTTCATTTTTTTTTGTCCTCTTAAAGACAGACCATAAGAGCAAGAATGAGGACGAAATGGATTTCAATTACTTGTTAAAATGGGTCCAATAACATTAGGAGGAAATAAAATGAACAAGATTCAGAAATTCAATGAGTTGCATTCTTCAAAGGAAATATTATTTCTAGGAAACGCCTGGAATTTGCTTTCCGCCTTAACGCTTGAAAAAGCAGGTTTCAAAGCAATTGGTACGACCAGTTGGGGAATTGCTAACTCACTAGGATATGCAGATGGAGAATTGATTGATTTTGACAGACATTTAGAAATCATCAAAACCATAGCAGGGAATGTGAAAATTCCTGTTTCCGCTGATATTGAAGCAGGCTATGGAGAAGATATCCAAACGATTGTTGATCATGTTTTAAAGACAGCTGATGTAGGGGTTGCAGGAATCAATATTGAGGATTCGTTTAAAAAACAAAAAGGATTAAAAGAGATAACTTGGCACTGTGAACTTTTAACAAATATCAGAGCAGCGTTAGATCATAATGGCTATAAAGATTTTTATATTAATGCCAGAATTGATACTTATTTACAAAAGCAAAATCCTCTATTTGAAACAATTGAACGAGCAAAAGCGTATGTTGAGAGTGGTGCAAGCGGGATTTTTGTTCCTGGTTTAATAGAGCATGATGAGATTAAAGAAATCACAATGGATGTAAGTGCTCCACTAAATGTATTGTCTTTACGTGGACTAACGAATTGTACTAAGCTTAAAGAATTAGGAGTGAGACGTTTTAGTTTTGGAAATGCCCTATCTGATAAGGTGATTGCTTATTTAGAAAAGAATGTTGGTGAATTAGTAGAGTTTATGGATACTTCCCATTTGTATGTGGACTAGCACTAGTACAGAAAGGATAGTGGAGTGTCATGGCTAATATCAATCTTTCATTCGAAGAGATGTGGGAGAAAATCATCGCGTGTGATCGTAAATATGATGGTCTATTTTTTACAGCAGTAAAAACAACGAAAATATACTGCCGTCCTTCCTGCAGATCAAGAAAGCCGAAAAAAATGAATGTAGAATTTTACTATGATATCACTGAAGTTGAAAAAGCCGGTTTTCGCGCTTGCAAAAGATGTCAGCCAGAAGTTGAGCAATCCCCGCATATTGAGGTTGTTAGAAATGTCATTGCATTCCTAATCAATCGTTATAAGCAAAATTTGATATTAAAAGATATAGCCGATCAAGTAGGTTTAAGTCCCTTTTATTTGGAACGCTTATTTAAACAAGAAACTTCTGAGACTCCACGTACTTATTTAGAAAAAATACGCATCGATAAAGCAGCTCACCTTCTTAAAAGCACACCCTTGACGAACCTTGAGATTTGCTATGAGGTGGGATTCCAGAGCCCTTCCAATTTTTATAAAGTGTTCCGAAGCTTAAAACACTGTTCACCTAGTGAATATCGAAAGGAGTACCTAAATGAATTGGATTGATCATGAATCTTATATGGAAATTTATCCTCCTAAGGAATTTAATTTTAAAGAGTGTTTAATTTTTTTAGACAGGTCTAACCTGGAAGTGCTTCATCAAATTAAAGAGGGGTCTGTATATAAACTAATAAAAGTTAAAGAATCTTTGATATTATGTAAGATTGGATTTATCAATAATGTCATAAAAGTTGAATTCCCAATAGGACCCCCATCCATTCATTTTCGCAAAAAAGCAGCAGAGTATATTTGGGAATGGTATGATTTGGATCAGGATTTAGGGGCATTTTATCAAGTAGCTAACCAGGATAAAGTTTTGAAGAATCTTGCTCATAAATATTATGGGTTACGTATTATGTGTATTCCAGATTTATTTGAGGCGTTAGTGTGGGCGATTATGGGACAGCAAATTAATTTAACATTTGCTTACACATTAAAGAAACGCTTCGTCGAACAATTTGGCGAAAGTCTGACATTCGAAGGAGACACGTTTTGGTTATTCCCCTCATTTGAAAAAATAGCTTTAATAAACGTAGATGATTTAAGGAAACTTCAATTTACTAGTAGGAAGGCAGAATATATTATTGACATTGCTAAGGCTATGATAAACGGCGAATTAACAAAAGAATTATTGCTCCAGAAAAAAGATGATCAACAAATACAATGGTCATTAATGAGGATAAGAGGTATCGGACCATGGACAGCAGATTATGTGATGATGAAATGCCTGCATTATACCTCTTCCTTCCCTGTTGCAGATGTCGGTCTTCATAATGCATTGAGGAATCTATTAGATCTTGAGAGGAAACCTACTATAGAAGAAATAGAAAAATATGCGGCAGATTGGGAAGGTTGGCAGGCGTATGCTACCTATTATCTTTGGAGGTCCTTATATGACAAAAATATATAAATTAGACTATGAATCACCGATTGGCGTGATAGAAATAATCGGTACTGATAAAGTGATCATTTCCATTATGTTCTCTGAGGAGAATAAAAAGGGGAATTTATTACATGCTGAAACTCCTCTGGTTTTAGTAGAATGCTATAACCAACTTGACGAATATTTTAAAGGAGATCGCCATGAATTTACATTCTCTTATCAATTTGAAGGGACTGACTTTCAAAAAACTGTATGGGAAGCTTTAAAAGAAATCCCCTACGGGGAAACGGGATCTTATAAGGATATTGCCGTTTCCATTGGGAATGAAAAAGCTATCAGAGCTGTAGGGAGTGCGAATGGAAAAAACAAGTTAAGCATTGTCATTCCTTGTCACAGAGTAATCAGTTCAAATGGGAAATTAACTGGTTATGCAGGAGGTCTGTGGAGAAAAGAGTGGCTGCTTCAACATGAGAAATCTTGTAACAAGGAACATAAGTAAATTTTATGAACTCAAAAGTACCTCATTTAGATACACTACGGAGAACCGTATCACAAGTAAATGAGGTTTTTCGATTAAAAAGAATGAAACCTTACCATAAGTGATGGCGAAAAATCGGTTTAAAGATAGGCTTTATGCAAAAAAGGCATTGTTCCGAAGAACAATACCTTTTTTATAAGTTATATAAACATATCCAGGATTAGGACACCAGCAAGTCCAACTAAAGAAATAATCGTTACCATGATAGACCATGTTTTAATGGTTTTTCCAATGGTTAGGTTAAAGTATTCTTTGTAAATCCAGAAGCCTGCGTCATTCACGTGTGAGAAGGTAACACTTCCCGCACCAGCAGCTAGTACCATCAATTCTGGGCTTGCACCAGTTGAAGCGACAAGAGGTGCAGCAATACCAGCGGCTGTCATACCTGCTACTGTTGCAGAACCTACAGCAATCCTTAGGATTGCTGCGATTAGCCAAGTTAGAAGCAGAGGTGAAAGAGTAGAGCCTGCCATAATGTCCGAAATATATTTGTCGATGTGGCTGTCAATGAGAATTTGTTTAAATGCACCGCCAGCAGCAATGATTAACAAGATCATCCCAATTCCGCTAACGGCTTCAGTAAGTGATTGCATAACTTCTGGCATTTTTTTACCTAAATTTAGACCAAAGGTGCTAGAAGGATACTCAGCACGATGTGCGGCAAACTTTTTAAAAGAGAATGAAATTGAAAAACTTTACGAATATGTAAAGATTGGCAGAAAGGGCACTAAAGAAGAAATTATGTCTGCCAATGAAAGTTTCCATAAAGCAAGTAATAATCCTGTCATGATTGATATCATAGATCGGATGCAGGCCATTATTTATCTGTTTAGAAAAACTGTTGTTATCTATAATCGTCCGCATCTTATTGATGAGCATGAAGAAATTTATAAGGCAATCAAGGCAAGAGATGGGGAAAAGGCTGAAATCTTGATGAAAAAACATTTAGAAACTGACTTGAACTTTTATCTGCACGTAATGAGTAAATGAATAGTAGCTTCAGCACACTATTGATGGATCAAGATCATATTTAGATCCGTCGTACATTACAGCGGTGAAACCAGCTCGGATTGCTCGAATAATGATTCTTTTTCATGGGCATGATCAAGATGCAGTGAAACCGGAACTTTTTCCGCTATTGCTTTGATCATAGTAGAAAAACCTTCAACATCTACTGTAGGAAAAAAACGTTCTCCTAGAGCGATAATCACAGGTGTACCTTCCTGCTCGCACACTTGTTAGATTCAATGTGGTGAACCATACCATAAGTAACGATTTTTAAAATCAGAGGAATGATTACCTTCCACTTCTTCTGATATTTTTTGTTTAGCCCATTAAAAAATGAGAGTATTCATTATCAAAACAATAACGTTGTCTAGTTAAGTACTGATAATTGATGTATAGTTTAGTTAATTTTCATATTAAAGGATGGAAAAGTGCAAAATTTTTTACGTTTCCCTATAAATTTTAGGTAAATAAAAATGCATTTTTTTAGAGGTTAGGCATATAATGAAAATAGACCGGTAGTCGGTCTGGCGTGGAGGGCTTTATTTATGAGAATTGTAAAAGGGCATGAAGAGCGGAAAAATGAAATTCTGGATACTGCAGAAAAATTATTTGTTTCTAAAGGGTATATGAAAACCACTGTTAATGATATTTTACGGGAGATAGGTATTGCAAAAGGAACATTTTATCATTATTTCAAATCAAAAGAGGAAGTAATGGATGCTATTATTTTGAGAATTGTAGATGCAGATGTAGCGGCAGCAAGAAAGATTGCCTCAAATCCCGATATTCCTGTTATTGATAAATTGCACCAGATTCTTTTAGCGCAGTCGCCGAAAACTGGAAGCAGCAAAGAAAACATGATTGAACAAATTCATCAGCCAAACAATGCAGAAATGCATCAGAAAAGCTTAGTACAATCTATTCTACATTTAACACCAATATTGACAGATGTAATTAAGCAGGGGATCGATGAAAATATTTTTGTGACAGCATACCCACAGGAAACAATGGAGTTCTTGCTTGCTTCTGCACAAGTAATATTTGATGAAGGACTGTTTCAATGGCAGCCACATGAAGCGATGAAAAGGGCAAAGGCGTTCATCAGCATTATGGAGACTACTCTTGGAGCTAGAAAAGGAAGCTTTGATTATATCCTAGATATCTTGATGGGACAGTCTCCAAATGATGAATAAGTTATGAAGAAAATGTAGAGCAGGTTTATTCATAAGTATGGATATGCTTGTTTCTACACTTATTTTTGGAAGATAATAGACCGACAGTCGGTCTATAAAACTGAGTGGAAGGTGCAAATACTTATGCAAAATAAAGTCAATCGCAAACCTTTTCCTAAAGATTTTTACCTAATGGTACTCGGGCAAATAGTGTCTATCCTAGGTTCTGCCCTATTGCGTTTTGCCTTATCACTCTATGTATTGGATAGTACAGGAAGGGCAGATCTTTTTGCTACATTGTACGCTATATCCAATATACCTATTTTGTTTTCGCCTCTAGGCGGGGCTATCGCTGACAGGTTTAACCGTCGGAATTTAATGGTGATCTTTAATTTTAGCAGTAGCACCATTGTATTCTGCTATTTTTTATTATTATTTTCTGGTACCAATTCCTTAATCCTTATTGGTGTTGTTATGGTTCTGCTGGCGATGATTAGCGCCATGTATTCACCAGCTGTTATGGCGAGCATTCCACTGCTTGTTGCGGAAAACAGACTGGAACAGGCAAATGGTATTGTGAACGGTGTTCAAGCACTGTCAAATGTTACGGCTCCCATTTTAGGAGGTGTATTGTACGGTTTTGTCAGTTTAAAAGCACTTGTTGTAATAAGTGGTATCTTCTTTTGCTTATCTGCAATATTAGAAATGTTTATAAAGATACCATTTATTAAAAGGGAACAGCATAGGCATATTATACCGACAATTGTAAAAGACCTGAAAGCTGGGTTTATCTATGTTGTCAGACAGCCTTTTATCCTAAAATGTATGACGCTTGCGGCGTTGCTCAATCTTATTTTAACACCGTTATTTGTTGTTGGTGTCCCTATCATTTTACGGGTCATAATGCAAAGTAGCGATACGTTATATGGTATCGGGATGGGAATCATCTATTTTGCAACCATTTTAGGTGCATTGTCCATTGGCTTTTTTGCAAAAAAAGTGCACATAAAAAAATTGTATCTTTGGTTTTACATGATGGCTTTATTGATTGTACCAATGGCTTTATCTATTACACCTCTTATACTTGGAATTGGATACTATCTGTCATTCATACTATTTATACTGTGTGCCATTTTTATTGCAATGGCAATGACCATTATTTCTATTTTTGTCATTACTGTTGTGCAAAAGAAAACTCCAAATGAACATTTAGGGAGAGTCATGGCGATTATTACAGCTGTTGCACAATGCATGGCACCAGTAGGTCAGGTCATATACGGTGTTGTATTTAAAGTCTTTAGTATAAGGGTTTACCTTCCTGTGCTAGTTGTAAGTGCCGCGATGATTTTAATGGCAGTTGTAGCAAAGAGGATATGGCAAAATGAGGGGGAAAGTGAATAATATGATTGGAAGAATGCTTAAAAAAGACCTATTACGAAATAGAATTATAACCTTAACCTTGTCCGCTTTCATTATGCTATCGTCCTTATTAATTGCCAGTGCTGTCGGTATTATGGTAGATCTGTTTGTTTCCATGGATAAATTATTTCAAAAATCAAACGCCCCCCATTTTGTACAAATGCACTCCGGAGAAATCGATCAGAGGTTGATTGACAAATTTTCCTTCGACAATGAGCTTGTCAAAGAACAGCAAACCGTTGAGATGATTAATATTGATGGTTCTAATATTTTTCTAAATGAAAGTCAACGTGCGGAAAATGAAAGTGTGATGGATATAAGTTTTGTGAAACAGAACCCTTCTTTTGATTTTTTGCTGAATTTAGAGAACCAGGTTATAAAGGTTTCGCAAGGTGAGATTGGTGTGCCCATCTATTATATGCAACAAAATGATTTGAATATTGGAGATAAGATATGGGTTGCAAATGGTAACTTTAAAAAGGAATTTATGATAAAGGCATTTGTTCGTGATGTTCAGATGAATCCTTCTATTGTCAGTTCCAAACGATTTGTAATAAATGATCAGGATTGGAATATTGTAAAGGCCAATATTGGCGAAAGTGAGTACCTTATTGAATTTCTGTTAACTGACTTAGATAAGATCACAGAATTTGAAAGTATGTATCAGTCAGCGGATTTACCGCAAAAAGGACCTAAAATTACCTATTCCCTTTTTAAGACATTGAATGCTTTGTCTGAAGGCATCGTAGCATTGGTAATTGTTTTAATAAGCCTTTTGCTGATTGCCATAGCTATCCTTTGTATCAGATTTACTATGATGACCACTATGGAGGAAGATTACCGGGAAATTGGTGTAATGAAGGGCATTGGTATCCAAAGCAAGGATATTCAAAAGCTCTACCTGACGAAGTACATTGTCATTGCAGCAGTAGCCAGCATAGGAGGATTTGTTCTTTCCATATTTGTTGGTCATATATTTACTGCTAATATAGCGCTGTATATGGGGACAGCGGAAAAAACTGTTTTGCATTATTTTGTACCATTAATCGGTACGATGGTGGTATTTATAGCAGTTCTTTTTTACTGCCAGCTGGTTCTAAGAAAATTTCGGCGTATTACTGCTATAGAAGCTCTGCGGGCTGGAAGTTCTCTAGATAATCGACAGAGCTGGAGAGTATTCAAGCTTCAAAAAAGCAAATTTCCAAATGTGAATGTATTTCTTGGCATAAAAGATGTGTTTGAACGGTTTAAAGTATATGGATTAGTATGCTTCGTTTTTATTCTTTCCACATTTATTATCATTGTTCCGGTGAATTTTCTCAATACAGTTGAATCTCCCGGGTTTATTACTTATATGGGAGCTGGGAAGAGTGATATACGAATAGATTTACAGCAATCTATGGATGTGGGGCAAAGATTTACTGACATGCAATACTATATTGAAAATGACAGTACAGTAGAGAAATATTCTGCACTCGTAACAAGCACGATTAAGATATTGAATAGTGAAGGCACCTATGAAAATATCAATGTGGAAATTGGAGATTTTACTGTTTTCCCATTGGAATATTTAAAAGGTTCAGCACCAAAGCATAAGAATGACATTGCCCTTTCTTATATGAAAGCAAATGAACTGGAGAAGAATGTAGGAGATGTGTTGGTACTCATAGTAAATGGGCAAAAACAGGAGTTAACCATATGCGGCATATATCAGGATATATCCAATGGTGGAAAAACGGCTAAAGCACTTTTGCCCTATGATTCTAAAAATATCCTTTGGTATGTGGTGAACTTAGATGTGAAAACCGGGGTCGATGTTAACGAAAAAATAGAAGAATATAAGAAAGTATTTTACCCAGCAAAAGTGACGGATATGGATGAATATTTATCACAGACATTAGGGACGACTATCAATCAGCTAAAAGTTGTTACAGTATCTTCCATTGTAATAGCTATCTCAATAGCTGTATTGATTACTGGTATGTTCTTTACCATGTTGATTGCAAAAGACGCTATCCAAATCACTATAATGAAAAGTCTTGGTTTTTCTAACAGAGATATCCAGGTGCAATACATTACCCGTTCACTTTTAGTTCTACTCATCGGAATTGTATTCGGAACGTTTATTGCGGGTACACTTGGGCAAGAGCTAGTTAGTCTATTAGGTTCATTCATGGGTGCTTCAAATATTAAGTTTGTTGTCAATTCATTAGTCTCCTATATTTTATGTCCACTCTTACTCATTATAGCGGTGACGATTACAACACTGATAAATAGTATGGAGATCAAAAAAAGAGGGGATTTCAAAATAAAGGCGGAGTAGGTGATGAATAATGAAAAACATCCTGGAAGTAAAGCATTTAAATAAAACGTATTCAATAGGGAAATTGGAATCACAGCATGTTCTAAAAGATATTAATTTGGAAATCAAAGAGGGAGAATTTGTATCTGTTATGGGACCATCAGGCTCTGGTAAATCCACGCTACTCTATAATATTAGCGGTATGGACAAATTTTCCTCAGGAAGTGTGGTATTTGCTGAAAAAGATATTTCTACTATGTCTGAAGAAGCATTATCAAAATTGCGCTTAAATACAATGGGGTTTATTTTTCAGCAAAGCAATTTATTAAAAAACTTGAATGTTTTCGATAACATCATTCTGTCTGCTTATCTAGCAAAATCTGAAAGTCGGAAAAAAATAAACAAACGAGCAATTGAGTTGATGAGGAAGACAGGAATTGCAGAAATTTCAAATCATGACATAACACAGGCGTCTGGAGGCCAGTTACAAAGGGTATCCATTTGCCGGGCTCTCATCAACAATCCAGATATTATTTTTGGAGATGAACCAACAGGAGCTTTAAACACAAAAGCAACTAATGAAGTCATGGAAATTTTAGCTGACATAAATCAATCCGGAACAACGATTATGTTGGTAACTCATGACGTGAAAGTAGCAGCTAAGACGGAGCGTATACTCTTTATGCTAGATGGTCAAATTGTTTCTGATAAGTATCTTGGGAAGTATGAGAAAGGAGAAAATGACATCAAAATACGAGAAGAAAGGCTCTTAATGTGGCTTTCTCGAATGGGATTTTAGGTATTTAACCCAAGATGGAATTCTTTGGAATATAGACTTTTTATTGTCTCAAGAAAAGAATTGCTTTCTAGTATTAATAAATATATTCAGGAAGAATGGAAAGTCTCTATTTCTCCCCTTTTAGTTTTGGGCTTTATATCGAAAAATGAAATTGATATTGAACTGGTTGAGTTTTTTGAGAAAATACATCAATTTGTTATAGGAAGTAATAAGGGAGGATTATAAAACCTCATTTAGATACGCTACGGTGAACCGTACCATAAATAGTGGTAAAACGTAGAATTGAATAGAAGGTAGATGCTTTAATGCTAAATCTCCAGAGCGATGCTTAAAATACACTTGTCACATGTTGAATGTTGTCCAGTGTTGGTGAGGGAAGCTTGTAGAATGTTGAAGGGGAGAGGTTTGATATCATCCCATGCCTTAGGGGCAGGTAAGTATTATAGGAGTTAATCTTGATGCTGTTAGAAAATATTGTGAAAAAGAGGGTATCTCAAAAGTAATAGCTTTTGAAATGCCCCTTTTAGTTATGGAAAAAAGGAAGCTCGAGCCTCTGACCTCTACGACGTCAGAGGGATTCTAGTTAATAGCCTATGTTAAATAGATAAATTGAAATTAACAAACCCTTCAGTATAGGGGTTTTATACTATAAAAAGAAAATCTAAAATGATCTATATAAAATCATCCTTGGTCTCAAAGCTTACCATCCATTCTAAATAAACCACATAATGCCGGTCTTGCCTCAGTGAGAGATCCAGAAGCTCCACCCCCACACATACTTCAGTATTGCTTCCAAATTGTTACGCTAGCAAACGTTTCACACAAATAGCGTTTAAAAAGGGAATAAAGAAGGAATCGTGGAAGAAATCATTACTTCTGTGGAGATTGCGAAGCAATCGAATCTCAGCCAGTTACCTCAAACCTTAGTTCAAGGAAATTGTGTATTAATATTTGAAGGCCATCCATGTAGTAAAACTTCACCAATAATGATGAAAATGTTTATTTTCATGGGAGTAAGACCTCCTATTAATTGCAGTTTCACTTTATTGGAATTATTATGCCCAATAGTAAGAAAAACATAAAAGTCGGATTTTCTACGATAAGAGAGATATTGGGTGTAAGTGAAGGACCCGATTTAAAATGACGAGACGAAGTGAGCATTTTTGCATTTAAAGGGGAGATTTTTTTAGAGGATGACAAGATTAGGGTGATAATGTCGAATAATCGATATATTTAAATTTTCGCCGATATAATCCCAATATTGCCGATAAAAATCAGGGGACAAATTCCAAATAGGAGATCCGTGTTTAAATTTACGATGAAAAACAGACCAAAATGTAGCCCATACTGAGCTGGCTTCTAGCATTTAGGGGGCTTAGCTGTAACCGCTAAACTAGAGAGAGCACGAAAAAAATAGAAATTTAGCGAAAAAAATGCATGAAATCATTAGAAAAGGATGCCGCCAGAGAATTGCTCATCCTTCAAAACGGAAAAAAAAGCGAAAGAAGAAAAATGTCATTTTTTTCTCCTTTCGCTTATATTTTAAGGACTGATAGGACAGCTCCTTCTTATGAATGAAGGTTTAAATAGGAAGGGTTCCTGGAAATGGTAATTTAAAATTCTTCAAATGATAAAGGTAATCTATCTCTTCACTTTTCGTCCTACTGTTATCCAATATAGGAATAGGCTGAAAGCGGTAATTAGTACGAGTACGAATAGGACATTACTGTACATAGAAGCATCCGGATTGCTGATGAACCCTAGGAAACTTTGTCGCATTTCGGAATGGTCCATCATTGCTGCTGTATAGGCAATTCCGATCGACATAGCGACATTAAGCGTTAAATTGTAAAATCCAATAGCTGTTCCTGATCTTTCTTTATCAATCGTGCAAATGCAAGAATCAAGCAATGGTGCATACATGAACGCGAATGAACTAGAGAATAAAATCATCGATAGCACGAAAACAACAATAGAAGTTTGTATAAAGAATCCGCCTAATAATAAGCTAATGATAATACATGACATGGCGATTGTAATACATTGTCTGCTTCCCATAACCTTCGCAATTTTTCCGGAAAGAGCTCCGACCGTAGCAGCTGATACATATGCTGGGATCAATAATAGCGAAATAGTATCGAGCCTCAAGCCGTAAAGCTTTTCAAGCAAAAACGGAAATAAGAAAATATAGGCTAACTGTACAGAGTAAATAACAAAAGCGACTCCAAGCAAGGAAATAAACTGCTTATTTTGAAAGAATGTTATTCCGATAAAGGCTTTAGAGTTCTTACTAATATATACAAGGAACAAGACAACGGTAACAATAAACAAGAGAAGATACATCCAATTGAAATCGGTAATATACAATAGTAGAGATGCTGCAATGACACCAACTAGAAACAATCCGATTACATCCACATTACTGTTTTTCCCCTCTTCCTTAGGAAGATATTTTAAAATATATGGAAGAGTGATAAGAGTAACTAAAGGAACTAAGAAAAGAGTTGTCCAATGTAAATATGTGGAGATATATCCACCTGTTAATGACCCTATAACAAGTGAAAGGGCAAAACTACTTGTACTTAATCCTAAAAATTTCTTTTGTTCATTTGCGGGTAAATATTTTGTTACAAATATAATATATAAGGTTTCGGCTGATGCCAAACCAGCAGTTTGGATAATTCGTGAGATAACAACCATTAAGAACGAGTGTTGAAAAATATACCCCATGACTGAACCGACACATATTAGAATAATTCCGACACTTAAAAGTCTTCTTATACTAATAGAATCCGCCAATGCTGCATAAACTACTGCCCCAATTCCAATCACAAGGCCGGCTAAAGTTGCCTGCCAGCTAACCGTAGTTGCCGAAATATGAAAATCCTTTGCCATATCAACAGAAATAATTTTAAACGAATTATCAATTACTAAACATAGTAGAAATAACAATAACATAACAGGTACAGCTTTTTTGACATTATATTCTTTCGTTTCCTTCTTGCTAGAATTGTCAAATATTGTAGTCATAACTAATGTATCTCCCCTTTTATTATTCAGGAAATCGTCTTCCTGAGTCATGATAGTCTGATTTCTAATCAAATGCCTGACTTATATGTTGTCATTACTTAAGCTAGTTCCAAGGCAATTTCCATCATATTTGTAAAAGCTAATTGTCTTTCTTCTGGTGTGGTTTGTTCATTTCTAATAATATGATCACTTACCGTTAAAATCGTAAGAGCATTAACTCCCGCGTAGGCTGCATTCATATAAAGACCGGCAGTCTCCATTTCCGCACATAGAATCCCCATTTTCCGCCATTTTTCCATAGCTGTTTCATCTGCATTATAAAAAATATCGCTAGTAAGGACATTTCCGACATGTACTGGTAATCCTTTTTGATCAGCTGTTTTTTTCGCTTTTTCCAATAATGCAAAGGAGGCAATATTGGAATATTGTCCTGGAAGATTATATTGATGAACATAATTAGAATCAGTAGAAGCTCCCATGGCAAAAACGATATCATACAGATTCATATGGTCCTGAAGGGCACCACATGTACCAATGCGAATTAAATTCTTCACACCGAATACATGAATGAGTTCCCATGAATAGAGACTCATGCTCGGCATGCCCATACCTGTTCCCATAACAGATATTTTCTTGCCTCTATAAGTTCCTGTATACCCGAGCATATTACGAACGGAATTGAATTGAACTGCGTCTTCTAAATAGGTTTCAACAATAAACTTTGCTCTTAATGGATCCCCTGGTAAAAGGATGGTTTCAGCAATCTCTACTCCATTTGGCTTGATATGCGGGGTTTCCTTTTGTTTAAATGTCATTTTGTTTTCTCCTTCTCAATAATGTTTAATGGGAGTATTTACATAATTAAGGAAAAATATTTACCCTTGTTTCCGCTTTCATTTTATTTTGTGATATTGTTCACAAAATAACGTAGTTGTATAGTTGTATAAATACTTGTATACATTAGAACAAAAAAAGAATATCACACATTTCATTTGCTTACAATCCATCATTTTATGGAAATCCGTTCTTTCATAATAAAAAAGCATTGTATTTCAAACGAAATACAATGCTTTAAATTTAAAATGACTGCTTATTTATTCAATTATTTGAATCTGTTAATCTTAATTTGACTAAATTCTGTTGGAATATAGTATTTATTATAAACCACGGGGTATTTATCACTAATATATACACTTTCTAAAATCAGTTCACATTCCTCGCCACAGAAAATTTGATATTTTAATGACGGAGTATTGACAGAATTAGAACGTTTGATTTCAATAGTAGAGGAATTGGCCAGTTCATATACTTTCTTCTCTAACATTTCTAATAATTGCTTTTCGTTTTGTAAATCAAGATTTAACTTGGAAACATCTTCTATTGGTAGCATGGTAAAAGCATAAGCTACTACTCTATCATTACTTTTATACCAGCGTTCCACCGCAACAACTGCAGTCATTTCGCGATTTAGTACTTGCATAGCATAGTCTGTTACTAAGTCAATCCGGAAATTAAGTTCGATATTATCTATTTTTCCAGTATAACACTTATATAAGGGATTCCCTAATTTTTCTAATCCATCGATACTTTCATTGTGATGAAATTTTGTAATGAAATTTCCTTTTCCATGGATATTCTTAACTAATCCATCTTCCTGCAAGAGTGCTAGAGCATGTCGCAATGTCATTCGGCTGACACCAAATATTTTAGCTAATTCAGGCTCTGATGGAAGCTGGCTGTCAGGAGGAAACGTTCCATCCATTATTAGTCTATACAATTGGTCATATACAATGACAAATAACGGTTTTTTTGATTTATAGAGTTCATGAAGTTTATTGTTCATTCTTATACACCTATTGTTTTTCAAATTCATTGCTACTCGTTTTAGCAGATTGTATCCTTTGTTCCATTTTAACTTACTTTCATTTAAAGATAAAAATTCAAAATCGCTATTTAACTAGTTTAGGAATATCTAATAGAAATCGCTTTCATTAGTGAAGTTAAGTATACACCATTTGTATTTAAACGCAAGGTGAAAAAATATATAAACTCACCCTAATCATGGTTTTTTAATTTTGTAAAATAACTTCTTTTAACGTTTGACTCCTTCGAGATCAACACTATTTTTTTTAATACCAAAAAATATTTTGAAACAAAGACCTCCAAAATTAATAACAGACTTTAAAAGATTTTCCTCCTACACCGTAGGTCATCTTTTAGCAGCATAGGCTCTTTTTATTAAACTGTCCATAGTATGGGGTACAGTTCATCGTCAATAGGGCGATCTTTTTCTTAGGTAGTTTTTTCTTGAGATCATATTTGGTAAGTAAATCTTTAATAAAAATTCAAACGAATATTTAAAGTTTATTTAGATACACCACGGAGAACCGTACCATAAGTAAATGAGGTTTTTATGTAAGACACGTATATAAATAATATGTATAAGGATACTTCACTTAAACTCATAAGGAAGTTCGACAAGTAAAGAATCCGGATTGGATTTACTTCTAGATAAACACATTCCATGTCTGTGGAGTGTGTTTTTGGCCATTTAATCGCTTCATTAATGGATTGCCATAAATAACAGGGTGAAAAAAATAAAAAAGTGGTTACAATGGTTAAAGAATTATACGGAAATGAATACGTACAAATTTATATGTAAATGATTTTACTATAAATGATATGATGATCTAGTGTGTTCAGCATGGTTACCTCGCGAAATGATGGTATATTATTTTGGGTGCGATAATAAATTTTGATAGGATGACAAGATGAAAAAGGATGTCGCTTTAACGGTAAAGGGCAAGTTTGTAAATAAATATAAAAGTGGTTATCCGCTCATATCAAAGGAAGCCATAATTAATTTGAACGAAGGTACTGAAGAAGGAACCATTATCCGTCTCGTTGATGAAAAAAATAAGTTTATAGTAAAAGGCTATTTTGGAAAACAAAACAAAGGTTACGGCTGGATCCTTAGTAGAAACGAGAATGAACAGATCGACCAAAGATTTTTTGTGAACAAATTGAAAGATGCGATTAACTTTAGAGAGCCGTTTTTTAATAGCCCGGATACCAATGCCTTTAGAATAGTAAATGGAGAAGGCGATGGTTTAGGCGGATTAACCATAGAGTATTTTGATGGCTACTATTTAATCAACTGGTATAGCAAAGGAATTTACCGCTTTCGGGAGTATATTATAAATGCTTTGAAAGAATTGGTTGAGTTTAAAGCAATTTATCAAAAGAAGAGATTTGATGTCAGTGGGAAATATATTGAAGAAGATGATTTCGTAATGGGGGAAAGAGGAACCTTCCCGATTATCGTAAAAGAAAATGGAGTAAACTTCGCTGTTTACTTAAATGAAAGTGCGATGGTTGGTGTATTTTTAGATCAAAGAGATGTAAGAAAAAGAATCCGGGATGCTTATGCGGAAGGAAAGAACGTACTGAACACCTTTTCCTACACAGGCGCGTTTTCAGTATTTGCTGCCGTAGGAGGCGCAGTTAAAACGACAAGTGTGGATTTAGCAAATAGAAGCTTAAACAAGACCATTGAGCAGTTTAGTTTGAACGGGCTAGATTATGACTCACAGGATATCATCGTTGAAGACGTGTTCAATTACTTTAAGTATGCGGTGAAGAAGCAGCTAACGTTTGATATGGTTATACTGGATCCCCCAAGCTTCGCAAGGTCAAAGAAGATGGTATTCAGCGCTGAAAAGGACTATAAAAATCTTTTAAAGGAAGCTATTTCCATAACAGAGGATGAAGGGATTATCGTTGCGTCCACTAATTCTAGCTCTTTTAATATGAATAAATTTAAAAGTTTTATTGATCAGGCATTTAGAGAAACAAACAGAAAGTATCAGCTAGTTGAGGAATTTTCCCTTCCGAAAGACTTTAAAACAATAAAAGAATTCCCAGAGGGCAGCTATCTTAAGGTTGTGTTTATAAAGAAATTGCTGTAAAAGAGAAAATGATATCAATCCAGAAAAGCATAGGAATGGCATAACGATTGGTCATTCCTATGCTTTTCAGCAGCGCCTGTTTACCATTCACACCATTACTATTTGCCATTTACGTCCTCTAAAGGAAAGGCACATCCAGCTGTCCAACAAAATGCTGGAATGTTTATTTTGACATGATCAAAGCTATACCTGACGGATATATCTAAGATTAGAAAGGTGTTAATAGAAAATGAAGTTTATCAAATCTCAAATGAAAAAGCTGATCAAAGACAATGAGGAATTGCAAATGCGTTTAAAAGAGCTGATGGAAGAACACAAGCTTGAGAAAAACTTTGCCCTCAAGGCTTTGTACCATACAGAGGTTGCTGAGGGCGGGAAGTACCAACTAGCATACCAAGCACTTGACTTGCCCAAAGGGTAGGTCATTTTTTATTAATTCATACTAAGTTCATCGGGTGAAAGATAATAACCTCACTTAGATTCAATACGGGAAACCATATCATAAATAGAATCAGTTTTATACAGGTACACAAAACGTACTATTAAATAGTAAAAAAGTAGAGCATGAGTCCAACCGGTTCCATATACATAAGAAACTCCATATCAATAGTTACTAATTCATTAAAAATGACTAAGGATGATTTATTCCTTAGTCATTTTTTATTATGGCAAGGGGCCTTCTGCTTAAAAATTTCCTTCAAAATGTGATTGTAATCCTGATTTGATTTTTTTAAGTGTTGTACGATGAATTCAGTTGAGAAACACTTTCAGTAAATCAGGAGGAGAATATAAATGAATAAAGTGATGTTAGCAAAGGATACCTATTGGGTAGGAAAAATTGACGATAGAGAAGTGCCATTTCATAGATTAATTTTAGCAAAAGGAACCACCTATAATGCCTACTTGCTAAAGACAGAAAAGCCAACAGTTATTGATACGGTGGACATGGAGTTTGGGAGAGAATTTGTAGAGTATTTAAGCAAATTAATCGACCCAAAAGAAATCCAATATATCGTCATTAATCATACGGAACCAGACCATTCAGGCGGTTTAGCAGCTTTAGCGGGGAGAGCGCCTAATGCAACCATTGTCTGTACAGAACCTGCAGTATATGAACTAAAAGAAATGTACAAGCTTCACGGAAGAAATTTCCTTGTTGTGAAAGACGGAGATACATTAGATATCGGTGGGAAAACCTTGAAGTTCAAAGAAACTCCCTATCTTCATACAGAAGAAACAATGATTACTTATTGTATAGAAGATAAAATTCTATTCCCTTGTGATATCTTTAGCACTCATGTGGCCCATAACACGTTTTTCGCAGATGAAGCAGGCTTTGATATTACAGAAGACTTTATTGGGTACTATAATGCGATCATTCATCCGCATAGAAGATATGTAAGAACATTAATCGATGCATTACAAGATCTAGATATTCAAATGATTGCCCCATCCCATGGCTTTATATTACGGGAAAACATCCAAAAGTATATTGATTTATATGAAACAATGAGTGCCGATACGATTGATAATAAAAAAGTTACGATCGTGTATACAACGATTAGGAATAGTACGAAAAAGGTAGCAGACAATTTAAAGAAGATTTTTGAAGAAAATAATATCCAAGTATCTGTTTTCAATGCGGATAAGTCAGATAAAAATGAAATCCTCCAAAGTATTAAGGAAGCAGACGCTGTGTTCATTGGAAGTTCTACTAAATATGCTGATATGATTGGCAATCTTGAGGATGTACTTAAAGATATGAAAGAGATGGACCTTGAAGGGAAAATTGGTGCTGCCTTTGGTTCATATGGCTGGAGCGGAGAAGCGATCGAAGTCATCCAAGATTACTTAAATGAGACAAATATGGATGTTCAAAGTACATCGCATGTAATTAAAACAACTGGCATGACTCATGTGGAATTCCCTGTGAGAGTGAGGTTCGCTCCTAAAGGGGATCAATTAAAAAAAATTGAGCATTCTGCGATATACGTAGCTGATTTACTTCTAAGTGCACTTTAATAACTCAATAAGCGGGTGAAGGAATGAATAAGAATTATTGCATCATTGGAACAGGTGTTGCGGCGGTAAATGCAGCGAAAGCAATAAGAGATCATGATAAGGAAGCCAACATACTTTTATTTGGGGCTGAAAAATCCTTACCCTATAACAGAATAAAATTATCAAAGGAATTATTTTCAGACTTAAGCAGTGAGAAGGTTTTGATTAAAAAGGAAAAGTGGTATCAGGCCAATAATATTCAAATCATCCCTCATACAAAGATAGAGAACATTGATTCAGAAAATCACACCATCATTACATTAACGGGTGAAATCATTAGTTATCACAAATTACTTATTTGCACTGGGGCTAAGAACAAGAAGCTTCCCATACCTGGGGCAGATAAAGAAGGTGTCTTTACTATTAGAGAAATGCAGGAGGCAGAAGACATCAAGGCATTTGTAAAGGATAAAATGAGTATTGTCAATGTTGGCGGAGGCATTCAAGGATTAGAAACATCTTGGTCCCTCTATCAGGCTGGTAAAAAAGTTTCGATCGTGGAAGCTGCTCCAAGATTAATGGCTAGACAGCTAGATGAAAAGATGAGCACTTTACTAAAGAATAAAATTGAACAAGCAGGGATAGATATCTACTTAAATAGCTCTATTAAGGAGATTAAGGGTGAAAATCAAGTAGAAGGTATCATCATTGATGATCAAACGATTCCATGTAATAGTGTCATCTACTCAATCGGCGTCACTCCAAACATTGACTTAGTAGAGAATACGTCAATCCATACTAATAGGGGAATTGTTATAAACGAAAAAATGAAACGAATGTTGAGGATGTTTATGCCGCTGGCGATGTAACGGAACTAAACGGTGAAGTAGAAGGTCTATGGAATCGAGCTATAGATCAAGGAAAAGTTGCTGGTAAGAATATGGCGTCTACTTCTGGAATTTATCAGAAGGCAACTCCGTTTACTGTATTTAACGCATTTAATCTCGCTCTGTTTTCAATGGGAGTAATCGATGAAAGCCATTGTGATGCAACGATCACTGAAGGGGAGGGAGATGACAAATATACTAGATTGTTTATTAATGATAATAAAATCGTAGGTGTTATTTCCCTTGAGGGCGTAATGGCCGCAACAAAGTATAAAACAGCTATTGAAAGCCAAGTATCATTAGTTGGTTTGGATATAAATAATATGACAATAAGAGATTTATTTAATGAAATAAAAGAAAGACTTGCAATAACAGCTTAAAATCTAGGAGGCCTATTTAATAATGAAAAAATATATTTGTTTACCATGTGGTTATATATATGATCCAGCTGTTGGAGACCCCGATGAAGGAGTTGAACCAGGAACAGCCTTTCAGGATTTACCAGAGGATTGGTTGTGCCCTGTTTGTGGCGAAGACAAAGATAAATTTGCTGATCTAGAAGAATAAGAACTAAAGAATAATAGAGAGAAAGATTAATTACTAAGTTCTTTCAATTATTTACTTCACCACAGCTTTTTGGGCTGTGGTTCTTTCGTATAAACGGATGTGATTTACCACACAATATCCCCTTTTAAGCTGTGGTATGGTTTTACCATTGATAATTATTATCAATGGTAAAACCAGCGGCGGGAGGCTGTTACATCAACCACCTCTGTAGGTAATTGTGTTGTTGAAAAATAAAAACAAATAATTTTTTATGAGGTGATCGTATGAAGGAACATAATTGTAACCATGATACTCATAAAATTAAAGAGCCTTGTCCAAAAAATGTCCCCATATTTGGGGGACTATCTAATGAAGAAATCCTCAAAGTTTCTAAAATGACAAGGCATATCCAATACAAAAAGGGACAAATGCTTCTGCACGAGGGAGAGAAGTCAGATAAATTATTTATTGTAAGGAAAGGACAAGTAAAAGTATCTAAATTTACAATGAATGGGAAAGAGCAGATTTTATATATTTTAACAAGCGGTGAATTTTTTGGAGAACTGCATCTTTTTAATAGTGATGAATTCAATAATTTTAGTGTTTATGCTATTGAAGATACAGAGATTTGCCTATTAACTAAAAATGATCTTGATTATATAATGAAGGAAAATCCAGAAATTTCATTAAAGATTTTAAAAGCTGTGATAAAACGGTTGGCACATACAGAAAACTTGGCACAGACCTTAGCAACTAAAGATCCTGAAGTAAGAATTGCACATCTGATTTTGGAATTCTGCCAAAAGTTTGGAAAAGAGAAAGATGAGGGAATTCTTATTGAATTACCCATTACACGAGAAGAAGTGGCAAGTTATGTAGGTGTTACAAGGGAAAGGATAAGCCGAAAATTTAGTAAGTTTGAGAATTTAGGTCTAATATCTTTATCTGGTAATAAACAGCTTTTTGTTAGAAATCAGTTAGCTTTAAGAGAATATATACAGTAGGCCCTAAAATAAGAACGTTGTGTACTTTTGAAGTGTTTTGCAATGCTTTTTTTATCAAAAAGAAGTGGAGGATATGTATCAATATCGTGATTCGATATTTTTTCTTATTGTTACTTTCAAAGAAAACCGCATCATGAATAGAGGCGGTTTATTCTTAAATAAAGCGGATGGTTATACGGAGTTTTTGAAAACTCGGGTATGATTTTTCCGTGCTTCTTGTCTCCCATAGCCCACTAGTTACTTCTTAAATAATAGTTTTTGGAGTCCTCAAGGTTTAATTGAACAATAGGAATTTCACTACCTGCCAAAATTGAAACCTTCTCAACCTAAAAAGAAAAGAAAGACAGATTTGTTTTCTAGCATATGTTGATCATAGGAGGGGAAACAAAATGAAGAAATTAAAATATTGGGGAGCGGCTGCGGTAATTGGGTTGCTGATTGGTGTAGTATCTCGGTGGGCAACAACCGAGATGAAAGACCGAAAGGACTCGCTGAACAAACCTGATGCGTTTATGTACAAGGATAACGGCATACTTTATTGGTTCGAACTAACAAGCCGAAGAGGAAAAGTGGAAGGCCAACTTCATCAACAGAAAATCATAGAAGAAATCGGGGAAGTACCGTTTATTAAAGAAAAAAAGTACCCTTTGAATGGGGACACAACGGAAAAAGGATATGAATTTAAGGTAAATAGTGGTGGGAAAATGATGACGTTTGACGCTTGGTTTTCTGGGGGGAATCTTTTAGTACAAGAACAAGGGAAGAAAGACAACAAATTATTCAGAGCTGTTGACCAAGAAGAACTCGATCAATATGTAAAAGCGATACAACAAGAGTTGGAAAGTGCCATCTATCATTCGGAAGAAAAAGAAAAAAGCCGTATAAGAAAATTTTTCTCTGAGCTTGATAGTGTTTACGGATATCTTTACTTCGAGGAGAACGAGCCGTTCCAGCTGTTCCTAACAGTTGATGAGTCTACTCTCGAAGGCGACGTCTCAGGTTCTCTACTTATGATGACTGACACGGGGGATAAAAACAAACCGTACGAAGAAACCAAATATGAGGTGGTCGGAATAACAGACGGACTTATGTTGGAGTTATTCACCACCGTGGACGGAAGGAAAACCAAGGTGAAAGGGAATTTTCATGGGGATGCAACTGAATTTGACCTGTCGTTTTGGACGACTGACCAAAAACTGCCGTTTCATGCTGTAACGGAAGAAGAATTTAAACAGAGTTATGAGGAATTTAAAACGAAGGCACAAAAATAGACAATGACAAACAAAATGAAGTCGTTCGACACTTTATTTTAATCGACTACAAGCCAATATATGATCTATTTACAAAGAAAGGAATGATTTAATTAATCATTTCTGAGTTTGTCTGAGAAATCCATTAACGGATTTCTTTTTGGAATGGGCTGACGTTATTGATTATTTACGTCTCAATATCGCAAATCTGGACAAGCAAAAATATTTCTCTCTTTCTATAATTTACGTTAGGGGGAGAAGCAATGCATCTATTGCATCTATTAATGAAAAAGGATTCATTTAAAGTTTATATTTATACATGCTTTTTTTCAGAGTTATTTTTTGCGTTTATATTCACTGTGAATTTGTTATATCATGTCAAAATAGTGAAGCTTGATTCACTGCAACTTGTATTAGTTGGAAGTGTCTTGGAGTTAGTAGTTTTCCTTTTTGAAATTCCCACGGGACTGGTTTCGGATGTGAAAAGCCGGAAGCTTTCAGTCATCATTGGTTACTTTTTAATTGGAACTGGTTTTTTAATTGAAGGAAGTTTTCCGTATTTTGCAGCTGTTATATTGTCCCAGGTGGCATGGGGAATCGGATATACATTTACTAGTGGTGCTCATCAAGCTTGGATTGCCGATGAGATTGGAGAAGAGCGAGCTTCATTAGCATTAGTCAGTGGTGCGAAGGCTGGTAATTTTGGCAAAGTCATAGCGATTCCTTTAAGTATTTTGACAGGTTATTTCATGATTAGTCTCCCAATTATAATCGGGGGAATATGCATGAATGCATTAGCCATTTTTTTAATATTCTTTATGAAAGAGGAGAATTTTCAACCAGCCGCTAAGGGAGAAGCATCATCAAGGAAGATCATGCAGAGTAATATTAAGGGAATTGTCCATTATACCAAGGCTAGTTCTTTAATGCGGCTTCTTTTCCTTATTGCATTGATTTTTGGATTATATAGTGAAGGTTTCGATCGTTTGTGGATTTCCCACTTCATGGAGGAAACTCATCTATCTTCATTGACAGAGGGAAACTTAGTAGCAATCATGGGAGGCATTCAATTTGTCGTGGTGCTTTTTTCTTTTGCAGCACTCTATTTTATTAGTCGAAGTTCCCTACATCAGCAGCTCAGGCGTATTTATGTAGCCTTGTTTATCGGAAGTTTCCTTATTATCACTTCATTAATAGGTTTTGCTTTATCTCATCATATCATCGGTTTGTTGGCTTTTTATATTATCATTCAAGTTTCGAGATCGGTCATGTCTCCATTAGAGGATATTTGGCTGAATAAAATTATCCCAGATTCCTCCACACGCGCTACGTTTTTTTCAGTAAAAGGTCAAGTAGATGCCATTGGTCAGATAAGTGGTGGGCCCGTGATTGGTCTGATTGCATCCTCCTATACGATCAAAACAGCCATTACAGCGAGTGCGATTCTTTTAACGCCTGTTCTTTTCTTATATATTCTCATCTTGAAAAAATTTCGAGGGTGATGCTTTCACCCTCTTTCTTTTATTGGAATGTGGATTTCCATAAATATTTTTTCAAAATCCCAGTAATGGCAGTGTTCGTCATAGTATTCAAAGTCAAAACATGCTTCGTCCACTTCGTATGATGATTGGGGGAACCAATCCTCCAGGATATATCTCCAAGTCCCTTCAATGGAATAAGCGAATTGGTCGACCTCAACAAGTGGGGTTCTAAATACGGCATAGGTAGCATCAGGAATCTGAAAGGTGGTCAATCCTTCAGGAAGGGAAATGTCTCCGTCATAGTCTACAGCAAACAAATAGTTGAATTTGCCTTCATCATGGGCGCTGCTCAAATTGATACAATATTCCCCGTGTTTTTTCGGAGATAATGATTTATAGAGAAATCTTTCAACGGATCCATCTGTTAATCCCTCTTGCTTCCAATAGGCTGGTGCATCTCTTGTATAAATGACGTTTTCCCTATTAAATTCAAATAGTTTACCAGCAACGGAAAAGGCACGTCTTTTCATAATCTTTGGCTGCATGACAATGCCACCAGTACTTTTTTGATGAAGGCTCATTAAATCTAATTTTTGTGGCAACGATTTTGGACAATGCTGCTTATACAGGCTGGGTGGGCTTCCAAAACATTTCTTAAAGGCTTTTGTGAAACCAGAATGCGTTTCGAACCCGTAATCCAGAGCAATTGGAAGAATCTTTTTGCCGTTCACTAATTCATGCAAAGCAAACTGGAGTTTTCTTTTTAAGACATAATCCATCACGGTATAACCGGTATGCTTATAAAAAATTCTGGAAAAGTGATAGGGGGAATACCCAACCAATTTTGCCAGTTTCTCAGAATCCATTTCATCTTTGATATGTTCCTCTATGTAATCAATTACTTTCTGCAGTAAAACGATTTGCTGGATTGGACTCACCACTTCCATCTCATTTATTGTGTCAGTTGCATGTAGGACACAAAAATCTTACTCCAGAATTCATTATCCAAAACATAATAACACACGATTAACAATAATGGTAAAATTATACTAAGGTGGTATAAGTACAAAAATTACGCTGCCTCTTTAGGATTGCTGCCCATCTCCTATGCGGCGACGTCCTTGTTCTTAAATCTTTATGTTGAAATCCAGCATATCATGGTCTGTTGGTTCAGCTACACTATTCTGCATTGTCGCATCATTGTTTATGAATAAGCAGCTTCGTTCTTTTCACTAGCGAGATAAGGGATGTGTAAAAATGGACACAATCATAGAATTACAGAATGTAACCAAAACATTCAAAAACAAATCCGTCCTGGAGAGGGTGTCCCTCTCGATTCCATTTAACCAGGTTACGGCTCGTTTACGTCGTTCGTGCTGTTTTTTGTGATGGGCTGGGTCCGATAATTATTTTACACGCGGAGGACGAAGGACAAAAACAAATTACCATTATGCATGCCAAAAATAAAAGAGCGTATTACCTCGCACTCGTGATAAATTGTGCCTTGGCCGGTCTGATCCTGAGCATGGCAGCTGTGGCTTACCCTATCGTTTTTCATGCCTTTACGCCTATGTTACATACCGTCCATATTGTGATCGGGTTTTTGGCTCATTTTAGTCTTGCCATCCTTTCAATTGCGCTGTCCTTATTTTTCACGAGGGAGCTCGTAAAAAGCAATGCAACTCGTGGTGGGGCGTTATCAGTATTCTTTATTGTTTCCTTAGTTATAGCAGTGACGAAAGCAGAGATTCTAAAAATAAAGCTATTAAACTGGCTTCTGCCGCCACTGCATTACTCCCTGGAAATCATGAGTGTTGGCGATCAGATTACCTCCATCCCTGCACAAGTTTACAGGCAGTTTGGCTGGTTCTTTATCTACAGCTTAATTTTGATTGCGATATTTATAGCCGTCGTCCAAAAAAGGCGGATACGCTAAATTGGGAACAGCGATGGAAATCTATTCAGTTAACATTCAGAAAAAGGAGGTATTAACATAAATAAATATATCTGTATTTTTGCGGTACTATTCTTGATTACCTTAGAGTTATCTGGTTGCAGCCTAGAATCAGCTGAAGATGTAATGCCTATCGACCAAATTAGTGATGAAAAGGTTATAGAGGGCTTTGTTAAAAAAAATAAAGGAGGAAACTACTTAATTATTTGTGATCCTAATTTAAATTTAGAAAACATAATGAATTTATCGATACAAGAATTAATAGATAAGTATAGTGAAGTATATATATTTTCGACTAATAAAGAAGAGTACAGAAGACTATTAAAGAGAGCGTAAAATATCTTGTGTAAATGAAAAA
>NZ_QWVT01000013.1 GCF_003570705.1 Mesobacillus zeae
AGATCAGTTCTATCAATCTGCATGAAAAGTTAACTTATTTGTGTCCAAGATATTGACTTAGATCCAATGTTTAGGTTTCATTCTAGTAGTAATTTCTCTAAGTTGTTACCTTATTAAAAGGGAGCGTCAATAATTTTGTGTAAATGACGAAGTTGTGAAGGATTGGCTTGAACATAAAAAAGCTAATGTAAAGGAATCCACATATAAACAAATTGAAGTAATTATAAGGAATCACGTTTTGCCCACTTTTGGAAATAAAAAAATCATGACGATCCATAGACCTGAAATAAAAAGATGGATTGCAAAATTTGGTGAATTAGATGAAAACGGAAAAGAAAAATATTCATTTGGTTCAAGATTAAAATATCTTTCTGTTATGAAAAGCATCTTACATTATGCCGTTCATGAACTTGAAGTTCTTGAAAAAAATCCGGCTGATAAATTAAGAGTTCCTGTTCAGGATTCTGTTGCTATAAAAAAGGAAAGAGTGAAATATTTCAGCCTTGAAGAATTAAATCAGTTATTAGATTTTATGAAAAAATACAAACATTAGCGCTTTCCTGATTATCAGCTCTATTACGTGCTTATGTACTTTTTAAGCAAAACCGGTTTAAGGATATCTGAAGCTTTAGCTTTAAGATGGGAAGATATTAATGGTGATAAGATTACCATCGACAAACAAACAAGTCGTGATGATAATAACAATGTAAAATTGACAACATTATAAAATTCCTCTTCCTATCGCACGATCAAAATAGAACCTGATTTAGTCCGTGAATTAAAGAAGTTCAAATTGAAGCAAAATGAATTAATTTTAGGAAATGAAAGATTTCATAAAAATGAAGATGGTATCATTTTTCAAAATTGTCACGGTCATTATTTAACACCTTCTACAATTCGTGATACCATGCAGGGTTACTGCAAAAAAGCCGGTGTTGATTATAAAGGCACCCACGGCTTTAGACATACCCATGCGGTTCTACTACTCGAATCAGGTGTAAGCCTTAAATATGTATCAAATCGCTTAGGGCATAAAACCATCAAAACAACAGCAGATACTTATCTTGATATTACCGAAAAAATAGAAGAAGACGAACTTCAAAAGTTCGCCTCCTACACTAAAAGATAATTTCAACTTGGCACAAATTTGGCATGACACAAATTTGGCACGATATGAAATCCTCTCAAACCCTTGATATCTAAAGGTTTTTTATTTGTTATCCAATAGAACCTTCCATTTCGAACTTGATCAGGCGGTTCATCTCAACAGCGTATTCCATTGGAAGTTCTTTCGTAAATGGCTCAATAAAGCCCATGACGATCATTTCTGTTGCTTCTTCCTCGGAGATACCGCGGCTCATCAAGTAAAAGAGCTGTTCTTCGGAGACCTTGGAAACCTTCGCTTCATGTTCAAGCGAAATATTATCATTAAGGATTTCATTGTAAGGAATGGTGTCAGATGTTGATTTGCTGTCCATAATGAGCGTATCGCATTCGATATTCGCACGCGCTCCATCGGCTTTGCGGCCGAAGTGGACGATACCACGGTAGGTTACTTTACCGCCTTGTTTGGAAATCGATTTTGACACAATCGTCGATGAAGTGTTAGGTGCAAGGTGAATCATTTTTGCACCGGCATCCTGATGCTGCCCTTTGCCAGCAAGAGCGATTGAAAGCGTCATACCTCTTGCGCCTTCACCTTTCAGGATTACAGCAGGATATTTCATTGTCAGCTTTGAGCCGATATTTCCGTCGATCCATTCCATCGTTGCATTTGCATCGCAGACTGCGCGTTTTGTAACAAGGTTATAAACATTGTTCGCCCAGTTTTGGATCGTCGTATAGCGGCAGTAAGCGTCTTTCTTGATAATGATTTCAACCACTGCGCTGTGAAGCGAGTTAGTAGTATAGACAGGTGCCGTACATCCTTCCACATAGTGGACATGTGCGCCTTCATCAACGATGATCAGGGTACGTTCAAACTGTCCCATGTTTTCGGAATTGATACGGAAGTACGCCTGCAGCGGGGTATCTACTTTAATGCCTTTTGGTACGTAGATGAAAGAGCCGCCAGACCAAACAGCCGAATTAAGAGCCGCGAATTTATTGTCTGTCGGCGGGATTACCTTCGCCCAATGTTCACGGAAGATGTCTTCATTCTCTCTCAGAGCCGAGTCCGTGTCTTTAAAGACAATTCCCAGGTCTTCAAGTTCTT
The DNA here is from genome assembly GCF_003570705.1 of Mesobacillus zeae. Classification (GTDB taxonomy): domain Bacteria; phylum Bacillota; class Bacilli; order Bacillales; family Cytobacillaceae; genus Mesobacillus_C; species Mesobacillus_C zeae. The sequence goes on from NZ_QWVT01000013.1 coordinate 2,216, forward strand.
CCTTCATATTGTGATAAACCACTTCAGATTCATATTGCGCGGACACGCCCGCGAGGTATTTCTGTTCTGCCTCCGGGATACCAAGCTTGTCAAAAGTACGCTTGATTTCTTCAGGAACCTCATCCCATGACTTCTCGGATTTCTCTGACGGCTTAACATAGTATGTGATTTCGTCAAAATTTAATGAAGCCAAATCGCCGCCCCATTGAGGCATTGGCATGTTGTAGAAATGCTCAAGAGATTTCAGGCGGAAATCGAGCATCCACTGAGGCTCATCCTTCATTTTAGAAATCTCTTCAACGATTTCACGTGTCAAACCGCGTTTTGACCGAAAAATCGATACATCTTTATCGGAAAAACCGTATTTATAATCACCGATCTCTGGCATTTTTTTCGCCATCGTCGAATTCCTCCATTTCTGCGGAACTTTAGCTGCCCTCTAGGGGAGCTGTTCCGTTTCTGCCGGGCAGCTATTTTCCGGACTCATCCTTCAAACCCTTTTCCATCGCTTTCCAGGCAAGAGTAGCGCATTTGATTCTGGCAGGAAACTTAGCAACTCCTTGGAGCGCTTCGATATCACCAAGGTCAAGATCTTCCTCATCATAGTCTTTTCCTAGCATCATATCTGAAAAAATTTCGGCCAGTTTTAAAGCATCTTCAATTTTCTTCCCTTTAATCGCCTGCGTCATCATGGAAGCCGAAGACATCGAAATGGAGCAGCCTTCACCTTCGAATTTCGATTCTGAAACGATTCCATCCTCTACATTCATAGTCAGCTGGATTCGATCGCCGCATGTCGGATTGTTCATGTTGATTGTCAGGTTGCCATCTTCAATTATCCCTTTGTTACGGGGATTCTTGTAATGATCCATGATAACCTGACGATACAGGGTATCCAAATTATTAGAAGACATCGCTGAAATACTCCTTTGTTTTGACAAGGCCTTCTACAAGCCTGTCAATGTCTGCTTCTGTATTGTACAGATAGAAGCTCGCACGTGCTGTGGCGGAAGCGTTCAGCCATTTCATCAAAGGCTGGGCGCAGTGGTGTCCCGCGCGAACAGCAATACCCTCGGCATCAAGGACTGTCGCTGCATCATGCGGATGGACGTCATCGAGATTGAAGGTGACAAGCCCCGCCCGTTTTGCCGGATCCTTTGGACCGTAAATCGTCAACCCCTCAATACCTGACATCTTTTCCATTGCATAGGCTGCCAGCCTGTGCTCGTGAGCTTCAATATTATCAAGGCCAATTTCCTCAAGAAAATCAATCGCCGCACCTAGACCGATCGCGCCGGCAATAATCGGTGTTCCAGCTTCAAATTTCCAAGGGAGCTCTTTCCAGGTTGACTCCTGGAGGCCAACAAAATCAATCATTTCACCGCCGAATTCAATCGGTTCCATATTTTCAAGCAAGTTCTTCTTACCATATAATACCCCGATTCCCGTCGGTCCGCACATCTTATGACCGGAAAAACCAAGGAAATCACAATCCAAATCCTGGACATCGATTTTCATATGCGGCGCACTTTGGGCACCATCTACAACCATGACTGCTCCGTTTTCATGTGCAATCCGGGCAATGTCCTTTATTGGGTTCATGACACCAAGCACATTGGAAACCTGCATGATGGAGACCACTTTCGTGTTGGCTGTCACCGTTTCCCTGACAGCTTCAAGTGAAATCGTTCCATCCTCCTGAAGCGGAACATATTTCAGAACAGCACCAGTCGCTTTTGCGGCTTGCTGCCATGGAATAATGTTGCTGTGGTGCTCCATATAGGAGATGACTATTTCATCACCTTCACGAAGATTGGCACGGGCATAGCTTACAGCAACTGTATTGATTGCCGTGGTTGTTCCCCTTGTGAAGATGATTTCTTGCGCCGAGCTGGCATTGATGAATTTCCTGACTTTCTCCCTCGCGCCTTCGTAGCCGTCCGTCGCTCTTGTTCCTAGCGTATGAACGCCCCTGTGGACGTTGGAATTATATTCACGGTAATATCGGTCAATTGCCTCGATGACCTGAACAGGCTTCTGCGATGTCGCCGCACTGTCAAGATAGACAAGCGGGCTTCCATTGACTTCCTGATCAAGAATTGGAAAAAATTTACGGATTTCGTTGATATCCATTACTTAACTTTCCTTTCAATAACCTCGACTAACTGCTTTTTAACTCCTTCAATCGGAAGCACATTTACAACTGGTGCAAGGAATCCGTGGATAACAAGTCTTTCAGCCTCGGCTTGTGGAATGCCGCGGCTCATCAGGTAATAGAGCTGTCCAGGGTCAACGCGTCCAACCGAAGCGGCATGTCCAGCGGTAACGTCATCCTCGTCAATCAAAAGGATTGGATTCGCATCACCTCGGGCTTTTTCGCTTAACATCAGTACACGTGATTCCTGTTCTGCATTGGATTTTGAAGCACCTTGTTCAATTTTTCCGATGCCATTGAAAATAACTGTAGCACTTTCCTTTACTACTCCGTGCTTCAGGATAAAGCCTTCGGAATTTTTACCATGGTGGATAATTTTCGTAGTGAAATTTTGCACCTGGTCTCCGCGGCCGACAACAACGGTTTTCGCATCTCCGTAAGATCCATCTCCTTGAAGGAGGGTTACGTTTTCGGAGATCGTATTGCCATCATTCATCTGCCCAAGCGCCCATTCAATCTGGGCATCCCTGCCTGCTAGCCCTTTACGGTTCACATAGGCAGTCACACCTTTAGCCAGTGTATCAACTGCACCGTATTGAATGCGTGCATTCGCTCCGGCAATTACCTCTGATACGATGTTTACCTTGCTGTCGGCAGAATCTACCGTTGAAATATAGTTTTCAACATACACAACGCTGCTGTTGTCTTCTGCAGCCACAATCACATGATTAAACAGGTTTGCTTCTGCATCATCATGAAGGAAAATCGCCTGGATCGGTTCCTCGATCGTGACGTTCTTAGGTACATAAAGGAATGCTCCTCCATTTAGGAAAGCCGCGTGTAAGGCTGTCAGTTTATTCTCGTCAGCCTTCACAGCAGATTGCATGAAATACTTCTTCAGCAAATCTCCGTGCATGCGCGATGCTGTATACATATCTGTAAATATAACGCCTTTTTCCTGCAGCTCTGCTGATAACTTCAAGTACGCAGGTTTGTTATTCCGCTGTATATATACGCTATTTGAATGATCAGCATCTATGAGCGGCTTAACTGCTTCTGGAAGTTCTTCAAGCGATTTGAATTCGTCACTTTTAACAATAAGTTTATTGAAATGAGTAAAGTTCCATTTATTGATCTTTGTCTTATCCGGTCTTGGCATAGGAAGCGTATCAGCTTTTTCAAGCGATTGTACGCGGAGTTCTGTCAGCCATTCCGGTTCTCCCATCTCTTTCGAAAAGGAAGTTATATATTCCTGGTCAAACGGCAGTTTCATTTCCGTAGTCATTATGATCCCCCTAACGCTTACGCTTCTAGCCCAACTGTTTCATCTTCAATTCCAAGTTCTTGCTTGATCCAATCGTATCCCTCAGTTTCAAGACGCTGTGCCAGTTCAGGCCCGCCTGATTTGACAACGCGTCCTTGCATCATTACGTGCACATGATCTGGTGTGATATAGTTCAGAAGACGCTGATAGTGTGTGATGATCAAGCAGCCGAAATCTTCGCTTCTCATTTCGTTAATTCCTTTAGATACCACTTTAAGAGCATCAATATCAAGACCAGAGTCAATTTCATCAAGGATGGCAATCTTCGGTTCAATCATCATTAACTGAAGAATTTCATTCCGTTTCTTTTCCCCGCCCGAAAAACCTTCGTTAAGGTACCGCTGTGCCATGTCCAGGTCCATTTCAAGAAATTCCATTTGCGAATCCATTTTACGGATGAACTTCATCAGGGAAATTTCTTTTCCTTCCTCACGCCTGCTGTTAATTGCAGAGCGCAGGAAATCGGCATTTGTCACGCCGCTGATTTCGCTTGGATATTGCATTCCTAGGAACAGACCTGCACGTGCCCTTTCATCGACTTCCATCTCAAGTACGTCTTCCCCATCAAGTGTGATAGTCCCTTGAGTCACTTTATATTTCGGATGCCCCATGACTGCCGAAGAAAGGGTAGATTTTCCAGTTCCATTCGGGCCCATGATTGCATGGATTTCGCCACCCTTAACTTCAAGGTTAACGCCTTTTAATATCTCTTTGCCTTCAATCTCAACATGAAGGTCCTTTATTGTTAATACAGATCCAGCCATATTCATTCCCTCCGTTAGTAAAAAAAGAAGTTATCCCAATAAAAAGGGGATTCGTCTATTCTCATTCTATTCTCATTACAATCTTATAACAAATGAAAAGTGTTCGCAACTGTTTAGAAAAAGAGATTGACAGAAAATAAAGCATCTCACCAGACACTGCCGAAAATACCGTATATTATAGAAGAAACCAGTGCATTCACACTGGTTTCCATTTCATATCCATTATTAAAATCAGGAATGTACCTTGCGATCCAGATCCGCTACCATCCGCTGGCTTTCCACATAATCCTTTTCGCGTCTTCTCTCCACTCTCATCCTGGCTTCATGCTTCATGCAGTACACCTCATAACTAATCCCATGAGCTCCATGCATAGCTTTTTCCATTTCTGCTGTGTAATTCAGCTGTAACGGACTAATAGTGAATCATCCCTTCGTAGTTACGCTTTACGCGCGTTTTTATTGCTTCCTCATCGTATCATGTATTCTATACCCGGCTCAAAGCGGTAAAAACAGCCAATAATTGGTTTTAAAGGGTTGATTCAGCATGAGCGCCGCTCAGCTCTTTCAGACGAAGAATTCTTCAGGATTCTTCCGATATTCTATCCTAATGCCGTTGGCTAAGATCGCTCACGGCTTCCTGTACTAGCGTAACAGCCTGGCTCATCGCAGCGCCGCCACCAAGTGCTGCAGCTACTCCAACTGTTTCCATAATCTGTTCTTCAGTAGCTCCATTATCAATACAGCCTTTTATATGATAAACGATGCAATACTCATCCTGTGCATGCAAAGCGATTCCGAGGGCGATTAAGTGCTTCTCCTTCATTGTAACGCTGCCTTCCTTGAAACACGCTTCCGTAAAAGCATTATAGTGCCTGGCGATATCGGGCATTTTTTGCGTAAATAATCCAAGTCCCTGTTTATAGTCGTGCAGCGTTGCTTCTGTTCCGTTTAACGCACTATATTGACTCTCCATCATATCCACTCCATTCACTAATTTCAGGAATAGTATGTGAAACTTGCCAAGGAATATTACAGCTAAAAGCAAAGAACCAGGCCTATCTTTTATTTAAATCGAAAAGCGAACCACTCTCACCGGCTTTCAGTCACACAAAAAGACAGGCACAAGGCCTGTCTTCAATGAATTATTCAGAAACCGGTACAACGGCTCCCTTATACTTTTCAAGAATGTAGTCCTGAATTTCTTTGGAATGGAGTACTTCGACCAGAGCCTTGATTTCTTCTCTGTCTTTATCGCCTTTCCTGACAGCAACGATATTCACGTATGGAGAATCGTTTTCTTCAATTGCAATGGAATCCTTCAGCGGGTTCAATCCAGCATCAATTGCATAGTTTGAATTGATCAGAACCGCATCTCCTTCATCATTATTATAAATTTGCGGAAGAAGTGGAGCTTCGTAATCTGTATCGAACTTCAAATTCTTTGGATTGTCTTTTATATCCTTTACTGTTGCTTTTGTCTTGTCGACGCCTTCTTTCAGGGTAATCAGCTTCTGTTTTTCAAGCAGTGAAAGAATTCGGCCATGGTCAGCAACAGAACTGCTCATGATAATATGTCCGCCCTTTGGAAGATCGCTCAGTTTCTTATATTTTTTTGAATAAATGCCGATTGGTTCAATATGGATGCCGCCAGCAATTTCGAACTTATAGCCGTGCTCATCTATCTGGTTATTCAAGTAAGGAATGTGCTGGTAGTAGTTTGCATCAAGTTCCTTGGAATCCAGCGCTTGGTTAGGAACAACAAAGTCCTGGAACTTCTCGATCTTTAACTCTATACCTTTTTTCTCTAACAAAGGTTTTGCTTGTTCAAGAATTTCTGCATGCGGCACATTGGAGGCACCGACAACAATTTCTTTGCCATCTTTCTCTCCGCTTTTTTCATCTTCCGACCCGCAGGCAGCAAGTGCCAGAGTCAGAGCAAGTGTTAGAATAACTGCCAGCCATTTTTTCATTCCAATCTCTCCTTTAGCGTTTGTCTAGTTTGGATGTAATAAAATCGCCAATAAATTGAATGACGAATACGATAACAAGAATAATAATTGTGGCCATGAGTGTTACATCATTTTGGCTCCGCTGGAATCCTTCAAGGAAAGCCAAATTTCCCAATCCACCGGCCCCGATGACCCCGGCCATTGCTGTATAGCTGACAAGCGCAATTGCAGTTACAGTGATACCGGAAACAAGCGCAGGCATCGACTCCGGAAGCAGTACTTTCCAAATAATCGTTGATGTTTTTGCTCCCATCGATCTTGCTGCCTCAATGACACCCTTGTCGATTTCCCGAAGCCCTATTTCTACCATTCTCGCATAAAAAGGTGCTGCCCCAATTATAAGCGCAGGCAATGCTGCATTTTCCCCGATCATTGTATTCAAAATGAGCTTGGTGAATGGAATAAGCAGGACAATCAGGATGATGAATGGAATGGACCTGAATATATTCACAAAAGCACTGATGATGATGTTGATTGGTTTATTTTCCCATATATTCCCTTTTGAAGTTAAAAACAAGAGCAAACCAAGTATTGCACCGAGAACGAAGGTGGCCACAACAGAAATTCCGCTCATATAGAGGGTTTCAAGTGTTGCTTCCCACATATTTTCCCACACGACATTCGGAAACAAATCAGCCATGGGAAATCACCTCCACTCCAACTTCCTGCTCCCTGATAAATGCGAGCGCCTGTGCTACATCTGGCTCTTCTCCATCCAAATGGATGAACAATGTTCCGTAAGATCCATTCTGTGTCTGTGATATCTTCCCCTGAAGGATGTTAACGGTCAGTGGGAACTTTCTGATCAGATTCGTTATTAACGGCTGCTCTGCACCCTCTCCGACAAATGTCAGCTGGATGACTTGACCCCGAGGATAATTGGCCACCAAGTGGCCCATCGTTTCTTTCGTCTCTTCCGGTTCGGTGACCTGCTGGACAAACCTTTTTGTAACAGGCTTCTCGGGATTTTTGAATACTTGGAGGACAGGACCCGTTTCCACAATCGATCCGCCTTCCATGACAGCGACACGATGGCAAATTTTCCTGATGACATGCATTTCATGTGTGATAAGTACAATTGTAAGACCAAGGCGATGGTTAATATCAACCAGTAAATCCAAAATAGCGTCTGTCGTTTGCGGATCAAGTGCTGAAGTGGCTTCATCACACAGCAGTACCTTAGGGTTATTAGCCAATGCCCTTGCAATTCCTACCCGCTGTTTCTGCCCGCCGCTTAGCTGGGAAGGATAGGCATCATCCCGGCCATCAAGGCCTACCAGGCTGATGAGTTCCTTGACGCGGCTGTCGCGTTCAGCTTTTGAGACACCGGCAATTTCCAATGGAAATGCAATGTTTTCTGCTACCGTACGAGACCACAGCAAGTTGAAATGCTGGAAAATCATCGAGATTTCCTGGCGGGCTTTCCTAAGTTCAGAACCTTTAATTCTGGATACTTCCCGACCCGCTACAGTGATGCTTCCTTCAGTAGGAATCTCCAGTCCGTTCAGCATGCGGATGAGCGTGCTTTTTCCTGCGCCACTGTAGCCAATGACGCCAAATATTTCTCCGTCTTTTATTTCAAGGCTGACCCTGTCAACCGCTTTTACTTCTCCCTGTCTCGAAGGATACACCTTTCGGACATTATTTATTGAAATCAAAGGATTCATCCTCTCTTATTCCGCTCCGTATGACACCGCCATTTCTCGGCCCCTGTGTTAAAAAGGCAAAATAAAAGCCTTTCTGCACATGAGCAGAAAGGCATGGAATCAGGAAACCTTTCTCTCATCTTCCAAAGCAATTTTGCTTTGTGTGAATTGGCACCATTTCAATAAGTAGGAACTTATTGACGGTTGCCGGGCTTCATCGGGCACATCCCTCCACCTCTCTTGATAAGAGCAATCTATTAGGATTTCATTTATTACGGTTTTAGCGGTTAATTACGAGAGTGATTTTATCATGTCATGAAAAGAAGTGTCAAGAGCAAAAACTGGCAGAGTCCTTCCTAGCTGCAACTGCCTTTTGGATTGCCTGTTCCAAATCATCGAGCAAATCTTCAATATTTTCTATCCCTACCGACAGCCTAATCAAGTCTTCTGGGACTCCGGCACTCGCAAGGCCTAATGTATCGAGCTGCTGGTGTGTTGTACTGGCAGGATGGATGATCAGGCTTTTCGCATCCCCGACATTCGCTACATGAGACCAAAGCTGGATCGAATCAATCAGTCTTGCCCCTGCTTCACGTCCTCCCTCAATTCCAAACACAACGACAGCCCCTGCCCCTTTCGGTAAATACTTGCCAGCAAGCTCTTTGTCCGGATGATTCTCATGTCCAGGGTATGAAACCCAGGAGACTGCAGGATGTGCATCAAGATACTCAACTACTTTTTTCGCATTGGCAATATGCTCCTTCATCCTTACATGGAGTGTCTCCAGGCCAAGCGTAAACTGAAAGGCACTTTGGGGACTTAGCGATGTACCGATATCCCTTAAAAGCTGTACACGCGCTTTGACAATATACGCGGCTGCTCCAATCGCCTCACTGTAAACAATGTCATGGTAGCTGGAATCTGGAGTAGTGAAACCAGGGAACTTAGGCGAGTTCCAGTCGAATTTCCCTCCGTCGACAATAATGCCGCCAAGCGTTGTTCCGTTTCCAAGAAGCCATTTTGTTGCAGAATGAACAACAATGTCCGCCCCATGATCAATCGGCCGGCATAGGTAAGGTGTGGCAAAAGTATTATCGACGATTAGCGGAATGCCTGCTTCATGGGCGATCTCTGCTGTTTTTTCAATATCCAGGACACGGAGGCTTGGATTGCCGATTGTTTCTGCATACACAGCTTTTGTTTTTTCCGTAATCGCTTTTCGGAAATTCTCTGGATCCTGCGGGTCAACGAGCTTCACCTTGATTCCGTACTTCGGAAGCGTCACAGAAAAAAGATTATATGTTCCCCCGTATAAGTTGGAGGCCGCAACGATTTCATCCCCTGCATGCGCAATGTTTAAAATTGCCAGTGTTATAGCCGCCATTCCGCTTGATACCCCAAGAGCTCCGACTCCTCCTTCAAGAAGGGCGACCCTTTCTTCAAACACATTCACTGTCGGGTTATGAATCCTCGAATATATATATCCCGGCTCCTCAAGAGCAAACAACCGGGCAGCGTGGTCTGTGCTTTTAAATTCATATGCATTACTGAGATAAATAGGCACCGCTCTCGCACCTGTCGCTTCATCCGCCGTAAGCCCGCCATGTACCCCGATTGTTTCAATCTTTAATTGCTTCTGTTCTGTCATGTTCATCTCTCCCCTTATTTTAGGTATTCTTCTGCAGGAAGAAGAAATGAAAAAACCCTCTTCCTAAGAAGAGGGTGGTTTGTCATCTCTCCTTATCTTTCAAGGCGGTCTGCCCTGATGGAATTAGCACCGTGTTCACTGACCGGTTGCCGGGCTTCATAGGGCCATTTCCCTCCACCTCTCTTGATAAGAATATTCAGTTTTTTAAAATTAAGACGATCATAACATGAGCCTTCACTCGCGTCAAACGATTTTTCAAAAAAAACAAGCTTTTCTATTCATCCTCCCTGTTTAAATACAAAAAAGACTCGGCTAGAAGAATAGCCCGAAAGTTTCCGCGTACATCAAGGAAGTTGCGTCGAACCGCTTCTCTCAGCTTCAATTTTCCATCAAGGAGGGCAAGGATTACCCCTATGTTCCCTTTCAGTGTGACAGCCGCACTGTCAAGGAGTCCCGGCCTAAGAGATACACGCTTGTTTTCAAAAAAGATTGTAAAATCCCCGGTTGTTGTCTCTGCTGTTAACGCTATGCTGTTCATTTTTGTCAGCTCATACAGGTGCTTTTTACCCTCTGCCCTTTCCACAAACCGTTCTAGACACTTTTCCATACCGTAAGCCTCCCGTTAAGAGAAGGTTTCTCCAGAGCACGGAAAATCCCTTTTAAATTCAATCGACAAATACCCCCACTTAAAGGGAGGGTTATCGTTTTTTATCATTTCCCGAGAAATATGTCTAACAATAAAACGATTGTCAGAATCACTTACTGGCAATTTGTTTCATTTTTTCATACAGAAAGGGAACGGAATGAAAGGCATATATTTTTTCGATAGGCACGCCTTCTTTTAAGAGAATCAGACATGGCACACTTTCGATTTGAAACTGCTCAGCCAGTCGCGGCATGAAATTAAGGTCCGATTTCCCTGACGAAATATTTGGAAATAACTCCACTGCCACGTCCAGCATCTTTCCAGCTACCTGACATGTACCGCATAACGGGGTATAAAAATAGACCATCCCGTCTGTATGGCTATCGATTAGTTCTTCAATTTTCTCCTCAGGCCATTGCTGCATAACGATTCATCCTTTTTCCAGAAACTGTGCGTGAACATCAATGTTGCCACCAAGCAAAACCGTTGCCAAGTGCTTTTCAGGTGCTGTTGCCACCTCTTTATACATTCTGTCAATATACAAATGGCTGGCCTCGGGAAATTCCCGTTTAAACTGTTTCCGGAGCTTTTCGCCTGACTCATCGGCATCGACAAGGATGTAGACGTCTTTATTAAACAAGCTTTCAATCAGTTCATCGAGTTTAGCTATACCAATCGTTCCGTTTGTACAGATAATTTCAACAGGTTCATTCAGCAAACCTTGAACCTTTTTTCGATCGGATGATCCTTCGACAATGAGAACCTTTTCTAATTCCACCATGCTAATTACCACCGCCAGATTTATCGATACTTTACATTATTATCCTTTTCCGGAAATGTTTGTGCTGTAGTCACTGTTGTTATATCTATTGTCACTTTTTTTACGTCATTTTGCAAAAATATTGAATCGCACCTTGCATCTACGCTTTAAGCACATAGAAAAAAGCGGGTAATTCCCGCCATTTAACACCAGCCGCCCTCGTCGCAATCTGTATACCTTGGCTGGGACTCCGAAGGAACGGATACATTCTGGTAAATCTTTTGCGCTTTTGCTTCATAATGGTTCTCAAGGTCAATTTCCATACTTTCAGGCAGGGTAATAACTCCAATCTTCTCTTGCTCAAGATATAGGGCGATTCCTCCCTTTTCAAGCTTTCCTATTATTCGGTCGGTTACATCCAGCTTTTTTTCCTCCAAAGCCATTTACAGCACACCTTTCTTTTCCGCAGGAGGTTATTTTTTAAAGATAGTCTGCCCTGTTTCGCAGAAACACACTAATCTTGCAAAAAAAAAGCGTCCCTGATAACAGGAACGCTTTTGGGCCGCTCTTTATTCGTTTGTCATTTCTTCATATTTTTCTGGAGTCATCAGGTTGTCCAGTTCACTGGCATCGGAAAGTTCAATGACAACCATCCATGCTTTCTCATATGGAGATTCATTAACGAATTCAGGGCTATCATTAAGCTCTTCGTTCACTTCGATGACCTTCCCGGAAACAGGCGCATAAAGCTCGGAAACAGTCTTTACAGATTCAACGCTACCAAAAGGCTCATCAGCTGTTACAGTGTCTCCGACTTCCGGAAGCTCTACGAAAACGATATCTCCCAGTTCAGATTGTGCGAAATCGGTAATGCCGACACGTACTTTTTCCCCTTCGGATTTGACCCACTCGTGTTCTTCAGAATAGCGTAATTCTTTTGGTGTATTCATCAGTATCCCTCCACTATATGTTTAAATCCAAACAAGCCGCCAAAGCGTCCTTATTCGGAAACTTCCCCTGTACTTATGATAGCCAAGTATTTCTGTACTCTTCTTCCTTAAAGCCGACTGTAACCTTTTTGCCGTCTGTCAGCAGCGGACGTTTGATCAGCATCCCATCGGATGCGAGCAAATCGAGCAGTTCCGATTCGGAAGCTATTTTTACTTTGTCTTTCAATCCCAATTCCCGGTATTTCTGCCCACTCGTGTTAAAAAACTTCCTGAGCTCCAGTCCGCTTTTCTTATATAGCTCTTCAAGTTCAGACCGGGAAGGTGGATGTTCTACAATATGTAATTCATTGTAAGATACCCCATTTGCATCAAGCCACTTTTTTGCATTGCGGCATGTTCCGCATTTTGGATACCAGTAGAAGGTCAATGCCATCATTTCACCACCCAGAGTTTCTTTTCCGGGTAAATACCCTATACACGGATATTACCATACCTTTATATCACAATTCTAACATTGAGTGCTCCAATTTTCCAAAATCTTTTTTATTAGGGCACCATTCGCCAGCAAATCATTTTTTCATCAGGAAAAAAGGCTCCCTTCCAAAAGGAAGAGAGCCTGCTTTTAGAAGATTAAACGACAAACTTCTCACTATCGATCAGCCTGTCTGCGGCTTCACGCTTCTTCGCGATCACATTGATCGGCGTGAAGCGGGTAAATTTTCTCAAAGCGGAAGTCAGCATGCGCAGCGTATCGCCCTGCTCTGTTGCAACAAGTGTTTCCTTGGCATCCTGTTCAATTTCGTTAAAGGCTTCCTGACAAAAAATCTGTGTATAGAGTAACTTTTGGCTATTCTTTTCAAGCCCTTCTTTCTTAATGGCTTTTTCGGTCCGCAAGACAACTGACTCCATTGCATAAGCATTTGAGACAAGATCAGCAATATTCACAAGGATTTCCTGCTCTTGGTCAATGGCCTTTCCGAATTTCTGGGCAGCAAGGCCTGTTGCAAGCAGTGCAATTTTTTTCGCATTCTTTACAAGGTATTTCTCCTGTGCAAGCGGCTCGTCGCCTGGCTCTTCAGGCATCATCATCATCAATTCTTCCTGCAGTGCCTGGGCTTTTTGGAAAAGCGGAAGCTCGTTCTTCAATGCTTTTCTCAAGTATGTTCCAGGTACAAGCAGGCGGTTGATTTCATTCGTGCCCTCAAAAATACGGTTAATCCGGGAATCACGGTAAGCCCGCTCAATTTCGTATTCCTGCATGAAACCATATCCTCCGTGAAGCTGAACACCTTCATCAACTACGTAATCAAGTACTTCTGTCGCAAAAAACTTATTCAGGGAGCATTCGATCGCGTATTCCGCGATGGAATCAGCAACCGCTTTTCCGTTGTTAATTTCCTCTTCGCTCAGCCTGCTCATCCTGTCTTCGAACATACCGACAGTACGGTATACAGAGCTTTCAGCGGCATATATTTTCGAAGCCATCGTTCCGAGCTTTTCCTTCGTCAGGTTAAACTGAGAAATAGGCGTCTTGAACTGCTGGCGCTGGTTTGTATACTTGACTGTCAGGCCAAACGCCTGCTTTGCTCCACCAACAACGCCTACACCTAGCTTATAACGGCCGATATTCAGGATATTGAATGCAATCACATGCCCTTTGCCCGCAACACCAAGCAGGTTTTCCACAGGCACTTCGGCATCTTCAAGTATCAATGTTCTTGTTGAAGAGCTCTTGATTCCCATTTTCTTTTCTTCTGCCCCAGTGGAAACGCCCGGGAATTCGCGTTCCACAATAAACGCGGAGAACTGCTCGCCATCAATTTTTGCGTATACAACAAACACATCAGCAAAGCCTGCATTTGTAATCCACTGTTTCTCGCCATTGAGAACATAATGAGTTCCCTCAGCATTGAGCTTTGCAGTCGTTCTTGCGCCAAGAGCATCCGATCCTGAACCCGGCTCTGTCAGCGCGTAGGCCGCAAGCTTCTCTCCAGTCGCCAGAAGCGGAAGGTATTTTTGCTTTTGCTGCTCATTGCCGAAGAGAACGATTGGAAGGGAGCCAATCCCTACATGTGCGCCATGGGTGATGCCAAAACCGCCTGCCCTCGACATTTTCTCGGCTATCAGAGCTGAACTGATTTTATCAAGGCTAAGGCCGCCGTATTCTTCCGGTACATCAGCTCCAAGCAACCCCAGGTCTCCAGCCTTTTTCAATAGTTTTACAGAGCGGTGGAATTCATGGTTTTCTAAATGCTCCACCTCTGGCAGCACTTCGTTCTCAACGAAGTCCTCGGCTGTCTTAGCAATCATTTTCTGTTCATCCGTATAATCCTCCGGAGTAAACATTTGGTCACTAGTTACTTCTTCAATAATAAAACTGCCGCCCTTTAAGAGTTTATCAGTTTGATTTGCCATTAGTAGATTCCTCCCTGTTTTTCATCAAATTGCCGAGGGGTACTCCCTCGCTAGCTGTGATTAAAGAAGTTCAAATACACCTGCCGCACCCATACCGCCGCCAATGCACATTGTGACTATGCCAAACTGCTCGTTGCGGCGTTTCATTTCGTGAATCAGTGAAAGTGTGAGTTTTGCACCGGTACAGCCAAGAGGATGGCCGAGAGCAATCGCTCCACCATTTACATTGACTTTATTTTCATCAAGCCCGAGCTCGCGAATGACCTGAATCGATTGAGAGGCAAACGCTTCATTCAGTTCAATCAGCCCAATATCGGATAACTCCAATCCTGCCAACTTAAGCGCTTTCGGAATAGCTACAACTGGGCCGATACCCATGATTTGCGGCGGTACACCCCCAAGGGCGAATGATCTGAACTTTGCCAGTGGCTTCATTCCAAGCGAATCCGCTTTTTCCCCATCCATGACCATAACAGCCGCAGCACCGTCGCTCGTTTGCGATGAGTTTCCTGCCGTAACCGTTCCTGTCACAGAGAAAGCTGGACGCAGCTTAGAAAGGACTTCGACAGTTGTTCCCGACCGTACACCTTCGTCCTGCGTAAACTGGAACGTTTTCTCAACGAGCTTGTTATCCTTCCCGACAGTACGCGAAGCAACCTCAACTGCGACAGTTTCATCAGCATATTTTCCGTCTTCGAGTGCTTTTGCAGCACGCTGATGGCTGCGGACAGCGAATGCATCCTGCTCCTCTCGGGAAATCCCATATTTTTTAGCTACTTCCTCGGCAGTATGACCCATTCCCATATAATACTCGGGAGCGGATTCAGCAAGCTTCGAGTTTGGCCGAACTACATGTCCCATCATCGGAACCATACTCATGGATTCAGCGCCGCCGGCAATGATGGTGTCAGCGTGGCCAATCATGATTTTTTCCGCTGCGTAAGCGATTGTCTGCAGGCCAGATGAACAATACCGGTTGACCGTTACTGCTGGGACCTCATGCGACAAACCGGCAAGCGCACCGATATTGCGTGCCATATTCAAGCCCTGTTCAGCTTCCGGCATCGCGCAGCCAATAATAAGGTCATCGATATTTCCTTCATAATTGCCTGCGCGTTTCAAAGTCTCCCTGACGGCAATTGCTCCCAAATCATCCGGACGGACATTCGCAAGCGAGCCTTTTCTCGCTCTTCCTACCGGTGTACGTGCACCGGCAACGATAACCGCTTCTCTCATCTCATTCCCTCTCTTCCTTTAAGTTCATCATCTATGTTTAGATGCCAGTTTCCGATTAGCTTTTGTTTAGGATTAGTTGCGGAGAGGCTTGCCCTTGACGAGCATATGCTGCATACGCTGCTGGGATTTCGGCTCGGCTACAAGGCTCAGGAAGGCTTCCCTCTCAAGGTTCAGCAAATACTCTTCATCCACCAATGTGCCGTATGGAACCTTACCGCCGCTGATGACATAGGCAAGCTTCCTGGCAATCTTCAGGTCGTGCTCGGAAATGTAGCCTGACAAGTGCATTGTCTGTGCTGCAAGAAGTAATGTTGCATATCCTGGTTCTCCGGCAACAGGAATCTTTTTCTTCATTGGTGCGGTATAGCCTTTTTCATACAATGAAAGAACCGCTTGTTTAGCATCGTGTATTAAATGGTCACCATTTACGCTGATGCCGTCAAACTTATTGAGGAAGTTATTTTCTCTTGCTTCTTCTCCAGAAGTGGATACCTTAGCCATTGCAATCGTTTCAAAGACCTTGTTTGCCACTTTTTGAAGGTCAAACTCAACCCCGTTCGGAATTCCTTCAACATGCTTGATATACAGCTCTTTGTTTCCGCCACCACCAGGTATCAGGCCTACTCCCGCTTCGACAAGGCCCATATAGGTTTCCATCGATGCCTGGATGTGCGCAGCCGGAAGGCAGACCTCCGCACCGCCTCCAAGCGTCATTCCGAAAGGTGCTGCCACAACCGGCTTGGAACTGTATTTGATTTTCATCATTGCCTGCTGGAAATGGCGGACAACGAGGTCGATATCAAATAGATTGTCGTCCTGCGCTTCCATCAGGATCATAGCAAGATTGGCCCCGACACAGAAGTTCTTGCCCTGATTCCCGATTACAAGTCCTTTAAAGTTCTTTTCAACTTCTTCCACCGCAAAATTGATCATCTGGGTGATGTCCATGCCAATCGCGTTATTCGGAGAATGGAATTCAAGCAGCGCAACGCCATCCCCAAGGTCAATCAAGCTTGCCCCGCTGTTCTTTTTGATGACACCCTTTTGTTTTTTGAGCTGTCTCAGGCTGATGTTTTTCGGATTATTTTCAACAGGCAGGTATTCACCGTTATGAAAATAGGAGGTCTGCCCATTCTCTTCTTTGTAAAAAGATGTAAAGCCACTGCCTATCATGTCCTTGATCCAGCCAGGGACTTCGGATCCTTCCGCTTCCATCTTTTTAAGGGATTTTTCAAGCCCCAGTGCATCCCAGGCTTCAAACGGACCCATATCCCAGCCAAAGCCCCATTTCATCGCGCGGTCAATTGCCACGATCGTATCAGCAATTGTTCCGTGCAATTGTGCCGAATAGATGAGGACGGGAATGAATATATTCCAGAGAAGTTCACCTGCACGGTCCTGTGCGTACACAACTGCCTTCAGCTTATTCGCAGCGCCTTTTTCCTGCTTGCTGATTTCAATTGAAGCTGCTTTTAGTTTTTTACGTGGGCCGTACTCAAGTGTATGTGGATCAAGTTCCAGTATTTCTTTCCCCTTTTTCAGGAAGAAACCTTGGCCCGATTTGCTTCCAAGCCATCCTTTATCCAGCATTTCTTTCATGAATCCAGGAACTTCGAATACTTCTTGTTCCTGGCCTTCGACCTGCCCATGAACGTTGTTCGCCACATGGACAAACGTATCTAAGCCTACTACGTCAAGCGTGCGGAAAGTCGCGCTCTTCGGCCGCCCAATCAGCGGGCCTGTAACAGAATCGACTTCACCGATGCTGTATCCGCCTTTCAGCATTTCCCTGACGGTGACAAGCAGGCCGTATGTACCAATCCTGTTGCCAATGAAGTTCGGTGTATCCTTGGCTTCGACTACGCCTTTGCCAAGCCTGTCTTCGCCGAACGTTTTCATGAACGAAAGGATTTCCGGGTCTGTGTCTTTTGTAGGAATGACTTCAAGCAATTTTAAGTAGCGCGGCGGATTAAAAAAGTGGGTTCCCAGAAAGTGTTTCCGGAAATCCTCAGACCGTCCTTCAGCCATTGCTTCTACAGAGATTCCCGATGTATTTGAGCTGACAATGCTTCCTTGCTTACGATATTTGTCAACGCTTTCAAAAACTTTCTTCTTAATCTCAAGGTTTTCGACAACTACTTCGATGATCCAGTCGACATCTTTCAGACGGGGCATATCATCTTCAAAATTGCCGGCCTCAATCAAATTAAGGTTTTTCTTTGAGGCAAGCGGAGCCGGTTTTTGCTTTAGCAGCTTCTGAATAGCTCCCTCGGCAAAGCGGCTGCGGACACTCCTATCTACCAGCGTGAGTCCTTTCGCTTTTTCCCCTTCTGTTAGCTCGCGCGGTACGATATCAAGCAGCAATGTCGGTATCCCGATGTTTGCCAGATGTGCAGCGATTCCCGATCCCATAACCCCAGATCCTAATACAGCGGCCCTTTGAATTTGTCGCATTGTATTTGTCTTCCCCCTTTGACAAAATTCTTGAATGAATACTCATTCATTTTTATGCTAAAAAAAATGAGTGAATGAGTTTTGTTACTTAATACTATAGAATATTTCGAAACTTTGCGCAATGGTTAGGTATTGAAAAATAAAAATTTTTAGAAATTTTTATTTTTGGCTTGGATGGCGTTTATTGGGTCACTATAAAATAGGGAGGTGATGATGATGGCAAGATTGAAAAAAGATCCATCCAAACGCGGAGTAAGCGCTGCAAGCGTTAAGGGAAACGCTGGCCCTTCCGATAACCACCAAGGTATCAACAAGGTCAACAGCCAAAACAGCCAGTATAAAAAGTAATACTCTCCTTTTCATAACAAGCAAAAGCCAGGCCGCAGAAAGGGCCTGGCGTTCATTATTTCTTAAACATTCCTTTGAGCACAAAAGCTACATTTGCAGGGCGTTCAGCCAGGCGGCGCATGAAATAGCCGTACCAGTCTGTGCCATATGGGACATAGACACGCATGGTGTAGCCTTCCTGTACAAGCTCTTTTTGGCGCTCAGGCATGATACCGTAAAGCATTTGGAATTCAAACTGGCTGTTCGGGATATTAAGCTCTTTTACCAGTTGTTTCGTATAATTGATGATTTCGTCATCATGACTTGCTACAGCAGTATAGTTGCCGTTTTGCAAATGCATTTTGATGATTTTCTTAAGGTTCTCGTCCACGTCCTTCTTTTCGGGAAATGCCACTTCAGGAGATTCCTTATAGGCTCCCTTTACAAGACGGAGATTTGGCGAGTAATCGTTTAAATCCATAATATCCTTTTCCGTACGGTACAAGTATGCTTGGATGACCGTACCGATATTGTCATACTCGGACCGAAGCTGCTTAAATACTTCAATGGTTTTGCCGCAGCGTGAATAGTCCTCCATATCAATTGTAACAAAGACATTGTTCTCTTTAGCAGCTTCTAAGATTCGCCTCATGTTTCCCATCACAAGCTCATCGGAAATATCGAGCCCCATTGACGTCATTTTCAGGCTGAGCTGGGATTTCAGCTTTTCGCGCCCAATCGCCCTGATCGCTTCAATCGATTGGTTAGCCATTTCATTGGCTTCTGCTTCATTGTCAACAAATTCACCCAGATAATCAATTGTGACAACAAGGCCCTTTGAGTTGAGCTCTTTAATGACCTTAACAGCCTGATCGATTGTTTCCCCGGCAACAAACCGCCCCGCGCCGAATCTCAGGCCATATTTTTTTGCAAGTTTGGTTAAAGACCTGTTTTTTGACAGGAAAAGAAAAAAGTCTTTCATTATTTTTTCCATCTCTGTTATTCTCCCCTTTGAAAACGTTTGCAAAACAGCCTTATTTTTCGATATTTTGTATAAATTCAGGCTTTACTACCATATTATCATTTTTCTGTTTTTTTGAAAATTATTTTCGTAGAAAAATGTTCTTATTTGTCGATTCCACCCTGGAATACTTTTATCCCATATGTGGAAAGATAGGCAAGAATTGAGAATTATATAGGAGGGAAAATAATGCAGCAGCAAAACATGAACAATCAGGAACAGCAAGGGCAAATGCAGATGCAGCAGCCCCCTGAAGTCATTTCTGTGAAAGATTCGCTTTATTTGACAGACATGCTTTCATGGAATCTCCTTGCGATGAAGAAAGCCCATTTTTTCGCGCAACAGTGCAATGACTCCGAGATCAAGCTTGAATTGGAAAGGTGCGGGGAAATGCATCAGCGCCATTACGAGCGGATTCTGTCCCGCCTCCACAGCAGCCAGAATCAAAAGAATGCAGGAATGCAGTAAAGGAGGAAATAAAATGACCCAAAACCAGCAAAAAATACAAAACCCTGAAACGAAAATCAACAAAACCCCTGAGATGAACGACAGGGATTTTATCAATGATTTCCTGACAACCGAAAAATATATGACCGGCTCCTATTCAACGACGTTAAATGAACTAAGCCACGACAGCCTGTATCAGGAAATCGCATCCATTTTCAACGAAACGCAAGACGCCCAGCGCACCCTGTACAACCTGATGTTCAGAAAAGGCTGGTACGGTATCGAAGCCGCCGAATCACAAAAACTTGAGCAGTCACATCAGCAGTTCCAAGGCTATTCATCCCAGTTCCCATACGGGGGTAGACTTCAATAAGAAAAGCGAAAGCGCCTTGCACAGGGGCGACAAGCAGAAGACAAGACGGCGAGACTATACCGCTACATCCTGTGGCAACGTCGGCACTAGGACTTCCTGTCTTTGGTAGCTGGACAATGAAAGCGAAAGCCCCCGTTTAGCGACTTATGGACTGGAGCACACCGGCACGAGATAAGGCGAATCTTCAATCAGCGGATGGTTTTCCCGCTGATTGTTAGATGAGGAGATCGGGCTTTTACGGGCAGTTGGGAATCTACTGCCCGTTAATGCGCGATAAAGGAAACACAAAAAGTTAAATTTACTTATAAAAAAAGAGCAAGATTCCTCTAGCTCTTTTTTATCACGCACTTGTCGAGAACATATATTTCTTATGATGGTAACGGATAGAGAATATCAGCCCCATTGCGAACATATTCCCCATGAGCGAGCTTCCGCCATAACTGATGAACGGCAACGGAATGCCGGTGATTGGCAGCAGCCCGATCGTCATACCGATATTTTGGAAGACGTGGAATGTGATCATGCTGATGACACCAACACAAATATATGTGTAATAGTCATTCTTTGCTTCCATCCCGATTTTTGTAATTTGATAAATCAAAAGGAAAAACAAACTGACAACAATACTTGCCCCGATAAAGCCAAACTCCTCGCCGATCACACTGAAGATAAAGTCGGTGTGGCCTTCAGGAATTTCTACTTCACGCGAAAAGTAGCCTTTCCCTGTTGTTTGGCCCGAACCAATGGCAAGCAATGACTTTATCAGCTGATAACCTGTAGTGCCTTGATTGTTATACGGATCCAACCAGGAATATATACGTTCAAACTGATACTGGTCAACACCTAAATATTTTTCGAGCAGCTTAGGCTTAGCAAGAACAAAATAAAAAATTACACTAATCAAGGTTGCCCCAAATCCAAAAATAGGGAGAAGTATTTTCCATGATATCCCTGATATAAAGATCATACCAAGCATGATGGAAAGAAATACAAGCGATGTCCCAAGATCCTCTTTAATGACAAGCATGAGCGGAAACATCGTGACAAGCCCAATTTTAATCAGCAACCAAAAATCAGTTTGCATTGATTTTACTGGATTTTTTTGGTGATGTTCAAAGATGACTCTTGCTAGCGCCAAAATGATAAACACTTTGGCAAATTCCGATGGCTGCAGCGACCCGAAGCCCGGGACCTTAAACCAGGCTTTTGCTCCATTGATTGTAGGGGCAATACTGGCAGGTGCAACAATCAAAAAGGCCAGCAAAAAGATGCCAAAACCGTATGCATACCATGTGATCTTTTTCAGCTGGTCGGAATCGAGCCTTATAACAAAAGCAATAATCCCGCAGCCAATCCCATAGAAAACTACCTGCCGCACAAAAAAATTCGTAGGATATTGACCTGTTGTCTGCGCGCTGTAAATAGCCCCACAGCTTGCTAAAAACAATAAAAACAGTATTAGAACCAGGCCATAATCGAGCCTGGATGGTTTGTTTTGGTTAGAAGTCATAGGAAATCTCCTTTTATAAAAAACCTCGTACAATAATCCATTATATTTTTTTCCGGAGAAAATCACAACTTCTTCCCATCGATTGGCGACAATTTCATAAACACAAGAGCCGTTTCATTCCATTATTATCAAATTTTTTATGGACTGCCCCCCCTACCCATCCACATAGAATGGTAATGATTTAGCTTTTCAGGCGAACTTTAATAGGCTAAAATCTAGCTATACTATATTTTCCAAAAAAGTGAGGGCGTTCATATGCTTACAAAAATCGAAGCGTTTATTCTTGGGGTGATTCAAGGATTGACGGAATTCCTGCCAATCAGCAGTACGGGCCATCTCTATCTTGGGCGCAACTTGTTCGGCCTTCAGGAAGCTGGACTTCTGCTCGATACGATGCTCCATGTCGGCACTCTTTTGGCCGTGTTTGTCTTTTATAAGGATGAATTTATCCGAATTCTGAAGGATCCCTTTGGCAAACTCACATTCCTACTTGTCGTTGGAACGCTCCCTGCAGTTATGGCAGGTCTTTTGTTCAAGGATTTTTTCGATGACATTTCAAAAACAGGTGCAACAATCGGATGGGAGTTCCTAATAACCGGCACTTTTCTCTGGTTTGCTGATTCCATCAAAAACGGCCGAAAAAAAATGGCCGATATCACATACAAGGATGCTTTTATTATTGGTACGTTTCAGGCAGCCGCAATGATGCCTGCCATTTCCCGTTCCGGAATGACCATCGTTGCCGCACTTTGGCGAAAGCTTGACAGGGAAACGGCTGCCTACTTTTCATTCCTGCTGTCCACGCCGGCTATATTAGGGGCAATTGTGCTGCAGCTGAAGGACCTTTTTGCCGGAGGCTCTGAAGCGATCGCTCTTTCTTCGCTATTCGTTGGAATTGTGACCTCCGCCATTTTTGGCTATATCGCTGTAAAATGGATGATTGGCTATTTAAAAAACCATTCACTGAAGCCTTTTGCAATTTATGTATGGATATTGGGGATCGCCGTCCTCATCTTCCAGTTTACCGGAAAATTTTGAGCATAGGAATTTGTCTGTACTCCTAACGCTATACTTCTCTATCCCTAAAAAACCAAAAACCCCACTTCAATTAAAATTGAAATGGGGTTTTCCTCATTAGCAGCTGCTGCCGCCCCTTAAGACAAGGCTGTCATGATGTTCATCATATTCCAGGATAAGCCCTGCTGTTTCCTGAACTATGCTTGCATCGATTGCAACCTGAATATCATTAATAATTGAAACCGCATCTTCTTCTTCCGGCCCATCCAGGGCCAGTCCAATTTGGGGGCCTCCTCAGCCAAAGCCGGCGAAGTACATACGGATGCCCTCAGCATTGCGCTCTGCAAAAATGTCCTTCAGGACGTCGCGCGCCTCGTCAGTAATCTTCATCCTATCTTTCCTTTCCCACTGCTTTTTTTATAGTTTACCATTAGGGACTATTAAAAATCCAGAATACTGCCTAGCGTATTATTATGTGTCTATTTTTCGAACAAAATAAAATAAAACATAACAAAACGTGACAATATATAATAAAAATCACACTATTTTGCAGGAATTTGCTTTATCTTATAAGTAATTACTTAAAAGGAGTTGGGAAACGTGCAAAACTTCGCCTACACTCCCGATGAAATTGCATCAATGTTCAAGATCTCTAAAAATACCGTTTACGAGCTGATTAAACGAGGAGAATTGAACGCTTTCAAGGTTGGCAACAAGATGAGAATTGAGCCAGAAGAAGTAGAACGGTTTAAACACAGCATGCAGGCTTCCTCACCAAAAGCCAATCAAAACCGGACTTCTCACGCTGCAAATCATTCCCTTCTTCTTGCTGGAAGCCATGATTTCCTTGTAGAACAGCTTGTAAGCTATGCTGCTTCGGAAAGTGCAGGCTTAACCATCTCCCCTTCCTACATCGGCAGTCTTGAAGGATTAATGATGCTATACCGTGAAGCTGCAGACATTGCAGCAGTGCATTTGCTAGATCCCACATCCCGAGAGTATAACCTTCCGTTCATTCGCCAGCTTTTCGTACATGAAAAAATCACTGTTGTCAGGCTTGCGTCCCGGGAACAAGGATTGATTGTTGCAAAAGGCAACCCTAAAAACATCCTCTCTTTTAAAGATTTGGCCAGAAAGGATGTTTCCTTCATCAACAGGCAAAAAGGATCGGGTACACGCTTCTTGTTTGATTCCTTCCTTTCAGCAGAGAATATCCAGCCGGAAGATATTCGCGGCTACAACAAAGAGGAATGGAACCATTTAGCTGCAGCTTCCCATATCAACAGAGGGTCCGCTGACGCTGTCTTTGGGGTAAAATTTGCCGCGGGCCAGCTTGGTCTTGATTTTATCCCAGTGACAAAAGAACAATTCGACCTTGTATTTCGCTGGACAGACGATAACAAAACGAAGCTTGAGCATTTACTTGATCTTTTGCACTTTACGACATTCAAGGATTGCGTCATGAAACTGGAAGGATACGATGCAAGCCAATTCGGTGAAATTATTTTCCAATACGACTAATCAGGAGGAACTATAATGAAAAAGAAGTTACTCAGCATGATGCTCATCTTCATGCTCGCAATCATCACAGCATGTTCAGGTGCTGGAACAGATTCGAAAGAGAAAGCCGAAAAGAAAGTAGAAAAAAGGACCGATTTAATTCTTGCCACCACGACTAGTACACAGGACAGCGGTTTGCTCGATGTACTGGTACCACAATTTGAAAAAAAGTATCCATACAAAGTAAAAACGATTGCAGTTGGAACAGGACAGGCACTTGAAATGGGCACAAGAGGAGAAGCGGATGTCCTTCTTGTCCATGCCCCTGAAGCAGAACAGAAAATTGTGGACAGCGGCGATGCCATTAACCGCCATAAAGTGATGTACAATGATTTCATTATAGTCGGCCCCTCTGCAGACCCTGCAGGAATAAAAGGTGTTCCAGCAAAAGAAGCCTTTACGAAATTGATGGAATCCAATCAGCCTTTCGTTTCAAGAGGGGATGATTCCGGAACGCACAAAAAAGAACTCGAACTATGGAAGAACAACAAACTTGATCCAGCAAAAAAAGAGAATTATATATCTACAGGACAAGGAATGGGCAGCACGCTTCAGGTAGCTGCTGAGAAAAAAGGATACACACTGACAGACCGCGCCACATACCTTGCGCAAAAAAAGAGCCTGGGAGAATTTGATATCATGTCCGAAGGGGATGACAGCCTGCTGAACATTTACCATGTCATGCAAGTGAACCCTGAGAAACATGAAAAAATCAACAAGGAAGGTGCCAAGGACTTTGTTCATTTCATGAAGGACAACGAAACAAAGAAAACCATCTCCGAGTTCGGAAAAGACAAGTATGGACAGGCATTGTTCTTCTTGTTTGACAAATAAGCAAAAGAAAGAGCCTGATAAGCTATGGATCTGTTACTGCATGGGTTAAAAAAAGCAATAGAGATGATTCTTGAAGGGGACCCCGAAATTGCGGAAATTACATTGCGCACACTAGAAGTGTCAATGACCGCCATCCTCATCAGCACCATTGGGGGGGTTCCGGCAGGAATCCTGCTCGGCTTGTCGAGGTTTCCTGGGCGAAAACTACTTCTTACTTTTGTTAATATCGGAATGGGCCTGCCCCCTGTGGTAGCAGGCCTTTGGATCACCATTTTTTTATGGAGGTCTGGCCCGCTCGGGGACCTTTCCCTGCTCTATACGCCGGTAGCCATCATTATCGCCCAGACGCTTGTATCTTTCCCAATTGTAACCGGGCTAACAGCCGCAGCATTCCAGCAGCTTGATGAAAAAATGATTCTGCAAATCAAAGCTTTAGGAGCAACAAGGTGGCAGCTCCTCTGGATTTTGATGAAAGAGGCGCGACTTGCCCTCCTTGCAGCAGTAATTGCCGGCTTCGGCAGGGTCATTGCTGAAGTAGGGGCGGCAATGATGGTCGGAGGAAATATCAGCGGCGAGACAAGAATACTGACAACAACGATTGTAATGGAAGTTTCAAAAGGCAATTTCGAAGTAGCTTTGGCCCTCTCGTTCATCCTGATGGCAATCGCTTTCCTTATCACTTTCTGCCTGACCTATTTACAGCAAAGGAAGAGGCACGCATGATTACGCTTGAAAACATCCTTGTAAAAAAGAAAGACAAAACCATATTATCTGTGCCCCATTTCTCCCTGTCCAAAGGAAGCACATGCGGAATCATGGGTCCAAACGGGGCAGGAAAAAGCACCCTTCTGAAAACCCTCTCGTTTCTGGAGCGTCCTTCGAGCGGTACCATTACCTTTCAGGGTGCCGAGATCACTGGTTCTGTCTCTCTTGAAACGAGGAGGCATTTTGCTGTCGCCCTTCAGCAATCCTTGCTGCTCGATACAAGTGTTTACCAAAACGTCGCTCTCGGCCTTAAGCTTAGAAACCGCCCGAAAAGAGAGATCAGGGAAAGAGTCGAGTTCTGGCTCCAAACCTTCAGCATTTCCCATCTATCAAAAAAAAATGCCCTCCAATTATCAGGGGGCGAAGCGCAGCGGGTCAATCTCGCAAGGGCAATGGTACTTGGGCCAAAAGTGCTTTTTCTCGATGAACCATTTTCAGCGCTGGATTTTCCGACAAAATCAAAACTGATCAAAGACTTGAAGGACATCATCAATAAAACAGAGACTACGACAGTATTGATCAGCCATGATTTAATGGAAATCAAATATTTCACAGAAAATCTCGCTATCCTGATCGATGGCCAGATTAAGCAATATGGGGCAACAGCCGATGTACTTTCAAACCCAAACGCTGAGACAGCAGCTTTTATAGGAGAATGGAACAAAATGCTTTATTAAGAAGAAAAGCGGAAGCGACCGTCTAGCGGCGTAAAACAAAACCCGGGGGTTTCCCGGGTTTTCCTATATATCAGGCTGCCGGGAACAGAATGGTGAAGCTTGCCCCTTTTCCCGGATCGCTTTCAGCTTGAATGGTGCCTTTGTGTGCTTCAACAAGCGCTTTTACGATGGACAGGCCAATTCCAACTCCGCCGGTTTTGCGGTCTCTGGATTTATCTCCTCTGTAAAACCGCTCAAAAATATGAGGCAAATCTTCTTCCGCTATGCCTGCACCTTCATCTCTCACAAGAAAACCCGCCAGCCCACCTTCCTCGATGGCCGCTAATGTCACATTACCTCCCTCAGGAGTATACTTAAGCGCATTGTTCGTGACATTCATTAAAATCTGGGCGACTTTATCCCTATCACCCGAAAATTTTATGGGCACGCCCGGCGGAATGATTTGCAGATGGACACCTTTCTCCCTGAAAACAGGGACAAGAAGCTCATGCATGTCACGGAGCAGTACTCCGGCATCAAGCTCGGATAAATCCAGCCGAATTTGCGGGTTTTCCGCTGCAAGCAGTTTTTCCAGTTCGTTTACAAGCCTGACAAGACGCATCAGCTCGCTATGGCTTTGTTTTAGGCGGTCAGGTGTCGGTTCCCATATACCATCCTGGAAAGCTTCAATCTGGCTTCTTAAAGTAGCTAAAGGTGTACGCAGTTCATGGGCCAGGTCACCAGTGAATTCCTTACGAAGCCGTTCTTCTTTCTCCAGCGACATAGACAAATCATTAAACGCGATTCCAAATTCCTTCATTTCAAGGGAAAGGCTGTCAAGAGGCACCCTGACCCCTTTCTTGTGGCGGGCAAGCTCTTCAACTGCTTTTGAAAAGCTGTTCAGCCCGGAAGTAAGCCTTCTCGAAAACAGCATGCTGAAAACTAGCGAGAGCAGGATGGTCACCGCAACTGCAGTCCCGATATATTTTTTGATCGTCTGCAAAAAGATATAATCACTGTCAATGAAGCCTTTTGGATAGTAGATTTTAAGCACTGCGATCAGTTTCCCATCCTGCTGGATATTTTCAGTTGATGTCTGCCAGTTGTCTTCCTTGTAAGGATTAGAATCCATCCCGATTCCTTCCATGATTCCTCGAATCGAGGTGGAATCCATCAGGAGGATTTCGTTTGGCGTATACAGCTTGTAATATAGGCTATCATTCATTGCTTGCTCGTAAAAAAGCTGGGAAACCCGTTCCCCGGTAAAAGTGCCATGTTCCTTGAATTCAAGCATCAGGGCATTCTTCAGCTGACTGACGTTTTCAGTCCGGTTTTCATTGATATAATGGTTAAAGCTTGCTTCGAATCCCCACTGGAGGCTGAAACTGACAACAAGGATCCCAGACAAGGAAACGAGAAGAAAGTAAAACAGGATTTTAGAACGAAGCGTTTTCATCATCCGCCGTTCCCCCAAACTTGTAGCCCATCCCGAATACTGTCAGGATATATTTGGGGCCGCGGGCATCCTTTTCTATTTTCTTCCTCAAATTCTTGATATGTGTATCAATGCTCCGTTCGTACCCTTCATATGGAAAGCCATCTTCCTGTATCTTTTCAAGCAGATCCATCCTGCTGTATACTCGTCCCGGCGACTTGGCCATATTGGAAAGCAGCCTGTATTCAATTGGAGTAAAACTAATGCCTTCCCCATGAAGAGTGACTTCTTTTTTAACAAGGTCAAGTACAAGCTCATGGTTATTAAAGCTTAACCGTTCCTCTCTCTGAGGCGCTGCTTTTCTCACCCGGCGCAGTATCGCTCCGATTCTGACCACGATTTCCCGCGGACTGAATGGCTTTGTGACATAGTCGTCTGCTCCCATTACAATTCCGTTAATCCGTTCATCTTCTCCTGACTTTGCCGTTAGCATCAGGATCGGCACATCTGATTCCTTGCGTAAAAGCCTGCATATTTCCTCTCCTGAAATGTCGGGAAGCATAAGGTCAAGGACAATTAAATCAGGCTTTTCTGCTTCCGCTTTCCGAAGCGCATCAAGACCGTTGTCCGATTTGGCAACATCATAGCCTTCCTTGAGCAAATAGGCTTCCAGAACGTCCGTAATCATCCGTTCATCATCCACCAGCAAGATTTTCTGTTCCATAACACCCATCCTTTCGAGCAAAGATTCCTTCCTCGGCAGCGGATTGATAAATCTTCATAACTTCCACATAACTTCTCCATAAGATTTACATACCCACTTATTATTATAAAGACAAGAAGACAGCAAGGAGCAGGCGAAATAGGAAGAATTAAGCAACTTACTTCGCTGCTGCTAGCTTCAGGAAATGAATGGAGCTTCAACAGACAGGGGTTCGGAAAAACCTCTTTCGAAAGCCGGTATACTTTAAGGGCCATCGGTTTTCACAAGCTGTATTCGTTTTATGCAGTACTCTGGCTTTACATGTTTTGCAAACTTCCCTTTTAATTTTATAATCGGTTTTGTCCGCAAAACCTCCCTATGTGGAAGGCCGGCCAGGTGCCAGCCTCTTTTTTTTTGAATCTTTTCATTTCCCCTATTTTTTTAGTATGATTAAAAAAAACTGGGAGTGAGCTGGTTTGGGCAGAATATCCATCAAAATCGGTATTGTATTTTTTGCTTCCATCATCCTTATTGAAGGCGTCTTATTTTACTTCCTCCATTCCTCGATCATCCACTCCCGAATAAGCGAAGAATTGGCGGCACTGCAAATGCGCGGGAACAACCACAGGGATGTTCTTGAGTCAGCATATGGGGCTGAAACAATCCACCATATCACTGCGATGGAATCAAGCTTGGATACACATGTTGTCATTACAGGGCCCGATAGAAAAATCGTTGCCTCGTCCCGTCCGGTCGACGGGGATATTCAGAATAGCGTTCAAAGGACACCAGGCAAGGTACAGCGGGATGGGAGGATTCTCGAGGGTAATTGGAAGGAGAGAAAATATATCTCGTCTGTCAGCCCGCTGGACAGCGGCGGTGCGGTTTATATGTTCCAGGATACAGACAGAGTTCAAGGACTGATTTCAAAGCTGAATGAACACTTTTTGCTCGCTGGCACGCTACTGGTCATCATGATGGTTATGATCTTCAGCTTTTTGTCCAAATTCATCACAAACCCGATGATAAAAATGAATGAAGCGACAAAACGCATCAGTGCAGGCGACTATTCAGTCACTCTGCCGCGCCTTGGGAAGGATGAACTTGGAGAACTCGGGGAGTCGATCGCTGTTCTTGCAAGCGATCTTAAGCATATAAAAAAAGAGCGGAACGAATTCCTTGCGAGCATTTCGCATGAACTCAGGACTCCGCTTACCTATTTGAAGGGATATGCCGATATCGCCTGCAAGCCTAGAATTGACGACAAAGACAGGATGGATTACCTGCGGATCATCAAAGAAGAAGCATCAAGGCTTTCGGTGCTTGTACAGGAACTTTTCGACCTGGCCAAAATGGATGAAAACAGCTTTTCCATCACCCCCCGCCGGACTGACCTTAACCTGTTCCTGTCAGAAATCCACCGAAAAATCTCCCCTTCCTTTTCAGAAGAAGAAATGCAACTGGAACTGCATTGCCCAAAAGGCATCCATGCTGACATTGACCCAGCGCGATTTGAACAGGTAATCCTGAACCTGCTCGACAATGCCCGGAAATATTCAGGCAGGCACACTGTAACAAAGCTGGAAGCTTTCTCGCGCGGGGACAATGTGCATATCCATGTGTCTGATGAAGGAAAGGGCATCCCTAAGGAAGATCTCCCTTGGATTTTTGACAGGTTCTACCGTGTAGATAAGTCCAGGTCTAAGCAATTGGGAGGCTCAGGCCTTGGCCTTGCAATCGCAAGGGAGCTTGTCGAAGCGCATGGAGGTTCCATCTCAGCAGAAAGCGAACTTAATTCAGGCACGACTTTCGAAATCATCCTTCCATCCTGAGCGGAAGGATGGGTCCGCCTGCATGGCAGACCCAGAAAGTTCAGCCACCACTCCATCGTCCTCAATAGGCACAAGTGAGACAATGTACCGTGAACCCTTATAATCAACCCAGAATGATACCTTCTCTCTTTCTTCCCAGGCTGTATCATAATTTTTGAGCAGCCTGTTTGTTTTTGCTGAAAAAATTTCTTCAAGTGTTCTTCCATTGATATCCTCTTCATTCCGGCCAAGCTGCTGGAGCAAAAAGCCTCCATGGTAGAAATGAAGATAGTCATCCCCTTTTTTGATGGCTTTGAATAGACCCCCATTATGGTGATTGATGAGCCTTTCCCGCTCTGCTAACGTTCCCAGACGCTGTTTTTCGGAAAACATATCTCTGCGGATGATTGAAAAGTAAAATCCTTTCATAATGAAGAAATATCCCATTAGCTTGTAAAGATGCCCTGTCAAATTATCGATATCAAACACACTTTGGTATACGGTAAAAATAAGCTCTGACATGAACAGGAAAGTAAAAGCAAGAGCAACGTATAAATGGTATTCCTTCTTCCCTTCATAGTACAGATACAGCGCAAGGATGATAGAAGCGAAGTGAAGAAAGCAGACGGCATACTCAGCTGCGTTTTTAAGAAATGTCGTACCCTGCCCTTCAATGACAAGAAGCGGAAGCTGTGTTTCAAACCTGAAGAATACAAAAGAAAGCGTACCAATCAGCACCCCGCTCAATAGAAGCAGAAAACGTCTTGGATCAAAGCTAATCTTACGGTTCTTGAAGAGCAGGACTGCCACCATGGACACTGATTCAACTCCCCTGGCTGCCAGCCAAAACCATGTAGCCCTTGCAATGGAACTTTCTGCAATAAAAACAGGCATTCCCTTGAACGATAGAGCATGAAGCAGATCAAACGCCCCAACAATCAGAAAAACAAAAGCCAGCAAGAGTACCCTCGCCGACTGGGTATAGCTGAATGACCACCAGCCATATAAAAAAATAGAAAAAGAGACCGTTATACTAATGAATTCGAGCACTGTATGAATCCCCACATAATTATCCGGGTTGAAGTAACTGGACAATTCCGTATGATAAAAATGGACGGCCATTAGAAATATTGTCGCTGCGACAATATAAACCAAAAACCGTTGCTCACTGATTTTTTTATGTTCCAATACCATCACCTGCCTTGTCAGTTCTTGTCTATAGCGCGCTTGAATTCCTTGATAAGCCTGTACTTCTCTTGCTCTGTCTTCACGGGGACTTTCCCGTATTTAGGGACCATGTTATACCAATTTTTGGGCTTGTTCCTGTTAACAGCAAAAACATACATTTGTCCCGGCTGCAGCATGGAATCGTTTTCGTATTGCAGAAGATAGAGCTTTCCTTTTTCTTTGTAATAACCACCCATTTGGTTTATTGTCACGTCCCCGATAAGCGCACCCTTAAGATTTTGTGTGATCCTTACGGAAAATTGCGTAGAGGCTCCCCCAATGGCTTTCCTGTCCCCGCTTTCCTCAATCACTTCACCGATGAAAATGTTGTCTGCTGACCGGCTCAACACTTCCTTATCCTGGTAGTTATCCGCATATTCAAAGTCTTTGCCAATAATGATGGCAGACTCCCTAGAGTCCAGAAAATCAGTGAAATACTTCGTTGCAACCAATGACAGAACAAAGACCGCCAACATTGCAATCATGATCTTTTTCTTCATATCACAGATGGCCCCTTAAGAAATAATGGAATCATTTATATTTTAATGGAAGCCTCTGCCACAATGCCCAATATCATATGAAGGTTTAAGGAACATTTACTTCTGAACTTTTAAAGAGGGCCAAGTTTTCCCGGCCCTCTTTGTGTTTAAAGGATTTCCAGTTTCACCAATAATGCAAGAACAGCTGAATATTGACAGCAAGGTCAATGTCAGTTGTTGTTACTTTGACATTGCGGGAGTTTTTGATGACAGTCCGCTGGCGGTTTTTCTGCTTGATTGATGCTTTTTGGAAAAGCTTGTGTGCAATTTCGTCCGATTTGCAGCTATCTGCAATCGAAAGCTGAAGGATCACTGCAATCGCTGCCTGCAGTGCAGCCTAGATGGAGAGGGCTACCTGAGTGTCGGTAGAAACCACTTCCACTTCGAATCGATGCTATCGATTGTTTCTTCGGATGACTGGTAAGTCTCGCTATTTTGACTTCCCTTTTGGCTCACTTCTGTATCCTTGAAGGTTGGATGGCATGATTCGGAATCAAGTGCGTTCCAACATCCACTCTTTTTGCTTGGATACCATACTTTACTCATCACTTTCACCTCCCTTTAATCTAGCAAATTCTTTAGTTCCGAGTGGATTTCATCCGCCGATTTCCTGGTATTCCGTTTTTTTCAGAGACCTGATTGCCAGCTCCTAAATGCTATGGCGGTCAAAGACATCTGAAGTACCTTATCCATAAAGGTGCCCTTTGGGTTGCTCTTCAGCGTTTGTGAAATAGCTTTTTTGATCCCGTCATCCATTCAGGTTGTCAGCTCCTGTCTGTTTTATTGTGTTTCTAGTCTATTCATATGTGTTAACGCGGAAATTGGGATGGGCTAATGAAAGGGAACAGGAGTGGAATTTGGAGATTTTACAGGAATCGCACAAAAAAGGCCCTCCCAAAATTCCTTGGGAGGACCTTTTTTTATAGGATAATAGTCTATGACTGTTCATTGTCATGCTGAATGGGAAGCATAACAGAAGCGATGGTACCACCGTTCTCCATGCTGCGAATTTCAATCCTGCCTTGATGGTCGTCAATAATTTTCTTGCAAACTGAAAGTCCTAGACCAGTTCCATTTGCTTTCGTTGTATAAAACGGAGTAAACAAATTACTAAGCTTCTCTTCGGGAATCCCGCAGCCCTTATCGGCAATTGAAACCTTCACCATCTCCTCTTGGTAGCGAGACAAAGTGATTTTAATGGTTCCTCTTTCCATAGATTCTATTGCGTTTTGGATTAAATTAATGAACACTTGTTTTAACTTGTTCGCCTTTCCCCTGATAGGAGGCATACCCGCCTCAATGTGCACATCGAATTCAATGCTTTTCATAAGTGCTTGAGTTTCTTCAAGCCTCAGGACATCCCTGATTAACAATTCAAGGCACACCGATTCCCATTCACCGGCAACAATCTGCGGCTTTGCCAGCTGCATATATTCATTGACAATATTACGGATTCTTTCAAGTTCGCTTTGCATGATTCCAAGGTACTGCCCTGTGAGCTGCTGGTCTTTGTTCAGTTCGAGCAAAATTTTTGTGAATCCCATCAATGAAGTCAGCGGATTCCTGATTTCATGGGCAATCCCTGCGGCCAGCTGCCCGACAAGCGCCAGTTTTTCCGAGTTGAACAGCTTATCCTCATTTTTTTTCAAATTGGTGATATCCATTACAGTCCCGCTGATTTCTGTCACACATCCGTTATCCTTCACAGGGACAAGGAACACGAGAAATGAAAACTGTTCAAGCATGCCGCTATATTTCACTTCCTCGCCTTCCCAGCATTTTTCATAGAAAGGGAGCTTTTGCCTTACAACCTCCTCGGAAAAAATGTCTTGAAGTCTCCTGCCTGCTATATCGCTCACATTCACGCCGAAGGTTGGATGAATATCTCCCCAGGCCCCTTTATACACAAAATTCCCGTCCTGCTTCACAAGCTTAAACATCAGACTCTTGATATGGTCTTCCGGGAAAAAGTTTCCTGATAAACTTTTGCAATTTATTCTGTCAGCCACTTTATTCACCACAATTCCCGCCATTTATTAACATTATTATAAATTCTTTGCTGTAATATGACTATTATTGTTTGCTGTAATTTGCAAAACTTTGTACATTTATCTGTAAATCACTCAAATCAGCACCATATGTTAACCTGCTAATTTTTAAGTTGACACAAAATAAGACAATCTATTATTCTATTCTTATATACATATTCGAACACGAAGAGGGGATTGGGTGTATGGGGAAGAAATTCAGGACGATAGACTTAACACTAGCGGCAATGTTCGTTGCCTTGATGGCAGTCGGTGCAAACATTACATCTTTTGCACCTTTTATGAAAATTGGGGAAGTTCCGATTACCTTGCAGACTTTCTTCGCTATCCTTGCAGGTGTCATACTTGGAGCTCGCCTCGGAGCAATATCTATGGGAGTTTATACGCTTGTTGGACTTGCAGGAGTACCGGTTTTTGCTAAATTTGGCGCAGGCTTTTCGACGGTAGTAAGCCCTACATTTGGATTTATTGTTTCTTTCATTCTTACGGCCTATTGTGTCGGAAAAATCGTTGAAAAATATCGTTCTCTGCCAGCTTTTATCGTCGCTTCACTCATTGGACTTATAGTGAACTACGTATTTGGGACGAACTGGATGTACTTCGCGATGAAAAGCTGGGCTGCGGCTCCGGAAGGTTTCACCTACAAAATGGCATGGATGTGGATGGCAGTCCCGATCCCGAAAGATATTGTCCTTTCTGTATTTGCAGGGTTAGTGGCCCACCGCCTGGAAAGATCAGTGCTTTCAAAAGGGAGCTTCAAGCATCTGAAAAATGCAGTTTAACTGACAATGTACGAGCCAAGATTTCTGCAATTCGAAAAGGAACGGCCGCATTCCCTAGTAATGCGGCCGTTCCTTTTCTATCTAAATAATTTAAGGAAATCAGCTTCCATAGTATTTTGCATAATAGGCTTTCGCCTGGGCAGCATGATCGACGCCATGCACAAGGACACGGCCATCTTTAAAGAAGACCATCGACACGCCGGCTTCGGGTGAGAACTTGAGCAGAAAGGAGTTTTGAAGCACTTGCCCGCTATGCTGAAGCCGGGAAGCAAGGCTGGTAAGATTCACTTCTCCTCGAATTCCCGGGTTAATCTGTATAGTCTCGCGACCGCACAGTACCGTATAGGCTGGCTCGCGCCCATGCGCTTTCTCAAGAAACTCGTATTGTCCCCGGCCACATGCCGGGCATTCCGGACTCCGGCCTTGGGATACATCCATTTGAAGAATCGTATGGTTCCATATATCGAGCTGCTCAAGATTAGGGTTTGATTTTGCCCCGAGGAGAAGTTTCAAAGCTTCAGCCGCCTGGAATGATCCTATGATGTCAGTGACAGGGGACAGGACACCAACTGTATCGCATGTCTCCCCCATTCCTGCAGGCACGTCCGGAAACAAACAGCGGAAGCACGGTGTACTTCCAGGAATAATTACCGTGTACATGCCCCTTGAGCTCACCGCTCCACCATAAATCCATGGTATACCGAGTTTGGCAGATAGATCGTTAATTAAGTACCTTGTCGAGAAATTATCGGTACCGTCCATAATGACATCGACATCGCCGAGCAGTTCCTCAGCATTCTCAGGATTTAAATCTGCAATCACAGGCTCAATCTTCACAGTCGAGTTGATTCTCCGCAGCTTGTTCGCAGCGGCGACTGCTTTTGGGATGTTTGCAGCTGCGTCATCCTCATCGTATAACAGCTGCCGCTGCAGATTGGAAAGCTCGACTATATCCCTGTCAATCAGCCTGACATAGCCTACTCCTGAGCGCACAAGATGATTTGCAATCACAGTTCCAAGCGCACCCATCCCTGCCACTGCAGCCCTGCTGCCAAGGAGCTTCTTCTGCCCTTCCTCCCCAATCGGCCCAAACAGAAGCTGACGAGAATAACGTTCCATTTCCATCCCAAATCCCCCATTCCCTTTATTTTATTATAGAAAAATAAAAAAATTATTGCGACACTTAATAAGCAAGAGGAATTTTCCTCTGCACTATCTAATTAATTATAAGATAGGGATTATTATTGATTGAAAGAGGTGGAGATGAACGATGGATCTTGGCGGTTTTAATAACAAGGAAGCAGTTGTGGATTTGACGGATGGCACGGTTGGGTACAGGGAGATCAATGAGGATGATGCGAGAAAGTACATCGGCGGGCGCGGCCTTGGTGTCAAATATGTATTTGACAATGGGCCGGAGGTAAAGCCACTGTCGGAAGAAAACATACTTTGCATTATGACGGGCCCCGTGACAGGCTCGCGTTCTTCGATGAGCGGACGTCTGGCAGTTGTGACAAAGTCCCCACTGACAGATACAGTCACAGACTCGCATATAGGAGGCTGGACTGCAGCACGCCTGAAATGGGCTGGGCTGGACAATGTCATTTTCAAGGGCAAGAGCGACAAACCTGTCTATCTTTATATTGAGAATGGGCAGGCTGAACTGCGTGATGCCTCCAGCCTTTGGGGAAAGAGCACAAGGGAAACGATACGCGACCTGAAGGACAAATATGGCGAAGAGAACCTCAGTGTGATGACAATCGGCCAGGCTGGAGAAAACCTCGTACGCTTCTCATCCTTCATCAATGAGCATGACCGTGCAGCAGGACGCGGAGGCACTGCCGCAGTGGCTGGTTTTAAAAAGCTCAAGGCCATCGTGATCAAAGCTGCCCAAAAAGGCAATATGCCCGAACCAAAGGAAAAGGATGAATATAACAAGGCAAACCGAAAGGCAGTCAAAGCCATCCTTGAAGGAGGTTTGACCGCCCCGAATAAAGGCGGCTTGTCTGTCTACGGAACGAATGTCCTGACAAACCTGATTAATGAAGTAGGTGCACTCCCAACGAAAAACTCACAGCTTACACATTGGGATGAAGCCGAAAAGCACAGCGGAGAATACGTCAACAAGCATTTGCGCGTTGCCAACAATACATGCCACGCCTGCCCTGTCGGCTGCAAAATTGAAGTTGAAGTGAAGGACGGCAAATTTGCAACACGAGTGGAAAGCATTGAGTTTGAATCAGCATGGTCCCTTGGCTCCAACTGTCTGTTAAGCGATGCGGAAGCAATCTCATATATGATTGACCGCTGCAATGAATATGGCCTGGACACAATTGAACTCGGCCATGCTTTTTCTGTCACAATGGAAGCCTATGAAAAAGGCTATATAACTGACAAGCTTTCATGGGGAGACGCGGATGCCATGGTCGAACTGACGAGGAAGATTGCGTTCCGCGAAGGATTGGGTGGCATTCTTGCCGAAGGTCCGGCTCGGGCAACGGCTGAATGGGGTGTACCGCAGCTTTCGATGTCTGTTAAAGGCCAATCGATACCGGCTTATGACCCACGTGGAATCCAGGGAATTGGTCTTGGCTATGCAACAAGCAACCGCGGTGCATGCCACCTCCGCGGATATACCATCGCAAGTGAAATAGCAGGCATTCCTGAACCAACTGACAGGCTTGTTCCTGAAGGGAAAGGCGAACTGCTGAAAACATTCCAGGATATGCTCGCATTCTCTGATTCCATGAATATCTGTAAGTTCTCATCCTTCTCCGAAAATGCCGAGCATTATGCGGAACAGTACAGTACCATGACTGGCATCCCAATGACAGCAGAAGAAGTCATGCTCGCAGGAGAGCGGATTTACAACCTTGAACGCTATTACAATAATCTTGCAGGGTTTAATAAGCGCGAGGACGATTTCCTTCCAAAAAGGTTTACTGAAGAACCGGCTACAGGAAACAGCGCGGGACTCGTGAGCCGGATGGATATCATGCTTGATGAGTACTACAATGTGCGCGGGTGGAAGGATGGGGTAGTGCCTCCTGAAAAGCTCCACGAACTGGAGATTGTTCCTGCCTCGGAACACCAGCAATAATGGCAAACAACAAGGATAGGAGAATCAGCCTCCTATCCTTGTTGTTTTATATCGATATCGTTTTATCAGTTCATTTAATTCGGCATCAGAATCAGCTGAAAAACGAATGAGGACTTTATTTACGCTGATTACTTTTGTCAATTCTATTACTTCTTCTTTTAAAATTTCTCCGCTCCAGCCTGAACCTTTATACAAAATTGGGAAGATATCCATCTGCTTTTTGCCGCCAAGCTCCTCGAAATAAGTGCCGAGAGTACTACAGCTTATTCCGCGGAACTCTAGCACACTGCCCATCCTCATCAGCCCCCTGCAACAGGTGGGAACAAGGCGAACTGGTCCGTTTCTTCCACCACTGTCCTGAGGCCGTCGGCATGGATGATATTTTTGCCGTTAATATAGACATGAACAAAGGGCTTCAGTTCCCTCTCCGCTGTAAAAATTTCAGTTTCGATCCTGGGGAACACTTCAACCATCCTTTCAAGTACGTCCATTACAGTATTGCCCGCCGGATCAACCTCTACCGTAACCCCACCGCATATATCCCGCAAATTCGCGAACACTTTCACATGCATCGTATCAGCCCCTCTCTTACTTTCATATTAAATTGGAATTCCCTGTTTGTCACTAACACAGGGACATTTTTACTTTGAA
Organism: Mesobacillus zeae; assembly: GCF_003570705.1. Classification (GTDB taxonomy): domain Bacteria; phylum Bacillota; class Bacilli; order Bacillales; family Cytobacillaceae; genus Mesobacillus_C; species Mesobacillus_C zeae. Next base: position 41,029 of record NZ_QWVT01000013.1, read on the forward strand.
GAAAAAAAGCATTCTAGCTGTTGTTTTTTTATCTTTTTGATAATAGAATATATCTGTTGACAAAATTATTTACTGAATATTATTATTGTTTTAATAAGTTAGTCTAAAATAATAAAAATCAATGAAGAGAGCAATACCTTTAGGAATGCTGTTCCCCAGAGAACCGGCGGTTGCTGAAAGCCGGCGTTCAGCGCGTATTGGTTATCCTCTCCGAGATGCGGGGCAGAAAGAATAAGAGTAAGCCCCTGCCGGAATTTCCTCCGTTAACAGGAACACGTATGATGGTACGTTGATGAGTACCGCACTATACTGCGGAATCAGGGTGGTAAAGCGAGATCATACTCGTCCCGGTGGAGGGACGGGTTTTTTGTTGCCTGGAGCTGACCAGGTTTTCCCTGTCCATAAGACCCTCATTAACACTTAACCTTCATCACCATTTCAATTCGGAAGGAGTCTTTAAAACAGATGGAAAAGTACAGAAGCAGAGACACATTATTTATCGGACTTACATTGTTTGCACTATTCTTTGGGGCAGGCAACTTAATATTCCCCCCATTTTTAGGAATTATGGCAGGAGAGAATTTCTGGCCGGCCATAATTGGCTTTGTTGTAACGGGCGTGGGGCTGCCACTCATCACGGTTGTTGCCATCGCTAGCGTGAAAGACGGTGTACAGGAAATGAGCAAACGGGTTCACCCCGTTTTCGCAGTCGTCTTTACAGTTGCCGTTTACCTGTCGCTCGGACCCTTTTTTGGAATCCCGAGAGGGGCAAATGTTGCTTATGAAATGTCACTCAAGCCATTTTTGGGGAACTCGGCAGGACCGATTTTCCTGCTGGCATTCACGGCGGTTTTCTTTGCGCTAGTATATTGGGTGTGTCTGAATCCGTCGAAACTAGTGGACCGGGTTGGTACAGTCCTTACACCAATCATGCTTATAGCGATTGCCTTGCTTGTCATTGTCAGCCTCTTCAAGCTTGACGGCGGAACAGGTGCCGTTGCTGACAAGTTTTCAAAATCACCGTTCACAGCGGGTTTCCTGGAAGGCTACCTAACAATGGATACGATTGCTGCCCTCGCATTTGGGATTATTGTTATTACTTCCATTAAACAAAAACAAGTAACGGATAGAAAACAAGTTGTTCGGCTGACCCTGAAGGCTGGCCTTATTGCAGGAGCAGGCCTCGCAATGGTCTATGTATCTCTTGGTCTTCTTGGGACTAAAATGGCTGGTGCCGGTAACTATGAAAATGGAGGCCAGCTGCTGACTGAAGCAGCTAAAACGGTATTTGGCTATCCGGGAATGCTTCTTCTTGGAGTTATTGTTACCCTTGCATGCTTTACTACTTGTGTTGGATTAGTAGCAGCAACAGGACAATATTTTACAAAGCTGCTGCCAAAAGTATCCTACAAACAGTTTGCCACTATTATTACAATCATCAGTTTCCTGATTGCCAACATGGGTTTAAACCAGATCATTTCTGTTTCAGTTCCCGTACTGGTGACATTGTATCCAATTACGATTGTCCTTGTTGTCCTTTCCCTTCTGCACCCGTTTTTTGGCGGAGCAAGGGCAGTCTATGTCGGGTCGATTTTGGCAGCTTTGTTGGTTAGCATTTCTGACGGCCTAAAAGCAATGGGAGTGCGACTTCCCGAATTGGAATCCCTATTAGGAAATCTTCCACTTTATGCCGAAGGCCTCGGCTGGCTTGTCCCGGCAATTGTGGGGGCTGCAGCCGGCTTGATTGCCGACAGGTTCATTCTTTCGAAATTGGAAAGAAGACAGCCTGCAACAGATAATTAATTCTATTTTACGATTAATAATCAACAGGTTGCGAAGTTTTCGCAGCCTGTTTTCTTATAAAAAAAAACGTTTTTTAACTGATTTAACTTCCATTTATTGGAATAAATTATTCCATTTTTTAACAACAGTCAAACTTTCTCTTATTTTTTAACAATAATAGTAGTATAATAATAGTTACTTTTTAAAGGAGGATACGTTATGACTGAAAACATGAAGGAGAAAATAGTGCAGAGTGTTCCCCAGACAGGATTTTTCGGCCATCCAAAGGGACTTTTTACTCTGTTTTTCACAGAGTTTTGGGAACGTTTCTCTTACTATGGGATGAGAGCCATCCTTATTTACTATATGTATTACGAGTTGTCTCAAGGCGGACTTGGTCTGGACGAAACAACCGCAAACTCGATTTTTGCAATTTACGGGTCGCTTGTCTATATGTCCGGCATCATTGGCGGATGGGTTGCTGACCGTCTATTGGGAACTTCAAGAACCATTTTTTACGGCGGTATTTTCATCATGCTTGGCCATATCGTTCTATCCTTGCCTGGCAGCCTGACTGCGCTGTTCATTTCCATGGCTTTGATTGTAATTGGCACAGGCCTCTTGAAGCCGAATATCTCCAGCGTTGTCGGCGACTTGTACAGCAATGAAGACCAGCGGCGCGACGCAGGCTTCAGCATCTATTATATGGGAATCAACATGGGTTCATTCATTGCTCCTATAATTGTCGGAACAATCGGTCAAAATTACAATTTCCACCTTGGATTTGGTTTAGCCGCTATCGGAATGCTTTTTGGCCTGATCATTTTCCTGTTGACGAAAAAGAAAAACCTCGGGCTTGCAGGAACCTTTGTGCCAAACCCACTGCCGCAAGAAGAAAGAAAAAAAGTGTTTGGTACCATTGGTGCTGTCGTCCTGACCGCTGGTCTTATTGGAGCCTATGCGATTGATAAAGGGTATTTGAACATTGAAAGGTTTATCCTTCTTGTCAGCATTCTTGGAATTGTCATTCCCGTTCTTTACTTTATCTTTATGTACCGCAGCCCTAAAACCACCAATACAGAACGTTCAAGGCTGATTGCCTATATCCCGCTATTCATCGCGGCGATGATGTTCTGGGCAATCCAGGAGCAGGGATCGAATATTCTTGCCACATATGCGGACAAGCGTACCCAGCTGGACTTTGCAGGTTTTAAACTGGCTCCGGCATTGTTCCAGTCGCTAAATCCATTGTTTATCATTATGTTTGCCCCTGTATTTGCATGGCTGTGGGTGAAACTTGGAAACCGCCAACCATCAACGCCAAAGAAATTCGCGATAGGATTGGTTTTTGCCGGACTGTCGTTCATTGTCATGATTATTCCGGCATACGTGAATGGAACTGAAACTCTCGTTAATCCGCTCTGGCTTGTTCTCAGCTTTTTCCTTGTTGTAATTGGAGAGCTGCTATTATCGCCGGTCGGCCTGTCGGCCACCACAAAGCTTGCGCCTGCAGCTTTCTCGGCACAGACAATGAGCCTTTGGTTTCTGACAAGCGCATCCGCCCAGGCCATCAACGCACAGGTTGTCCGATTCTATTCTGCAAGTACCGAAATCTATTACTTTGGAATCATCGGCGGGCTGTCCATTCTGCTAGGATTCCTCCTCTTTGCCCTTTCACCGCAAATCCAGAAACTCATGAAAGGCGTAAACTAAAAAGCGAGACACCTAACCAAACCGCCAGCACCTTATCAGGGGCTGGCGGTTTTTATGTTAAGGCCCTTCTATCGTTTGTAAAGGAACGATTTATTCGAACAAAGGCAGTTATACCTAAAAATACTTTTACACTTTTTTCTGCCACTAATTCATCTAATGATACTATTAAATACCTCTTGATTGGCTCCTCTTTCAACTGGAATACTCCGTAAAAAAACAAAAAGGCTATGCCTAAAGATTGACCTTCATTTAATCTTTCGTCATTTATCACCATAAACAGCGTGTTTATTCAGGATTATAGACCTATACTATTCCCCTAAATTAATCCAAATTGTCCATTATACCTCCATCATTTCCATGATATAGTAATGGCGGTGTCATCACAGTTGCCGCCAATTTAACAGAATATGTTGATCCGGAAAATAAAAATAAATCATTCTCTGAAAAAACTGGTAGAGCTTTAGCAGGATTTCCGACTGACGTTGCTGCAATAACAGCTGGTACAAAAATAGGTGCTACAATCGGTAGTCTTGGAGGGCCTGTAGGTATTATAGTTGGTGGTGCAATTGGTGGTCTGGTGGGCGCAGCGGTAAGCACCAAGGCTGGAGCCAAAATTAAGGATATTGGAGGATCTATAGGAAAGTGGATTGGAAAGTCCACAGGCAAATGGTTTAAGTGAGTTTCCTACCAAAACTTTTTTAATGACAGGAGACAATTTTTTATGGAAGCGTTCTTATACAGCTTAGAAGTTGGTATAGCTATGTTAATGGTCGCACAAGTTGGATATAGTATAGTCTTGTTTCTATTAGGAGACACACAACTCGCGTGGTATGAATGGGGAACATTTTCCCCATCAGAAAACCGATTAGAGAAACTGGTAAACTCTCTAATGAATCTCATGATGGGGCTTGCTATTTATTTTTATAAAAAATCTAAAAATTTTTCATGGCCAATCCGGAAATTACTACAATTAATAACCCCATTTATCATGGGTTTTAGCTTTATTATCATATTCAAGATTGTTTTAAAATTCCTTCGCTGGGCCCTTCTCTAATTTCCTTAACTTTAGGAGCAAATTTTTTAAAAAAAGGTAATAAGAATGAACTTTTTAATGACTTGCACGACGAAGGAGTGGCTTTGTTTGTTTCTCTTTGTGGATATCCTGGGGTTGGGAAAGGGATTGCGGAGTCGTCTTTTGGCGATAAAAGTGTTTAAGAATGGGACGCAATCTTCGAGACGACGATTCATCAGTTGATGCTGAATCAGTTGTGGGATGAAGAGAAGGCGGAACGGGATGAGATCCCGCTTTCAAAAGTTTATCAAACAAATACACCGAGTCCAAATGGATGGTTCGCTGTTCGGATTATCCGAGGGATAGCGTCCTGATGCTCCATCACTTGGATGGCGAAAAATGGACAGCTCATATCATACATAGAGATATCATCCATGAATTCTACTTGATCAATACTAGTGAAATTCCTTCCTATATTATAGAATATTACCCTTTTTATACCACTGAAGGGGAAAGGAGAGAATTTCGATAGACAGAAAAAGGATTCGATTTGCTCAGCGATCAGAATAAACTCCATAAAGTAAGAAAAATGAGTAAGTTCCCGGCTGACGAAGATGAAAACTTCAATCTTTTCATGGAGGATTTGGGACAACAAGACTGGGTTTGTTAGCGTTCTGATTTCGTCTCTTTGTCTAGTAGTCATATAGTGCATCATAGCTTTTATAATTAATTATTGTAAAAGGAACACCTAACTATGTTATAATTCCAGGTTTTTGTTTATAATTAAATTTAATTAAGTAAGATTGGAGGGTGGAACTATGACAACAAAATGGCAAACTGGTAGTTTTCAATTAATGAAATCAATGAATCGCTCATTAATATTAAATATAATAAGACAAAAAGAACCTATTTCACGTGCGGAAATTGCCAAATTAACTAAACTAACTCCGCCCACTGTAAGTAACCTTGTAAAAGAACTTCTTCAAACTGGGATAATAATTGAGCGGACCCTTGGTGAATCCAGCGGAGGGAGAAAGCCTACCCTTCTTACCCTTAACGGCGAAAACTTTCATGTGATAGGGCTTGATGTAGGATCGAAGGATATTAAGGTCATTATCACTACACTGTCCTGCAAGTTGTTAAAAAAGAAGTGTTTTCCTATACCTGAGTCAATAAATAACGATAAGCTGCTAGAATTAATTATTGATTCAATCCATTCCATCAAAAGCAGCGAGGAAATTGATGAGAAAAAAATTATTGGCATAGGTGTTGCCATGCACGGCATTGTGGACCCTGAGAAAGGGGAATCTGTTTTTGCCCCTAATTTAAATCTCCATCATATACCTATCAAAGCAGTGCTGGAAAAAGAGTTCGATATGATTGTTAAGGTTGAAAATGATGCTAGAACCATGAGCCTCGGCGAATTATGGTTTGGCAATGGGATGTCTTCCGAAAGCTTTGTCTGCATAAACGTTGGGCGTGGGATAGGGGCAGGAATCGTTATAAATGGAAAGCTATTTCATGGGAACCACAGCATTAGCGGTGAAATTGGCCATATGATGATTGATGTAAATGGCCCTAAATGCCCCTGTGGTAACTATGGCTGCCTTCAAACATTCTCATCCGGGCCTGCTATCGCTGAAGGAGTAAAAAAGCTATTACGGCTTGGCCATTCAAGCCTGATTGAAGAACTTGCAGAAAACAACCTAGATAAAATCAATGCGGAATTAATTTATGATGCTGCCAAAAAAGGTGACCAGTTATGTACGACGGCTCTTCAGCAGGCAGGTTATTATTTAGGAATCGGCCTTACTAATTTGATTCATCTTATAAATCCAGCCCAAATCATTATAGGGGGCGGTGTTTCAAATGCCCACGAGTTTGTAATTGAAGGAGTACGAAAAACGGTCAGCCAAAAGGCGCTTACCGAAAGCGCAAAGAACACTGAAATCATCATTTCCAAATTTGGAGCCGATGCCACCGTTATTGGTGCTGTTGCCCTTATTCTTGTTGAACTTTTCTCTTCAAAAAGCGCTGCTTAACATCGTTGAAAAAGAAACATAAAAAATCTTGCACAGCTCACAAAGCCGTGCAAGATTTTTTTATTTTTGCGAGTTAATTTCTCTAATTCTTCCCAAGTCACATTTAGGTTCGCGATCATAAGTGAGCAATCCGTTGATTTCCTGTTCGACATCGGTTAGCTGTGTATAGCAAAAGCCCTGGATAACCGGACTGCTGAATAATACCTGAGTTTGTTTGCGGTATTCTTCTACTAAATCATCTGCAGACTGAACGGCAGAGTAGCCCCAGCCTTCTTGTTCGTCTACTTTATAGGCAATGCCGCCGTACTCGGTAATCATAATGGGCTCGCCGCGATATTCGAATCCTTTCGCATAGATAACACGATTTGCCGGTGTGGTTGTAATCGCATTTTCTACAGATGAATACGCTTTCTCTATTTCCTCAGCAGTCCGATAATTATGGATTCCGCAGATGTCAGAAATGGTATGTTCCCATCCGTCATTGGAAAGAACAAGCCTAGTCTGATCGATTGATTTTGTCTGCCAGTACATTGAGGTTGCATGGGCTTGCTGCTGCTTATCATACGCCACCCTTGAGATGCCCCAACTTTCGTTGAGCGGTAGCCATACAATAATGGAAGGATGGCTGTAGTCTCGCTTCACCACTTCGAACCATTCAGTAGCTAGGCGGCGGGCAGCTTCCTCGCTGTATTCCGATGCATTAGCCATTTCTCCCCAAACAAGATATCCAAGTTTATCCGCCCAATAAAGGAAGCGTGGGTCCTCCACTTTTTGATGCTTCCGTGCCCCGTTGAAGCCCATTTCTTTTGCAAGCTCTATATCACACTTCAATGCTTCATCAGTTGGTGCAGTTAACAATGCACCGGGAAAGTACCCCTGGTCGAGAACAAGCTTCTGGTAATAAGGCATATTATTCAGCATAAAAATACCAGCTTCAATGGAAACTTTCCTCATACCAAAATAAGATTTGATGGAATCAAGGACTCTTTCACCAGCCTTTAACTCGAGCTTAACATCAAAAAGATTTGGGTGTTCAGGAGACCAATACCAGCCTGGTCCGTGTATGTTGCTCCGGTCGGTGAAACGGTTGCGTAGATTATAGCTTCGCTTATTAAAGATTTCAAAAACGCCTGCCTGATCAGAAATAATTTTTTGCCCCTTGAAGGAAATCTCAACAGACAAGGATATTCCATCTTCAAGCTTGCCGCCCACCTCAAACTCAATATCAATATTTCCTCGGTCAATATCCGGGGTCCAACGGATTGAAGATAATACTGTTTCTTCAACTGGTTCCATCCAAACTGTCTGCCAGATCCCTGTTGTTCTGGTATAGAAGATGGATTCAGATTGTTCATGCCAATATTGTTTCCCGCGTGGGATGGTTACATCTTCGGACGGGTCTTCGACACGGAGAGTAATCTCATCGTTAGTGCCAGCTTTTTTCAAAAGATGAGTGATGTTCGCGGAAAATGGCGTATTGCCTCCTTCATGATGGCAGACCAAATTGCCATTTACGTACACCCATGCACGATAATCAACCGCTCCAAAGTGCAGAATGACTTGTTTTTCCACCCAGCTTTCCGGAACAGTAATAGCACGATGATACCACACAATATCATGAAAAGATGGATCGTTAATTCCACTCATTTCCGTCTGATAAGCAAAGGGTACAGTTATTTTATTCCCTTTTGGGAATTGGCTGTACCATTTCTCTTCCAGCCCTTTATTTTCATCATCAAAAACAAAATCCCACTGACCATTTAAGTTGACCCATTCTGCCCTTGTAAATTGAGGTCTTGGATATTCATTGCGAGGCACAGCCATTATCTTCAATCCTTCCTGACGTAATTCTATTTTATCCCTGTCTGATTAACGCCTTTAATAAATGAACGCTGGCCAACGATGAACAGAAGCACAGCTGGAATCGTTGCAATTGATGTAAGGGCCATCAGTTTTGCTGGAGAAGAAACGAAGCTTCCCTGCTGCATGACAGCAATACCTGTCGTAATCGTCCGCATGTCTAGCGAGCTAGTTGTTACGAGCGGCCAGAGGAAATCATTATAAATCCCCATGAATGTAAAGATTGCAAGTGTCCAAATAACCGGGCGGGCAGAAGGCAACACGACTTTTACAAATACCTGCCACTTGTTCGCGCCATCAAGGAATGCCGCCTCCTCCAACTCCTTCGGAAAGTTCCTGAAATATTGATAAAGTAGGAAGACGCCGAACGCATTCGCTGAATATGGAAGGATCAAAACCGCATAAGTATCAAGCAATCCAGCCTTACTGAATTCCATGTATAAAGGAAGGAATGTAATAACCCAAGGAATCATCAATGAACCAATAAACAAGCTAACCAATGCTTTTTTAAAAGGAACATCGAGCCTTGCAAGACCATAGGCAGCCAATGTATCTACCGTTAGGACAATCAATGTTCCTACAATACCAACGAATAAAGAGTTCCCCATCCATTGAAGAACTGGGGTATCCCCGTTTCCTGAAAAGGCGTATTGATAGTTCTCTACTGTGAAAACCTTTGGCAGCCATTTTAACCCTGCCGTAAATGCTTCCTGATCGGTCTTGAAGGAAGTCAAAAGCATCCAGACAATCGGAAGAATGAAGATTAACCCTATAATGATGGCTACGGCCACCATAAACAGTTTAAATCCTTTGCTTTTCATGGCTGCTAGTCCTCCTTGTTTTTTGTAACTTTAAATTGGACAATCGATATCACAATCATAATTAATGCCATCATTAGACTCATAGCCGCGGCATTTCCGAGTTGCCTTTGGTCGAAAGCTTCATCCACAATGTTCATGAGCAGAACCTTTGTCGATGACCCTGGGCCGCCTCTTGTCATCAGGAAGGGCTGTCCATATATATTGAAGGAAGCAATCGTAGAGGTAATCAATACAAAGAGCATCGTAGGCTTAATGCTCGGAAGCGTGATATGCCAGAAGCGCTGCCAGCGATTCGCTCCATCAAGGGATCCAGCTTCATATAGTTCTTCTGAAACATCATTCAGTGCATTGATGAAAATAACCATGTTAAAGCCAATTGTCCACCATAAGGTTGCTAGAACAAGAGAAACCCATGCCCAAGGCATATCGGTAAGCCAAGGAATAGCTTCCAGTCCGAGCTTGGGCAGGTATTGATTAATCAACCCGCTGTTGGTATCCAAAAGCCAAAGCCAGATAATTGCTACAACAGAAACGGATACCGCATAAGGAATAAAATATACAGTTCGGAAAAACCCTTTCAGCCTATTCGGAAGGCTGTTAACCAGAAGTGCCAACGCCAAGCCGACTACGACCAGCAAAGGGACACTGTATACGACGAATTGAAGGGTATTCTTCAGACCGTCAAAAAATAGATTGTTTAAATATGAATTTGAATCGAATATTTTTGCGTAGTTCTTAAATCCAACAAATTCATGGACTGGGTTTAGAAGGTCCCAATTATGAAGACTCATCCATGCCCCATAAACAATTGGTATGAAAAGGAAAACCGTAAACAGGATCAAATATGGAAGAACAAATAGACTAGATGTCAATTTCGATTTCCAGCTTGTCCGGTTCATGCCCTCCCCTCCTTTCATGTAATCAATAGATAGAGTGCTTTTGAAGTGCTTAGTTGATATACATCGGTGAATATTAATAGGAGAATGCCATATGCAAAGCATGGTAGATAACATAATGGGAGACGAGCAGGTGAATTTCTCACCGGACCCGCCTCCCGACAATAATTACTTATTCAATATTTGCTCTGCTTTTTTTGTTGCATCATCAAGTGCTTTTTGAGGATCCTTTTTGCCTAGCAGCGCAAGGTTCACTTCTGACCATAGCGGCTCAGAAACCTGTCCCCAGTTAGCAATGCGAGGAGCGAATTTAGCATATTCAAATTCTGCTGCAACCTTTGGCTGCTGATTCATTTTCTTAAAGTCTTCGTTTTTCTCGTAAATGGCCTTAGAAGCTGGAGCTTGTCCTGACTTAGCCCATTCCATTGTGTTCTCAGCCACATATTTCAAAAAGTCTGAAACGCCTTCAAGTTTTTTCGAATCTTTCACAGTTGCTGGAAGAACAAAGTTGTGTCCGTTTGCATAAACAGCTTTTGTTTTTGTTCCTAACATTGGTACTTCTGCAACACCATAGTTAATGCCTGCTTTATCCCACTGTTCCATCATCCAAGGTCCATTAAGCTGCATGCCGTTTTTGCCTTGAAGGAACAGGGTGACCTCACCATCCTGCTGAACGTTTGCAGGAGATACTTTTTCTTTTGCAACAAGATCACTAAGGAATGTCAGTGCTTCAACACCTTCAGGACTGTTATAGTTTGGCTTACCATCCTTCAGCAGTTCCCCGCCGTTCTGGAAGAAGACTGTTGGATAGATGAATTGGTTCGGCCAGAGAGTTGGAACAACATAACCGTATTGGTCTTTGGAATCATCTGTCATTGCCTTCGCAGCCTTAACAAACTCTTCACGGTTGGTTGGCGGCTTCTCCGGGTCTAGCCCTGCTGCCTTGAACATGTCCTTGTTATAATAAAGAACAAGCGGATGGATATCGAGCGGAATGGAGTATTGCTTTCCTTCGATTGTTCCCGCCTCCCAAGCAGTTTGGGAATAATCCTCTGCTTTCATGCCTGTCTTTGAAATTGTATCACTTAGATCCTTTAGAAGGTTTTTATCAACATAGTTAGTAATTTGATCGTTATGCATGATCATTACATCCGGCCCATTCTTTTGGCCCGAAAATGCAAGGTCGACAGTTTTATAATAGTCTGTCTGAGGAACAATTTGCAGATCAACCTGGTATTTGGCCTGAGATTTATTATAGCTTTGAACAATGTTCTTCATACGCGGGCCGTCCGCCCCAGAGAACGGAGCCCAGAACGTGATTTTTTCGGCAGATCCGCCGCCGGATGATTTACTTTCTTCTTTATTACTAGAGCATCCTGCCAAGGTACCTAGTGCTAATACTGCAGACAGTGCCAGTCCAAGTATTTTCTTCCTTTTCATGCTTCTCTTCCCCCTCGGGTAATTTTGTCTAACTGTTCAAAACTAGTTGAATAAAAACTTAATTAAATTAATTTACTTTGTATTATTATGATAATGCGGTTCAATGTTTTTGTCAACGCTTTCATAAATACAGACCAAGTTTTTTATTTACCATGCACTTTTCAAGAAAAACACCTTGTTTTTCGCTTTTTTTTTAAATTGCCCGCAACAGTATTCTAAAAGATAGGTAATTAATTTAATAAAAAGGGAAAAAACGGGCATTAATATACTATCTTATTAATATATCCGGACGCAGATAGTTCTTCCCATCCACCTCTTTTTCGATGTATACCCACTCGCCAGTATGGGTCAAAAATTCATTATCTTCCCTTCCTACAAGAATGGTATCTTCCGACTTAATACCTTTAATTGCTGGGTTCCAGGCGAATGCCTGATTTTCATGAACTATTCCTTCCACTCCGGGAACAGCGATGAATTCGCGAGATGCATAACCTGTCGGCCCTCCTTGATGAAGATATTTCCAATCCTCGCCATGTCCTACAGTTCCATATTGGGCAAGCCCTATCTCAAGCACATTCTTGATGGCTGTTCCAGGCCTTGTTGCTGCGTTCATCGCAATATCAATTTGTACAAGTTTTTCCTTGTTGACTTTCAGCGCAGCTGGAAGTTCTCCAAAATGGACAAACCTCGTCACATTCGCAATCAAGCCCCATTTTTCCGCACAAATAACGACCATCGCATACTTTTCCAACTTCTTGTCGGTTGGAATAGGGTGCCTGTAGTCGAATACCCTCTCATCGGTAGAAACAAGAATGACATGCGGATTTATCCCATCTTTTATGACCTTTTGCGCCAAGTGTGCCTGAATTTCATACTCGCTCCACCCTGGCTCGATTTCCCGACAGGTTGACTCGACAGCATTAGCTGCCTTTTGCGCAAGCCACTTATAACGGGTAATCTCCTCTTCAGACAACGTAAACCGCAGGCTTGTTAGCTCAAGCCCAAAATCCAAAAAGCCGTTAAATGGGCTGTCACTGCAAATCTTTTTGCCCTTGGTAAGCTGGCGGATTACATCATCCTGGTTCTCAAACCATTCCGGTGTCACGAATTCAAAGCCAAGGCCTTCAAGTTCCTCATCATGAATTCTGGCAGCTTCCATTTTGGATGTAATGCAATACATTTTATTTTTTAAAATTAGCAGATCGGCAACACCATATTCAGTTGTGTTCACTATGTAGTTAACTTTTCCCTGGGTGAACCAAGAAAAATTGCTGCGCTTTCGAAAAAATATCCCATCCACATTTTTCTGATCGATAAATTCTTGCACCTTTTCCGCGGGTGTCTTCATCTTCTTCACCTCTTCATCATTTAGCCGCGGCGGCCAGCAGGTAAATTAGCCAGACTGCTGCGACTTCTCTGCTTTTATGTCTTAATCGTTATAGCCGTTAGGATGGTCACAATGCCATTTCCATGCTGTTTCGATAATTGTTTTCAAATCATTGTACTTAGGCTTCCAGCCAAGTACTGTTTGCGCCTTACTGGACGAAGCTATCAAAACTGCCGGATCTCCTGCCCGGCGCTTGCTGACTACCTCCGGGATATCATTACCGATTACCTGGCGTGCAGTCTCGATAACCTGTTTCACGGAAAAACCAGTTCCATTTCCTAAATTAAAAACATGGCTTGTTTCATTTTTACGCAAATGTTCCAAAGCCAGCCAATGGGCGTTAGCCAGGTCCATAACATGGATATAATCCCGGATACAGGTTCCGTCCTCAGTCTGATAGTCATCGCCAAAAATGCCGATTGACTCCCGTTGTCCCAATGCTACTTGTAGGATAATCGGAATCAAATGGCTCTCAGGATTGTGGTCCTCTCCTATGTGCCCATCAGGATGGGCGCCGGCCGCATTAAAATAACGCAGCGAAATGGACTTTAGTCCATACGCGCCATCGCACCAGCGGAACATTCTTTCCATCGCAAGCTTAGTTTCTCCGTATGGGCTGGTTGGATTAGTAGGACTCTGTTCAAGAATCGGGATTTGTTCAGGCTCTCCATACGTTGCTGCAGTGGAGGAGAAAACAATTTTGTTCACACCATGCTCCACCATTGCTGAAACAAGAGAATGCGAAGCAAGCAGATTATTATCATAATAATCTAGTGGTTTTTGCACGCTTTCCCCTACAAGGGAGCTTGCTGCGAAGTGAATGACAGCTTCAATATCATGTTTTTTAAAAACTAAATCAAGTAACTCCCTGTCCTTTAGATCTCCTTTGTAAAAAGCCCCTCCTTTCACAGCTTCCTTATGACCCGTCCTTAGATTATCGATTATAACGACTTCTTCCCCATGGGAAAGAAGTTCGACTACAGTATGGCTGCCAATATAACCAGCTCCGCCTGTCACCAAAATAGCCATTGTCCAATCTCCCCTCTATATTTCTTTGGCACCGTCGCCGATTTCGCAAACATAGAAAGTCGGTTCAAGCCCTGTCCTTCTTTCATAATTCTGGCCAACTTCATTGATAAACGTTTCCACTCTTTCTTCTTTTACAAGGCTTACATTACAGCCGCCAAATCCTGCTCCAGTCATCCTTGTCCCGATGCACCCCTCGACTTTTGAAGCCTCTTCAAACAGGGTATCCAGCTCAACTCCCGTTACTTCATAGAGGTCTCTTAACGATTCATGGGATTTCTTCATCATTTCACCAAATGCAGCTAGATCATTTTGGTTTAGGCTTTCCATTGCCTTAAGCACTCGCTCATCCTCACAAATGACGTGCTCAACTCGGCGGCGAATTGTCTCATTGTCCATAACACCCTTAATAAACTGCCATTGTTCATAACTGATATCGCCAAGACAAGCCGCTTCAGGGAAGTGATTTTTCAAAATGGCAAAGCCCTGCTCGCATTCACTTCTCCGTTCATTGTACTTTGAATCAGCGAGTCCGCGGCGCTTATTCGTATTGGTAATGACTAGCTTATAGCCATCGATTTTGACTGGCACATATTCAAATTTTAAGGTGTCACACTTTAATACAATGGCATGTCCTTTCTTTCCCATGCCCACAGCAAACTGATCCATGATTCCGCAATTCACTCCGACAAAACGATTCTCGGCGAGCTGGCCAATCTTTACTAACTCGACCATAGGCAGCTCCAGGCCCGCAAGCTTGCTTAATGCGAGGCATGTTGCAAGTTCAATGGAAGCTGAAGATGAAAGCCCTGCACCGTTTGGAATATTTCCATAGAACAGAACATCAGCCCCTGTAAATGCAGACGCACCTTCACGTTGGATCAATTCGTTTAGGACACCCTTGGGATAATTCGCCCAATCATCTTCTTCCCTATAGGTAATCTGCTCCGCGGATGAACAAGCAGCCGCAGACGGGAAATTGGCTGAGCTAAATCTGTATTTTCGATCATTGGTCAGTGCTGCTACCGCCCAGGTGCCAAAGGTTAGCGCCGCTGGGAAAACATAACCGCCATTGTAGTCAGTGTGTTCGCCAATCAGATTGACACGGCCAGGCGCAAAAAACACCCTTACCCCTTCAGTGTAGCCATATTGTTCTTTGAACAGCGCAAGCAATTCTTGTCTTTCCATACTTACTACCTCCTGCATGTTACTTTAGTTGAGTTGTTCATTCTGCAAGTGCGACATAAACTTAGCAAAAGCCCTTTTCCCCTCGTCTGTTCTTTTAAAAACGCCTGCATGCTCTAGGACTCTAGTGAACTTTTTTCCAACTTCCGTTTTTAAAAGCTCCATGATATTCTCTTCAGTGATTTCTTTGTACTTCCCTAGCATGTCTTGAGCCCAATCGTAATGTTTAAGCATATCCGAATCCCAATCCGCTTCCTGTACATCTCCAAGCATATACTGTGCTACCTTTTCAAGCTCTGTGGCAAGCCGTCCCGGCAGCACAGCCAAGCCCATCACTTCAATAAGTCCAATGTTCTCCTTTTTTATATGATGAAGTTCTTGGTGCGGATGAAAAATTCCATCGGGATGTTCTTCCGAAGTCCGGTTATTCCGTAAAACAATATCCATTTCAAAAAGCCCACCTCGCCTACGAGCAATTGGTGTGACTGTATTGTGGGGGGTTTCATTAGTGAATGGAACAATCCCTGCCTCCGGATCGCTATATTGCTGCCAGGTTCTCCAAATCTTTTCAGTAATTTCGGCTACTTCATTCTTTTCACCACGGACTCTGATAACCGACATCGGCCAACTAACAATCCCGATTTTCACCAATGGGTATTGGGCTGCTAAAAACTCTTCCTCTATCCCTGCACGTTCAATGGCGAACTCAAATCTGCCTCCCTGGAAATGGTCATGAGAAAGAATTGAACCGCCAACAATGGGAAGGTCTGCATTCGAGCCAACGAAATAATGCGGGAATTTTTCTGTAAATTCCAAAATCCTTACAAATGTATCCCCTGAAATTTTCATTGGCAGATGTTTATTGCTGAAAATAATTGAATGCTCATTATAATAAACGTAAGGTGAATACTGGAGGTACCAGCCTTCTCCATTTAACTCCACCGGAATGATCCGGTGCGTCGCTCTGGCAGGATTTCGCAGTGTCCCCCGGTAGCCTTCGTTCTCCCTGCAAAGGAGGCATGCCGGATAGGAGGAAATGCGTGCGTTTTTCAGGAGTGCAATTTCCTTCGGATCCTTTTCAGGCTTGGAAAGGTTAATCGTGATGTCTATCTCCCCGTATGCTGTAGGGGTTTTCCATTCAATATTTTTATTTATCCGGTCCATCCTGATATAATTGGAAGCTTTAGACAAGCTGTAGAAATAATCAGTCGCCTCTATAGGATTATTTTTGTAGTGGCTTTTAAACATTTCTATAACCTCAGATGGCCGAGGCATGAGGCAATCCATGATTTTAGTATCCAAAATATCGCGCTCTGTTAGTGTATTGGACTTAAGAACATCATTTTCAAAGGCCCAGTCAAGAATGGGTTTAAGCAAGATTTCCGAATTGCTGCTGACAGCTGGCTTACGGTCTTCCTTCATAATTTCCGGATCTTCCCAATCATCCATGTTCAATACAGACAATATTTTGTTTCGGGAGTAAACCAGGTCTTCCTTCTCCAACAAACCTTCCTGTACACCATAGTCCAACAGCAATTGAATATGCCTATATATCGTTCCGTTCATACTCCCACCTCAACTTTTGTATTAATTGGTGCTTCTTACTTAATTAAATTAATTAATTATCTTCACGAATAATAATAGACTCTTCCAAAAAAATATTCAAGCACTACCACAAAGTTTTTTATTGAAAAAGTATTAGACACACCAGGAATTTTTTCTCATTTAAAGCGGGCGTATTTAATGTCGTATTAAAATAAAAATAAGAGAGTTTAGTTTGTTAAAGGAGAGAAAACTAATGGATGTGATTACTGCCATGTAAAAAGAACCACCTCTGCCATTTAGGGAGCCACCCTGAAAAGTAAAACGGACGATACGTGCACTTTATATGGAGAAGCGGGCATGATAGCCTTATAGGCTTAGCCAGCCCTAAGAATGCTTGCTTTTTGGCTTTTCAGAGTGGGAAGCTACAATTGAAGGAGTCCGCACCGTAGCCGGACGCGTTATTTGTTGTTGCATTACATTATATTGTTTGATGACATTGGCTTTTCATTAATCTCTCCCCAAGTTTGTCGGAAACGCTATAATTATAGCTTGAAATTCAACAAATTTTTTTGATACAGAAAGTAAGTTAAATCCTTCTCTAAAAAATTTGGAAGGTTGATGGCTGGAGCTGGAGCGGATTTTCTTGCAATTAGAGTTGGAGTTGGAGCAACAATCGTGTTGGAGGGTCTGTGGGAATCATTGTTGGCGTCCAATTTGGGGCCTTGTTGGTGCTACATTAAGTACCAAAGCCAGGGATAAAAATTAAAGATATTGGAGGAGCTATCGGGAAAGAGGTTGGAAAGAAATTTAGATCAATTAGGAAATAGTTCAAATAAAATTTTTCAATAGCTAAAATGCACTATTTATAGCTGTATCTTGTCTTTTTGAAATTAGACAACAGGAGAATAAATTAAAATGAAGACTATTATTAGATCTTTCGAAATATTATTATCAATAACTATGGGAGTGCAATGGATTTTTAGTATGACCCTATTCTTTTTAGGAGATACATACCTCAGATGGTGCGAATTTGGGACATATTCCCCCCAGAAAACTGGTTAGAGAAACTAGTTAACCTGCTAATGAATCTCATGATGGGTATCGCTATTTACTTTTACAAAAAATCAAGAAAGTTTGCTTGGCCAATTCGGAAATTTCTTGAACTATTAACCCTGTTGCTAATGGGAATTGGGTTCATGATAGTAAATATGATAATTTCAAATTTCCTTCGCTTGGTCCTTCTCTAAATAATTTTTGAAAAAAGGTGTAAAGATGAACCTTTTCATGACTTGAACGGCGGCAGAACTGGATGTGACTATGCAAACGGAAATTCCCATTAAAAATACGCGCCCGGAAATGGGCGCGTTGGCTGTTATTCTACATCGTATCCCTGGTCGTCGATGGTTTCTTTCAATTGCTCAACTGAGACCTTGTCAGGATTGTAGTCGACTGTCACTTTTCCGCTCTCAAGGTCGACCTTAACGCTTTGAACTCCTTCTAGCTTCCCTACGCTTCCTTCCACTGCTTTTACACAGTGTCCGCATGACATGCCTTTAACGTTTAATGTTGTTTTTTCCATTGTGATTTTCCCTCCTTGTTTTATTTTTTCATCAGTTTTTGAATCGTGACGAGCAGTTCGTCAACAACTTCACTGTCGCCTTCCTGGATTCGTTCTACAATACATGTTTTCATATGGCCTTCTAGCAGCATTTTTGCTACGCTGTTCAGTGCTGCCTGTGTCGCTGCAATCTGGGTGATTACGTCATCACAGTACGTATCTTTTTCAATAAGTCCCTTAATTCCGCGTATTTGGCCTTCAATCCTGTTCAGCCTCGTCACAAGGTTCTTTTTCGTGCTCTCAGAGTGATGGCTTTTGCGTCCTGTTGTTTCACAATGGCCGGCACATGCTGAGTCTTCAGCCATTTCAATTTCAGGAATATCCATGCCAATCCCTCCCTTCCATCCTCATTTTAGTATACCCCAGTACAGTACTCAAATGTCGGTTTCATGAAAATTGCTCTATACCTGCCTTTGATTTAGCTTCACTCGCTGCAGACGCAATGCATTCAGGACGACAGAGACTGAACTGAAGGCCATGGCGGCCCCTGCAAGCCAGGGTGCAAGGAATCCCAGGGCGGCAACCGGAATACCAAGCGCATTATAGGCGAATGCCCAGAAAAGGTTCTGCCTGATATTTCGGATTGTCTTTTTGCTCATGAGGATGCTGTCAGCAATGCTGTTCAAATCTCCCCGCATCAGCGTAATATCCGCTGCTTCCATCGCTACATCCGTCCCGGTGCCAATCGCCATCCCGATATCCGCAACGGCAAGTGCCGGCGCATCATTGATTCCATCGCCGACCATCGCAACTTTTCTCCCTTTGTCCTGGAGCTTTTTGACTTCTTCCGCTTTCCCTTCAGGAAGCACCTCGGCAATTGCGTAATCTATACCGGTTTGCGCTGCGATGCTTTCCGCTGTCCGCTTGTTATCCCCTGTTATCATAATGACTTCAAGTCCCATGTCTTTCATTCTCTTGATGGCTGCCCTTGATGTTTCTTTTACCGTATCTGCAACGGCCACTATACCGGAATACGCTCCACCTATGGCGACAAGCATGGCTGTTTTCCCGCTGTCTTCAAGCTTTTCCATCATAGGTATTGCAGCCTCAATGCCGATTTCGGATTCCGTCATCCATTTTCTTGTCCCAATCAGTATTTCTTTTCCTTCGACAACCGCTTTGATTCCATAGCCTGGGACTGCTTCAAATTCGTTTGGTTCATCAAGATTGATCCCTCTTTCTTTGACCCCTTTTACTATCGCTTCGGCAAGCGGATGCTCGGACAGTCTTTCGGAGGAACCAACAAGCTTAAGGAACAATTCCTCGTCCACGGCTCCTTCTGCCAGAATCACATCTGTCAGGACCGGTTTTCCATTCGTTACGGTCCCAGTTTTATCAAGAATGACTGTATCAATGAGATGGGTGAGTTCAAGATGCTCACCACCTTTAAATAATATTCCGAATTCAGCCGCCCTTCCGGAACCGGCCATGATTGAAGTTGGTGTAGCCAGGCCGAGGGCACACGGACATGCTATGACAAGAACCGCGATCATTTTTTCCAGTGCTTCGGCAAAGTCACCAGGACTGGCCCACAAATACCAGACGAGAAATGTGATAGCGGCGATGGTAACGACAATCGGGACGAATATCCCGGAAATCTTGTCGGCAAGTCGCTGGATCGGCGCTTTCGATCCTTGCGCCTCCTCGACTATTTTAATGATTTGGGCAAGGGCTGTATCTCTGCCCACCTTGGTGGCTCTAATTTTTAGAAAGCCGTTTTTGTTGATAGTGGCACCGATAACCGTGTCTCCCGGTGCTTTGTCCACTGGTATACTTTCACCTGTGAGCATCGACTCATCAAGTGCTGAACGGCCTTCAGTGATTTCTCCGTCTACTGGAATTTTTTCCCCTGGCTTGATGAAAAGGATGTCGCCTTCAGCCACTTCCTCGAGGGGAATCGTCACTTCTGCACCATCTCTCAGGACTGTTGCTGTTTTCGCCTGCAGCCCCATTAGTTTTTTGATGGCTTCTGATGACCGGCCTTTGGCTTTTGCTTCAAACAATTTCCCAAGAAGGATCAGGGTGATCAGAACAGCGCTTGTTTCAAAATATAGCTCAAGCATATGCCCGTGCGATCCAATTGATATGATCGATAGGTACAAGCTATAAAAATAGGCTGCAGATGTTCCCAGCGCCACAAGGACATCCATATTCGCGCTGCCATTTTTCAGCGCCTTATAAGCCCCAATATAAAACTGGCGTCCAATGACAAATTGAACAGGAGTTGCAAGCGCCAGCTGGAACCACGGATTCATGAACAGTTGGGGGACATAGATGAACGATGTAAAAGAAAAGTGTCCTGCCATTGCCCATAGAAGAGGTAAGGACAGAATGAGAGAAGCGAAAAACTTCATTTTCTGCCTTTCAATCTCTTTTTCGCGATGATCTTTCCCTTCCGCGATGCGATCCGACTTTACCTTTGCACGATAGCCAAGCTTCTCGATTTTCCCTATCATATCCCGGACACCCAGTTGGGAAGGATTAAAGTCGATGGATGCCGTTTCAAGTGCAAGATTGACCGTTGCATTGTTCACGCCTTCCATCTTGTTCAAGCCTTTCTCAATTCGCGCTGAGCAAGCTGCACAGGTCATTCCGGTGATTTCCAGCTCTGCTTTTTCGGATGCGATATCGTAGCCAAGATCTCTGATTTTTTTTTCAAAATCAGCTGTTTTAACCTGTTCGGCATTGTACTTGATGGTTGCTTTTTCAAGAGCAAGATTTACATTCGCTTCCTCGACACCATCCATTTTCCGCAGACCCTTTTCTATTCGTGTCGAGCAGGCCGCACAAGTCATGCCGGTAATCGGGAGATGCGCTTCCTTTATCTCTTTGGCCTTTTCCTGGGAGTCCATTATGGTCCCTCCTTTATATATTTCAATATTGCGTATTAGTTTCTCTTTTCAAACCAATACTATACCCCAGTACAGTATATGTCAACTATAGAATTTTCGTGCACGGATTTTAAGGGATACGCAAGGAGATAATGGGTATAGGAAAAGTATTCTAAACTTTAGGAGGTTATCTATGAAAGCTGTTACTTTCCAAGGGGCAAAAGACATACAGGTGAGGAATGTTCAAGACCCCGTTCTCCAGAAAAAGGATGATATTATCGTCCGCATTACTTCTACGGCCATCTGCGGATCTGACCTCCATATTTACCTTGGGGCCATGCCAGCCCGCCCGGGATATGTCATCGGGCATGAACCAATGGGGATTGTCGAGGAAGTTGGCCCTGAAGTGACTAAAGTTAAAAAGGCGACAGGGTCGTCATTCCATTTAATGTTTCCTGCGGCCAATGCTTTTTCTGCCAGCATGAAATGGAAAGCCAGTGTGACAATTCCAATCCGAACCCGACAAAGGATACTGGCGGTTATTTAGGTTTTACAGAGCAATACGGCAACTATCCAGGGGGGCAAGCAGAGTTGCTGCGCGTTCCCTATGGAAACTTTATGCCCTTTGTCATTCCCGAATCGTGCGAGCTTGAAGACGAAGCATTGCTATTTATGTCCGACGTTCTTCCGACAGCTTACTGGAGCGTGGAAAATTCCGGCTTGAAGCCTGGCGATACAGCTATTGTTCTTGGCTCCGGCCCAGTCGGGCTGATGGCCCAGAAGTTTGCCTGGATGAAAGGTGCCAAACGGGTCATTGCCGTGGACAATCTGGCCTATCGGCTGAACCATGCAAAGCAGATGAACCGCGCAGAGATTTACAATTTCGAAGACCATGACAAGCCAGGAGAATATTTAAAAGAAATCACACAGGGCGGCGCAGATGTTGTCATTGACTGCGTAGGAATGGATGGGAAGAAATCCCCAATCGAAAAAGTGGAGCAAAAGCTAAAGCTTCAGGGCGGAACGCTAAGCGCCATTCAGATTGCAAAAGACGCCGTAAAGAAGTTCGGCACCATCCAGCTGACAGGGGTATACGGCTCGGTGTACAACATGTTCCCGCTTGGAAACCTGTTCGAACGCAATATCACCCTGAAAACGGGACAAGCGCCAGTCATCCACTATATGCCGAAGATGTATAAAATGATTGCAGCCGGCGACCTTGACCCTACTGAAATCATCACACACAAGGTGCCGCTCGATATGGCGAGCGAAGCCTACAAAATTTTCAACGACCACGAAGACGATGTCATCAAAGTCGTACTGAAGCCATAACCGAAATCTAAGGGCGGTCCATGTGAACCGCCTTTTATTTAGTGTGCAGAATAAGCTCTTTTCAATATCAGATTTATTGGAAAAGGTCATTTGCTTTTTGTTTGGTTTGGGGCTGGCGGATTGCGGATTTTTTTGCTGAAGAATACCTGGATAGTGCTGAAGCTTGTCTTTTACGATGAAAATCCTTTCGGGAAGGCACTTTCCGCTCTCGAGGAGATTACCAGGGGGCCGCCTTTTTCGGATATCAACCAACTTTTGTGCTATATCAACCAACTCTTTTGGGATATCAATCAACTATCATCTTTATTGATCAACCTTCAAGTGATATCGACCAGCGAGCGCAATATATCAACCGAACCCTCTATCCTTAGCTCTTTCCAATGCCAGATTCATGGAAAAAGGCCATTTGCTTTTTGTCGGATTACAGATACGCAATATATCAACCAACTCCCACAGTCTCCGCACACTTTCCAGTTCAAGTAACCCGGCTCATCGGAAGCCGGGTTAAGAGAATTCATAAAAGTTAATTGAGGCCATTTTACCGGCTAATATCAACCTTGAACTTATAGCGGTCTGCCCTGTAGACTGATTTGGCCAGTTCAACTGGCGTCCCATCCTTGAGCCTTGTGTTTCTTTCAATAAGCAGGATTGGTGATCCTTTGGCAATTTGCAGATATTCTGCTTCCACATCATCCGCTGCGGATGCCTCGATTGTCTGCTTTGCCTGTCCGATCGGAGAATTCAAATGCTGTTCAATATAGCGGTAAATGGATTGGGCAGCAGCTTCTTTTGTCAGCCCATTTAACAGGGTTGCTGGCAAGTACGTTATTTCATAAGCCATTGGTGTGTTTTCCGCTAGCCGGATCCTTTTGATTTCATATACTGGATCCTTTTTTTTTAATTGCATCTGTCCCGCAATATACGCGTTTGCTAAAACAATGTTAAACTCCACGACATCGCTGCTCGTTTGCACCCCGCGGCCTTGCATGTCCTCCGTAAAGCTTGTCAGCCCAAGAAGCTGCTTCTCAATTTTCCGTTCTGCAACAAACGTGCCTTTTCCCTGCTGTCTATAGAGCATACCGTTTTGAACTAGCTGATTGACCGCCTGCCTGACAGTCATCCTGCTGATTTGATAAGTCTCGGAGTACTCCCGCTCGGACGGCAGCGCATCTCCTGGTTCAAGTTCACCGGTTTCAATTTGCTTTTTAATCAGCTCTTCCAACTGATAATAAATAGGGAGGGGTGAAGATTTGTCAATCACGGCTATCCGCCTCCAGGCCCAGCGCTTCTTCGTCTGCTATAATAGTGACATTCGGATGCAGCTGCAGGATAGATGCCGGGAATTTCTCTGTGACTTCCCCATGCAGCAGTTGTACCATGGCTTCCTTCTTGCTGGCACCGGAAATCAGAAGGAGGATTTCCCTGCTTTTCATAATGGATGCAATCCCCATCGTAATTGCTTTCTCCGGCACCTCTTCAAGTGATGCGAAAAACCTTGCATTGGCTTCCCTTGTTGATGGTTCCAGGTCGATAATATGCGTCCTGCTGCCAAACTCTGTTCCAGGTTCATTGAACCCGATATGCCCGTTACTCCCAATTCCGAGAAGCTGCAAATCTATTCCGCCAAGGTTTTTGATCAATTTTTCATAGCGTTCGCATTCCTCCTGGCAATCTACTGCATTTCCCTGTGGGACATACGTCTGTTCCAAGGGGATATCAATATGGTTAAAAAGTGCATCATTCATGTAAAAACGATAGCTGTTAGGATGATCTGGATTAAGCCCGATATATTCGTCAAGGTTAACCGTTGAAACGTCCTTGTAGGATGTGCCGTTTTTAAGGTGATCTTCAATTAAATGCTGATAAGTTCCCGTCGGTGTCCCGCCAGTCGCAAGACCCAAAGTTATACGCGGGTTTTCCCTAAGCTTCTTTAATATATAGCCAGCTGCTTCCTTGCTCATTTCCTCATAGTTTTCAACTCTAATGATGTTCATGTTTAAGCCTCCCTTTGAAAAGCTAATCTTCCCCTGCAAAAAGTCATCTGTACTTCCAGGTTTTCATCAAGGATGACGATATCCGCATCCTTCCCTTGTCTCAGCGTTCCCTTGGAATTCAATACCCCTATTTGCCTTGCTGGATTCTCCGAACTCATCCGCACTGCATCCGCGATGGAGCAGCCGGTAAAGCGAATGATATTCCTGAAAGCAGCATCCAGCGTGAGCACACTTCCAGCCAATGTCCCATCCTCGAGAAGCGCCTTCCCTTCCTCGACAAATACTTTTTGTCCGCCAAGCTCATACTCGCCATCAGGAAGGAATTTTGCCCGCATTGCATCCGAAATGAGAATCATCCTGTCTGAAGTAATCTGCCTGTACGAAACCTTCACCATTTCCCGATCAACATGAATCCCATCGGCAATCAGTTCTACCTTCAGTTCATCCTTTAAATAAGCAGCTCCTGCAACTCCGGGTTCACGGTGATGGAGTCCTCGCATTTGATTAAACAGGTGCGTGACATGCGAAAGGCCGTCATTAATGTATTCTCCGACCTGATCAAATGTCGCGTTAGAGTGGCCCACCGAAGCGACAATCCCCTTTTCTTTTAAAAATCGAACAAGTTCCACACCACCAGGCTGTTCAGGCGCCATTGTGACAAGGCTGATTGTGCCTTCCGATTCATCCAGCCATTTTTCAAATTGCAGCTTGTCCGGCTGGATAATATGCTGAACCGGCTGCGCTCCTGCTTTTCCTGGATTAATAAAAGGACCTTCAAGGTGAATGCCAAGAACTTCTGCATTCCCGTCAGCTTGTCTTTTATTTATATACTTTCCAGCAATCGCAAGCGCTTTTGACAGCGAGGCTTTGTCCTGGGTAATGGTTGTGGCCAAAAAGCTTGTTGTACCCTCTCTAGGAAGGCTTGAAGCAATTTTGGTTATCGCATCATCGCTCGCATCCATTGTGTCAGCGCCATTTGCTCCATGAATATGCAGATCGATAAAACCCGGAATAACCTTGGACTTGTCCGAAAGATCTACAGTCTCATAATCTTCCCCCGTTGGTAGCTCAGACAGCTTCTCCATTGTGCCGACAGCGGCAATCTTCCCATCTTTTATCTGTAAAAAACCTTGTTCGATCACTTTATCTTCAGTGTAAATCACAGCATTCTTCAATAATATGGAGCTGGAGTTGTGCATGGCGATCACTCCTTTTTATTCATACCTCTATTATAGCAATATTTATATAGTTGTCTATACCACTAGTCATATGTACATATTTCTTCAACTACAATTATCTTCCTCAAAATCAAAAACCCTTATCCACAAAAGGGATAAAAGCCTCCTCCACCCTTCCTTGAAAAATAATCCACTTGCTATGGTAAGATAATCGTGATATATTAACTTAGCGATGAGCTGAGTTGTGTAAGTCGTCGGACACTCCTTTATTGGAAATGCACGATGTGGCGTGCAGTCCGCCGCCTCAATACGCAAAAAGACACCTGGCAACAGGTGTCTTTTTTTATTTTCCAGCTCCTGACAAGAGCTTCCGCAAGTTACTTTTTGTTATGGCGCATTTACGGCAGTATGTTGTTCCTTACTGCCCGTAAATGCCTGAATAGCTTATCGTTTGAATGGCCACCAGTTTGCCTGGCCGAAATTTTTCACCATGACTGGTACGAATAGCGGCAGCATCACAAATGCGTATAGCATCAACCCAACGAGGATGATTGAGGCTATTTGCAGAAGGGACAGCATGCCGGATGGCATCATTGCCGCGAACGTTCCGCCTAGGATGATTGCTGCCGAGATAATGACCGTCCCCATTTTTTTCATGGAGATATGCATCGCTTCTGCAACAGAAAGATCCTTATATTCATTAAAGCGGTCCATTAAGAAAATGCTGTAATCCACGCCCAGTGCGAAGAGAATGACAAAAGCAAAGAATGGGACAGCCCAGCTGATACCTGTATATCCAAGAATATCAACGAACAAAACTTCATTTATTGCCATGGCTGTATAGTAGGTCAAAATCAGCGATCCGATCAAATATGCCGGCATGATGATCGACCTGAAAAGGAAGACAAGAATAATCGCGATGCCCGACAGCATCAGGATGACAGTCCGGGAATAATCGCTGCTCGAAATTGTGTCGAGATCGGCGTTAATGCTTGTAATCCCACCTACTGCAACTTTCGCATTTTCAAGCTTCGTATCTTTGACCGCCCTTGCCACCGCTTCTTTAATATCATCAACTTGCTGCATTGCCTCATTCGAATATGGATTAACATCAAAAACTACATCGAATGTCATGACTTTGCGGTCTTTGCTCATATAGGCATCTAGAGCCTGCTCGAAGTCCTTGCTCTCGAGCACTTCTTTTGGAATATAAAAACCATCCATATTTTTCGATTCTGACAAGCCGGATAAATAATCCTTAGCCGAGCCAAGCCCGTTTGATACCTTGTTAAGCCCGTCGGCGCTTTTCGTAAGCCCGTCGTTCAGCTGTGTCATCTGCCCGCCAATACCCCCGAAGCCTACCAAGAGCTGCTGCTGGCCACCATTGATGCTATTCAGCCCATTAGTCAGCTTCGGCATATTATCGACGATTTTACCCTGTCCGTCAGCGAGCTGATTCAGTCCTGCCTGCTGTTTTTCGATTCCTTCAATCAATTTGCCAAGACCTGTTAAGATCGCCTGCTGGCCGGCATTTGCCTCTGTAAAACTAGAGTTAGCTGCTGCAATGCCGCTATTGGCCTTGGCCAAACCTTTGTTCAGTTCTGCCAATCCTGCAGAACTTCCCTCCAGCTTACCTTGAATTCCTTCATTGCCCTGCAAGCCATTTTTCAACTGATTGTATGTGGGATCATTAGATAGAGAAGGATCCTTTGTTTCAATATAACCAAACAATGAATTGTGGGTATCCTTCAGGGCAGTAGACAGGGAAGCTAGCCCCGTGCCCACCTGGTTGTACTGATTGCTGAGCTCGTTTAGGCCGGACCCGGCATCACTGTAGCCTTTTTGAAGCTTTGTATAACCGTTAAGAAGATTTTGGGCTCCATCTCTTGCCTGTTCAAGCCCTTTCTTGATTTCCGAGGATCCCATTGATCCTTGTCGGATGCCGTTTTCAATCAGCGCAAGATTTTTTTCAACCTCTGACAGACCCGTTCTCACACCATCTGTTCCTGTAATAAGTGAATTGATTCCATTGACTGCTTCATTCAGCTGCGGCTCGGATTTCGCAAGCTCACTGCCTGCTTCTTGGAGGCCTCCGCTGATTTTATCAATTCCTTCTTTTCCATCTCCAAGGCCTTTGCCAAGTTCTTCCGCCTGACTGGAGACAAACAGATCTTGTATCGGTTCTCCTGTCGGCCTTGTGACTGAACGGACCGAATCAACCAAATTAATTTTTTCCAGCTCCTGGCTGATACTTTCCGCAAGAGCAACATACTCTGCAGAATCCAATTCATCATCATTTTCCAGGACTACTTCTGCAGGCATTGATTCTCCAGGCCCAAAGCTGTCCGAAATGCTGTTGAATGCCTTGATGGATGGGACATCACTGTCAATTTCCTCGAGGGAATTGAACGATAGTTTTCCATCATAGGAGAAAAGGAAAGGTGCACATATTGCCGCAACAATTAATAGCGCAAGAAATGGACGTGACAGCGAAAATTTGCCGACCGTATCCCAAAGCTTGCTTTCTGCATGGCCTGCCACCTGCTTCGAAGGCCAGAAAAGCCTAGTGCCAAGCGCCGCCATGAAAAACGGAACAATTGTAAACAAACCGATCAAGAGAACTGCTACGCCTACGGCGACTGCAGCAGCAGACTGATAAATTTTGAACTGAGAAAATCCGATTGCTGCAAAACCGATCATAACAGCCAATCCGCTGAAAAATACCGTCCGGCCTGCAGCGCGGTAGGTTTCCACAATTGCTTCTGTTAAGCTTTCCCTGTCCGCGAGCTCTTCCTTAAAGCGGCTGAGCAGCAAAATGCAGTAATCCGTTCCAATCCCGAAAAGGACTGCAACGAGGAAAATTTGTGTATAGTTCGAAATCGGGAAATCAAACCGATCCACAAGCATTGCCACAATGGACTGGGAGACAAGATAGCTGAAGCCAACCGTCAACAGGGGTATAAGCGGTGCTACGACGGATCGGAAAACGAGCAGCAGGACGGCCAGGATAAAGACAACGGTAATACCTTCTGTCTTTTTAAGCCCTTCTTCTGAGCTCGTCATCAAATCTTCGTTGATCATCCAGTTGCTTGTATAATAATGATCCACCTTTGCATCCTCTATCGTCTCATAAAGCTCTTCGCTGACTTCCTTCGGCTCACGGTCGTTCCAATTGAAGCTGATGGATGCAAGGATAGACTTCCCATCTTTTGATACAAGCTGGTCCTTCAGGTTCTTTTCGTTAAAATGTGTGAGGATTTCAGTAATCCCAAGTTCTTCTTTGTTGCGTTCAAGTTCCCGGATTGCTTGTTCTGCTTCTTTGATTTCTACAGAAGACAGTTTTTTACCATCATGAAAAACAAGTGCTGCCGAGGAAACATCCTTTCCTCCTTCCTGCTTTTGCACATTCTCCATAATCTCTCCCGCAAGCCTGGACGAGTAGCCTTCCGGAACATCGACCTGTCCTTTTTCACGCACAAGGCCGGCCATGTCCGGTGCCAACATGAACAGGCCGACAGCTAAAACAATCCACGCCAGGAGAACAAGCCACTTCTGTTTGATAATTGTATACAATTCTGATTCCCCCAAGTTGAGTTTCTTTCCATTGGACTAGACTAGCTGGTCAGCTTTTACTTCATTCAGTACGGAATCGAGCTTTTCATACGTTTCGATGAACTGCTGGATTTCAGCCATATCAAAACGTTTGATGATTGATTCGACAAGCTTGTGGATCCTCAGTTCCGTTCCCTGGAACAGGTCGTTCCCTTTATCAGTCAACGCAAGGTAAACTACCCTGCGGTCATCTTCATCCCTTGTACGCTGGATAAGCCCTTTTTCCCACATTCGCTGGATAATCGCTGTAATGGCACTTTTTTGCACATCAAATACCTCAGCAAGCTCGGAAGACGTACATGAACCCACTTTGTTGATATATCGCAGCGTATAGTGCTGGTCACTCGTAAGGTCGCTCCCTATTTGTTGCTTAATAAGCGATTCGCCCCTTTTTGTAACGGAGAAGGATACGGCGATATACCTGTCTACAAGCTGCTGGATCAATTTGTCCGACATGCTTCATTTTCACCTCACTTGAAATGGTTCTATTATTTAATAGTTCAACACATTAACTATTCACCACTAACACTTTACCCGCTCAATAATCTGTTGTCAATTAATATATGCCTAGAGGAAAAAGAAAAGAATAATACAGGCTCCATTTCGTTACAAACAGGGTAATTAAGGTATAATAAATGATGTCGAATCACCAACACTTTTGCCTTTTTTTTGAAAAGTGTTGAACATCTCCTTGTTTCATATTAATATTTTCCTGTAGATAAAGTTGAAAGAGAGTGGACATAATGGGTCGTAAATGGAACAATATCAAGGATAAAAAAGCTTCAAAGGATGCAAATACAAGCCGTATTTACGCAAAGTTCGGCCGCGAGATTTACGTAGCGGCAAAACAGGGCGAGCCAGACCCTGAACTGAATCAGAATTTGCGTGTTGTGCTTGAACGCGCAAAGACATACAATGTCCCAAGGGCCATTATCGACCGTGCGATTGAAAAAGCAAAAGGCGGCGCTGAAGAGCTTTATGACGAGCTTCGCTATGAAGGCTTCGGGCCAAACGGTTCGATGGTTATTGTTGACGCACTGACGAATAACGTCAATCGCACAGCATCTGACGTACGGGCTGCATTCGGCAAAAATGGCGGCAATATGGGCGTCAGTGGTTCGGTTGCCTATATGTTTGATGCAACAGCAGTCTTCGGCATTGAAGGTAAAACTGCTGATGAGGCCCTCGAACTACTGATGGAAGCGGATGTGGATGTCCGTGACATCATGGAAGAAGATGATTCAGTCATCGTGTATGCAGAGCCAGACCAATTCCACGCTGTTCAGGAAGTATTCAAGAATGTCGGGATCACTGACTTTACCGTCGCTGAATTGACGATGCTCGCGCAAAATGACATCACACTTCCTGAAGACGCACAAGAAAAATTCGAAAAAATGATCGATGTCCTTGAGGATCTTGAGGATGTCCGCCAGGTATACCACAACGTGGACCTTGGAGAATAATGAAAGAAAAACGTTCGCGCCCGTCCAGTGGCGAGTTCAAATACAGAAACGGCCATTGCCTATAAAGCAATGAGCCGTTTTTTTTCGTTAAATAAAAAAAGCCGGCAATTCTGCCGCTGTAGTTCGCTTATTCATACAATGTTCCGATGTTTCTTAGGCAATATAGAAATGCATCATGATCAGAAGAAAGTTGACTCCCACTCTAGTCAGCATGATTGCACCCTCCTATTCACAATTTAGTTGCCTTACATCGTTACAAGGCCAATATAACAGGTGAATATGAAGCAGATGTTAAGCCATGGTGAAGGAACTGTCTTTTTATGCCTACGTTGATCTGAGTATTCAGTTGGTTGATTTTCTCGGTTAGATGGTTGGCTTGTTACCTGCCTTAGGGGTGCTGCCACCGGTGTGCGAAAACTCAATTTCGGAGCTTTGCTGCTACTTTTTTTGATTTTGCCGGGTGCTTGCGAACGTTTGGTTGATATCTGGGTTTGTTTGGTCGATTTCTGCGTTTGTTTGGTCGATTTCCTAGCATGGGTGGTTGATATCTGCATTCAGATGGTCGATTTCTTTGGAAGGTTGGTTGATATCCTTAATTGGAGGTCCTCAACCAGGTGTGCGGAGCCTCAATTTCAGAGATTTTCAGTTACTTTTTTTATTTACCGGTTGCTCACAATCGTTTGGTTGATATCTTCATTTGTTTGGTCGATATCCTCACAGGTTTGGTTGATATCTGCATTTAGATGGTCGATTTCCTTGAAGAGTTGGTCGATTTCTTTGGAAGGTTGGTTGATATCCTTACTTGGAGGTCCTCATCCAGGTGTGCGGAGCCTCAATTTCAGAGATTTTCAGTTACTTTTTTTATTTACTGGGTGCTCACAATCGTTTGGTTGATATCTTCATTTGTTTGGTCGATTTCCTCACACGTTTGGTTGATATCTTCATTCAGATGGTCGATTTCCTTGAAGAGTTGGTCGATTTCTTTGGGAGGCTGGTTGATATCCTTACTTGGAGGTCCTCATCCAGGTGTGCGGAGCCTCTAGTACAGAGATTTTCAGTTACTTTTTTTATTTACCGGGTGCTCACAATCGTTTGGTTGATATCTTCATTTGTTTGGTTGATTTCCTCACACGTTTGGTTGATATCTGCATTCAGATGGTCGCTTTCCTTGAAGATTGGTCGATTTCTTTGGGAGGCTGGTTGATATCCTTACTTGGAGGTCCTCATCCAGGTGTGCGGAGCCTCAAGTACAGAGATTTTCAGTTACTTTTTTTATTTACCGGGTGCTCACAATCGTTTGGTTGATATCTTCATTCAGATGGTCGATTTCCTCACACGTTTGGTTGATATCTTCATTCAGATGGTCGATTTCCTTGAAGAGTTGGTCGATTTCTTTGGAAGGTTGGTTGATATCCTTAATTGGAGGTCTCAACCAGGTGTGCGGAGCCTCTATTTCAGAGATTTTCAGTTACTTTTTTTATTTACCGGGTGCTCACAATCGCTTGGTTGATATCTTCATTTGTTTGGTCGATATCCTC
Organism: Mesobacillus zeae; assembly: GCF_003570705.1. Taxonomy (GTDB): domain Bacteria; phylum Bacillota; class Bacilli; order Bacillales; family Cytobacillaceae; genus Mesobacillus_C; species Mesobacillus_C zeae. Next base: position 73,304 of record NZ_QWVT01000013.1, read on the forward strand.
ACACGTTTGGTTGATATCTGCATTCAGATGATTGATTTCTTTGGAAGGTTGGTCGATTTCTTTGGGAGGCTAGTTGATATCCTTAATTGGAGGTTCTCATCCAGGTGTGCGGAGCCTCAGTTACAGAGATTTTCAGTTACTTTTTTTATTTACCGGGTGCTCACAATCGTTTGGTTGATATCTTCATTTGTTTGGTCGATTTCCTCACATGTTTGGTTGATATCTGCATTCAGATGGTCGCTTTCCTTGAAGAGTTGGTCGATTTCTTTGGGAGGCTGGTTGATATCCTTACTTGGAGGTCCTCAACCATGTGTGCGGAGCGCCTCAATTTCAGAGATTTCCAGTTACTTTTTTTATTTACCGGGTGCTCACAATCGTTTAGTTGATATCTCCATTTGTTTGGTTGATTTCCTTACACGGTTGGTTGATATCTGCATTCAGATGGTCGATTTCCTTGAAAAGTTGGTCGATTTCTTTGGGAGGCTGGTTGATATCCTAACTTTAAAGTTCCACAGTGCAGAACCCCTAATCCGTTAATAATCTTATAAACTAGCCTTTTCAAAGGATTCTTAAATACACCTATTTAAATTTCACATTTATAAAGGAAGGATTACTGCTGCAAAACACGAATTCTATAAAAAAAGCATAAGGAGGAATAGGATTTGATTGCGAAAGAACGAGAAATGCCGCTGAGGCTGCAAAAACTTGAGGCACTGGACCGCCGACTTCCTCATTCCAATCCCATGAAAGCTGTGGTAACAGAAGCTTATCGAAAAAGGAAATCAGGATATTACGGTGAAGTAGCTTTGGATAAACATATGGATACGTATTTAGCTCACCAATACACGATTTTACGAAATATCAGACTTCCTGTCCGTGATTCTTTTTTTCAAATTGATACACTGCTGCTCTCCCCAGCCTTCATCCTTGTTATCGAAGTTAAAAACCACAGCGGTAACATAGCCCTTGACCCCAAATACAATCAAATGACGCATACCTATCAGCAAAATACAGCAATCAATTACAACGATCCACTATTGCAAGTAAAGCTTCAACAGTCACTGTTAAAAGAATGGCTGCAAAATCACTCCAAGCTCTCTCTGCCGCTTGACCACCTCGTTATTTTTACCAACCCTGCAGTCCACATTGAAACCTCTTCTCCCGCCTACTATTCCAGGGTATGCAGACTAAATCAGTTTCTCGATAAAATAACCTACATTGAAAAAAGCTATTCTAAACCCACGGCTACCTCAAAAGAAATAAAGAGCTTGGCGAAAATTATAGCAAAAAGACATTGCCCAGAAAGCGAGATTGATATTCTGAATTATTACAATTTGAGCGAGGACAATATATTAAAAGGAGTGCATTGCACGGAATGTGGAAATTTCCACATGAAAAGAGTTGCGGGTATCTGGTGCTGTCCAGCCTGTAAAAATAGAACAAAGGATGCTCATTTCCAAGTGATATCTGACTATTTCCTGCTTATAAATTCAAATCTCTCAAACAAATGCTTGAGGGAGTTCCTTTGCCTGTCCTCTCCTTCCACTACTCTCAGGGTGATCCATTCAATGGACTTCGTTGTTGTCGGCAAAAATAAAGGCAGACGCTATCAGCAGAGGAATAATAAGTAAAACGTAAACGCCCGTTAAGCAAAGTACTCAAGGCCTGTTGCTGATATATTATCAAATAAAAGAGGCTGCTCCAAGGCAGCCCTTCTCGATTATTCACCCATTGTGAGAACGATCCGCCCGTTTATTTCACCCTTTTCGAGCTGCTCGAATATATCATTGATTTCTTCAAGTCTGGCAGTATGGATCATTGTCTTTACTTTTCCGTCTGCCGCAAAGTCGAGCGCTTCCTGCAGGTCTTTGCGGGTTCCAACAATGGAACCTACTATACTGACGCCATTCAGTACTGTACCAAAAATCGGCACTTCCATCGTTTCAGGAGGCAATCCCACAGCCACACATTTTCCTCCGCGTTTTAGAGCACGGTATGCCTGGTCGAATGCAGGTTTGGATACTGCTGTACAAATGCTAGCCTGTACGCCGCCAACTTCCCGCTTGATAAACTCAGCCGCATCTTCATAAAGCGGGTTCACAATCAAGTCCGCACCAATAACAACCATATCTTCTATTTATAGGGCAAATGTCAGAAAACAGACAAATCTCTTTTCCTTTTTCGCTGTATTTTTCCCACACTCTGTAAAAATAAAAGCCGGGCATGCTGGAAAAGAGCATGTCCGGCTTTTCATATAGAGCTTACTGAGCTCCTTTTCTCAGCATTTGAATCAGCAGCTGAGTCTGGCTGGTAAGGCTTTGCTTTGCTTCTTTTGAGACATATCCCGGTTTAAGATGTATTTGAACCGTAAATTTCTCAAGGAAATTGATCGTTTCCCTTGTTTTTCCTTTGCTGTAATGATGATCCGCCTGCCTCAAGGTGTTTGAAAGCTTGGAAGCGATCGGTCCGTTAATGTCATCAGAATCCAGGTAACTCTCCATGCTGTCGCTCAGCCCTGCCATGACGCCCTTGACTGTTTTCAGTATGCCGGTTGCTTCGTCAAAATAATAGTTCTTGCCGTCAATCGTGACAAAGCCTGTTGCCATGGCGCCGGTTTTCGGATCGAAGTAATACGAGTTTCCATCAATCTCCGTCCAGCCTTCTGCCCTTGCGCCATCGTAGGCAGGGTCAAGATAATACTTTTTGCCATCAAGCTCAAGCCAGCCGAACTTTCTTACTCCATTATCGTTGTAGTAGTACCACTGACCATCCAGCTCTACCCAGCCCGTATATTGCGGAGGCTCTTCACCTGTTGCAATACGTCCTTCGACACTTGGGGCAACAGGGTTGTTATTGGTGAGATAGGATGAAATCAGCTCGTAGTCAACGACGTAAAGCTCTTTAATCCGGCCTTCATCCTTTGCTTTTTTGAAGACGGTGAACCCATCTCCGCCGTCAGCTACAAAAGCGTTTGTTGCCACATTGTAGCTTTTGGCAGGATCGATTGGCTCATAGCCGTTTCCTGTCTTCACTTCTACCTTCCATACCCGGTCATATGCCGGTTTAGCAGGGTCGTAGCTGAATTTCAGACCTGATACATGCATGAATTTCCCTTGCGCCCTCTCCACTTCGCTTACGCTGTGTTCCAGCGCCTGCCAGATTTCTTCCCCAGTGAGGTTCAAAGTGACAAGCTGGTTCGCGAATGGCATGACAGTCAGTACCTGACCCAGCGAGACATCGCCCGCAGGAATGGATGCGCGGATTCCGCCGCCGTTCTGCATGCCAATCGTGGTCGGTACAGATTCGTTCGCCTTTTCAACCATAGCATCTGCAATCAGGTTCCCAAGATTCGTTTCCTTCGTCCTAATGTCGGCGCGTTCACCATTCAGGAACACATCACTTCGGCCGACAATCTTGTTTTTCAGCTCATCAAGCGGTGCTTTCAGTTCATTGACCCGTGCCTTTGCAGCAGGGTCTTCGGCAAACTTGGCCAAATCCAGAAGCTTGCCGTCAGAAACTGTCACGACACCGGCATCATCGAATGTGACATCGAGGACACCAAGATATTTCAAATACTCATTTGCCTGGACAATTACTGTCGGCTCCGCTTTTTCAACGATGACAGGCTTATCGAGTTTCGTGTGCGTATGACCACCCACAATAATGTCAATACCATCGATTTTATTTGCAAGTTCCTTATCACTTCCGTACCCGAGATGGGACAGCGCAACGATTTTATCAATTCCTTGATCTTCAAGCATGCTTACCGTTGATTGAGCCTTTTCGGCTGCATTTTCAAAAATGATATCCTTTGAAGGACTTGCAAGGAAAGTGGTATCTTCAGTCGTCAAACCGAATATCGCTACTTTTTCCCCGTCCACTTTTTTCACAATTGCCGGATATACAGCGCCGCCTTCAGGATTTGTTGCGACCTCTTCTTTGAATAACGGTCCTAGGACTGTATCCTTCGTAATATTCACGTTTGCACTGACCATTGGAAACTTCATTTTCTTAATGAAGTTTGCGAGCACATTAGAATCTTTATCGAATTCATGGTTTCCGAATGTCATTGCATCATAGCCAAGACTATTCAGGAACTCAAGATCTGCAAGTCCTTCATATTGATTGAAGTACAATGTTCCCGAGAATACATCTCCTGCATCAAGCAGCAGTGAATCCGGCTTGGCAGCCCTTGTTTCGTTCACTGCAGTCACAAGCTTCGGATACTGTTCGACATTTGCATGGCTGTCGTTCGTATGCATCATGGATAGCGTGAACGGTCCTTCTTCAAAATCAAGCTGGGCAAGTACCGGATCATGGTCGCTGACGCGGCCGTGCGCTTCCATGAACGGAGAATTGATATGGACAATATCCACAGCTGCTTTCTCTGAAAGGTTTTTCGATACTAGCAAGTGGTCAAGAACCTGTGAATTACCCTGGTAATTGTAGGTGAACCGCTCAGGTAAAGGCACTTTATCCACAAGGTTATCCAGGTCATCCCCTTTTAGTGCGTTAAGCGGATTGGAAAATTCAAAGTCATTTAAGTCTCCAAGAGCGACAATGTTGGCGTCCTCATTTTTGCTTAGGACATCACCGACAAATCCATTTACCGCCTTGGCAATTTCCATCCGCTGCGCCTCGCTGCCAAGTTTCGGCGGCTGGTTTTTTCCAAAGATTGGCTGGTCTCCGCCTTTGGAATTAAAGTGGTTGGCGATGACAATCACTTCTTCACCGTTAAACTCAAATTCGGCTGCAAGCGGCTTCCGGCTGCTTGAAAACGCAGGGTTTGCAGGATCAATGCGTCCAGGGTTCACAGTAAGTGACCCGTTTTCATAGCCGACTGCCTGCGTAGCCGTTCCTTTCATAGCATCCGCAAGCTTGGCCCGTTCCGGATTGTAGATAAAGCCGACGCGGATGTTCCCGTTCGGCGCTCCCCCATCCTTGTTGTTTTCAGGAGCTATATCGGTCCAGTCGTAAGCCGGGCCTCCGTTTGCCTTGATGGCATCAATTAAAGCCTCATAGTTTTTCGAAGCATCCGTTTCCCCTGTCCCTGTTCCGTCGTTATCCTGGACCTCGACAAGTCCAAGGATGTCCGGAGAGTTCAGATTGTGGACAATCGACTCGGCAATTTTGTTTGTTTTTTCTGCATTTGCCGCTGTATAGTTTTCCATATTGTACGTTGCAATGGTCAGTTTGTCTTCCGTTTTTGCAATGTCAGACACTTCCCGCTGGTAGTTGCTTGCAACGAGCGGAGGAAGCTGGGCTTCATCCGTCAATATTTTAAAGTTCTGGAAGGAGTAGCTCATTACCCCTGTAACCGTTCCATCGAATTTGTCGCCTGTTTTCGTTACAAAATCACGATTTCCGAAAAGAAGATGAAGACGTTCCGGGTTGAAGTTGTCCTTCGTAATCGAAATGCCTCCCGGTGTCGTATATGGCTTCCCATCTACCCGTCCAGCAATGACTGGTACCTCTCCATACTTCTGAGGCCCGACGGCCGTTGGGTTTTCAACCGCTACCCGCATGCCCTCAAGGCTTTCGTAAAAATCAATCCCGTCCTGCTCGGGATCAAACTGGGCAAACTGGTCATTGTCTGTAATCGCTGCGGGCGGGATTACGTCTTTGCCAATGATAACTGGAGCCGGTAAAGGCTGTCCGCTTGCTGCTTTGGTTATAGCACCATTTTGGGCATTGATTTCTGTAACGGCCAGATCTGTCTGAAGCTTGTCATTATAGCCATCGAGGATCCATTCCTTCACTTGGCCTGTGACGGACACACTGTCTCCTTGCTTCAGGCCATGGCTTGGTTTATAAACCAGGACTCCTTCGGACGTTTTTGCATTGTCATCAGGGTTAGCTTCCTGCATGTAAAAGTTGTTGGCGTCCGCCACTTTTGTGACGATCCCTTCAACACCTTTTACGTTCTGGCCTGCATAAGGAGAGGCATGACCCTGGCCCTGAATATCATGTATTTTCAGCCCTTCCACGCCGGTTGCAGGCGGGTCAGTTGGTTCCTGGCCGCCGTCAGCAAATGTGACCGCTGTCGGAGCTTTAAGCCCGGGAGCGCCAAAATAGCTTGTCAGCGTACCGGTCACAGTAACCGATTTTCCGATATTGCCCGGATTTGTGTTCAGACCGAACTGGGCACGGAACGATGCTGGCAGCTGAACCGGGAGAATTTTGGTTTTATCGGTTTCTCCCGGACTGTCGGCAATAGCGAAGTTTGTATCATCGTTAAACGGTTCAGTAAATTTATAGGTTGGGCCGCTTGTTGTGTAGGCAACAATATAGCCTTTTACTGAAGCTGTCCCGGTGTTGCTGGCAATGGCCTGTGCTACTGTAATCGTTTCTGCAGCACTTGCAGACGATGCAAACGGCAGAACGCAGTTCACCAGCAGCATCAGGACGGCAGCTAAAATAAAGAATGGATTTTTCCTGATTCTCAATTCCTTCTCCTCCTATGTAATAGTATTGGTTTTGGGGCACAATCTCATTTCTTCTTTCGCACAATACAATAGACCTAGATGACAAATAGGACTTTAGATGCAAAATAACGAATGAATCAGCCGATACTCGTTCTTTTTAAAGAACAGGACAACAAAGAAAATCCTCGCAGGCTTCTTGTATCCTACCCCTCCTTCAAAAAACGATATTTTAAGACAAAAAGTGTTACATTTCTATTTTAAATTATTTGGTAAAAGGTTTCTACTAATTTACAAACTTCATATACTATTTTGATATTTATGCGGATTCGACAAGAGATGATGGAATTACCCATTTTGGTTTACCATGAAAAGGTATATATAGAACTGAAATACAACTCCTAGGAATATATTCATGCTAATCGGGAATTTCGTGTGACTAACCAGGAATATATGTCTCGCAATCGGGAATATATGTCTCGCAATCGGGAATATCCAGTTTCGAAGTGAAGATGCTTCCTGGTAAAACAGTTTTGTAACCAGCTTACAGATATAAAAATATAAACCTTGTATGTACCGATAGTCTGTGGAAGCAGCAAAGAAGTGTTTTTTCACCATTTCCGATTTATACCGTACAATTTCAAGCAAAAATACTTTCCTCACGCCGTACAAAGCTTCCATTTAAAAAATCGTCACCCCATTATGGAAGTGACGATTAATCTTATAAAACAGCAGCCCCATCTTCCAGGAACCATTGTATCTTCTCTCTTAATCTGACAACTTCGCCCACGAGGATAATGGCTGGATGACTGATTTGCGCCTGACGCACTTTTTCCTCAATTGTGGATAACTCCGCTGTAACGCAGTGCTGCCGTGCCGTTGTTCCCCACTGAATGACCGCAACAGGGGTCGCCGGGCTTTTGCCATGAGTGATGAGCTCGCGGCAAATATGGGGAAGATTGGACACTCCCATGTAAAAAGCGATCGTGTCGCTCCCCTGAGCAAGCGCCCTCCAGTGGATTCCATCCATTCCTCTTTCCTTTTTCCCGTGCCCTGTCACAATCGTAAAGGATGTCGCATAATCACGGTGGGTGACAGGAATCCCTGCATAAGCCGGGGCTGCAATGCCCGAAGTCACGCCCGGTACGATTTCGAACCGAATTCCATGTTCTGCCAGCACTTCCGCTTCCTCTCCAACCCGTCCGAATACACACGGATCACCGCCTTTTAATCGTGTGACATTCTTTCCTGTCAATGCTTTTTCAACAAGCAGCTCATGGATTTCCTCCTGAATCAGCGCATGTCGTCCAGGCAGTTTGCCGACATAAATCAGCTCGGCGTCTTCTTTGGCATAATTCAACAGCTCTTTATTGATCAGACGGTCATAAGCTATGACATCAGCGCGCTTTATGCATTCAAGGCCATATACCGTGATTAATTTGATATCGCCAGGCCCTGCGCCAACAAGATAGACGGTTCCCTTCTCCATTATGTATCCAGCTTCCCTTCAGATATTAATCGGTTCAAAAGTCTGTTCCTTTCCTTCATTTCCCTTTGCTTTGTCAACTCGGCAAAACGGGCATCAAGAAGCTGTGACAGCAGTTGTTTTTTTCGGATGGGATCAGATTCAGCTCCCAGAATCCTTTTTCTCGCTGTAAAAAGAAATTCAAGATATTCTTCATAGGATTCATCGAACTCACTCTCTAACCGCTCGACAATTTGCTTTGAAAGTCCGGGGCTCGCTCCCGAGGTTGAAACCGATAGACACAGCCTGCCCCGGTGCAGCACTGCCGGTACGGTAAAAGTGCTTTTTTCCGGATCATCAGCAATATTTACAAGCTGGCGGCCATTGCAGGCTTCATACACTTCTCCGTTCACACTCCGGTCGTTTGTACACGCAATAATGAGAAAAGCGTCCTTCACATCATCCCGCTGGAAGGTTTTATTTTTCCATATAACCCTTCCTTCCCCCACCCATGACTGTATAGCAGAGGTTACGACAGGGCTGATGACGGTAATGACTGCTCCGGCATCTAGAAGGCTGCGAGTTTTCCTCTCAGCTACCTTCCCACCGCCAATCACGACGGCGGGCCGGTCTTTTAACTGTAAATGAATCGGATACGCACTCAGGATAACCGCTCCCTGCACTTTGAAATCCAGCACTGTACTAGTTCTGGGCATGATCCAAAATGGAAGTGTGTATATCCTGCAATCAGATTTCTTTCCATGAAGCCTTCTTTTCTCGCGCCGCGCATTCCAGCCGCATTATAGGCAGGGCGTCTCTCCCCATTCCCTTCAAAAGTAGAATAATGGAATTCATGGCCTCTTGCCGAAACTCCTTCCGGCAAAAGAAAGTTCCCTGGCTCCCCAGTAATTTCCCGGTAGCCAAGTGCAGCAAGCTTTGTCTGCATCACAACTTTCCCCGGAATGATGCCAGTCATTTTGTATACTTGTCCATCTGTTGTTTGGATAGATTCAGTCAAATACATGAATCCGCCACACTCTGCCAGCGTTGGCAGCCCATCTTCAATTGCCTTTTTAATAGATAGTTGAACATCCTTACCGGAGCTTAACTCTGCGGCGAACTCCTCCGGGAAGCCGCCCCCAAGATACAATCCGTGCACATTCTCCGGCAAAGCTTCACCAGCAAGCGGCGAAAAATATACAAGCTCTGCTCCATAGCTTTCAAGAAAATCCAGGTTTTCCTGATAGTAGAAGTTGAAAGCCGCATCTTTTGCCACGGCAATGCGGACAGATGGTTTCTCTGTTTTATCAAAAAAAGAAGCTTCTTCTGCCATGATCGGTGCAGCATCAGCCAGCTCCAACAACTTTTCGAGGTCAAAACTGTTCTCGATAAGCTCACCTAACTGTTGGAAAAACGGATCAAGCTCGCCTCTCTCAATCGAAGGAATCAAGCCAAGATGCCTTTCGGGAATTTCAATTCCATTTTCCCTCTTGAGATAGCCAACGACAGGAATGCCGCACTCTTGTTCAATCGCAGCTTTCACAAGCTTGTAATGCCCTTCGCTCCCCACCCTGTTCGCAATCACACCGACAATATTCGGGCCGTCTTCAAGAGTTTGGAACCCTTTTACGATAGCTGCAGCACTTCTCGCCATGCTGGCGCAGTTGACAACAAGGATAACGGGCGAGCCGGTGATCATGCTGACGTGCGCAGAGCTTCCCATGCTTGAGAGAGGATCTTTCCCGTCAAAGAAACCCATAACCCCTTCAATGATCGAGATGTCGGCATCTCTGCTACCACGAGCGCAAATTTCTTTTACCATGTCTTCCGAAAGCATCCAGCTGTCGAGGTTGCGGGAAGAACGGCCTGTCACTGCGGTGTGATAGGTCGGATCGATATAATCCGGACCACACTTAAAGCCTTGCACTTGAAGACCTCTTTTTTTCAGGGCTGCCATGAGCCCAATTGTCAATGTCGTTTTTCCAACGCCGCTGCCTGTTCCGGCAATCAAAAGTCTCTTCTCCAAGTTCACCACTCCAAATTATTACCGGCCATCATGCTTCATGACTGCCACTGAAATCGTGACATTACCGGATTTCTTTTTCACAAGCTCCAAATCACTTTCTTTACTGCACAAGAGAGCTGCAGGTTCACTGACTCCGTATGCTCCCGTATACTTATAGACTGTTTCGGACGGGTCCTTGATATCAACCGAGTTTAGCTCCTCCGGTGTATAACAACGGAACTCCCAGCCTTGCTCCTGTACAGCCTCAAGCAGCCCTTCTTCGTCCTTTTTCAAATCGATTGTCGCAACCGCCTTGACACTTTTGAACGAAAGCTGCAATTCCACTAGTGTTTCCTTTATGACTGAAAGTATCTCGGAGGCAGAAGTTCCTCGGTTGCAGCCAATTCCGAGGACAATGACTTTCGGCCGGTAAAGCACACCGTTATCAAGAATTCTTTGTTCGTCCTCCCGGAGTAGCCGATGTGTAACAACGAGAGCTGCATCCGGCTTTTCCGCCAAAGCCTCGGGAATACTTTTGTATATTACTATATTTGCAGGGAGAGGCCTGTCATGCTGCCACCAATTTCTTTCACCCGATTCCTGAATGACAACGACTTTTTCTTCATTGACGACCGAGGCGCTGACTGGCGTCAGCTTTTCGGCAGATTCCCACACCCAGCCAAATCGTTTCCCGAATAAATCGACGGGTATCGTTTTTTGCACATCGGAGGCAGTCGTAATGACAGGCCTTGCTCCAAGCAGCGCTGCCACTTCTGCCGTGAGCTCGTTTGCTCCGCCTAAATGGCCTGAAAGCACACTAATCACATGTTCTCCCTTGTCGTCGAGCACGACGATGCCTGGATCAGTTTTCTTGTCCCTCAGGATGGGGGCAATCATTCTGACAACCGCACCAAGGGAAATGATTAAAATAATTCCTTTGTACGCCCCAAACAGCGACGGCAGCAAGAGGCGTACACTCCCGTTAAACAGCGTAATGCTTTTTTCAGCTTCATCGCCTTTCTCAAACTTCCCCATATAATAGAGGTCTGCATTTTCGAACAGCACATGAAGCTTCCGTGCCAATAGAGTTCCGTGCTTGGTGATTGCTACGATTGCATAAGCGTTTCGCACATCGACTTCTGGTAATTTCCCTTCTTCCAGAAGGAGCGTCATGATTTTACTCCTTTTCTGAATCCGTGCGTAAACTCTTTATCGTATAATTTTGAGCGAAAGTTCTTTTCGTGTATCTTTTCATCCAATGCCCAGCCGGCAAGGATCATAGCCTGCTTCCTGATTCCGTTTTTCCGCATGTCATCATCAAGGTTTTCAAGCGTGCTTCGGACCAATTTTTGGTCTGGCCATGTCGCTTTATATACGACCGCAACCGGCGTATCCTTGCTCCAACCCGCATCAAGGAACTCTTTCACCACTTTTTTTGTCAAAGTAGCGCTTAAAAATAACGCAACTGTGCACTGATGTTTTGCCAGATCGCGCAGCTTTTCTCCATCGGGCACAGGCGTGCGCCCCTCTGCCCTTGTTAGGATGACAGTCTGCGTAAGGTCGGGAACCGTAAGTTCGGCACCGAGCGCAGCAGCGGAGGCGAACACTGAGCTGACCCCAGGGATGATTTCAACTTCCGCACCAGCTTCTTTCAAAAGGGCAATCTGCTCGAGTATTGCCCCGTATACTGCCGGGTCGCCGGTGTGAACACGGACAACTTTTTTCCCATCCCTTAAGCGCCCTGCCATCAGTTCCACCATTTCTTCCAAATGCATCCCGGCAGTTTTGATCACCTCGACACCTTCCCGCGCTTCCGAAATCAGGTCTTCACTCACAAGCGAATCGGCGTAAAGCACAACATCTGCCTCTTTCAAACGGCGAAGTCCTCTTACTGTAATCAAATCAGGCGCTCCCGGGCCTGCCCCGATAATCGTTACCTTCATTATTTCCTCACCACCATCAATGTTAAGTACTCAAGCTCCGTGCGGTCCAGCTCTTCCATCTTCCAGACGACTTCTTCGTCCGACGTTACTTTTGTGACCACCGAAGCTTTATCAACCAAGTCAAGCTCACGGAGAACAGCAAGCATCAAATCCATTACTTTTGCCACTTTGATAAATACCACGCAGTCGTTATCCACAATTGCTTTTTTCATTTTTTCATAGTCGTCCTGAGCAGGGATGATGGCTACATGGTCGTCCCCTTCAGCAAGCGGAATGCCAAGCCTTGAAGCGGCCCCGTTTATCGATGATATTCCTGGGACCGTTTTAATTGGCACCTCAGGATGGCGCTCTTCCATCAGCTTCATCATATGTATGAACGTACTGTATAATAGCGGATCTCCTTCTGTTACAAAAGCGACATCCTTGCCTTCCTTCAGCTTTTCCCAAACGGTTTCAACGGTTAAGGTCCACTCTCGCTCAAGGATGGTTGGATCTTTAGTCATTGGAAAAATAAGGCCAAGCATTTCTTTTTCGTCGGGGTTTATGTAGACATCAATGATTTGGTGGGCGTAGCTTTTACTGCCTTTCAGTTTCTTCGGATAGGCGATGACTGGCGATTCCTTTAATGTCCGAAAAGCTTTTACCGTAATCAGCTCCGGGTCCCCGGGGCCTACGCCAAGCCCGTATAATGTTCCGATCATTTATATTTCCTCCTTCCGGCTTGCAGTGATAATGTAAACAGGGTTTAATGCTTCAAATCTTGTTAACTGCAAGATTGGTTTGCTTCGCGATATTTGTGCCAATGTGACAGATACTTTAAAGTTCCGTTCTTTAAAAGCTTCCATGGCGCCGGACAATGATTCAACCGTAACCGCATTTAAAACGATTCTTCCATTCTGCTTTAACCGGCTGCAGCAGACATCAAGGATGTCGTCCATCCCACCGGCTGTTCCTCCAATAAAAACAGCATTAGGGTCAGGAAATTCCCCAAGTCCTTGAGGTGCCAAACTGTGGACGACCGTAAAATCAGTCCGGAATTTTTTCATATTTTCATAACAGTTCACAAGGTCATGTTCATTTTTCTCAACGCTGTAAACTGCCCCTTCACGCGCTAGTTTTGCAGCTTCGATGGAAACCGAGCCTGTACATGTCCCAATATCCCAAACAGTGCTGTCAGGCTTAATTTTCAGCTCACTTAAGCTCAATGTCCTGATCTCTCTTTTCGTAATCAGTCCTTTATCGGGCTTCCGCTGGGAAAATTCTTCATCTGGGATGCCAAACGGCCACTCGGGAGATGGCCCGGTTTTTTTTAGAATCACAACGTTTAACGGCGAGAACACCGTGTTCTCCATGTCCTTGAGTTCGTACCAGCCTGTCCGTTCGTTCTCCCCGCCCAGGTTCTCGGCCACGAACGCTCTGTATTCAGTCATGCCAAAAGATTTTAAGTATGCCGCAATCTTTGATGGACTGTTCTCTTCATCTGTCAGCAGGGCAATCTTGATCTGGCCGTCTATCCGCTGGGCCAGGCCCTTCATGCTGCGGCCGTGTACACTGGTAAAATAAGCATCTTGCCAGCTTTCTTTCATTCTCGCAAATGCAAGTTGGATGGAACTGAAGTAAGGATAAATTTCGAGATCCATTTTGGACGAAAGATAACCGCCAATTCCATAAAACAAAGGATCTCCTGATGCAAGAATCACGACGCGCCTACTTTCCTGCACTAATCTGTCCGCCAGCACTCCGATTCCGCCTTTGACTGGTATTTTCTCCCCTTTGTATTCTGGAAAATGGGCAAGATGCCTTTCACCGCCGACGAGCACCTCGCTATTTCCAATGATTTTTTCATAGAGCGGTAAAAGACTCTGCCTACCTTCATCACCAATTCCAATCATTTTGATTCTATTTGCCATCTAACTCCGCCCTTCCCAGCAAGCTTCCTTTCATGGAATACAAGCTTGTCTCTATCGTAATTCCGCCTTTCACCTCTTGTAATCCTGACAAGCAGCAGCTTTCACAGAGCTTTTCGAAAAAACTATGGTGATCCGCCACCATGTCCCCGACCTGAGAGGCAGTGTTGGCACCCCTGATTTGTTCTGCGAGTCCGTCTTCCACCCCGGCAGACAGCGCTACATCTGCAAGGAAATTAAAGTCAACCGGTGCGCTTTTTGAATGGACCATCATCACGCCCTGAGCAAATTTAGAGAATTTGCCCATCATCCCAACCGTGGAAACTTTCCTCATTCCGGCCCGCTTGCACTGCTTCAATGTAAAGCCGACGAAATCGCCCATTTCGATAAAAGCTTCCTCTGGCAGGGAAGGATACTGAAGCATCGCATATTTTTCGCTTCTCCCTCCAGTTGTAATAACAACATGATCACAGCCGCATGATTTTGCTACATTGATAGCTGATACGATGCTTGCTTTATAGGCCGATGTAGAAAACGGAAAGACCGTGCCCCTTGTTCCAAGAATGGAGATTCCGCCAAGTATTCCAAGGCGACCGTTCAATGTCTTTTTGGCAATTTCCTCCCCATCGGGCACAGAAATGACGATTTTAATACCTTTTGTGATTCGAAATTGACGGAGTACTTCCCGCGCTGTTTCCATGATCATTTGCTTTGGGACAGGATTGATGGCAGCTTCCCCTACAGGCACCGGCAGGCCTTCCTTAGTCACACGTCCTACGCCAATGCCGCCATCAAGCACAATTCCCTCTTCTCCATGCCAGAAGACTTCAGAACGGATTAAGGCTTGGTGCGTAGCATCAGGGTCATCGCCTGCATCCTTAATCGTTCCAGCTACAACGCGACTCTCCTCGATACGGCACTCTTCCATTACGAAAGTGGAAAAAATGCCGACCGGCAAAGAAATGGTGGCTTCAAGCTGTTCTTCTTTTGTAATAAGAGCCGTTAAGGCAGCCTTCGTGGCTGCCGTGGCACATGCTCCTGTTGTAAAGCCCTGCCGTAGTTTTTTTTCAGCATTCGCACTCATGTTTTAATCCTTTTCGGCGAGCAGTGAAATAGCGTTCAACGCGGCAACGGTGACCGTGCTTCCGCCTTTCCTTCCAATATTTGTGATATAGGGGATATCCAGCTTCGCCAGCTCTTCCTTTGATTCCGGAGCAGAAACGAATCCGACCGGAAGGCCAATGACAAGCCCCGGCTTTGCTTCGCCTTCTTTGATGAGGCGAATCAGCTCGAGGAGTGCAGTCGGTGCATTACCGATGGCAAAGATACCTCCGTCCGCTTCCTTGATTGCTTTTCGCATGGATATGATGGCCCTTGTTGTTTGGAGCCGCTTCGCTTCCTCCATCACATCAGCGTCGGAAATATATACCCTAACATCGCCTCCGTACTTTTCGATCCTTGGTTTGCTGATGCCTACCTGAACCATTTGGACATCGGCGACAACTGTTTTTCCGCTTCGGACGGCCTTTATACCTGCCGAAATTGCGTCAGGGTGGAACAGCATGCTTTTTCCAAGTTCAAAATCGGCTGATGCGTGGATAACACGCCGAACCACTGGGTACTGCTCATCGGTAAAGCTGTGCTCCCCCATTTCCTCATCAATCATTTCAAAGCTTTTCACTTCAATCATTTCCGGGTGCACCGTGATAGGCTTAAATTCTGTTTTGAAGTCCACTGGTTTGCCTCCTCTCATTGTTCGGGAAAATTTCAGCCAGATGCCTAATGACATCCTGAAAACTTGAAAACTTCGTGCCATACTCGATACTCGGCCTTTTGATTAAAACCGTTTCGATTCCAAGCTCTTTTGCTGCTTCAAGCTTTTCATCCACCGAACCGACTTTACCGCTTTCCTTTGTTACCATTGTCGTGACACCGTAATGCTGATAAAGCGCCTTATCAAAATACTTTGAGAAAGGACCCTGTATCATGATCATGTCCTTCTGCGGGAAGCCAAGTTTCGCACATTTTTCCATATTGTCCTGTCTTGGGAGCATCCGGGCGATTACTCTGATGCCCTGAACTCCAAGAAGCTTTCTAGCGAAGATCTCAAGTGTCTTGCTTCCCGTTGTCAGCATGATAACTCCTTTTTTTCGGTACGCCACGTTTGCTGCTTCCTCATAGGAGGATACAATCGTCAGTTTTTCGTCTTCAAAAACCTGCGACTCGCGTTCATAACGGATATAAGGGATATTTCTTTCATTTGCGGCAGCCATGGCATTCCTGCTGGCTTCTTCTGCAAAAGGATGGCTTGCGTCCACAATTGCCGCAATCCCTTGATTGACCACCATCTTTTTAAAATCCTCGCTTGTAAGCCGGCCGACGGTAACAGTAAGTCCCTGTTTCTTCAGCTCATTTGCAGCATTTTCTGTGACGACCGTTGTCAGCAAGCCATAGCCAGCATGTTTAATCTCAAGTGCCAGCGCCCTGGCATCACTCGTTCCAGCAAGAAAGAGAATCATACCTTTGCCACCTCTTCAGGGACACGATTATCTTCGTGGTCATCTTTGGGATGATGATGTTCCACATGTTCAAGATGATGGTTGTGATCATGTTCATGATGATGGCCATGGTCGTGGTCGTGGTCGTGATGATGGTGATGCTCTACATGTTCCATCGCCATGATCCGGTACTGGCATGTATCGCAGTTCATTTTCACTTCTCCCTGGAGCGCTTCTTCTATGCGGTCCTCAATAATATTCTGCAGGCGGGGGTGAAACCCAAAGTATCCGGCCAGTTTGATTTCCTGCTGCTGATATTCCGACTGAAAATCACAGACAAGCTTTTCAAGTCTCTTGATCAATATTCCCGTAAACAGAAAGTATGGAAGGATGATGATTTTTTGGGCTCCAAGTCTGATGCAGCGCTCAATTCCTTCCTTCACAAGCGGCCCGGTAACCCCCATGAACGCTGGTTCTACGAGTTTATATTTTGTTTTTTCCCAGAACAGGCGGGCAATCTTGTAGAGCTCACTGTTGGCATCAGGGTCACTTCCTCCCCGCCCTAGAAAAATGATTGCTGTATCCTTCTCCGCCTCATCCGGATCCTCGCCAATCTCCCGGAGCCGCGACAGGCAAATTTCAATGGTCTCTTCATGGATGCCAATCGGCCGTCCGTAAGTGAATCCAATCTTCGGGTATTTCTCTTTCCCTTCATCAATCGCAGCAGGAATATGTATTTTCGAGTGGCCTGCCGGTAGGAGCATAATCGGAATCACAACAATTTTGCTCGCTCCTTTTTGAGCGCAGGCATCAATTCCCTGGCCGATCGTCGGTGCTTCAAATTCAAGAAAACAAGTTTCAACGAGTAATTCAGGATCAAGCCTAGGTTTCAGTTCTTCGATAAATTCCCTGACTTGGCTGTTTCCTTCCGGGTCGCGGCTTCCATGCCCCACTAGCAGTACTGCTTTCATCTATATACCCCCATTCTTATTCTCCGCACGGCGCCGGTTCCAGTTCAATGGCAGGAGCCGAATCGCTGTGCCAGAATCCCTGCACTTTCTGGACCCTTTTAAAATATTTATAAAACCGTTCATTAGGGTGTGCATTCGCTTGATATTCGCCCACAATTCTTTCAATCACTTCAACAATTCGTTCCGGCTCGATTCCTTCAGCTACTGGCTGTCCCGGGTGAGCCGTCCTGCCAACTGTTTTGCCACCCAAAAATAAATCGAATTTCCCTGTTCGGAAAACAAGGCCAATATCCTCATGGACTGCGCCATAGCAAGCCATTCCACATCCATTCAAGCCAATTTTCAGCTCCTTTGGCATTTCCGAACCGCCAATTTTCCGCTGAATTTCCTCAGCGTATGGGATAGCGTCTTGCTTTTCACCATCGCAAAAATCGCAGGCCTTTAACTGTGCGACATCCCCGACAGGAGCGAGTAAAAATCCTGCCTCTGTAAGGGCGGCAGTCACATTTTCGGGATTTCCCGTCGGAATTTTAAGCAAAATATGGTGGTGCGGCGTATACTCGATGGTTCCACTGTCACCGGCTAATTCTGCAAGCAAAATCATTTGCTTTGGTGTAAACTTCTTATTCGCAACCCCCGGGCTTACCGCCAATTCGAAAATGGATTCGATTTGAGGGTGGAGTATATACTGTGCCTGCTTGGGCTCGCCAAGTTTTTCAAGCGCCTCCATGACAATCTGCAGTGATGAATCCTGCTTTTTGGCACCAAGGCCTTTCTCCTCTTTCCCTTCATGCAAAGCCCATGGCTCGTTTTCCGGCCGGAGCCGCTCGTGCGGACGAAGCGCCTGCTCTTCTTGATGCAGTGTGTATTTTCTTCGATATCCCCTCGGGGTGATCATTTTACCGTCGTGCAGGAAGGTGGAGGAATTCCCGATGAGTACGGTTGTCAGCATGCCAATTTCGTGCTCAAGCATGTTCGCTAGCGTTGTCAGGACAACTTTTTCGGTGTCGCGGTAAGCACTTTTCACAAGACCTACGGGTGTTTCGGGAGAACGGTATTGCAGCAGGGTCCTTTGCGCTTCGGCAATCTGCTTTGTCCTTCTTCCGCTCTTCGGATTATAAAGGGCGACAACAAAGTCTCCCATACCGGCGGCCTCCAACCTTTTTTCGATGATAGCCCATGGAGTCAAATGGTCACTCAGGCTGATCGTACAAGCGTCGTGCATCACTGGGGCTCCGAGCAACGAGGCGCATGATTGAATCGCTGAGATGCCGGGAATCACTTCCACCTCAATACCACTTTCTTCCTTCCACCCTTTTTCGGCGAGTACTTCATAAATCAGTCCCGCCATCCCGTACACACCAGCATCGCCGCTTGAGATAACGGCAACCTTCTTTCCTTTTTCCGCAAACCGGACAGCTGCCTGGGCCCGGGTCACTTCCTCGGACATTCCCGTGCTGACCATTTCCTGGTCGGTGATGAGTTCGCTGATAAGATCAACATATGTCTTGTAGCCGATGATCGTATCGCTTTCCCCTATTGCATCTTTTGCCCGTTTGGTGATATGCTCTGCACTTCCTGGTCCGAAACCGACGATAAGCAATTTTCCTTTCAACTTAAATTCCTCCCTTTATCATTTCGGCGAGCATCGAGAGGCCGAGGATGATACTGTAAATTCCTGTTACCGATCCAAGCACGATAAATACCTGGCGTTTCAGCCTTGACTTCATGAAGCCCCACGAGATGAGGAATGTCATGAGAATGGTTGACATCAACAGACCGACTACGAACAGGACAAGCTGGGCAGTTGCTGCAGTAGCGCTGTCCAGCCCTCCCGCACTAGTAATGGCTGCGATTTGGGTTGGGCTTTCCACGCCAACGCCATGAATGACGCCGATGATAAAAGCACCAATCACGCCGAGCTTCAAGGGCGAGAGCTTTTTTTCGCCAAAGCCAAGTTTTTTTGTCAGCCTTGTCAAACCTTCATACATAATGGTGAACCGGCCTTTATGCTCATAGCTTTCTCTGTTTTTGAAAATGGAATAGATAATGAATCCGCCCAGCACAAGCAGCGTAATGCCCACAAGGATTTCAACAGAGTTTTGCGCGCTTTTTGGAAGCTTAGCACCGACAAATAATGTCAGCAGCCCGATCATGAAAACGATGAGGCCATGGCCGAGCGCATACATGACGCCAAGGGATATTTGTTTGCTTCGATTTCCTTCGCTTCCTACCATATCGGCGATGGCTGCGACATGGTCACTGTCCATCCCGTGGCGTGCTCCGATAAGAATGGCTAACAAGGCAAACGATACTAATTCCATACCTCAGCCACCTACCTTGATGGGTTTGTCTTTTCCTTTTTCCGACTCACTGCTGATCTGGACGTATTGACTGTCCTCGTAGCTGTACAGCACGGAATCGTGCAGGCCTTGATCACTTTCAATATGGTTCCGGGCCAGCCTGCGGCCAAGCTCCGGCGTCATTTCCTTGTACCATGTTCCTTCCGGATACTCGATGACGATGCAGGCATCCTTGCATCTCCCATTGCACCTCGTCCTCGTGGTGTGGATGCGGGAATCAAGATTGAGTTCCGCGATTTCGCGGCGAATTGCTTCTGTGACTTCTTCCCCACCTTTGCGCATGCAGCTTGAGCCGTTGCAAATGAGGATATGGCTGTTTACTCCTGATAAATTCCAGGTTGTCATTGTTTTCTCTCCTTTTTTTCAAAATTAAAGCACCTCTATCCATTGGATAGAGGTGCTGAAAAAAGGACAAGATTCCGGATCTGGCTGTCTTCTGGTACACGCATAACGCGCGGCCATGGCCGGTGCCGGAAAATTGTACTTCTGCTGCCTATTACCCGTAGGAGTTGAAGAAGTGTAACATAGGCAGGTCTCCTGACTTAGGTTCATCATTTTGCTGCGTCTTCCCGGAATATCCAGTGACATGCTGCAGCGAAACTCCCCAATTACAGTGGCGGGACCGTGCCGGATTTTCACCGGACTTCCCTTTTAAGTGCAGCTGTTAAATCGCCGCACACCTATGCTAGAGCTATTCTGTTGTAAGAGCCCTGCCACGAGGGCTTGAGCAAAATAAAAAGCCTTAACTTTTCTCCAAGTTAAGGCATGAGACAGTCCAGTCAAACGGCATCGCCGCTAAATTGTCCTACTCATCCTTCCCTCCGAAGAATAATGAAAGAATTTTAAAAGCAGGTCTTCTGGCTCATGCTTCACTTTACTCTTGTCCCCTTCCCGGCGAGGCCAGTGGGTTCGCGACAATTTCATCAGCAATTACAGTAGCGGGGGCTGCACCGGATTTCAACCGGTTTCCCTATTATCCCAAGCTGTAAAACTTGGGCACTCTTAAAATATCATATTCACTTCTATCTATATTTAACTGAAAAATGCGGATTTTATCAAGTATTGATTTTACTAGTTTTGTGTGTTATTGGAGGATGGTGTAGATTAAGGCAATTTTGTGTCGTGTCCATTTCGAGTTTTTACAAATTATATTATTGTTCGCAGCTTCATGTTGTTTTTTTACATATATTGTCTAATTGTCCGAATGAGGCTGTTTTCTGTCCGAATCACGCGATTTCTTGTCCTAATAAAACTGGTTTTTGTCCCAATCCTGAGGTTTTTTGTCCGAATGCCGCCATTTCCCGGGAGAATGAATTATTTCCCGGCAAGATACCAAGAGAACGGAGCCAAATTCAGGTGAATATCGTACAGTGTTCACATTTTCATGATCATTTGCCTGATCTAAGGAACAAAACATAAAATTACCACGTCTTTAAGACTAGTTCAACCGATTTTGAAATTCTAGTAGTGGGATTTCCTCTTAACCTCATTAATCCCTAAAGTTTGCTTTTCTAATGGTTCTGTTATGTTATTGTTGATAAATTAGGGAGACCCTATAATAGAGTTTCCCCTAACAAGGCATTTTACCTGGCCAGCCAATTGGTTTTTAAACTACTAAAAAGTCGTATACCAGGTCATGGAGCTGTTCAAACTATTAAGTAATATCAGTAGAGAATCGAACTTTCATGTTAGTGATAAAACTTACAACTGTCCTTCAATTTATTTTCTGCCCTGTCCAATGAGACTGTTCTTGCTTGAGCTTTTTTCACAAAAAAAACACCCCAAAAGTAATCCTTTTGGGGTGCCTATATTTTTTATTGATTGGCCCAGTCTGCTGGGAATGTTACGTATAGGAAGCGTGCATGGCCGGTTACTGAGAACTGGATTTTGCTTCCTTTTGGAATGAGGATGACTTCTCCTTGTTTAGCGCTGATTTTTCTTCCGTCGATGATGATGTCGAGTTGGCCTTCAATGATGTAGTCAATTTCATCATAGTCCAAGGTCCAATCGAATGTTGTATCTTTCATTTCCATGATTCCGCTGCCCAGTCTTGGACTTTCTTCAAGTGTGAAGAGGTCTTTTGTGTAAACGACATCCCCTTCTTTTCCAGTATCAAGGCGGTTTTCTTCAGTTACTTTAATAGTTGGTACATTCAGGGAAATGATTCCGCTAGGATCAACGGTTCTATTGGTCGGGGCTGTTCCTTCTTTCCCCAACTGTTCTGCGATGACTTTCCTGATTAATGATTCTAAAGTCGCTTTATCCAAATCTTGCATTACGACATTCATCTCCATTCTTTTAGAATTTCACTTTCAAAGAAAGGGCAGCTCTTTTAAGGAATCTTTAGTTGAACAAACAAGGTTCAATTATAGGCCCTCCTCCAAGCCAGTCCCTGCAGTCTTACTCTGCAAAGCTGCTTGATTTAGGCAGGATCGCAGCTACTTCTGAATGCGGGCGTGGGATAACATGGACTGATACCAGTTCACCAACACGGTCTGCCGCTGCAGCACCAGCATCTGTTGCTGCTTTGACTGCGCCTACATCACCGCGAACCATTACAGTTACTAATCCTGCGCCGATTTGTTCTTTGCCGATTAATTCTACGTTTGCTGCTTTCACCATTGCATCTGCTGCTTCGATTGCTCCAACTAAACCTTTTGTTTCTACCATTCCTAATGCGTTTGAAGTTGCCATTTTTGTTTCCTCCTTGAGTGATTGGATTTATTTTATTGACTATAGATTTGATTATTTAACCAAACCCGCAATTACGGGTTCAGGAAATCCTTGTTTAATGGAATACCAGTGTTTTAATGACGACTGGGACGACCTTGCCTTCTGCTAACGGTTTTCCAATATCAATGTAATCCCCATTCTCCACATGGATTCCATCAATGCAGATGATATCATCTTTTGCAAATACTTGGGCCTTCATTGACTGGCCAAGTGCTTTTGCAAAGTCTTCCTCCGGAATAATGACAAGCGGAAAGCTCTGAGCTATTAATTCTTCCATTCCTGCTAGTAGCCTGTTTGAGATCTGTTGAATTTCAAGGAAAGAAGGACTTCTTTTTCCTTTAAAAGCGATTGCCACATTTTCCTGCTTGCCATCAAACTTGAACCAATTCAGCTTATTCTTGAGCAGTTCATGGAAAGCATCGTCATCCAGTTGCTCTTCTTCCTCGGACAGTTTTAGGACGGGAATGTTTTTCAACGGAAACAGGTCTTTTGTGTATGTGATTGTACTTCCGCTAATTTCGGTTGTGTGAGAGCCAGCTCCCACTACTGTTGCCCTGATCGTTTCTTCCGGTTTAACTACGGTAAAATGTTTCATAAGGTCAGATTGAGCAATGGCTTTTCCCAGTAATACTCCTATATCCCCATATATAAATGGATCACCTGTCACAGGATTGTATATGGAGTCCGCAACACCTCCCGTAAATGATATACATTTAGCCTCCTGCACATTTTGCAGCCCTCTATGGGTGACAATTGTATCGAAGAAAGGAGTAGCTGGCCTGATTCCTACACTTTCCTCAAGCAAATGGACCATTTCCTGAATGACAGGCAGCAATCTTTCTACAGTAACTGTATCCCCAACGTGTACGGAGAATTTTTTCAGCTCTATTAACTCTTTAATTTTAGGAGATATGTAGGTAATCTCTTTCGTTAAAGGATCGAGCTTAATTAATCTTCCGCCAATATCCAGGCAGCCTGTATCGGTTACCTCACCCCTGTTCAAAAAAGCAAGGTTGCTTGTTCCTCCCCCAATATCGATGTTGATGACCGTGGTGGAGTGCTCTTTTGAATAAGTGTGGAGACCTGCGCCCTTGGCCGCAATGATACTTTCCAAGTCTGGTCCAGCGGTTGCCACTACAAAATCACCCGCGAAACCGCTTAGTGTTTGCAGTACTTCCTGGGCATTTTCCCTCCTGGCTGTTTCTCCGGTGATAATAACAGCACCTGTTTGAATGTCCTGTTTATTCGCACCTGCTTTTGCATATTCAGTCACGAGGAACTCTTCAATTTTTTTGACGTCTATTTTGTTATCCTCTAAAAGAGGCGTGAAGATGATATTGCTCTTGTAGTGCACAACCTTATCAACAATGGTGATTCGCGGTATCGAAAAACTTGAAGCAATATTTTCAATCGTAATCGTTGAAAAGACTAGTTGAGTCGTAGATGTTCCGATATCGATACCAACGCTTAAAATTTCTTCACTCATTCTTTTCACCTCCTCAAAATAAAAAGAACTATGGTTATAAAAATAAAGAGGCCTAAGGTTAAAGGTATTTCCGAATTGGAAACATGCCTTTTACCTTAAGCCTCATTGCTCTCGGATTTAAGTCGCTTCATCGCGTCCTGTATAAATCATATGAAATTATTCTCCTTAATATTAACGGTTCACCATTTCCATGATTTTAATCATATCTTAGCTTGGTAAGCTGATATGATTCAGGACCGGATGTTTTTCTTATTCATACATGATGACGATTTCTCTGGCAATCTGCCCCATGGAACAACGGCGATCCATGCTAAGTTTCCTTAACAAATTATACGCTTCGTCTTCCACTATACTTTTTTCTTTCATTAATAGCCCTTTGGCAATATCAATTGTTTTCCTGTCGTCCAACTTCTGTGAAACGTTTTCAAAATCATGTTCCAATTTATGAATCTCATGCCCTCTCGCGATGGCCACTTCTACAGTAGGAATAAATGATTTTTCATCAAGAGGCTTCACCAAATACCCTAAGGCTCCAACCTCTTTTGCCTGCTGAATATAATCTCTATCGTTAAAAGCACTCAATAATAGAATACTTGAGGCCAGTTTTTCACGCATAATCATTTTACTGGCCTTCAATCCATCCAGGATTGGCATTTTAATATCCATTATCACCAAGTCTGGAGTGAATTTCCGGCAAACGTCAATCGCTTCAAAACCATCGGAAGCTTCCCCTACGACATCGTAGCCTGCTTCACTTAATAATTCACGTATATCCATCCTTGTAATAGGTTCATCGTCGACTATTACAATTCGTTTTCTCATAGGTTTATTCTCCTTAAAAGAAGTCTCTTAAATCGGATTCCGCAAATATTCTTTTAATTCCTCGACACCTTTTTCTTCAATTGAGGAAATAGCGAATATATTCTCTGCACCGGCCATTTTCAGGTATTGTTCCGAGCGAAGAATGTCTTCGTTATCTTTTGCCAAATCAGTTTTGGTAATGATGCCAATCACAGGTTTTGGAAACACAGATCCAAATGATGGGGGGAAAAAGCTGTCTTCTTCAGTACAGTCCTGCACAAGCCCGATGATATCGGCATCAGCTGCCGTTACAATCAGTGCTTTGTAATAAAAGCGATTTTCAATATATTCTCCTGGTGTATCGATTGCATTCTCAAGCGTATCAATCGCTTGCGTTTTCTTGTATTCCATCAATTCGCCGTGAATATTTTGACAAAGAGTCGTTTTTCCACTGCCTGTCTTACCGATGAGAATGATCTTTTTCATAATCTCACCCTATGTCCTTGTAATTTTCGGTATTGTAAAATCCAATATTTCCGTTAAATCATGAATGACCTTATCTAACGCATACTCTACCGATGACACATCACCGGTAATCACGACTGAACCGCTGAATCGATCGACAAAGCCAATGTCGACATTGCCTGATTTTGTTGCAATATCAGCAGCAATAATCGATGCTTCACTTGGAGTGATCGTCAGAATTCCAATCGCGTTGATATTATAATTAGTTAGGCCTAGCTTTTTAAATAGTTCTTCGTTAGGGTTTGCAATAATATGGGATAGAGTAACCTGTTTACCAGGTACATACTCTTGTATAACCCGTTCTTTTTTTTCCATCTTAATCCACCTTGTTATTGATTTAATGAATAGTTGAAGACATACAAAAAAGGGGCACTTGAAAAAGTAAGTTTCTCCTTTTTCAAAAGCCCCGTTGCCTTCGAAATTAAATCAACACGCCATTGTGTTATGTTTTCATTCTATCAGAACTTAAAGCATAATAGCAAAAAAAATATTACTGATTTGTGACACATTATTACTGTCGGCGGCATAAAAACACCCTGAAATTCCACGAAATGAAAATCCTACAAGAAGATGGGAAAAGCGGTGCCTATCCTCCTTAGCGTACAAGAAGACATGCACCGTTAAATTTTAGCCGACTTTCTTTTCACCATCTGTATCCTGGTTTGCTTTTCCAAGCATTCTGTTCGCAATAAACATTGCCACCATGATGGCAGTGATACCTCCAGTGAACTTTCCGACGATCATCGGGAAGATCATATCCTTTGCAACACCGGCTGTAAAACCAAGGTGATCACCAAGGACAAAAGCAGCTGATACTGCGAAAGCCACATTCAAAATTTTTCCTCTGTCATCCATATCTTTCATCATCATGAACATTGGGATATTATTGGCAAGTGTTGCCACCATTCCCGCTGCTGCGATATCATTCATACCCAAAACCTTACCGAGCTTAATCAATGGTTTCTTGAATACTCTTGTAATGACTTCAACCATAACGAAAGCCCCAGCCAGGACAATGGCAATGCTGCCGACAACCTGGATGCCTTCTTCCAAAGGAGTAATGCCGGAAATTACTGTCAAACCTGTCAGGGCATCAATAATCCCTATAGCAAGGCCAAAAATAGCGACAATGACAACTCCCTGGCCAAAAATAGTGAAGCCTTTGATCATCTTTTCTGGGAACCTCCACAAGCCAAGGATGACTAAAACAGCAACGATAAGGATTGGCACAAGGTTTTTAATGAGCAGAATCGGATCGAAACCTGCTACTAAACCGCCGACAAAACATCCGACCGGAATGGTGATCATTCCTGCGAGAATTCCTGTAGCCAGGAACTTATGGTCTTTCTTTTCAATGATTCCCAATGCAACTGGGATTGTAAATACAATTGTCGGTCCCATCATGGCTCCAAGGATTGTTCCTGCAAAAAGGCCGATATCCGGATCTTTTGCCATTTCCATTGCCAAAGGGAAGCCGCCCATATCATTTGCCAGTAAGGTTGTGGCAAACATTGCAGGGTCAGCGCCCATTGCACTGTACAACGGAACAATAATCGGGCTAAGTACCTTCGCAAGCACTGGTGCTATGACAATAATCCCTACCATTGAAAGCGTCAGGGCACCCATTGCCATAATTCCTTCCTCGAACTTTTCTCCAAGTTTCAGCTTATTATTAAAGATTTTATCAATAGCTCCGACAACCATAAAAATGACCATTAAATAGATAATGATTTCATTTATGCTCAATGTCATCTGCCCCCAGACTCTTTATATTTTTTCACTCAAGATTCCTTGCACTTACTGTGTAAAGCATTTCGGAGCATTACTTCATAAAAAAGCGCTGCTGCGGGCTAAACTTACTCGTCCACCATATCGATTGAATCCACAACCCCGACGATGACAGCATCTACCGGAACGCCGCTTCCACCGACTGATACCCTTGCAGAACTTCCCCTTGTAATAAGGACAATATCCTGGACACCTGCACCGGCATTATCGGCGGCCACTATATGACGGACATTATCTCCGCAGTATAACAGCTTGACGATCATGAGTTTGAGGCCATTCAACTTTTCATCTTTTCTGGTCGCCCAGAGACTTCCGACAACTTTGCCTATTTCCATCGAATATCCCTCCGCTATCCTCGTTTGATCGTAATCTTGTTTGTCCTGATATAATCTTTAGCAAGAGGTGTAATAATAGCATCAGGGCGGACAGCTACAAGCTTCTGGTTTTTCAAGCAGAACTTCCGCAGATCCACTTCAGTAATCAGCTTTCTATCGACGATTGCGCAGTTTTGCGTAACAGTCTCTTCTTTCGCCTCTAACTCTGGTATAGCCTTTTCACCCTGGGTTTTGACGGTTTCCATCGGAACTTTATCACATAGTTCACTCAGGTTGCCCAGTCCAGTAAACTCGATTCCATAGCCCTCAAGCTTGTGCTCCAATTCCTCATACATTTTATAAAAGAGGATTGGTGCAGTCTTCTTATATCGCTTATATTCAAGACCATCTGCCAGGGCAATGACGCGCTTTCCCTGCAACAGCATGGCCAGAACAAACTCCTCGCCGGAGGTCCTAGCTACACCTGCTGCAAGGTTTGCCATCATGGCTGCAGACAATGAAGGAATGATGATAATGTCAGAATCGTTGTCTTTTTCTCTGTAATACCTCACTGAATAACAAGAGGAAAGCGCTTCATCAATCCCGGTGACAGGTTGGTCGGCCAGAACCACCGCTTTCTTGCGCGCTGGTGCCCGGCACTCGCTCTTACTGTTTTCCGACAGCTGCTGACAGACTAGTTCAGTTACTCTCTCAACTAATTCGTCGATGTTCACTGATTGACACCCCCAGGCTGTTTCTTAATCAGCCTGCCGTACATACCTTTTTTAAATCCGCAGGCATTAGCTTCATCATAATCGATGTGCATCCTTGTCTCGTATCTGGAATTGACGCGGACTACCACATCATCAAAAATGAGAGGCCGCATCCCAAACATCTTCACTCTGACAATCTCCTTATCAGTTACCTGATATCGTTTCGCGTCTTCTGGAGTCATATGGATATGCCTTTTGGCGACAATCGTTCCGTTCTCAAGCTGAACACTGTTCTTCCCAGAGTCAAGAATGATGGACGGGGTGTTCTCGGTGTTTCCGCTGTCCCTTACAGGAACATTGCGGATTCCCAATATAAGAGCATCTGTAAAGGAAATTTCAACTTGGGATTTATTGCGTTCAGGGCCTAATATAACCACATTCTTGATGGACCCTTTCGGCCCGGTCAAAGTGATGCGTTCTTCACACACATATTGGCCTGGCTGGGATAAGTCCCGTAGCTTTGTAAGCTGATACCCATCGCCGAATAATAGATCCACTGTTTCGCGGTCTAGATGGACATGGCGGCCTGATGCCTCCACTTCGATTAACTCCGTGCTGATTACCTGCTCCACAACACGTTTTACAACTTCCTGATCAAAAGGCTCCATGGAACCACACCTCACTTACTATAACTTCCGGTTTTGGTTTTAAACATTAGCACCCAAAATAGCGATGACAACCGGTTTAGAGCCTGGATAATATCTTCACGCTCAGCCTCGCCATTCTCTTTTTTGAATGCCTGATAGGCTGCAATCTCCGCTTCCCTTACCATGCTTCTAAGGGAATTCAGCAGAATGACCGGCTCTCCCAGACGGTAATCTGGAAAGAAATGACCTTCACCAAAAAATTTCTTTGGATGGTGGGACATCTCCCTGATTTCCTGTTCACTCATCCCAAGAAGCTTGATTTCCTTAACCGGGCTGTTCAAGACTTCGCACCTGACAAGGTTCCTGACAAAGTCGAGCACTTCCTGCAAATCATCTGCCAGTCCTTGATAAACTGGGGCAATTTTGATTTGGGATTCTAGAATTTTCGATTCGAATGAATCTAGTTTCCCTCTAAAGATGATCCGGTTATGATCCTTATTCACAAGAACATTCCCGTAAAGCGCGGTCATCTGTTCCGGCTTTTGGTTGGTATATCCCCCGTTCAGCAGGCGGTATTTAAAAGGCTGTACCGGTTCGGGCTTCTGGGACTGATTTTTTTCGTCAGCCTTGCTCGAAGTTTTGCTCTTCTCGTTTTTGGACTGTTGATCGTCCTTAGACTTATCAATAATGGAAAGTTTAATATGGCGGTCCGTCAAAAAAGTCTGGGCGGATGGAGTGATTATGGTCCCTTTTTCCACCTTATACTCTTTGAGAGTGGAGAGATCCTGATCCTTTAGCAGCTTCCTTAATTCGTTCTCGGTAATCAAGCCCATTCTGTCACATCCTTGCTTAAGAATACGGGGCTGACCCTAGACTTTAGAGTCAGCCTCTGCATTCAAAGGGTTATTAATTTTGAACGGAATACTTTGGAAGAACTGCATCTACTTCTGTATGCGGACGTGGAATGACATGGACTGAAACCAATTCGCCTACACGGTCAGCTGCTGCTGCGCCTGCATCTGTTGCAGCTTTAACCGCGCCTACATCACCGCGTACCATAACAGTTACAAGACCTGCTCCAATTTGCTCTTTTCCGATCAATGTAACGCTTGCTGCTTTCACCATTGCATCTGCAGCTTCGATTGCTCCAACTAAGCCTTTAGTTTCAACCATTCCTAGTGCGTTTGCGTTTGCCATTTTTATTTCCTCCTCAAAATTTTATGGTTAAGGCTGTTATTATTTTGAAAGTTCCATGACCACTTGCTTCACGATCATTTCAATCATATCTGACTGGACTGGAGTCGATGCCTGTTGTCCGGATTTCGGTTTCAGGTCCTCAAGCTCCTTGATTCCTTTGGCAATCCTGCGTACATTGATCAAGTTCATCGGTCCGATGTTATCGGAAGTGGAACTGCCGCCAACCGCTCCGCAGCCAAGTGTAAGGGCAGGGAATAAATTAGTCGTTCCGCCGATACCTCCGAGTGCAGATGCAGTGTTTACAAGGAAACGCGATGCTGGGATTCTCACGGCAAAATGCCTGATAATCTCTTCATTCTCTGAATGCATCGAGAAAGTATGGCCTGCTCCTTCGTGATTCAGGATTTCAGCGCTTAGCGTGCACGCTTCCTCCCAGTTTTCCACTGTGTAGAAACCGAGGATTGGCGCAAGCTTCTCTCTTGAAAAAGGAACGTTGTGACCAATTTTTGTTTCTTCAGCAATCAGGACACGAATGCTTGCAGGAATATTCAGGCCGCATAGGTTTGCGATATGCTGGACGCTTTTGCCTACAATGGCAGGGTTCATGCTGCCATTTGCCCTCATGATATATCCTTCAAGCTTTTTCTTTTCTTCGGCTGAAAGGAAGTATGCTCCCTGTTGTACCAGTTCATGAACAACTTGTTCTTTCATGCATTCTTCAACAACGATTGATTGCTCTGAAGCACAAATTGTCCCATTATCGAAAGTCTTGGAATCTAGGATTCTCTTAACTGCTTTTTTCACATCAGCTGTTCTTTCAATAAATGCAGGAGAATTACCAGGTCCTACACCAATTGCTGGAGTGCCGGATGAATAGGCAGCCTTGACCATTGCTGATCCTCCTGTTGCCAGGATCAATGCCACATCGTTATTCTTCATCAGCTCTGATGTTCCTGCCACAGATGGAGTTGTCATACATCCAATCGCGCCTTCAGGGCAACCTGCTTTTTCTGCAGCGTCAGTAATGATTTTCACTGTTTCAAGGATACTTTTCAATGCACCAGGATGCGGAGAAAAAACAATCGCATTAGCTGTTTTGATTGCGATAAGCGTTTTATACATGACAGTGGATGTTGGGTTTGTCGATGGTATAAGTCCAGCAATTACACCAACTGGCACAGCGATATCCATAAGCCCCTGTTGTTTATCTTCGTTCAGAATTCCAACAGTCTTTAAATCTTTGATTTCTTCGTAGACCACGCGGGAACCAAAGAGGTTTTTAATGACTTTGTCTTCCCAGCGGCCGAATCCGGTTTCTTCGCTTGCCATCTTCGCAAGCCTTTCCCGGTTTTCATAAGCAGCATCGGCAATTGCCTTTACAATCCTGTTTATTTCATCCTGGCTCATTTGGGCTAGCTTTTTCTGAGCTGTTTTTGCTTTTTTCGCTAACGTTCTAGCTTCCTGGATGGATAATAAGTCTTTATCTTCTAATGACATTATTTATCCTCCTTTCTGTAGTGATTAGAAATAAGAACAATTAATTCTTCTTTCTTGGAATACTTTATTGAAGCCGGTTTCACTCCCGGAATTCTTAGCTTTCTAACCATGGTCCGCAGTTCCTGGACACTTTTGCGCTGGAGGTCAGGATTAACACTATTTCCCCCGACAATCATCCTTTCACGGTGCTGTACCCGTTTTGGAAGATCGCTAGAGTCGGGAAGAATGGCTGTTAAACTTTCTGCACGCGCTTTTTCTATTGCAGGTTTAGCTTTATACCCTTCTTGGGTATCCAGCATTTCCACGGCATGATTTTCTGCCTGCTCGTCCAGTTGTTCTGGATGATGGATTTCTTCCTGCTCATCGAGCTGAACCGGAACAAGTTCTTCTTCCTTTTGCTCACCAGGATCAACTGCCAGATGACACTCTTCTAGTTCTTCAGTTTTTTGCGGGACTGGCGTGCGTACTAACATTTCCGTCTCTTCATGCATTCTAGGAATGACATGGGAAGAAATCAATGTTGCAATTCCAGTGACGGCAGCCGCTCCTGCATCTACTGCAGCGGAAACCGCTCCGACATCTCCATCTAGCATAACGGTTGTTAAAGCACCTTTAATTTTTTCGATCTTAACTAACCGCACATTGGCAGCCTTCAATGCAGCATCCGCAGCCAGCACTGCTCCCAGATACCCTTTCACTTCAATGAGACCCAGCGCTTTAGAGTTCATCGCCAACCTCCTAGAAGTTTGTTGGATTTTCTGCGACGTATTCAACTGCAGCTGCAAATGCATCGCAAGCTGCCTTGCAGGCTGATTGGCTGCCTGTTAGGAGGCCTCCGCCAAAGTTTGTTTCAGATGGAGGTCCGTAGAATGCTGCAATACTTACATCTGCTGCCTTTAATGCCGCATCCAGTCCGTACATGGCTTCAAGTGGCGGAGCGATAAGATAGGCAAGGGCTTCGCCTTCCTTAATGCCAGCCACACTTGAAAGGTATGTGCCAGTACGTGATACAC
Source organism: Mesobacillus zeae (assembly GCF_003570705.1). Taxonomy (GTDB): domain Bacteria; phylum Bacillota; class Bacilli; order Bacillales; family Cytobacillaceae; genus Mesobacillus_C; species Mesobacillus_C zeae. The sequence goes on from NZ_QWVT01000013.1 coordinate 105,592, forward strand.
AATGGGCAAAATACGCAATTGAATCATCTTCATTGGCGCTGGTGAAATGGACACCGCTTTCCATATACTCCACCACTGCATTCAGTCCGCTCTTTACTTCGGCAGGACTTGGTCCGGCAATGATTCCAATAACTTCCCCAGCGAGTTTCGTAGAGGCATTTGCACTTCCGGCATACATGGATTTTGCATAAACAACATCAACATCAGCAGCCTTCGTTGCTTCGTCCAACGCAGTGTAGGTAATGTCATCTACGTCTGCAGTGATCATGCCCAAACTTTTATGATGCGATTTTAATTCCAGTTTTTCCGCCAAGTCTGGACTTACATTCGAGATAATTTTCGTGCTTAATACTGTGGCATGAATCGGCGAATTCTTCATTATTTATTCCTCCGTTCCTATAATTTAAGGTCGATTCCTGAAGTCTTTTTATCGAGCATGCTTTTAATCAGTTCTGAAATGTGGGCACCGGCTTCTACAGCAGGTGTGCCGCCTTTGTGTATGTTTGAAACAACTGTCCTTCTTGCTTCAGGCATATCAACCGTTGGCTTATAGGCAATGTAAGCACTCATTGATTCAGCTGTAACCAGGCCTGGGCGCTCTCCGACTAAAAGGCAAACCACATCGGCATCTGTTGCTTCGCCAATTACGTCCATCGAAGGAACGCGGCAATGCTTAACAAACAATATATCTCCAACTTCAATTCCGTACATTTTCAGTCCCTGCTTAAGGGCTGGAATGATATCAGCAGCATTCGCCTCGATTGCCGCAGAACTTAATCCATCACCGACAACAATTTGTACTTTTGGACTTCTAACTCTGACTTTCATGAAGTTAACCGTTTCATCGGAAAATTGCCTTCCGAGGTCTGGTCTTGTCAAATATTCATCTTTATCCTTGCAAAGCGTTTCAATTGGAACAAGGTTAAGCTTCTTAACAAGATCCTCGCTGACATAAGAGAAAACAGCATCCTGCGCAGCTGCATGGTCTGCCCTGAATCTTAGGGAAGTCATTGTTTTATAACGAGGGCCTGCCCTCCAGACTCCGATTCTCGCAGGAGTTCTTTCCTTCATTTTCAAATATCCTTCACGGTCATAAGGATTTGGCACAAGCAATTCCTTTTTAAGATCCAACTCGGTAATATCCGGAAGACATGCATCCTGTTCCTCAGATGAGGCACTTTGTTGAGCAGCTGCTGTTTCTGCTGCTGGATTAACGTTGGCTACAGTATCTTCGTTCATCATTTGTTTTACGATTGTCGCTACTAGTGATTTAAGGTCTTGATCATTCACCATGGTTTGTTCCTCCCTCCTTTACTTTAAAAAGACTGAAGCGTCGCCAGCTTTTGAAGTCATTTTTCCTTTTTCATCGATAAAGCCCATTTTCATCATCCACTCTTCAAATGGCTTGATTGGCTTCAGATTTAGCAATTCACGCAGAGTTGGTGTCTCATGATAGCCAGTTGTCTGGTAGTTCAGCATGACGTCATCTCCGTGTGGGATTCCCATGAAGAAGTTACAGCCAGCTGCAGAAAGCAGCACGGAAAGATTCTCGATATCATTTTGATCTGCCTTCATATGGTTTGTATAGCAGGCATCAACACCCATTGGAATACCGGTAAGCTTACCCATGAAGTGGTCTTCAAGGCCTGCACGGATGACTTGCTTTGAATCGTATAAATACTCAGGTCCAATGAAACCAACTACTGTGTTGACAAGGAACGGCTGGTATTTTTTCGCGAAACCATAGCAGCGTGCTTCCATTGTCAGCTGGTCGACACCATGATGGGCGTTCGAGCTTAGCTCAGAACCCTGCCCAGTTTCAAAATACATAACGTTTGGTCCGGTAGCTGTACCATCACTAAGTGCAAGCTGACGTGCCTCCTCGATCAATCCTCCGCTGATACCGAATGCTGTATTGCCTTTCTCCGATCCTGCTATGGATTGGAAAATCAGGTCTGTCGGCGCGCCCCTTCTGATTGCTTCCATCTGGTCTGTTACGTGGGCAAGGACACAGATTTGAGTCGGGATTTCCCATTTATTTTTAATTTCTTCAAATTTCCTCAGGATGCGGCCAACACTTTCAGCAGAATCATCTACAGGGTTAAGGCCGATTACCGCATCACCGATACCGTAGGTAAGCCCTTCCATAACGGAAGCAACAATGCCATCGGGATCATCGGTTGGATGGTTTGGCTGAAGCCTTGCAGATAATGTACCTTCAAGACCGATTGTTGTATTACAATGGGCGGAAATACGAATCTTTCTCGCTCCATAGATTAAATCAAGATTGGACATCAATTTAGTTACAGCGGAAATCATTTCTGCTGTCAGACCGCGTGAGATTCGGATGATATCTTCACCAGTCGTATTCTCGTCAAGGATCCATTCCCTCAGTTCCTGGACAGTCCAATTTTTGATCTGACCGAAAATTCTTTTATTGACTGAATCCTGAATAATCCGTGTAACTTCATCTTCCTCGTATGGCACAACAGGATTGTTACGGATATCCTCAAGCGTTAGGTTGGCCACAACCATTCTCGCAGCCACCCGTTCCTCCGCACTTCCGGCAGTAATACCGGCTAGACGGTCACCAGACTTTTCTTCATTGGCTTTTGCAAATACATCAACAATGTCTTTAAACTGATACGTTGTACCAAAAAGCTTTGATTTTAAAATCATAAAAATCCTCCTCTCATAAATCAGCCTTTTTGAAAACAAGGGACAAGCCAGTTACGGGCAGTACCTTTATTCACAATTGGCGTCTATCGCTAAATAATTCATCATTTCGTAAAAGCCTTCCTTGCCTTTAGAAACAAAGAAGCTTAAGGATACAGGTAATCCCGCTACGGGAATTTACCATATAACCTTAAGCTTCTTTGCTTCAGATTTTTCGCTACAGCCTTGTAGCTACTTTGTTATAGGTCGAAATATATACTAATCGTCGTGCCATTTTCTTCTGTCGTAAAATCAATGGTTCCTTTTAATTTGTCTTTTACATACGTTTTGACAATGGTTAGGCCAAGTGAATGATCGAAACTCTGATTATTTGTGAATCCCGAGCCATTATCTGTAACTGTCACTCCCGCCCTTTTACCCTGTCTTTGGATTTCAACCCTGATCTTGCCTTCCTCAAAATTGTGAAAAGCATGGTCATAGCAGTTCTGGACAAGCTCGTTTACAATCAGGGCCAGCACGGTTGCACGATCACTATCAATGTTAAAATCTTCGTTTGCGCATATTTCAAGCTTGATATGATCATTATCAGAATAGCACCGCCGGATATTCCCTGCTACATTTTGGAGAACATCCCAAAGGCTGATGTCATCATTCAATTGCTGTGACAACAATTCATGTGTCGCTGCAATTGAAAGAATTCGGTTGACGCTGTCCTTCAATAGTGTTTTTGATTCATTGTTTGAGCTTCGCCTGCTTTGCATCCTTAACAAGGAAGCAATGGTTTGCAGGTTGTTTTTGATTCGATGGTGGATTTCACCGATGGCCACCGTCTTCAAGACAATTTCGGTTTCCCGGTTTCTCAGCTGGGTGATATCATGGAGAATCATTGCCACCCGAAAATCATCCTCTGGAACAACTACCTGTTTGACGAGGAAGAAGTAATCACCTATCTTTACTTCCCGGTTGTCTTTGTACTGACTTTCCGAACGATTTATTACTTCATTGAAGGTGGTGCCATCCAATGACAAATTGTCGTAATGGACTCCTTCAATATCCTCCATATAACCAAGGGACCTGTAAATGGTATCTGCCCTAAGATTCTTGAACTGCAGATTCCCATTATTATCAAAGATGAGTATGGCATCCACCAGATGATTATTGATGCTATAAATTGAATTCAATGTTGATGTGAGCATCGGCAGGCTGTTTCTCTGGACATTGAAGTTCGCACGGATGTCATAATCTGTATCATGCTCGTTGATAATTGTGCCAATGACCTTTTGGTTTAGCCGGATGGGATAGACATTCTGGATGACATAGCGGTTTTCCTGGGTGCGTGCCTTGATATTTTTCGTATGGACTCCTGTCTCCATCGTCCTCAACACACCAGGTTCGTTTACCCTTAATGCTTTTTTCCCGATTGGCGATTCATTGTAAAGTGAAGTATGGGCTTCGGAATTTCCGTGATAAACGACAATCGCTTCTTCCCCACTGCATTTTGACGGAATATCAATGAAAACATCATAATCGAATGATTCTGCACAAACATCCATTGCCTGGCAAGTCTCGATGATCTTCTCAATCTCTTCTTCAGTTAAATAAGAGGCTTCTTTGCAAATCTTTCTGATTAAGGACGGATCATACATATAAAAGTGCCTCCGTTCTTGCAATCTAACCAAGCGGAACATCTCCGATTCATGATGATTTTTTCTCGTGATAGCATCGAATAAAAAACAAAAAGGGGCCATGAAAACGATTTGTTTTCAAAGCCCCATTGCCTTAGAAAATTGGTGGCACGCCTTTGTGCTACTTAAATTATAGGATTAACCGAGTAGCTAGTCAATATGCTTAATTGTTAAAACTCTGTGTCTTAATAAATTTTTTCAAGTATTTGCTGTACTTCTTCCTCTGTCGGCTGGCGCGGATTGGTCTTTGTGCAGGCATCATTCAGCGCTGCCTTGGATATTTCAGCTTTCAGCTCTGAGAGTGTCTTTGCCTCTACACCGCAGGCTTGGAGACTGACAGGCATACCCAAAGAATTTTGCAGTTTAGTAATGGCTGAAATCAAGCTCCTGACTCCAGTTCTTGGATTAGAAGCTGGAAGTCCAAGAATTTTGGCGAGTTCTGCATACTTTTGTGCTGCCATTGAATAATCCCGGTCATTATATCCCTTTAGATCCGCATTATATTCGATAACTGCCGGAAGAAGGATGGAGTTGATCCTTCCATGCGGGATATGGAACTTTGCCCCGCAGATATGAGCAATTCCGTGGTTAAGTCCAAGGCTTGTCTGATTAAAAGCGATCCCTGCCATACAGGAAGCGATATGCATTTTTTCACGGGCCACTAAATTCTGGCCATTCTTGTGTGCCTCTTCCAGATAGCTGAATACCAGCCGAACAGCTTTTTCGGCCATTGCATCAGAAATATCGTTTGCGTTCAGTGATACATAGGCTTCAATCGCATGTGTCAGTACATCCATTCCCGTATCTGCTGTAACTGCTGCAGGAACAGTAAGTACGAGGCTCGGATCAAGAATCGCTTCGGAAGGAAGCATTTCATCATCCACGAGTGGATATTTGACATTTTTCCCGGCGTCAGTGATGACCGAGAAGGAAGTAACCTCAGAGCCTGTTCCGCTTGTAGTTGGAATGGCAATGAGAGGAACATCAGTAAAATCGAGCCCTTTTTCCGCAAAATATTTGATTGCCTTTGCAGCATCGATTGCTGAACCGCCGCCGACTGCTATTACCATCTCCGGCCTGCAATTCCTCATCAAGGACATGCCTTCAACAATCGTTTCAATAGGCGGGTCTGGAACAATCTGGTCAAACAGATGGATGCTGTTATCTCCCTGTTTCAACCGATCCGTAATCACATTCAACATCCCTGACTTGCTGATATACGGGTCTGAAATCAGCATGATCGACTTATTTTTCCATTCCAGGAGGCGGTCCAATGAATTTTTGCCCATAAAAATATTTGTGTTCATCGAAAACTTTTCCACTTGCTATTGCCCCTTTCTTCCGGGAAATTTTTTTTTGCATAAAAAAAGGCTCTATAGAAAGACAGACGTCTTATCTATAAAGCCTCGTTGCTTTGATTGCTAAATACACAGCTTTGTGCACAATTTCACTATACCTTTTCAAAACGAGCAAGTCAAAGCAATTTTTTATATAAAAAATGAAGAAGCAGGCGTCATTGCCTTACGGCTACAGCTGCGGAGCCGTGCGGTAGGGTAGTTTTTTCTATTCCCCGAGTTCATCCCCGGGAGGACCTAAAAAGCCAAATCAGTGGTTAAGCTTCATGCCGCTGACATACCTAACGAGTAATTTATCCAGCAGCGGAAACAGGATTGGGGCAAGCACGATATAGAAACCGATATTCCCTGCCGCATGCATCATATCAAATGACAGGCCCGCCAGATAATAAGACACGAAGTACTTGAAACCATACAGCGGAATTTGGGCCAGGGAAATGACAAAGCCATACAGCAGACCTGCCATTCCTGTATAGAGTGCCATGGCCCAAAAAGGAATTTTGCTGAATAGCGGCCTGATTAATATCCCAGTGACAAGTGCTATAACCGATAAAGACACTATTTGCGGCATTGTCCAGATTCCCATACCAAGAATCAGATTGGAAACGACCATTGTTAAGACAGCCTGGATAATGCCATATTTGACTCCCAACAGGATCGTTGTAATGATGAGAATCGAAGTAGTCGGCGAAACATTAGGAATCGGCGCCATGAAAATCCTGCCGGCGACAGATAAGGCAGTCAGCATGCCGATTAGGACAATGCTCTTTGTGTTTGACACAGGGATTGAGCTGAATTTGTTATGAAAAGTCAATGAGCTCCCACACAATCTTGTCGCCTTTTTCAGGGGTAATATCCTTGGCCCCTTTGGTCGCTTGTTCACCATTGATTTCAAAAACCCAATACAGGTTTTTTGCCTCGTCCTGGCTTATGCCTTCGATTTCAACAAAAAAGCCTTTGTTTTCCTTCACTTTAAAGTGTTCCTTCATCAGGTCCTGCAAATTCTGGCCTTTCAGGTCGACTTTTTCCTCGGCTGTTTTTTTGCCTTCCGCATCTTTCACGACAATTGTCGCCTGCTCTTTTTCCATTCCAGCTTTCTTGTCCTTCTCGGCAGCCTGTTGACCATTACCGCAGCCAGCCAGCAATCCGATCGCCAGTACAAAAAACGCAAGCAACGATACAACTTTCTTCATCTTCTTCATCTCCAGATTCTCTTTGATGTAGCCTTTCAAAAAAAAATGAGAGTGGCTTCCCCCTTTGGAAACACAAAAAGGCCTTAGTGAGGTATTAAAACAAATCACCAAAGCCCCTGCAAATACAGCCTTACCTCGAAGCTGGAATGCAATAGGGTTAATGATAAATGACCTGACTTAAGGCATACAGCCTTTCACAGTGGCGGGACCGTGTTGGAATTTCACCAACTTCCTTTACCAGTTAACCATTTCAATTAGGTTCGTTACAAGCTATATCATAGCAAAGTATCGTGCAATAATAAAAGGTCTAATTCGAGAAATTTGTGACAAGCAATTCACAAAAACTCTTTACAACCAATTAGAATGCGTTTATTCCATTTTCTCTTCCTGATAAAAAACAATCATGAAGGCGACAATTTCTTTGTCTGCGTTTCGCTTCACTTTTATTCCATTTTCTCTCAGGTTCCCTCAATGAATCCGCTTTATGGATTGCACAAAAAAACCAGAAGACCATCAGTCGCTGGAGGAGACAATGTCGGTCATGACTCATTTTCTGGAAAGTTTCAAGAACGTTTGATACCGACAGGAAAAAGCTGATGATTCCCATACGAGGGAATCATCAGCTTTTTTGTTTGTTGTACATCAGACTTATATGTCATCCTGCTATCAATTCTGCCCACAAATCAGATTCACGGCTGTGTGGCAAATTGAGCGGGCTTAGCCTTTTCAAGACATTTTCTCCTTGGCCCAAGTATAGTTTCCCTCAAAACAATGAACCTCTTTGGATTCAATCCAATAAACCTTTTCAAATAACTTATTTAGAAAGAAGCGATCATGGGAAACTGCGAGAATCGTTCCGTTATAATCGTCAAGTGCATCTTCGAGTACTTCTCGTGATTCAATATCCAGATGATTAGTAGGCTCATCTAAAATCAGTACATTCATGTCCTGATACATGAGTTGAGCTAAACGAAGTCTCATTCTTTCGCCCCCACTAAGCTGGGCAACTTTTCGAAAGACCATATGTCCATAAAATAAAAATTTCGCTAAAATTTGTCTTGCCTCCCCCTCTGTCACGATTACCTCATTGCGAAATGCCTCAATGACTGTCTCGTCTTCAGTATCTGAAAAAATATGCTGTGATAAGTATCCGATTTTCACGTTACTTCCTACTCTCACTTCCCCTTCATCCGGATGTAATTGCTGGAGAATTAATTTGATTAAGGTCGATTTCCCCGTTCCGTTCTCCCCGACAATTGCTGCACGCTGTTGATATATCAGATGCATATTGACATTTCTGAAAAGCAGCTTTTCTCCAAATTTCTTTGATACACCTTGAAGCATGATTACATCCTTCCCGCTCCGGTTAGAAGACACCATCTCTAAATTCATTTTCTTTCGATTCAGTGCGGGGCGATTTAATTTTTCCAGTCTTTCTAATGCTCTTTCCATATTCCTTGCTCGTTTATGAAGACCTTCATTTGGAGGATTGGCCCTGTTTGCCCATTCCCGCAGGCGTTTAATGGCCTCCTTCATTTTCTTTATTTTCTTTTGCTGCTCTTCATAGGCATGGAACTCCCTAAGCAAACGCTCTTCTTTTTCTTTCACAAAACCCGAATAGTTTGTATGGTAGCAACTGATTTCTCCGTCCTCCAGATCCATAACCCTTGTCGCCACTTCGTCCAGGAAATAACGATCATGGGATATAACGATCACGGTGCCATTATAATCTTTCAGAAAGCTGCCCAGCCATTCAACTGCCATTAAATCCAAATGATTTGTCGGCTCATCCAACAGTAAGAAACCAGGATTCTTCAAAAGGATTAGAGCTAAACCAACCTTTGTCTTTTCACCACCACTCAGGATAGAAAATTGTTTGTCCAATAAATCATCTATATTCAGACCTTTAACGATCTTTTTAATACTGGCTTCTGTTTCATATCCTCCATTGAATATGAAATATTCTTGAAGGCTGCCGTATTCATTCATGAACTTTTGCAGTTTCCCTTCGTTTGTTTCCCTGCCCATATCCTCCTCAAGCTTCCTCATCTTGTCTTCTATTTGCTGGAGATCAGAAAAAGCCGTCTTCAGAACATCATTAGTCGTAAAGCTATTGTTAAAGTCAGGAATTTGCGCAAGATATCCAATCTTACAATTCTTTTTCCAGGAGATTTGTCCAGAATCAGGGACTTCCTCACCCGCTAATAACCGAAGGAGCGTCGTCTTCCCGCTTCCATTCCGGCCAACGAGACCAACCCTGTCTTTTTCCATAATTTCAAATGATATATTGTCAAAAACGGAGCTGCCTCCGTACATCTTTTTTACTTGGTTCACACTGCATGCAATCATGTGTTTACTCCTCCTTCAATATATAAATACGCAAAAAAAGCCATAGGGAACACAGCACTTCCCCATGGCTTTTGCTAAATAAAAGATGGCATAAAAAAAGAAGAGCATGAAAAGCTCCTCTTCAACCGTCTTATATAATGTGGGTTAAGAGATGTTTTCACCGTTTTAGATCTGCTATTAAGTTGTTAAAAAAGGGCATACGTATCCCGTTAACAACTGCAACAGCAAATTTCGCACGGCTAAAATATAAAAATTCATTCCAAAAGCCGCACACTAAAACAGATTGATTAAACATCCTTACCCACCTCCGTTCCACTTATATTCTTTTCCATTTTATAGGTCACATAAATATATTTCAAGTATTTTTAATTTTTTTTATTCTTCATTGGTATGCAATGATGATTCAGTCAAGTCTTAAAAACTATGGCATACCTATGCATATCGACAACATGGCTTCCAATTTCTTTAATAATCTTTTCCAATTGGTTTGTTTAAAAACTGGAATTTCAGCGTTTCTAGAATAGATAAAAATGGCATGTTTAAGCCAATATCGATGAAACAGAGAAATAAAAATAAGTGCCGTCGAATGAAAATTCGACAGCCGTCTTTCAAAGTAATATAGTGTTTATCTCTTAGATTGTATAGATTTTTATTTGCTGAATTCCCTCCTCAAAATGGAATACATTTGCAAATCAATATACTGGCCGCGTTCAAACTCATATTCCCGGAGGGCTCCTTCCAGCTGGAAGCCGTTTTTCTTCAGGGTTTTTTGACAGCCAATATTTCTCGGATCGACTAGTGCTTCAATTCGATTGTAACTTTTTTCTTCAAAGGCAAACTCTAAAACCTGTTGGATGCATACTCTCATGATGCCCTTATTCCAATATTTTTTTTGAAGTTTAAAGCCAAGTTCTGCCCGGTTATGGTCAGGTTCAAAATTAAAAACACCAATGTCTCCTATATATTGATTGCTTGCCTTGTCAGCAATCACCCATCTTACTCCTTTATTTTCCGCAAGGAGACTGCGGAACCATAAGATTTCGTCTCTTGCACCTTGTATATCTTGATTATAGGGATTCTTCCCATAGTACATCATCACTTCATCATCGTTGTTTGTGTGTAATAATTCTTCCGCATCATTTAACACAGCGTCTCTTAATCGAATCATTTCATTTTCAAAAATCGCAGACATAAGATTCTCCCCCATACTGAATCCAATCATAACGAATTATAATGACGCTAGGCTCCTTAGCTTCATTGCCCTTGTTGAAATGAAACTGCTGATATGACGGTCAATTAATCTTTCGCCTCCGAATGTATCCTCATAAAGTCCAGCTATAACGAAACCGGCATGTACCTGGCCTTGGATTTGCTGTTCTAGTGTATGGCCAAACTCAAGGGAATATCCGTTCTGTGCAACCTCTTCCGGCGATGAGTAATCCAGCTCCGAATAAGGAATGGAGTACTTTACCTGCAGCATTCCTTTCTCTTCAAGCTCCCAGTCGAATAAATAAAAAACGGGATTCATAAAACCGCTAATAAGGCTGCCTCCGTTTTTAAGCACTCGGAAAGCCTCCTGCCAGACTGGCTGAATATCCGGCACAAAAACATTGGATACAGGATGTATAATCAAGTCAAAGCTTTCATTGTCAAACATGCTTAAATCTGTCATCGAGCCGAGTACTGTGTGAATGGTTAATCCATCTCGCTGCGCAACGAAGGAGTCCTGCGCCAACTGTGCTTCCGAAAAGTCCAGTACTGTCACATCTGCTCCTGCAGCAGCCAAAATAGGCCCTTGCTGCCCGCCACCCGATGCAAGACAAAGCACTTTTTTCCCTTCAAGCTCTGGGAACCACTCTTTGGGCACAGCCTTTTCTGCTGTAACAACAATACTCCAGTCTCCCGCTCTGGCTCTATCTATCTCCTCACTGCTCACAGGCACGGTCCAGCGGCTTTTCTGCTTAACTTTTTCTTCCCAGCTTTTTTTGTTATGATCTATTATTTCCATTTTCCATCCCCCTCAATTGATAGAAGCGACTTTTTTCTAATTAGAAACTCATAGTTGTCACAATTATCTAAATGATAGCACATCTAGCTCAAAGGTTGGATGAAATCTGGAAAATCAGCGGGGCTGCAATGACTAAGTTATGAGTGCTCCACTGCTGATAATGCCGGCATACGTTGCTCCTGCCCCCTGAGAGTTAGCGAAAAACCAGCTACCGGCGCCGTTTGGTTGATATATTCGGGAGGTTGGTTGATTTCACGGGAGCACGGACTAAGTTCTGCGTGCTTCGCTACTATTAGAGCTGGCATACCATGCTCCTGCTCTTAAAAACTGGCGAAGAACAGCTTCTTTTTCTAAAAAACCAGCTGCTAGCGCCGTTTGGTTGATATATTCGGGAGGTTGGTTGATTTCCGCTCAAAGTTGGTTGATTTCCTGCTCAGGTTGATCGATATCTGATCCTGGGTGGTTGATATATTGTTAAAGGTGGTTGATTTAACGGGAGCACGGACTAAGTTCTGCGTGCTCCGCTACTATTAGAGCCGGGATACCATGCTCCTGCTCTTAAAAATTGGCGAAGGCCAGCTTCTTTTTCTAAAAAACCAGCTGCTAGCGCCGTTTGGTTGATATATTCGGGAGGTTGGTTGATTTCCGCTCAAAGTT
>NZ_QWVT01000014.1 GCF_003570705.1 Mesobacillus zeae
TTTTTTTGTTGTTTCAGTTTGAAAGCGGGCGGCTGGTGGGGTTGGTTGATATCTCACAACAGATGGTCGATATCCGCTCCAAGTTGATTGATTTAGCTCAGAGGATGGTTGATATCTGGCGAAAGTTGGTTGATATCACAAAAATCCAGCCAACCACAAATGAGCAGGAACTTCCGCCAAACCGAAAACCGCTGTATAAGCAGCAGATTTTACAAAAAGCTACAACACGTATTATCCAGGTTGGAAGTTGTTGTTCCTGCAGCTGGCTTTATTAAAAGCTCACCGCACGCATCACCCCATTCAGTCTTATCCCTAGTTATAGAACTACAAAAAAATTCCCCATCAGACACAGGTCCAAACGAGAAATTAAGACCAAAACACTTTTTTCTAACATTCCGGCAAGCTGGAGACTTTTACAGATATCAACTATCCTGCTGGATTCGATCATTTTCCCAACAAGCAAAAACTCAGCCTCCTCAACTTCCGTAATCTAACCCCCTCCCTATAGAAAATCCTTCAATTCAGCGTAGAATGGTTTCCCGCATAATGTGGGCGGGTAGAAAATACTTAACCTCCCCGCGCCAGGTTTCACTTTACATATTTCTGGATAAGATAGAAGTGCCGCATGAATTGCATCGTATGAAAAAGTTATGTATAATTAATGTCAAAGATAGTCAAAGTCAGGACTGGTGGCTAAGGAATGCTAAAGTCAGAATGGGGGAGGTTTTGTGAGGAATATATCGGATATCATTGAAAGATACCTGAAACAGGTTTTGGAGATGAGCGAAAAAGAACTCGTTGAAATTAAACGAAGTGAAATCGCCGATAAATTTCAATGCGTGCCATCCCAGATTAATTACGTTATCAATACGAGGTTCACAATTGAGCGGGGATATATGGTGGAAAGCAAACGCGGCGGCGGCGGATATATCCGCATCATGAGAGTGAGATTATATGATCACGCAAATCTGATTGATCAGCTGCTGTCATTGGTCAACCACCGCGTAACCCAAGCAAATGCCGAGCATATTATTAAACGGATCATCGAAGAAGAGGTGATTACGGAACGGGAGGCGAAGATTATGCTTAGTGTCCTGGACCGTTCAGTCATCCATATCGATTTGCCGCAGAGGGATGAACTGCGGGCAAGAATGCTGAATGCAATGCTGGTGGCTCTTAAATATAAATAATATGAATTGAGCTGGAGAGGTGAAAGCATGATATGCCAGGAATGTAATCAAAGACCGGCAACACTGCATTTTACAAATTTCAGCAATGGTGAAAAGACGGAACTTCATTTATGTGAGCGATGTGCACATGAGAAAGGAGAAATGTTTATGATGAACCAAGGGCATGGTTTTTCACTAAATCATCTTCTTGCAGGACTTCTAAATATTGAACCCGCTCTTCAGCCAAATACTAAGGAACATTTTCACCAGGAAGAAATTATTCAATGCAGCCGCTGCCATATGACTTATCCACAATTTGTGAAAATCGGCCGTTTTGGCTGTGCCCATTGCTATGATACGTTCAAAGAGCAATTGGGACCGATCATCAGGAGGCTTCACAGCGGAAACTCTGTCCATAACGGAAAGATCCCGAAAAGAGCAGGCGGGACCATCAGCATGCAACGGAATTTAACAGCCCTTAAGGAAACACTGGGAGAGCTGATTTCGAAAGAGGAATTCGAAAAAGCAGCAGAGCTGAGGGACGAAATTCGTGCATTGGAAAAGAGACTCGCCGAGCAGCACAGGGGAGGGGAGTAACTTGTCACTGGAACGATTTATCAGCCAGGCCGTAAGTTCATGGATGAGCACAGAAGGACCCGATTCGGATATTGTCCTTAGCTCAAGGATCAGGCTGGCAAGGAATTTAAGCCAGTTTGATTTTCCGACGCTTGCCACAAATGAAGAAGCATTCAAGGTTACAGCAGCAGTGGAAGAATGGGCAAATAGCGGCTCCCACCCGGGCGCCTCACGTTTTGAAATGGTGAAAATGAATGATATTCAGCCGCTTCAGAAACGTGTGCTTGTTGAGAAGCATCTAATAAGTCCGCATCTCGCAGAGAATTCACGGCACGGTGCGTGTCTTTTATCAGAAAATGAAGAGTACAGCATTATGGTTAACGAGGAGGATCATATCCGGATTCAATGTCTCTTCCCTGGGTTCCAACTGTCAGAAGCGCTGTCAGCTGCCAATGAAATTGATGATTTGATGGAAGAAAGCCTTGATTATGCTTTTGATGAAAAGTACGGCTATTTAACAAGCTGTCCTACGAATGCAGGCACAGGCCTAAGGGCATCCGTTATGATGCACCTGCCCGGCCTGTACTTAACACAGCAAATAAACAGGATTGTACCGGCGATTAACCAGCTTGGTTTGGTGGTAAGGGGTATATACGGTGAAGGCAGTGAAGCACTGGGGAATATTTTTCAGATTTCCAACCAAATAACGTTGGGTAAATCCGAGGATGACATTGTGGAAGATTTAAAGAGTGTTGTTAAACAGCTAATTTCTCAAGAAAGATCAGCACGTGAAGCATTAGCGAAGACCTCTAACATACAATTAGAAGATAGAATCTTCCGGTCATACGGAATCCTTGCGAACAGCCGGATCATTGAGACGAAGGAAGCAGCTGGCTGCTTGTCAGATGTACGGCTTGGTATAGATATGGGGTATTTAAAAGATATATCGAAAAATATTTTAAATGAATTGATGATTCTTACTCAGCCGGGCTTTTTGCAGCAGTATGCAGGCGGACCCCTGAGGCCTGATGAAAGGGACATCCGAAGGGCTGCCATGATCAGAGAACGTTTAAAGATGGAAATAAAAGAACAATAAGGAGGATGGGTATTATGATGTTTGGACGCTTTACAGAGAGAGCGCAGAAGGTACTGGCATTGGCACAGGAAGAAGCAATCCGCCTTGGGCACAGCAATATTGGGACTGAGCACATCCTGCTCGGGCTTGTGCGCGAAGGGGAAGGAATCGCGGCTAAAGCGTTGTACGGTTTGGGCCTTGGGGCTGAGAAAATACAGAAAGAAGTGGAGAATCTGATCGGCCGGGGAGAAGAAGGGGCACAAACCATTCACTATACCCCTCGGGCCAAAAAGGTCATTGAATTATCAATGGATGAAGCAAGAAAACTAGGCCACTCCTATGTAGGAACAGAACATATTTTGCTGGGACTCATCCGCGAAGGCGAAGGCGTTGCGGCACGCGTCCTCAACAATCTTGGCGTCAGCCTTAATAAAGCCCGTCAGCAAGTGCTCCAACTCCTGGGAAGTAATGAAACATCAGGGGGCCAGGGAGGCGGGTCGGCAAACGCAAACACGCCTACACTCGACAGCCTTGCCAGGGATCTTACAGCGATCGCAAGGGAAGGCAGCCTTGACCCCGTCATTGGCAGAAGCAAAGAAATTCAGAGGGTCATCGAGGTGCTTAGCAGGAGGACAAAAAATAACCCAGTCCTGATTGGTGAGCCTGGTGTCGGGAAAACGGCGATTGCAGAAGGCCTTGCCCAGCAGATTGTCAACAATGAAGTACCTGAAATCCTTAGGGACAAACGCGTTATGACGCTAGACATGGGGACTGTTGTTGCAGGCACCAAATACCGCGGTGAGTTTGAAGACCGGCTGAAAAAGGTCATGGATGAAATCCGCCAGGCTGGAAATATCATTTTGTTTATTGATGAACTCCATACGCTGATTGGTGCAGGCGGGGCAGAAGGGGCCATTGATGCCTCCAACATCCTGAAGCCATCCCTTGCTCGCGGCGAGCTCCAGTGCATTGGGGCAACAACGCTTGATGAATACCGGAAATACATTGAAAAAGATGCAGCGCTTGAAAGGCGGTTCCAGCCAATCACAGTGGATGAGCCGACCGCAGAAGAGTCCATCCAGATTTTAAAAGGGCTGCGTGACCGTTATGAAGCTCATCACCGGGTATCGATTACGGACGAAGCGATTGATGCTGCCGTTAAATTTTCGGACCGCTATATTTCAGACCGCTTCCTTCCGGATAAAGCGATTGATTTAATCGATGAAGCTGGATCGAAAGTACGCCTGCGCTCCTATACAACGCCTCCTAATCTGAAAGAGCTTGAAATGAAGCTGGAGGAAGTGCGCAAGGAAAAGGATGCCTCCGTTCAAAGCCAGGAGTTTGAAAAAGCCGCTTCGCTGCGCGATACAGAACAGCGCCTGCGTGAGCAGCTTGATAATACGAAGAAGACATGGAAAGAAAAACAGGGCAAAGAAAACAGCGAAGTCACAGTGGAAGATATCGCCCATGTTGTGTCAAGCTGGACGGGAGTGCCTGTTTCCAAACTGGCTCAAACAGAAACCGATAAATTGCTGAAGCTTGAGGAAATCCTTCATTCCCGCCTGATCGGGCAGGAAGAAGCGGTAAAAGCTGTTTCCAAGGCTGTGCGCCGTGCACGTGCCGGCCTCAAGGATCCAAAACGGCCGATTGGTTCCTTTATTTTCCTCGGCCCTACAGGCGTAGGAAAGACGGAACTTGCAAGAGCGCTTGCTGAGTCCATGTTTGGCGATGAGGATGCGATGATCCGCATCGACATGTCCGAATACATGGAAAAGCATTCGACTTCAAGGCTCGTAGGTTCACCTCCGGGTTATGTCGGCTATGATGAGGGCGGCCAGCTGACTGAAAAAGTCCGCAGGAAGCCGTATTCCGTCATCTTGCTGGATGAAATTGAAAAAGCGCATCCTGATGTTTTCAATATCCTCCTGCAGGTGCTTGAAGACGGAAGGCTGACGGATTCAAAGGGACGGACAGTTGATTTCCGGAACACAGTCCTGATTTTAACTTCAAACGTTGGTGCGGAAGCCTTGAAACGAAATAAGTATGTGGGCTTTAACATTCAGGATGGGGAACAGGATTATAAGGATATGAAGGGTAAAGTCATGGAAGAGCTGAAAAAAGCTTTCCGCCCTGAGTTCCTGAACCGGATTGATGAAATTATCGTGTTCCATGCTTTGGAGAAAGAACATCTTAAAAAGATTGTTACCCTTATGTCGGATCAGCTTGTTAAGCGGCTAGAGGAGCAGGATATCCATCTTGAACTTACCGAAGCTGCAAAAGTGAAAATTTCCGAGGAAGGATACGATCCTGAATATGGAGCAAGGCCGCTTCGCAGGGCGATCCAGAAGCATATCGAAGACCAGCTTTCGGAAGAACTGCTTAAAGGTACTGTCCTAACCGGGCAAAATGTCTTGATTGATGTAGAAAATGGGGAGTTTACCGTAAAAACAGTAGAGAAAGCTGCGAACAGGTAAGAGATTTCCATTATAATAAAGAGGTATACGGATAACGTGTACCTCTTTTTCTATAAGAGGTTGGTTAAGCCGGCATAATGGTGAGAATGCCAGCTTGGTGTAAAGGGCAGCAGCTTTTTTTGCTAACTGAAGAAAGCTTGTAAATTTATTCTTCGATAACTGTCCAGCTGCAGCGGCTAGCGACTAGTGGACCGCGTTAAACGGGCGTTTCCGCTTTTTCGCAGTGCTTGTAGCATATTCTATATATGAACACGTGTTACTGAGAGGAAGAAATGAAATGGGGAAAAGAAAAACAAAATTTATATGCCAGGAATGCGGGTATGAATCGGCAAAGTGGATGGGGAAGTGTCCCGGATGCGGACAATGGAACAAGATGGTGGAAGAAACAGAGACCGCAGGAAAGGGAAGAAGAGGGGCATTTATGGGGGCTGGGACTGCTTCATCTGCCATAGCTGCAAAGCCTGTTCCTATCACTTCAATCAAGATGGTAAGCGAGCCGCGGATCCATACGGACTTGATGGAAATGAACCGGGTGCTCGGCGGCGGCGTGGTGAAAGGCTCGCTCGTTTTAATTGGCGGGGACCCGGGGATCGGAAAGTCGACACTGCTCCTTCAAGTATCATTCCAGCTGGCCCGAAAAAACCATTCTGTTCTTTATATTTCCGGGGAGGAGTCGATGAGGCAGACCAAGCTGCGCGCTGAACGGCTAGGAGTCGCATCGGACAAACTCCTGATCTATTCGGAGACAAATCTTGAGGAAATCAGCCGCACAATCGAGAATACGTCACCTGAGTTCGTTATTGTGGACTCCATCCAGACTGTTTACCACCCAGACATTACTTCAGCTCCGGGAAGTGTCTCGCAGGTAAGGGAATGTACAGCGGAACTGATGCGGATCGCCAAAACAAAAGGCGTTGCGATTTTTATCGTCGGACATGTCACGAAGGAAGGTTCGATTGCCGGACCGCGGCTTCTTGAGCATATGGTCGATACAGTCCTTTACTTTGAAGGTGAGCGACACCATACGTACCGGATACTGCGGGCAGTCAAGAATCGTTTTGGTTCCACTAACGAGATGGGAATTTTTGAAATGAAGGAATCGGGGCTTGAAGAGGTCGCCAATCCTTCTGAAATTTTTCTTGAGGAGCGTTCCCAGGGTGCTTCAGGTTCGACGGTTGTTGCTTCGATGGAAGGGACAAGGCCGGTTCTTGTTGAGGTCCAGGCGCTAATTTCTCCTTCCAGCTTTGGGAATCCTAGGAGGATGGCAACAGGTATTGACCATAACAGGGTATCCCTGCTGATGGCTGTCCTTGAAAAAAGGGTGGGGCTGCTGCTGGCCAACCAGGATGCATACTTAAAAGTCGCTGGAGGGGTAAAACTGGACGAGCCAGCCATTGACCTTGCCATTGCTGTCAGCATTGCTTCAAGCTTCCGTGACAGGCCAACACGCCCGTCTGACTGCATGATCGGCGAAGTAGGACTGACCGGGGAAGTCCGCCGGGTATCCAGGATTGAACAAAGGGTGCAGGAAGCGGTGAAGCTTGGCTTCGAGAGAATTATCCTGCCGGCGAACAACCTTGGCGGATGGACTGCGCCGAAAGGGGTCGCGCTGATCGGTGTATCCACAGTTAGTGAAGCATTGAAGGTTACACTGGATTAATGCTTTTTAAGGCCTTAATTACGTCTGGACGGGCGCTGCTCTTAAAGGAAGGATTGTCTGGACCGGACGGATAGGTGCATTATTTGTTATCATTTGACAGCCCCTATATCCGGTGCTACCTTAAAGGTGTGCCGAACACCGAAAAAACTGGGGAAACAAGGGCTGTTTATAGCCTTGGTGCCTCGATGATGGCAATAAAAAATCTTCACAAGACCATGTTTCAAATATTGGAAAATGTTTATAATGATTAGAAGGAGGTGAAGGGATGTTAAGACGTATCATCCAAGCCTGCTTCCTTATCATCGGAGGAACGCTTGGTATATTCTTAATTCCTGATTTATTGACGCTGGTCAACCTTGATGGTGTTCCCCTGGTTGACAGTCCATATGTTTCTGCCATACTTGGAGCAATTATTTTTTATCTTCTTACTTTCTGGGCAGTTGACCATGTAACGAATTTTGTGAAGTGGTTTGAAGAGTCGCTCATAAAGGCGCCGATCACGGACGTCCTGTTTGGGAGCGTTGGCTTGTTTTTTGGGCTGTTTGTAGCTTTTTTGATCGGTTTTACACTGAATACCATCCAGGTGCCAGTTCTAAACACTGTGGCTCCAATTGTGCTGACCCTTTTGTTTGGCTACCTAGGGTTTCAGGTGGGCTTTAAAAAACGGGATGAACTTCTTGTCCTTTTTTCAAAGAATAAGAAAAAAACCAGCGATGAAGAGCCTGAAAAAGAGCATCCCGGCACGCTGAAGATCCTCGATACAAGCGTGATTATCGATGGTCGGATTGCGGATATCTGCCAGACGGGATTCCTTGACGGTACAATCGTCATTCCGCAGTTTGTGCTGGAAGAGCTGCAGCATATTGCGGATTCCTCTGATGTCCTTAAAAGGAACAGGGGGCGCCGCGGACTGGATATCCTGAACAGGATCCAGAAAGAGCTGGAAATCAAAGTGGAAATTTATGAAGGTGATTTTGAAGAAATCCAGGAAGTGGACAGCAAGCTTGTCAAGCTTGCTAAGCTATCGAGCGGGATTGTCGTCACGAATGACTTTAACCTGAATAAAGTATGTGAACTGCAGGGTGTATCCGTCCTGAATATCAACGACCTTGCCAACGCCGTAAAGCCGGTGGTCCTGCCAGGAGAAGAAATGAGCATCCAGGTGATCAAGGATGGGAAGGAACAAAACCAGGGCATCGCCTATCTCGATGACGGGACGATGATTGTGGTTGAAGAAGGTCGCGAGTATATCGGCAAGCGGATAGACGTTCTTGTAACAAGTGTTCTTCAGACATCAGCCGGCAGGATGATTTTTGCCAAGCCTAAACTGCTGGAGAAAGCCTTATAGAGGGATAGGAGTTATGTAATGGATTATGTAGTCATTATTCCCGCAGCCGGACAGGGAAAGAGAATGGGTGCGGGGAAAAACAAGCTTTTACTGACACTGGAAGGGATACCAGTGCTGATCCATACACTAAGAGTATTTGAGGCTGATGAGGCGTGCACAGGAGTCATCCTTACCATCCACCCTGATGATGAACAGTCCTTTAAAGAGCTGCTTGGCAGGTATGGCATTACGAAAATCGCGGCGTTGGTGCATGGAGGCCGGGAAAGACAGGATAGTGTCTTTAACGGCCTTAAGGCCGCTCCAGCTAGTGAGGTCATCCTTGTCCATGATGCAGCGCGGCCGTTTATCAAAAAAAATACGATCCGCATGCTGGCTGAGGCTGCCCTGTTGGATGGAGCCGCTATTGCTGCGGTGCCTGTAAAGGACACGATCAAGAAAGCGGAAAACCTCCATGTAACCGAAACGGTTGAGAGATCAAGCTTGTGGGCAGTTCAAACCCCGCAGGCTTTTCGCGTTTCTGTCCTGAGGGAAGCTCATGAACAGGCGGAGAAAGACCATTTTACCGGAACGGATGACAGTAGCCTTGTGGAACGGCTTGGGCACAAGGTCGCCATTATTGAAGGCGATTATGATAATATTAAGCTAACAACGCCAGAGGATCTTTATTTTGCCGAAGCAATCATGAAAAAGAGGGAGATCAGGCCGAATAAACAATAAAAGGAGTATTAGATGATGTTTCGTATTGGACAAGGTTTTGATGTACATATATTGACCGAGGGTCGGCCGCTTATCATTGGGGGAATCACCATTCCTTATGAAAAAGGCTTGCTGGGGCATTCTGACGCTGATGTGCTGCTGCATACGATTGCTGATGCAGCTCTTGGCGCAATTGGGGAAGGCGATATTGGCAGACACTTCCCGGATACGGATCCCGAGTTCAAGGATGCCGACTCTGCAAGGCTTCTGGAGCATGTATGGTCCATTGTCAAAGAAAAAGGCTACAGGCTTGTGAACGTAGATTGTACGATCATTGCCCAGCAGCCAAAAATGGCTCCGTATATTGACAGGATGAAAGAGAGGATTGCAGGGCTTTTGGAAGGGACTGCAGACCAGGTTAACGTAAAAGCCACGACAACAGAGAAGCTTGGATTTCCAGGGCGCGGTGAGGGAATCGCTTCCCAGGCTGTCATTCTGCTTGAAAGAGTTTGACCCCGAGGTGTCTTTCTTCCGTCAAGGCTTAGTGATACAATAGTCAAATCATAAACTTTATGAAAAGTGTACAGCTGCTTATGCCAGCCCCAGAGGACATGGCATAAGGCTTACGCTTTTTTTTGGGAGGATTCGTTATGTCAAATATTAGAGTTCGTTATGCCCCCAGCCCAACCGGACATTTACATATTGGTAACGCCCGTACGGCTCTGTTCAACTATTTGTTTGCCCGCAGCCAGGGAGGCAAAATCATCATCAGGATTGAAGATACCGACAAGAAACGTAATATCGAGGGCGGAGAGCAAAGTCAGCTCCATTATTTGAAGTGGCTTGGAATCGATTGGGACGAAAGCATTGATGTCGGAGGCGAATATGAGCCTTACCGCCAATCGGAACGCAACCATATTTACGAGGAATACAACCAGGAAATCCTTGAAAAAGGGTATGCGTACAAGTGCTATTGCACGGAAGAAGAGCTTGAGGCAGAGCGCGAAGAACAGTTGGCCCGCAATGAGACTCCTAAATATTCGGGCCGGTGCCGCCATCTTTCAGAAGAAGACAGGAAGCGGTTTGAACAGGAAGGACGCCAGCCAAGCCTCCGTTTTAAAGTGCAGGAAGGATTAGTGCTGGAGTTTGACGATATGGTCAAAGGCCAAGTATCTTTTGAGTCCGAAGGCTTTGGCGATTTCGTTATCGTGAAAAAAGACGGAACGCCAACGTACAATTATGCCGTGGTGCTCGATGACCATCTTATGGAGATTTCGCATGTCCTGCGCGGAGATGACCATATTTCCAATACGCCAAAACAGCTGTTGATCTATGATGCGTTTGGCTGGGACAGACCAGTGTTCGGCCATATGACGCTGATTGTCAATGAAAACAGGAAAAAGCTGAGCAAGCGGGATGAATCCATCATCCAGTTCATTGAACAATACGAAGAACTTGGGTATTTGCCTGAAGCTTTGTTTAACTTTATCGGACTGCTCGGCTGGTCGCCTGCCGGGGAAGAAGAAATTTTCTCGAAAGAGGAATTCATTGAAATCTTTGATTCTGCAAGGCTGTCAAAGTCGCCTGCACTATTTGACCGTCAGAAGCTTGAGTGGATGAATAACCAGTATATGAAAAAGGCTGATCTCGACAGAGTGGCCGAGCTTGCAATCCCACATCTTCTGAAAGCTGGCAAAATCGCTGAAAACCGTACGGAAGAAGAAGACCGCTGGGTACGCAGCCTAATTTCCCTGTTCCATGAAAAAATGAGCTTTGGAGCAGAAATCGTAAAACTCTCGGATATATTCTTCACCGATGAGGTAGACTACGAGGGAGATGCTAAAGACGTATTGTCCGGCGAACAGGTTCCGGAAGTGCTGAAAGCATTCCTTGCCGAAATCGAGGAGCTTCCTGAATTCACAGCAGACAAGATTAAAGCGGCTGTTAAGGCTGTCCAAAAAGGAACAGGGCACAAGGGGCAGAAGCTGTTCATGCCAATCAGGGCAGCAGTAACCGGTCAAACACACGGGCCGGACCTTATGCTTGCCATTGAGCTCCTTGGCAGGGAAAAAGTGAAACAGAGAGTCACAAACTTGCTCGGCTGACAAATTTTTTAAGACATTACAGTTAACATAAACAAGAAAATGTAATATAGTAAGAGTAATTCAATTTTAGGAAAGTGTTGAAGAGGAGAAGTAGGAAAATGATGCTTGTTCAGAGAGAACCATCACCGGCTGAAAGTGGTTCAGGCCCCTCATTTTTTGAAATGCGCCTCGGAGCCTCTGTATGAACGGGATTATTCCTTAGTATTGCGGGGCGGGACCTCCCGTTACCAGGCTGAGTTGGGGCAGCCGCTTATTGCAGCCCAAACAGAGTGGAACCGCGCATTATATGCGTCTCTGTCATATATTGACAGGGGCGCTTTTTTTCGTTTTTGGGCGACTTTGCCGGAAGGAATGAATAAGGGAGGGCTGAGAATGTTTAAAATGTTGAAAGAAGATATTGATGTGATATTTGAACAGGATCCGGCGGCTCGCAGTTACCTTGAAGTCATTTTAACCTATTCAGGACTGCATGCCATCTGGTCCCACCGGCTTGCGCATGGCTTATACAAGCGGAAATTGTATTTTCTTGCACGTGTAGTCTCCCAGGCAAGCAGATTCTTTACAGGAATTGAAATCCATCCTGGCGCGACAATTGGCCGACGGTTTTTCATCGACCATGGCATGGGTGTTGTTATTGGGGAGACGTGTGAAATCGGAAATAATGTGACTGTCTACCAGGGAGTGACGCTTGGAGGAACAGGCAAAGAAAAAGGAAAGCGCCATCCAACCGTAAAAGACAACGCATTGATTGCCACAGGCGCCAAAGTCCTTGGCTCCATTACGATCGGCGAGTCCTCAAAGGTCGGGGCAGGCTCTGTTGTATTGAAGGATGTCCCGCCGAATTCAACCGTAGTTGGAGTACCGGGAAGGGTCGTCATCCAGAACGGAGTGAAAATCAACAAAGATCTTAACCATTCAGATCTTCCCGATCCAGTTTCAGATCGTTGCAGGGATATTGAAACGGAGCTTGACGAACTGAAAAAAGAACTTGCAGAACTGAAAAGCGAAAGGAGCCCGATCTCATGACGATTCGAATTTACAATACACTTACCAGGCAAAAAGAAGAGTTTATTCCTCTTGAAGAAGGAAAAGTAAAGATGTATGTATGCGGACCGACCGTTTACAATTACATTCACATAGGGAATGCGCGCCCGGCGATTGTTTTCGATACGGTAAGGCGCTACCTGGAATTCCGCGGCTATGATGTCCGCTTTATTTCCAACTTCACCGATGTGGATGACAAACTCATCCGCGCTGCAAAGGAACTGGGCGAAGAAGTACCTGCCATTGCCGAACGCTTCATCAATGCCTATTTCGAAGATGTTTCTGCTTTAGGCTGCAAAAAAGCTGACGCCCATCCCCGCGTGACCGAAACAATGGACCTTATTATCGAGTTTATCAGTTCACTCATCGAAAAAGGTTTTGCTTATGAGTCCGGTGGAGACGTTTACTATCGTACGAGGGAGTTCGGCGAGTACGGAAAATTGTCTCATCAATCGATTGATGAATTGAAGATTGGAGCCCGCATCCAGGTTGGGGAGAAAAAGAAGGACGCCATGGATTTCGCTTTATGGAAGGCTGCGAAAGAAGGGGAAATCTCATGGGAAAGCCCTTGGGGAAAAGGCCGACCAGGCTGGCACATTGAATGCTCTGCGATGGCCCGCGAGTATCTTGGCGATACGATTGATATCCATGCGGGAGGCCAGGACTTGGCGTTTCCGCATCATGAAAACGAAATTGCCCAGTCTGAGGCCCTGACAGGTAAAACTTTTGCCCGCTACTGGATGCATAATGGCTATATTAATATCGACAATGAAAAGATGTCAAAATCACTTGGGAATTTTGTCCTGGTCCATGACATCATCAAAAAGCATGACCCGCAGGTTCTCAGATTCTTCATGCTGTCGGTCCATTACCGGAATCCGATCAACTATAACGAAGAGCTGCTGGAGAACACGAAGGCGGCGTTTGAGCGCCTGATGACCTCATACCAAAACTTGAATCACCGCCTGGGAGCCAGCGCCAACCTGGCTGATAACGACACGGAATGGATTGAAAAGATCAGTGAGCTAAAGCGCCAGTTCATTGAAGCGATGGATGATGACTTCAATACAGCAAATGCAGTTTCCGTCCTGTTTGAGCTCTCTAAGCTTGCTAACCTGTATCTCCTTGAGAAAAATACTTCAGAAAAAGTAATTAAGATGTTTGCTTCCCAATTCGAGGAGCTGTTCAACGTTCTCGGTCTGACAACAGGTGGGGAAGACTTGCTTGATGAAGAAGTGGAAGAGCTGATCGAGCAGCGCATCCGGGCGCGCAAAGACCGCAATTTTGCGCTATCCGATGAAATTCGCGACAAGCTGAAAAGCATGAACATTATTCTCGAAGATACAGCACAAGGCACGAGATGGAAAAGGGGATAAAGCATGCTTCAAAACAGTGCAAAGGTTGATGAAAAACAATTGAACAGCCTAGCCCTTGCTTACATGGGTGATGCCGTATTTGAGCAGTACGTACGGCATTACCTGCTTCAAAGCGGGAAGGTCAGGCCGAATAAACTTCATAGAGAAGCGACAAAATATGTGTCGGCAAAAGCACAGGCGAGGGTACTTCACAAGATGATGAACCAGGAAATGCTGTCAGAGGAAGAAAAAGCGGTGGTAAGGCGAGGCAGAAATGCAAAGTCAGGGACTGTCCCCAAGAATACGGACGTCCAAACATACCGTTACAGTACGGCATTTGAAGCATTAATCGGTTTTTTATACTTGGGGAATTCAACGAGCCGGCTTGAGGAACTAATGAGTAAAGCGCTTGAATTGGCAGAACAGCCTTAGATTTGGAAAAAACCCAAACTGTTTTTGGGACAGGCTGTAAGGTTTGAAGATAGAAAGGAGGAGAATATGATGAGCGAAGAATATATTGCCGGGAAAAATCCAGTCCTTGAAGCACTGAGATCAGGCCGGGATATCAATAAAATTTTAATTGGAGAAGGATCACAGCGGGGGCCGATGATGAAAGTCGTAACCCTTGCAAAGGAAGCCAATGTCATCGTTCAAATTGTTCCTAGAAAGAAGCTTGATCAGCTTTTTGGAGAGAACCATCAGGGTGTGATCGCCCAGGTTGCTGCCTATGAATATGCGGAGCTTGACGATTTGTTCAAGGTTGCTGAGGAGCGGAATGAAGCGCCGTTTTTCTTAATCCTGGACGAAATTGAGGACCCTCATAATCTTGGGTCAATCATGAGGACCGCGGATGCGGCGGGAGCGCATGGAATCATTATTCCCAAGCGGCGCGCAGTCGGCCTGACGGCAACTGTTGCCAAGTCATCGACTGGAGCGATTGAGTATATTCCTGTTGTACGGGTAACCAACCTTGCTCAGACAATGGATGAACTCAAGGATAGAGGGGTTTGGATCTCTGGGACGGATGCCTCCGGGAAGCAGGATTACCGAGCCATGGACGCGGACATGCCGCTTGCGCTTGTCATCGGCAGTGAAGGAAAAGGGATGGGCAGGCTCATCCGTGAAAAATGCGATTTCCTGATCAGCCTTCCGATGGCCGGGAAGGTAACTTCACTGAACGCTTCTGTAGCCGCATCGCTTCTTATGTACGAAGTATACAGGAAACGCCACCCGCTAGGGGAATAGGCATGGATATCCTGCTTGTTGACGGCTATAACATCATTGGTGCCTGGCCCGAGCTGACCCAGCTTAAGAGCAAAGAACTTTCAGCGGCCAGGGACCTGCTGGTCGAGAAGATGGCCGAGTATCAGGCTTACACCGGCTACCGGGTCATCGTCGTCTTTGATGCACACTATGTCCAGGGTACAGAAAAAAAATTCCGGAATTACAAGGTGGAAGTCATTTTTACGAAAGAAAATGAAACGGCTGATGAGCGGATTGAAAAGCTTGCAATCAAGCTGAATAACAGGCGCACCCAAATCCATGTGGCTACTTCCGATTTTACGGAGCAATGGGCTATTTTTGGTCAGGGTGCCCTCCGTAAATCAGCGCGGGAGCTTCTGACAGAAATAAATATGATAGAAAAGAAGATTGAGAAAAAAGTGAAGGGAATCCAGGAAAAAAGGCCAGCCAGCAAGATTCCGCTTACAAATGAGATAGCAGAAATTTTTGAAAAATGGCGCAGAGGAGACAAATAACTGGTTGACGCTAAAAAAAAACCTGCTGTATAATATTTCTATCTATGGAAGTCCGGGCGGGGGGATCACTGTGAGTGCAGATTTCAAAGTGAAACAAGCTGTAAAATATATCGAGCTTGAAGATGAAGAGATTGTAGAAGCAGTCCATCGGGGAGAAAGCGAAGCCCTCGATTATTTGATCCACAAGTACCGAAATTTTGTGCGTGCTAAAGCCAGATCCTATTTTTTGATTGGTGCCGATAAAGAGGATATTGTCCAGGAAGGGATGATCGGCCTTTATAAGGCGATCCGCGACTTTAAGGAGGATAAGCTAACTTCCTTTAAAGCATTTGCCGAGCTGTGTATTACCAGGCAGATCATTACCGCTATTAAAACAGCAACAAGGCAGAAGCACATCCCGCTCAATTCCTATGTTTCGCTCGACAAGCCGATTTATGATGAGGAATCGGACCGGACACTCATGGATGTTCTTTCCGGAGCAAAGGTGATGGATCCGGAGGAACTGATTATTAACCAGGAAGAATTTGACCAGATAGAAATAAAGATGGCTGAGCTGCTGAGCGATCTTGAAAGGAAGGTTCTCTCTCTTTATTTGGACGGACAATCCTACCAGGAAATTTCCGAAGAGCTGAACAGGCATGTGAAATCTATTGATAATGCACTTCAGCGGGTTAAGAGAAAGCTTGAAAGATATTTGGAAGTCAGAGAGCTCTCAATGTAACGAATACAAGAGAAGCAGCCGTAAAACAGTTTTTTATTCTGATTAAGCCTTATTGACACAGAATTTTAGCCATGATACATTTTTTAGAGACATATGACAGAAACAGCAGGTGCAAAATGAGGAAAAAAGTCACATTGGCATGCGCGGATTGCGGGTCACGCAACTACTCAACAATGAGCAGCAAAGACCAGCAAGAACGCTTGGAATTGAAAAAGTACTGCGGTAAATGCAGCGCTCATACAATCCACCGGGAAACAAAATAGATATTGATAGAATCGTCTCTGTTTGTATTTGCATAAGTTGGAGGTTACAAGATGAGCGTCACGAAGTTTTTTGGCGATATTTCGCGTGAAATGAGAAAAGTCAGCTGGCCAAAACGCCCGGAACTGGTGCGGTACACCATCACGGTTTTGTCCACTGTCGTTCTAATGGCTTTGTTTTTTGCTGGCGTTGACTTAGGTATTTCTGAATTGATTCGATTAATTCTTGAATAACCACAGCAGTCTCATGGTATAATGGAAAATAACGCAGGATATGTTTACAAAGCCCGTTCAACGGGTTTTTTCATTTGTTTTAAAACTGGGTGAAAAGGGATGGAAACACATGCCTTGCAGCCTTGCTGCTATGAACTAGACTCGCGCGGCTTTTTTTGCGGAGAATAGGATATGAGGAGGGAAGGACGATACAGTCCTCTTTAATGGAAAAGAATTGGTATGTTGTTCATACGTATTCGGGCTATGAAAACAAGGTGAAAACGAACCTTGAAAAGCGCGTGGAAACAATGGGGATGCAAGATAAGATTTTTCGGGTGATCGTGCCTGAGGATGAAGAGACAGATTTCAAGAATGGCAAAAAGAAAGTTGTTAAACGTAAGACATTCCCTGGCTATGTGTTGGTAGAGTTGGTTATGACCGACGATTCATGGTACGTTGTGCGAAACACTCCTGGAGTGACAGGATTTGTAGGTTCAGCCGGATCGGGATCCAAACCAACCGCACTGCTGCCGGAAGAAGTGGCAGTCATCCTGAAACGGATGGGTGTAGTAGAGAATCGGATCGACGTTGACTTTGAAGTGGGCGAAACAGTAGAAGTATGTGAAGGACCTTTCAATAACTTTTCGGGCTCGATTGAAGAGATTGATAAGGACAAAGGGAAACTTAAAGTGCTCGTGAATATGTTCGGGCGCGATACCCCGGTTGAGCTGGAATTTTCCCAGATTAAAAAATTATAGCTTGAAATAACTTGAATTCATTTTTAAAAAGTGGTAACATTTCATAGGTCAGTATGTCTCGCAAAACGAGACTGACATAGATCAATTCGTCTTTATGATTCATAGGGACAGTTATGAGTGGGAGGGGAAAATCCCCTATTACCACATCACGGACTTTAAGGAGGTGTGTCTCGTGGCTAAAAAAGTAATTAAGATGGTTAAGCTTCAAATCCCTGCAGGGAAAGCAAACCCAGCGCCGCCGGTAGGTCCTGCATTGGGTCAAGCTGGTGTTAACATCATGGGATTCTGCAAGGAGTTCAATGCTCGTACAGCTGATCAAGCTGGTTTGATCATTCCTGTTGAAATTACGGTATTTGAAGACCGTTCCTTTACATTTATTACGAAAACTCCTCCTGCTGCCGTTCTTTTGAAAGTAGCAGCTGGAATCCAGTCTGGTTCTGGTGAACCAAACCGTAATAAAGTAGCAACAGTTAAGCGTGATAAAGTACGCGAGATTGCTGAACAAAAGATGCCTGACCTTAACGCAGCTAGCGTTGAAGCAGCAATGCTTATGGTTGAAGGTACTGCGCGCAGCATGGGTATCGTCATCGAAGATTAATCCATGTTTCGGCTCAAATGGCAAGATGGGGGTTGCGGGGTTGAAATATCTTACTCGCAACCTTTCTTCTATGCTGATGGAAGGCGCCTGCGCTTTTCTAAGTGGGAGGTTAGGTTATTCCGCTAAAACCACAATCTAGGAGGAAAAAACAATGGCTAAAAAAGGCAAAAAGTATGTAGAAGCCGCAAAGCTAGTTGACCGCACAAAAGCGTATTCTGTTACTGAAGCGGTTGAACTTGCGAAAAAAACAAGCGTCGTTAAATTCGATGCAACAGTAGAAGCAGCATTCCGTTTGGGCGTTGACCCTAAGAAAGCTGACCAGCAAATCCGCGGAGCAGTTGTGCTTCCAAACGGAACTGGTAAAACTCAGCGCGTACTTGTATTCGCGAAGGGTGAAAAAGCGAAAGAAGCAGAAGCTGCTGGCGCTGATTATGTAGGAGATTCCGAGTACATCACTAAGATCAGCCAAGGCTGGTTCG
Organism: Mesobacillus zeae; assembly: GCF_003570705.1. GTDB lineage: Bacteria > Bacillota > Bacilli > Bacillales > Cytobacillaceae > Mesobacillus_C > Mesobacillus_C zeae. The sequence continues at coordinate 18,289 of NZ_QWVT01000014.1, forward strand.
AATTTGATGTAATCGTTGCGACTCCTGACATGATGGGTGAAGTTGGTAAGCTTGGACGTACATTGGGACCTAAAGGCTTAATGCCAAACCCTAAAACTGGTACAGTTACTTTCGATGTAACAAAAGCCGTTAACGAGATCAAAGCTGGTAAAGTAGAATACCGCGTTGACAAAGCTGGGAACATTCACGTTCCAATCGGTAAAGTTTCATTCGAAGATGACAAGCTAATCGAAAACTTCAACACTATTTTCGAAACAATGATGAAGGTTAAGCCTTCAGCTGCAAAAGGAACCTACATGAAAAACGTTACAGTTTCCACTACAATGGGACCTGGCGTGAAAGTAGATCCTTCTACTGCTTCAGTAAAATAATACCAATTGACAATTAAAGATGCATTTTATATAATGTATCTTGTTGTGAATATAAACTAAACATTTGTACCGCAGACAGCAGGTGCCGTAAGGCTTAATTCACCTGCCGAGGTCATACGATAGATCCCTTCGGATCACTTATTGTATACTCCCTCCATGTCTGCTTAGGACATGGAGGTTTTTATTTGCCTGGTATGAATGGATACAATTCTACAGGAGGTGTAAAAATGAGCAGCGTACTAGAAACAAAAAAACAATTAGTTGAAGAAATCTCCGAAAAGTTCAAAGCGAGCAAATCAACGATCGTTGTTGACTACCGTGGTTTGACTGTTGGAGAATTGACTGAACTTCGTAAACAGCTTCGTGAAGCTGGCGTGGAATTCAAAGTTTATAAAAACTCTATGACTCGTCGTGCTGCTGAATCTGCTGAGCTTGCAGGCCTGAACGAAGCGTTGACAGGCCCTAACGCAATTGCATTCAGTACAGAAGATGTTGTTGCTCCTGCGAAAATCCTTAATGATTTCGCGAAGAAAAATGAAGCGCTTGAAATCAAAGCGGGTGTTATCGAAGGAAACCTTGCGACTGTTGAGGAAGTTAAGGCTCTTGCTGACCTTCCATCACGCGAAGGCTTGCTGTCTATGCTACTCAGCGTGCTTCAAGCTCCAATCCGCAATCTTGCTCTTGCTGCAAAAGCTGTTGCAGATCAAAAAGAAGAACAAGGCGCGTAAGCTAATCTGCGTTTAACCAATAAAAAAACCAATAAACTCTTAGGAGGAAATAACAATGACTAAAGAACAAATCATTGAAGCAGTTAAATCCATGACTGTTTTAGAACTGAATGACCTTGTAAAAGCAATCGAAGAAGAATTCGGCGTAACAGCTGCTGCACCAGTTGCAATGATGGGCGGAGCTGCTGGCGGAGCTGCAGTTGAAGAGCAAACTGAATTTGATGTAATCCTTGGAAGCGCTGGCGACCAAAAAATCAAAGTTATCAAGGTTGTACGTGAAATCACAGGCCTTGGACTTAAGGAAGCAAAAGAACTTGTTGACAACACTCCAAAAGCAGTTAAAGAAGGCGTATCTAAAGAAGACGCTGAAGAAATCAAAGGCAAGCTTGAAGAAGTTGGAGCAAACGTCGAAGTTAAGTAATAAACCTGAAAAAAGCTCGCTGTATAAGCGGGCTTTTTTTAACTACCGCGAATGTTGCCGCCAGGCGGGACTTTCCGGAAGAACCGCAATGAACCCTTAAGACCAAATGAGGAGGTGGAAGTTTTGTCAGACCATTATTATTCCAAAAACCCCGGGACGGAAAGCAATCCGGTATATTGGGATTTTCGGTTAAGAGGCAGCGATTTTCGATTTAAAACAGACAGCGGTGTTTTTTCAAAAAAAGAAGTCGATTTTGGCTCCCGCCTCCTTATTGAGACATTTAGGATGGAAGCCGAAAACGGCAAGATTCTTGATGTCGGTTGCGGGTATGGCCCAATCGGGCTTTCCTTGGCTAAATCCTTCGGTGATGCCACTGTCCATATGGTTGATGTGAACGAAAGGGCGCTTGGCCTTTCTCGTGAAAATGCCCGGCTGAATAAAATAGATAATGTCAAAATCTATGCCAGCGACCGCCTGCTTGGCGTGAGCGAAAATGGCTTTCGGGCAATCGTCACCAATCCCCCGATCCGCGCAGGTAAGAAAATCGTCCATGACATTTTTGAGCAAAGCTTCGGGAAACTGGCTGATGGCGGAGAACTATGGGTCGTTATCCAGAAAAAACAGGGAGCTCCGTCCGCTATCGAGAAACTTGAAGAATTCTTTGGGTCTGTAGAAGTGGCGGAAAAGAAGAAAGGCTACTATATTATCTTAGCGAAAAAGTTGACGTAATAATTTCGCTATGTTAGTATTATAAAATGCCAAAAGATTAGTTTTCTTTGCTTTGCTAAAATCAACTGTTAAAGTATAATTTTAGCTAAAATGGGAAAGCTAATAAAATAATTGTTCGTTAAAGGAATTGTGGTTTTTGACAGTGAAAACCCTTTTTCTTTTTGTCTAATGAAAGGTAGCCTTGCGATTTGCGAGGCAGCACTACAGGAATAATAAACGCTTGATTTGAGGGGTGAATCAGTTGACAGGTCAACTAGTTCAGTATGGACGACACCGCCAACGCAGAAGTTACGCTCGTATCAGTGAAGTTTTGGAATTGCCGAATTTAATCGAAATCCAAACATCTTCCTATCAATGGTTCCTCGATGAGGGGCTTAGGGAAATGTTCCAGGATATATCCCCGATTGAAGACTTTACTGGCAATCTGTCACTCGAGTTTATCGATTATAGTCTTGGCGAACCAAAATATCCAGTTGAAGAATCGAAGGAAAGAGATGTTACCTATTCTGCTCCACTGAGGGTGAAGGTGCGTCTTGTTAATAAGGAGACAGGCGAGGTCAAGGACCAGGATGTCTTTATGGGCGACTTCCCGCTTATGACAGAAACGGGCACGTTTGTCATTAATGGTGCCGAACGGGTTATCGTATCTCAGCTGGTACGCTCTCCAAGCGTGTATTACAGCGGAAAGATGGATAAAAACGGCAGAAAAGGCTTTTCTGCAACCGTAATTCCTAACCGCGGTGCCTGGCTCGAGTATGAAACAGATGCCAAGGATGTTGTATATGTCAGGATCGATCGTACGAGGAAACTCCCTGTTACGGTTCTTTTGCGTGCTCTTGGGTTTGGTTCAGACCAAGAGATTATTGAACTAGTGGGTGACAATGAGTACATCCGCAATACGCTTGAGAAGGACAATACAGAAAGCACTGAAAAAGCGCTTCTTGAAATCTATGAACGTCTGCGCCCAGGTGAACCTCCTACTGTAGATAATGCAAAGAGCCTCCTTGTATCAAGGTTCTTCGATCCAAAGCGCTATGATTTAGCGAGTGTAGGACGCTATAAAATTAATAAAAAGCTTCATATAAAGAATCGTTTGTTCGGCCAAAAGCTTGCCGAAACACTGGCTGATCCTGAAACAGGTGAAATCATTGCGGAAAAAGGCGTCACTCTTGACCGCAGGACACTTGACAGAATCCTGCCAAGCCTTGAAAACAACGTTGGTTTCCAAACCAGCCGTCCTGTAGGCGGAGTGGTAGAAGAGGATATTGCTCTTCAAACCATCAAGATTTATGCGCCGAATGATGAAGATGAAAAAATCATTAACGTAACAGGGAATGCCTACGTGCCTGAACCTGTGAAAAATATTACACCTGCGGATATCATTGCTTCAATCAGCTATTTCTTCAACCTTCTTCACGGAGTGGGAAATACCGATGATATCGACCACCTTGGAAACAGGCGTCTGCGTTCTGTTGGGGAACTTCTCCAAAACCAATTCCGTATTGGTTTGTCCAGGATGGAAAGGGTTGTCCGAGAAAGAATGTCCATTCAGGACACAAATACAATTACTCCACAGCAGCTGATCAACATCAGGCCTGTTATTGCTTCCATTAAAGAATTCTTTGGAAGCTCGCAGCTTTCGCAATTCATGGACCAGACAAACCCGCTAGCAGAATTGACGCACAAACGCCGTTTATCTGCATTGGGACCTGGTGGTTTGACACGTGAGCGCGCAGGGTTTGAAGTGCGTGACGTTCACTACTCCCACTACGGGCGTATGTGTCCAATCGAAACGCCTGAGGGACCGAACATCGGTCTGATCAACTCCCTGTCATCGTTTGCGAAAGTAAACCGGTTCGGGTTCATTGAAACTCCATACCGCAGGGTTGATCCTGAAACAGGCAAGGTAACCGAACATTTTGATTACCTTACTGCCGATGAAGAGGATAACTATGTTGTGGCACAGGCGAATGCCCAGTTGTCAGAAGATGGTACATTCATGGAGGATGAAGTGGTTGCCCGTTTCCGCGGAGAAAACATTGTCGTTCCGAATGACCGTGTTGACTACATGGACGTTTCTCCTAAACAGGTTGTATCAGCTGCAACTGCATGTATTCCTTTCCTTGAAAACGATGACTCCAACCGTGCCCTCATGGGTGCGAACATGCAGCGTCAGGCTGTTCCATTGATGCAGCCTGAAGCGCCAAGAGTCGGAACGGGAATGGAACACGTAAGTGCGAAGGACTCCGGTGCTGCAGTCATCTGCAAGCATGAAGGTGTCGTCGAGCATGTAGAAGCACGTGAAGTTTGGGTCCGACGCATGAATATGGTTGATGGTCAGGAAGTTCGTGGTGACCTTGACAAGTACAGGATGCTAAAATTCATTCGTTCCAATCAAGGCACATGCTACAACCAGCGCCCAATCGTAAGCGTAGGTAACCGGGTTGTAAAAGGTGAAATCCTTGCAGACGGTCCATCGATGGAAAAAGGAGAACTAGCTCTTGGCCGTAACGTCATGGTTGCTTTCCTTAACTGGGATGGCTACAACTATGAGGATGCCATCATCATGAGCGAACGTCTTGTTAAAGATGATGTCTATACTTCCATCCATATCGAAGAATATGAATCCGAGTCCCGCGATACGAAGCTTGGACCTGAAGAAATTACCCGCGATATCCCGAATGTGGGGGAAGATGCGCTCCGTAATCTTGATGAGCGCGGAATTATCAGGGTTGGTGCCGAAGTAAAAGACGGTGACCTTCTTGTCGGAAAAGTTACACCTAAAGGGGTAACGGAGCTGACAGCCGAAGAACGCCTGCTGCATGCCATTTTTGGCGAAAAGGCTCGTGAAGTCCGCGATACTTCATTGCGTGTACCTCATGGCGGCGGAGGCATCATCCTTGATGTCAAAGTATTTAACCGTGAAGACGGCGATGAACTGCCACCAGGCGTAAATCAGCTTGTCCGCGTATATATTGTTCAGAAACGTAAGATCTCTGAAGGAGATAAAATGGCCGGTCGCCATGGTAATAAAGGGGTTATCTCCCGCATCCTGCCAGAGGAGGATATGCCATATCTTCCAGACGGCACTCCGGTAGATATCATGCTTAATCCTCTGGGCGTTCCATCCCGGATGAATATCGGGCAGGTGCTTGAGCTTCACCTTGGAATGGCAGCGCGTTACCTTGGCATCCATGTTGCGTCACCAGTATTTGACGGTGCGCGTGAGGAAGATGTCTGGGCAACTATTGAGGAAGCCGGCATGGCCCGCGATGCGAAAACTGTCCTTTATGACGGCCGCACCGGCGATGCATTTGACAACCGTGTTTCCGTAGGAATCATGTATATGATCAAACTGGCACACATGGTTGATGATAAACTCCATGCACGTTCAACTGGTCCATACTCGCTTGTAACACAGCAACCGCTAGGCGGTAAAGCTCAGTTCGGCGGACAGCGTTTCGGGGAAATGGAGGTTTGGGCGCTTGAAGCATATGGAGCAGCCTATACACTTCAGGAAATCCTGACTGTCAAATCGGATGATGTTGTAGGACGGGTTAAGACATATGAAGCAATCGTCAAGGGTGAAAACGTCCCTGAGCCAGGTGTTCCTGAATCATTCAAAGTATTGATGAAAGAACTTCAAAGCCTTGGTATGGATGTGAAAATCCTTTCAGGCGACGAAAAAGAGATCGAAATGCGCGATTTTGATGAAGAAGAAGAACTGCAGCATGCCGAAACATTGACAATTGCTCCGGAACAAGAGGATTTCGACTCGGAAAAAGTGGGATCCAAAGAATAGATGCATTTAAATAGGATAGGCGGAGCCAGCGGAAAACAGCTGGCCGCCCGTCCAAGCCCGAGATTAAAGGGAGGTAGGCCCCTTGCTGGATGTCAATAATTTTGAGTACATGAAAATCGGCCTTGCTTCGCCGGATAAGATCCGTTCATGGTCTTTCGGAGAAGTGAAGAAGCCAGAAACAATCAACTACCGTACATTGAAGCCTGAAAAAGACGGTTTGTTCTGTGAACGGATTTTCGGTCCAACCAAGGACTGGGAATGCCACTGCGGAAAATATAAAAGAGTGCGTTACAAAGGTGTTGTCTGTGACCGATGCGGCGTCGAAGTTACCCGCGCGAAGGTCCGACGCGAACGCATGGGTCATATTGAGCTAGCGGCTCCTGTTTCACACATATGGTATTTCAAGGGGATTCCTTCCCGTATGGGCCTTGTGCTGGACATGTCGCCAAGAGCGCTCGAGGAAGTCATTTATTTTGCATCATACGTAGTAACGGAAACCGGGGACACAGCGCTGGAGAAAAAACAGCTGCTTTCCGAAAAGGAATATCGTGCATATCGGGACAAATACGGGAATAAGTTCCAAGCGGCAATGGGTGCTGAAGCGATCAAGAAGCTTCTGTCCGACATTGATCTCGACAAGGAAGTTGAATTCCTGAAGGAAGAACTGAAGACAGCTCAGGGTCAGCGCCGTACAAGGGCCATTAAGCGCCTTGAGGTGCTTGAAGCTTTCCGTAATTCCGGAAATGAGCCATCATGGATGATCTTAGATGTGCTGCCGGTTATTCCACCGGAGCTTCGCCCGATGGTCCAGCTGGACGGTGGACGCTTTGCGACCTCCGACCTGAATGACCTTTACCGCAGGGTAATCAACCGGAACAACCGCTTGAAGCGCCTGCTTGATTTGGGTGCTCCGAGCATTATCGTCCAGAACGAAAAGAGGATGCTGCAGGAAGCTGTTGATGCTTTGATCGACAATGGCCGCCGTGGCCGTCCGGTTACAGGGCCGGGAAATCGTCCGCTCAAATCCCTTTCACACATGCTGAAAGGAAAACAAGGGCGTTTCCGTCAAAACCTTCTTGGAAAGCGTGTTGACTATTCAGGCCGTTCCGTTATCGTTGTTGGTCCAAACCTGAAAATGTATCAATGCGGCCTGCCGAAGGAAATGGCTTTGGAGCTATTCAAACCATTTGTCATGAAAGAACTTGTCCAAAAAGGACTTGCCCATAATATTAAATCTGCCAAACGCAAGATTGAAAGAGTACAACCGGAAGTTTGGGATGTTCTTGAAGAAGTCATCAAGGAGCACCCAGTACTGTTAAACCGCGCCCCTACTCTTCACAGGCTTGGCATCCAGGCATTTGAGCCGACGCTGGTTGAAGGCCGCGCAATCCGTCTTCACCCGCTTGTATGTACTGCTTATAATGCGGACTTTGATGGTGACCAAATGGCTGTCCACGTTCCGCTTTCAGCTGAAGCGCAGGCAGAGGCCCGTCTTCTGATGCTAGCGGCGCAGAACATCCTGAACCCTAAGGATGGAAAACCTGTTGTTACCCCGTCCCAGGACATGGTATTAGGAAACTACTACCTGACAATGGAGAGGGAAGGTGCAATTGGCGAAGGAATGGTCTTCAAGGATACAAATGAAGCCTTGATTGCCTATCAAAATGGTTTCGTCCATCTTCATACAAGGGTAGCAATCCATGCAGGCTCGCTTGGCAACCAGACCTTTACTGAACTGCAAGCCAGCCAGCTGCTTGTTACAACTGTAGGAAAACTGATTTTCAATGAAATTCTTCCTGCATCGTTCCCGTATATCAATGAGCCAACGAAAACAAACCTTGAAGAGAAAACACCAGAGAAGTATTTCCTTGATAAAGGCACTGATGCCAAAGAAGCTATCAAGTCAATGTCTACGGTAGATCCTTTCAAGAAAAAGATTCTTGGAAATATCATTGCAGAAGTGTTCAAGCGCTTCAAAATTACGGAAACATCAAAAATGCTTGACAGAATGAAGGACCTAGGATTCCGTTACTCTTCAAGAGCGGGAATCACTGTCGGTGTTGCTGACATCGTCGTTCTCCCTGAGAAGCAGGAAATCATCCATGAAGCGCAAACAAAAGTGGATAATGTGATGAAACAGTTCAGACGTGGTTTGATCACTGAGGATGAGCGTTACGATCGCGTAATCTCCATTTGGAGTGCTGCGAAGGATAACATCCAGGCAAAACTGATGGAATCCCTTGATAAAACGAACCCGATCTTCATGATGAGTGACTCCGGTGCCCGTGGTAACGCATCTAACTTCACCCAACTTGCTGGTATGCGGGGCTTGATGGCCAACCCGGCTGGACGGATTATTGAATTGCCGATTAAATCAAGTTTCCGTGAGGGACTGACAGTTCTCGAGTACTTTATTTCGACTCACGGTGCACGTAAAGGTCTAGCCGATACAGCTCTGAAAACTGCTGACTCGGGTTACCTGACACGCCGCCTCGTCGATGTTGCACAGGATGTTATTGTCCGAGAAGATGACTGCGGTACTGACAGAGGATTGAAGGTCAGCTCGCTTAAAGATGGCACTGAAGTGATCGAAGCACTTGAAGAGCGTCTTGTTGGACGCTATGCAAGAAAAACGATCAGGCACCCTGAGACAAACAAAGTCATGGTCGCAGAGAACGAACTCATTACAGAGGATCTTGCTACAGAAGTGGCAAACACCAGTATTGAAGAAGTTTGGATCCGTTCCGCCTTTACGTGTAATACGCGTCACGGCGTCTGTAAAAAATGCTATGGCCGGAATCTCGCGACAGGGCAGGAAGTTGAAGTCGGCGAAGCTGTCGGCATCATTGCCGCCCAGTCTATCGGAGAACCGGGCACACAGCTGACGATGCGTACCTTCCATACCGGTGGGGTTGCAGGAGACGATATTACACAAGGTCTTCCGCGTATCCAGGAGCTGTTTGAAGCACGTAATCCAAAAGGTCAGGCAGTCATCAGCGAAATCGACGGCGTTGTCGTCGGAATCAATGAAGGACGCGACCGCCAGCAGGAAATTGTCGTACAGGGCGATGTTGAATCGAGGACTTATAATGCTCCGTATACAGCGCGGCTTAAAGTTGCAATCAACACCAAGATTGCACGCGGCCAGGAGTTGACGGAGGGTTCGATCGATCCAAAAGAACTCCTGAAAGTAAAAGATGTCAACTCAGTCCAGGAATACCTGCTTCGTGAAGTGCAAAAAGTTTACCGTATGCAGGGCGTTGAGATTGGTGATAAGCACGTTGAGGTAATGGTTCGCCAGATGCTTCGGAAAGTAAGGGTAAATGATGCGGGTGAAACAGATGTCCTTCCAGGCACTCTGCTGGAAATCCACCAATTTACCGACGCAAACCGAAAAGCACTGCTTGAAGGCAAGACGCCTGCTACTGGCCGTCCGGTCCTTCTCGGTATTACGAAGGCATCGCTTGAAACAGACTCATTCTTGTCTGCAGCATCCTTCCAGGAAACAACGAGAGTCCTTACCGATGCCGCTATTAAAGGCAAACGGGATGAACTTCTCGGCCTGAAAGAAAATGTTATCATCGGGAAACTTGTACCAGCAGGTACAGGCATGCAGCGCTACCGGCGTGCTGTGCCAGTACTCGCTGGCAAGGAAGAAGATACCGTAACTGTTGAATAGATTTCGGAGCAGCAGTGTTCCAGCAAAGATCCCGGTACTTTCCCTTTAGGGGAAGTACCGTGTTTTTTGAAAAAAGAATCAGTATAAATTCGCATGATGTATTGACAATGAATTAGCAAAATGCTAATATTGCAAAGGTGCTCCTATTTACCTGTAAACTTTGGAGGATGTCTTCATGTCTTATGAAAAAGTAACGCAGGCGAAACGCTACATTATAGGAACAAAACAATCAGTAAAAGCCTTAAAAACCGGTGAGGTTGCCGAACTGGTAGTAGCTTCCGATGCAGATCTGAGAATCGTAGCTGGAGCGTTGATGGCTGCCAAAGAGGCAGGCACAGCAATCTCTTATGCGGATTCGATGGAAAAACTCGGGAAAGCTTGCGGAATCAATGTTGGGGCAGCCACTGTTGCCATACTCAAGTAAAAACTGTTTTTGCGGGGCGTACGCCTGCAGAAACTTTGTTTTTTGGCAAAAAATGAACCACCTGGATGTGTGGGCTTACAAAAGAAATGAAGGGAGGAAAAATCATGCCTACAATTAACCAATTAGTGCGCAAGCCTCGTAGCTCTAAAGAGGAGAAGTCAAAATCTCCTGCGCTTAATAAAGGTTACAACAGTTTCAAAAAAGCACAAACAAACGTATCATCTCCACAAAAACGCGGTGTATGTACTCGTGTTGGTACAATGACTCCGAAGAAACCGAACTCAGCGCTACGTAAATACGCTCGTGTTCGTTTGACAAACGGAATCGAGGTAACTGCTTATATCCCGGGTATCGGCCACAACCTTCAAGAGCACAGTGTTGTTCTTATTCGCGGAGGCCGTGTGAAAGACTTACCGGGTGTGCGTTACCATATCGTTCGCGGAGCACTTGATACTGCTGGTGTAAACGGTCGTATGCAAGGTCGTTCCAAGTACGGAACAAAGCGTCCTAAAGCAGCAAAGAAATAAACGATTAAACCAATAAACAGCCTTTCTGAAAGGAGGAAATAGAATGCCACGTAAAGGTCCAGTTTCCAAAAGAGACGTATTGCCGGATCCTATTTACAAATCAAAGTTAGTAACACGCCTAATCAACAAAATGATGATCGATGGCAAGAGAGGGAAATCCCAAAAGATTCTTTATTCTGCATTTGATATCATTGCTGAGCGTTCTGGTAAAGATGCAATGGAAGTGTTTGATCAAGCGCTTAAGAATATCATGCCTGTTTTAGAAGTAAGAGCACGCCGTGTGGGTGGTGCGAACTACCAGGTACCAGTTGAGGTGCGCCCTGACCGCCGCACAACTCTTGGTCTTCGCTGGCTCGTAAACTATGCCCGCCTCCGTGGTGAAAAAACGATGGAAGAGCGTCTTGCTAATGAAATTCTAGATGCAGCCAACAGCACTGGCGCAGCAGTGAAAAAACGCGAAGACACTCACAAAATGGCAGAAGCGAACAAAGCATTTGCTCACTATCGTTGGTAATCCAACTCTAAATTTAAAACACTCATAACATGGAAGGAGAAATACCCAATGGCAAGAGAGTTCTCCTTGGATAAGACTCGTAATATTGGGATCATGGCTCACATTGATGCTGGTAAAACAACAACAACTGAGCGTATCCTTTATTACACCGGCCGTATTCACAAAATCGGCGAAACTCACGAAGGCGCTTCTCAAATGGACTGGATGGAGCAAGAGCAGGAACGTGGAATCACGATTACTTCTGCTGCGACAACAGCACAGTGGCATGACCATCGTGTAAACATCATTGATACTCCGGGACACGTAGACTTCACGGTTGAAGTTGAACGTTCACTCCGGGTACTTGATGGAGCGGTAGCTGTTCTTGATGCACAATCCGGTGTTGAGCCCCAAACTGAAACAGTTTGGCGCCAGGCAACTACTTATGGAGTACCGCGTGTAGTATTCGTTAACAAAATGGATAAACTAGGCGCTGACTTCCTTTATTCTGTAAAGACAATCCATGAACGCCTTCAAGCGAATGCACATCCAATCCAGCTTCCAATCGGAGCGGAAGATCACTTCGAAGCAATCATTGACCTTGTTGAAATGAATGCAGTTTTCTACGGCAATGACCTTGGAACTGACATCGAAGTACGTGAAATTCCTGAAGAACATAGAGAGCTTGCAGAAGAGTACCGCGAAAAGCTTATCGAAGCTGTAGCGGAGCTTGACGAAGAATTGATGGAAAAATACCTTGGTGGAGAAGAGCTTACAATCGATGAGATTAAAGCAGGAATCCGTAAAGGTACCCTCAATGTAGAATTCTATCCGGTTATTTGCGGATCAGCATTCAAAAATAAAGGTGTCCAGCTAATGCTAGATGCTGTTATCGACTACCTTCCATCTCCTCTGGATGTTCCTGCTATCCAAGGTCATTCAGCGGATACAGAAGAAGAAATCGAACGTCATGCTGACGATGAAGAGCCATTCTCGGCGCTTGCATTCAAAGTTATGACAGACCCTTATGTTGGTAAACTGACATTCTTCCGCGTTTACTCAGGTACACTTGAGTCCGGATCATATGTCCAGAACTCCACAAAAGGAAAGCGTGAGCGTATCGGCCGTATCCTTCAGATGCACGCGAACAGCCGCCAGGAAATTTCTAAGGTTTTCGCAGGCGACATCGCAGCAGCTGTAGGTTTGAAAGATACAACAACTGGAGATACACTGTGTGATGAAAAATCAGCAGTTATCCTGGAATCCATGCAATTCCCTGAACCAGTAATCCAGCTTTCTGTAGAGCCAAAATCTAAAGCCGATCAGGACAAGATGACTACTGCTCTTCAGAAGCTTCAAGAAGAAGATCCAACATTCCGTGCTCATACTGACCAGGAAACTGGACAAGTTATCATCGCTGGAATGGGAGAGCTTCACCTTGATATCATCGTTGACCGTATGCGCCGTGAGTTTAAAGTGGAAGCTAACGTAGGTGCGCCTCAGGTTGCCTACCGTGAAACTTTCCGCGGTTCTGCTCAAGTAGAAGGCAAGTTCGCACGCCAATCCGGTGGTCGCGGACAATACGGACACGTTTGGATTGAATTCTCTCCAAACGAAGAAGGTAAAGGATTTGAATTCGAGAACGGCATCGTCGGTGGTGTTGTTCCACGTGAATACATTCCTGCAGTACAAGCAGGTCTTGAAGACTCGCTTGACCGTGGTGTCCTTGCCGGTTACCCATTGGTTGACATCAAAGCTAGGCTGTTTGACGGCTCTTACCATGATGTTGACTCCAGTGAGATGGCGTTTAAGATTGCTGCATCAATGGCTCTTAAAAATGCCGCTTCCAAGTGTAAGCCGGTTATCCTTGAGCCTGTCATGAGGGTAGAAGTTGTTATCCCTGAAGAGTATCTTGGAGACATCATGGGCCAAATCACTTCCCGTCGTGGACGTGTTGAAGGTATGGAAGCACGCGGAAATGCACAGGTAGTTCGTGCGATGGTTCCACTATCCGAAATGTTCGGATATGCAACATCGCTTCGTTCTAGCACGCAAGGCCGTGGAGTGTTCTCAATGCACTTCGACCACTACGAAGAAGTACCTAAATCGATTTCTGAAGAAATCATCAAAAAAAATAAAGGTGAATAATTGATTTTGCACCTTTAATAAAGTATAACTACTATTGTAAGCCGTGGAGCCGGGGGATGCTATAGTGTTCCCCAGCCCATTATATACTTAACCTTTAAAATTCGAAGGAGGATTTCATAATGGCAAAAGCTAAATTCGACCGCTCCAAGCCCCACGTTAACATCGGTACAATTGGTCACGTTGACCATGGTAAAACTACTCTAACAGCTGCAATCACTACTGTTCTTGCAAAAGCTGGTGGCGCTGAAGCCCGCGGATACGATCAAATCGACGCAGCTCCAGAAGAGCGCGAGCGTGGAATCACAATCTCTACTGCACACGTTGAGTATGAAACTGAAACTCGTCACTATGCACACGTTGACTGCCCAGGACACGCTGACTATGTTAAAAACATGATCACTGGTGCTGCGCAAATGGACGGCGGTATCCTAGTAGTATCTGCTGCTGACGGTCCAATGCCACAAACTCGTGAGCACATCCTTCTTTCTCGTCAAGTAGGCGTACCTTACCTTGTTGTATTCATGAACAAATGCGACATGGTAGACGACGAAGAACTTCTTGAATTAGTAGAAATGGAAGTTCGTGACCTTCTTACTGAATATGAATTCCCTGGCGATGACATTCCTGTTATCAAAGGTTCTGCCCTTAAAGCTCTTGAAGGAGACGCTGCATGGGAAGAAAAAATCATCGAGCTTATGACTGCTGTTGACGAGTACATCCCAACACCAACTCGTGACACTGACAAGCCATTCATGATGCCTGTTGAGGACGTATTCTCAATCACTGGCCGTGGAACAGTTGCAACTGGTCGTGTAGAGCGCGGACAGGTTAAAGTCGGTGACGTTATCGAAATCATCGGTTTGACTGAAGAGCCAAAATCTACTACTGTAACTGGTGTAGAAATGTTCCGTAAGCTTCTTGACTATGCTGAAGCTGGTGACAACATCGGAGCTCTTCTTCGTGGTGTAGCACGTGAAGAAATCCAACGTGGCCAAGTACTTGCAAAGCCAGGTTCTGTTAAGCCACACACTAAGTTCAGAGCTGAAGTATACGTTCTTTCAAAAGAAGAAGGTGGACGTCACACTCCATTCTTCACAAACTACCGTCCACAGTTCTACTTCCGTACAACTGATGTAACTGGTATTTGTAACCTTCCTGAAGGCGTAGAAATGGTTATGCCTGGAGACAACATTGAAATGACTGTTGAACTAATCGCTCCAATCGCTATCGAAGAAGGAACTAAGTTCTCTATTCGTGAAGGCGGCCGTACTGTAGGCGCTGGCGTAGTTGCGACTATCCAAGAGTAATTTAATATAAAGAAATCAGCCGGGTGACGATCCGGCTGATTTTTTTTATGTTTAAGAGAAAACGAAGTTATCTCGTCAAGCGTTGAGGAGTTGTACCAGGGATTTGCTTTATATAGAAGAAACTATTCCTGCTCCTGAAAAACAAGAAGGTATAAAAGACTATATGTCTGAATGGTCGCATTCGCTTTTCGTTGTCCCAAATAATGTAATTGCAACTCTCTACTTGAAAACATAGCGTGTTACCCTTATAATAGTAAAAGTGTGCGAAACATCGGGAAAAGATTGCAATCAAGTGTTGCACTTGCCTAATGTTTTCTGTATAATAGACAATGTTGGTCTTTGACTGCGATGATGCGGAAGGTTGCTGACACACCCGGCCGCTTTGCCATGGCGAGTGTGTGGGAAATTTTCGCGGAGAATGTCTATTTTAAAATAGGCGAAAAGGAGGGAAAATAATGGCAAAACAAAAGATTCGTATCCGTTTGAAGGCATATGATCACAGGATTCTTGATCAATCTGCAGAAAAGATTGTTGAAACAGCGAAGCGTTCTGGTGCGGCTGTATCTGGTCCAATCCCGCTTCCAACTGAAAAGACAATTTACACAATCCTGCGCGCGGTGCATAAGTACAAAGATTCTCGTGAGCAATTCGAGATGCGTACGCATAAGCGCTTGATCGACATCGTGAACCCAACTCCACAAACAGTTGATTCATTGATGCGTTTAGACCTGCCATCAGGTGTAGATATTGAAATTAAACTTTAATGTAATAAATCAAACAAACGAGAGAATATAGGAGGTGTGACTAATGACCAAAGGAATCTTAGGAAGAAAGATTGGTATGACTCAAGTGTTTGCAGAGAACGGCGATCTTATTCCGGTAACAGTAGTTGAAGCAGCAGCGAACGTTGTCCTTCAAGTGAAGAACAATGAAACTGACGGCTATGAAGCGATTCAGCTTGGCTTTGATGACAAGCGTGAAAAACTTTCCAACAAACCGGAAAAAGGCCATGTCGCTAAGGCGAACACTGCTCCTAAGCGCTTCGTTCGTGAATTCAACGGAGTTGACTTGGCGGGTTACGAAGTTGGTCAGGAAGTCAAAGTTGATATTTTCGCAGAAGGCGATGTAGTAGATGTAACAGGTATCTCTAAGGGTAAAGGTTTCCAAGGCTCTATCAAGCGCCACGGACAATCCCGCGGACCTATGGCACACGGATCACGTTATCACCGTCGTCCAGGTTCAATGGGCCCTGTCGCTCCAAACCGTGTATTCAAAGGCAAAGCATTGCCAGGACGCATGGGTGGAGACCAGATCACTGTTCAAAACCTGCAAATCGTTAAAGTTGACGCTGAGCGCAACCTGCTTTTAATCAAAGGTAACGTTCCAGGCGCTAAAAAAGCCCTGCTTAAAATCAAAACTGCGGTTAAAGCGTAATAACGTTTAGAGAAAGGAGGAAAAAGGTATGCCAAAAGTAGCATTATTCAACCAGGCTGGATCACAGGTTGGAGAAATCGAACTGAATGATTCTGTCTTCGGTATTGAGCCTAATAGCCATGTGCTGTTCGACGCTGTTATCATGCAAAGAGCATCACTGCGACAAGGCACTCATAAAACAAAAATTCGTTCTGAAGTAGCGGGCGGTGGACGTAAGCCATGGCGCCAAAAAGGAACTGGACGTGCGCGTCAAGGTTCTATTCGTTCTCCACAATGGCGCGGAGGCGGTACAGTATTTGGTCCAACTCCACGCAGCTATAGCTATAAATTGCCTAAGAAAGTACGCCGTTTGGCTATCAAGTCTGCGCTTTCTACGAAAGTGCTAGATGAAAACATCATCGTTCTTGAGAACCTTGCATTCGAAACTCCGAAAACAAAGGAATTCGCAAATGTACTAAAAGGCCTTTCAGTTGATACAAAAGCACTGATCGTAACTGCCGGCACAGAGGAAAACGTTGCTCTGTCAGCACGTAATATCCCTGGCATTACATTTGTTCCTGCAGATGGAATCAATGTCCTTGATGTTTTAAATCATGACAAGTTGATCATGACTAAAGCAGCGGTTGAAAAAGTAGAGGAGGTGCTTGCATAATGGATGCACGCGATATCATTAAGCGCCCCGTTATTACTGAACGTTCCTCTGAACAAATGGCTGACAAGAAATACACTTTCGAAGTTGATGTCAGAGCGAACAAGACACAAGTAAAACATGCTGTTGAAGAAATCTTCGGCGTGAATGTTGAAAAAGTGAACGTGATGAATTACAAAGGTAAATTCAAGCGTATGGGCAAATTCGGCGGATACACTAACAAACGCCGCAAAGCCGTTATCACTCTTACAAAAGACAGCAAAGAAATCGAATTGTTCGAAGTATAATTCATATAACCAGAAGAGGAGGGAAAAGAAATGGCGATTAAAAAGTACAAACCTACCTCTAACGGTCGTCGTAACATGACAGCTTCTGATTTCGCTGAAATCACTACTGACAAGCCGGAAAAATCCTTGCTTGCTCCGTTGAAGCGCAAAGGCGGCCGTAACAACCAAGGTAAGTTAACTGTTCGTCATCAAGGTGGCGGCCATAAGCGTCAATATCGTATCATCGATTTTAAACGTAACAAAGATGGCATTCCAGGACGCGTTGCCACAATTGAGTATGATCCAAACCGCTCTGCAAACATTGCACTAATCAATTATGTAGACGGAGAAAAACGTTACATCCTAGCACCGAAAAACCTGGAAGTTGGTATGGAAATCATGTCAGGCCCAACAGCCGACATCAAAGTGGGTAATGCCCTTCCATTAGTAAACATCCCGGTCGGCACTGTAATCCACAATATCGAACTTAAGCCAGCTAAAGGCGGACAATTGGTTCGTTCCGCTGGTACTTCTGCACAGGTTCTTGGTAAAGAAGGCAAATATGTTCTTATCCGCTTGAACTCTGGTGAAGTGCGCATGATTCTTTCTGAGTGCCGCGCAACTGTCGGTCAAGTAGGAAACGAGCAGCACGAACTGATCAACATCGGTAAAGCTGGACGCTCTCGCTGGTTAGGCAAGCGCCCAACAGTCCGTGGATCCGTTATGAACCCGAACGATCACCCGCATGGTGGTGGGGAAGGCCGTTCACCAATCGGACGCAAGTCTCCAATGTCTCCTTGGGGCAAACCAACCCTTGGCTACAAGACTCGCAAGAAGAAAAACAAATCCGACAAGTTTATTGTACGCCGTCGTAAAAAATAACGGGATTGAGCTACGGTTCAAAAGAACCGTAGGACAATCACGAAGGGAGGTTCAATCATGGGTCGCAGTTTGAAAAAAGGACCTTTTGTGGATGACCATTTAATTAAAAAGATCGAAAAGTTAAATGAAACTGAAGGCAAGCAAGTTGTTAAGACTTGGTCTCGCCGTTCAACGATCTTCCCGCAATTCATCGGCCACACTGTAGCAGTTTATGATGGTCGCAAACATGTTCCTGTATATATCACTGAAGATATGGTAGGCCACAAGCTTGGAGAATTTGCTCCAACTCGTATGTACAAAGGCCATGCCAGTGACGATAAGAAAACAAGACGTTAATGAGAGGAGGCCATCCTAATGCAAGCTAAAGCTGTTGCTAGAACAGTTCGTATTGCTCCTCGTAAAGCTCGTTTAGTACTAGATTTAATTCGAGGAAAGCAAGTTGGTGAAGCGGTAGCTATTTTAAAACTTACCCCAAAAGCATCTTCACCAATCGTGGAAAAAGTATTGAAATCTGCCCTTGCTAATGCAGAGCACAACTACGAAATGGATGTTAATAACCTTGTAGTATCCCAAGCGTACGCAAATGAAGGACCGACACTGAAGCGTTTCCGTCCTCGCGCAATGGGCCGTGCTAGTGCAATCAACAAGCGCACAAGCCACATTACAATCGTTTTATCAGAAAAGAAGGAGGGATAATCAGTGGGTCAAAAAGTAAATCCAGTCGGTTTGCGTATCGGAATCATCCGTGATTGGGAATCCAGGTGGTACGCAGGCAAAGACTATGCTGATCTTTTACACGAAGACCTTAGAGTCCGTGAGTACATCACAAAGCGTTTGCGCGATGCTTCTCTTTCCAAGATTGAGATCGAGCGTGCTGCAAACCGTTTGAATGTAACTGTCCACACTGCGAAGCCAGGAATGGTAATTGGTAAAGGCGGAACAGAAGTCGAAGCACTTCGTAAAGCTCTTAACCAACTTACTGGCAAACGCGTCCATATAAATATCCTTGAAATTAAAAAAGCGGATATCGAAGCTAAATTGGTTGCGGAAAACATTGCGCGCCAGCTTGAAAACCGCGTATCTTTCCGTCGTGCACAGAAACAAGTTATCCAGCGTGCAATGCGCGCAGGCGCTAAAGGAATCAAGA
This sequence comes from Mesobacillus zeae, assembly GCF_003570705.1. GTDB lineage: Bacteria > Bacillota > Bacilli > Bacillales > Cytobacillaceae > Mesobacillus_C > Mesobacillus_C zeae. The sequence goes on from NZ_QWVT01000014.1 coordinate 37,296, forward strand.
CAATGGTTTCTGGCCGTCTTGGCGGTGCTGATATCGCTCGTTCTGAACACTACAGCGAAGGAACAGTTCCACTTCATACGCTTCGCGCCGACATTGATTATGCAACAGCTGAAGCCGATACTACTTACGGCAAACTAGGCGTTAAAGTATGGATCTATCGTGGAGAAGTCCTTCCTGCTAAGAAGAAAACTGGGGAAGGAGGCAAATAAAATGTTATTGCCAAAACGCGTTAAATATCGCCGTGAACATCGCGGAAACATGCGCGGACGTGCCAAAGGCGGCACTGAAGTAGCATTTGGTGAGTACGGTTTGCAAGCTGTTGAAGCTTCATGGATCACAAACCGCCAAATCGAAGCAGCCCGTATTGCAATGACTCGTTATATGAAACGTGGCGGTAAAGTATGGATCAAAATTTTCCCACACAAGCCGTACACTAAAAAGCCTCTAGAAGTTCGGATGGGTTCCGGTAAAGGTTCTCCTGAAGGCTGGGTAGCAGTCGTAAAGCCAGGGAAAATAATGTTTGAACTCGCAGGTGTATCTGAAGAGGTAGCCCGTGAAGCATTACGCCTTGCAGCACACAAACTTCCAGTGAAGTGTAAGTTTGTAAAACGTGAAGAAATTGGTGGTGAATCCAATGAAAGCTAATGAACTTCGTGACCTTACCACTGCCGAAATTGAACAAAAAGTGAAGTCTTTGAAAGAAGAACTTTTCAACCTGCGCTTTCAATTAGCGACTGGACAACTTGAAAATACAGCTCGCATCCGTGAAGTACGGAAAGCGATCGCCCGTATGAAAACTGTGATTCGTGAAAGAGAGATCGGGATTAACAATCGATAATTGAGAGGAGGTCCTTTCACAATGAGTGAACGCAACCAACGCAAGGTTTATACAGGACGAGTGGTTTCAGACAAGATGGACAAAACTGTCACAGTTCTTGTAGAAACATACAAAAAGCACTCTCTGTATGGCAAGCGCGTGAAATACTCTAAAAAGTTCAAGGCGCATGATGAGCAAAACGAAGCAAAAATCGGCGATGTAGTACGTATCATGGAAACACGCCCACTTTCTGCCACTAAACGCTTCCGTTTGATTGAAGTAGTAGAAAAAGCAGTTATTATCTAAATCGTTCGGACTTAGGTTGATTCCGAAGGGAGGTTACTCGCATGATCCAACAGGAAACACGTTTAAAAGTTGCTGATAATTCAGGTGCCCGTGAAGTGCTAACCATTAAGGTTCTAGGCGGTTCCGGACGCAAGACTGCCAATATCGGAGACATCATCGTTTGCACAGTCAAACAAGCAACACCAGGCGGCGTTGTTAAAAAGAGTGATGTTGTAAAAGCTGTTATTGTTCGCACAAAGAGCGGTCTTCGTCGTAAAGACGGATCTTACATCCGTTTCGACGAAAACGCATGTGTCATCATCCGTGATGACAAGAGCCCGCGTGGTACTCGTATCTTCGGACCGGTTGCCCGCGAACTTCGTGACAACAATTTCATGAAAATCGTTTCATTAGCTCCAGAAGTACTTTAATATAAAACATTGGCTTTAAGGAGGTGCGCACAGATGCATGTGAAAAAGGGTGACAAAGTAATGGTCATCTCTGGTAAGGACAAAGGCAAAACAGGTAATATCCTGGCAGCTTTTCCTAAGCAGAGCCGTGTCCTCGTAGAAGGCGTTAATATCGTGAAAAAACACGCTAAGCCTTCTCAAATGAATCCGCAAGGCGGAATCTTCAGCAAAGAGGCACCGATTCATGTATCAAACGTTATGCCTATCGACCCTAAATCCGGCAAACCAACCCGAGTTGGTTACAAGGAAGAAGACGGAAAAAAGGTACGCGTAGCGAAAAAATCCGGTGAAGTTTTAGATAAATAAAAGTTTAATGAAGAAGGGAGGTACACATTGAATGAACCGCCTAAAAGAAAAGTTCAATAAAGAAATTACTCCTGCTCTTGTGAGCAAGTTCAACTATACATCCGTAATGCAAGTACCGAAGCTTGATAAAATCGTAATCAACATGGGTGTGGGCGATGCAGTAGCCAACGCGAAATCACTTGACGTAGCTGTTGAAGAATTGGCACAGATCACTGGTCAAAAACCAGTTGTCACTCGTGCTAAAAAATCAATTGCTGGTTTCCGTCTTCGTGAAGGTATGCCTATCGGTGCGAAAGTTACACTTCGCGGCGAGCGCATGTATGAATTCCTGGACAAATTGATCTCAGTTTCTCTTCCACGTGTACGTGACTTCCGCGGTATTTCCAAGAAGTCGTTCGATGGCCGTGGAAACTACACTCTTGGTGTTAAAGAGCAGCTGATCTTCCCTGAAATTGATTACGATAAAGTAAATAAAGTCCGTGGCATGGATATTGTTATTGTAACGACTGCTAACACTGATGAAGAAGCTCGTGAACTATTAACATCATTCGGAATGCCATTCCAAAAGTAATCTCTAAATAGAGGGAGGCGAAAACGTGGCTAAGAAATCAATGATTGCAAAACAAAAACGCACGCCTAAATTCAAGGTTCAAGAGTACACACGCTGTGAGCGCTGCGGACGTCCGCACTCTGTATACCGTAAATTTAAGCTTTGCCGTATTTGTTTCCGCGAATTAGCATACAAAGGGCAAATTCCTGGTGTGAAAAAAGCTAGCTGGTAAACCCCAAGTCTGGGAAGGAGGTAAACAATAATGGTCATGACAGATCCGATTGCAGATATGCTTACTCGTATTCGTAATGCGAATATGGTTCGTCACGAAAAGCTGGAAGTGCCTGCTTCCAACGTTAAGAAAGAAATCGCAGAAATTCTGAAACGTGAAGGCTTCGTGCGTGACGTTGAATATATCGAAGACAACAAACAAGGTATTATCCGTATCTTCCTTAAATACGGTGCCAATAACGAACGTGTTATCACTGGCCTTAAGCGAATCAGCAAGCCTGGTCTTCGCGTCTATGCAAAGTCTAACGAAGTACCGCGTGTACTTAACGGACTTGGTATCGCACTAGTGTCAACATCAAATGGCGTACTCACTGACAAAGAAGCGCGCGCTAAGCAAGTCGGCGGCGAAGTTCTAGGATACGTCTGGTAATAAAGTTCTTAAAGAATGGAGGTGCAATGAATGTCTCGCGTAGGTAAAAAACCAATCGAAATCCCAACAGGGGTAACGGTTACTAATGACAACAACCATGTAACGGTTAAAGGCCCGAAAGGCGAACTTTCCCGTACATTTAATAAAGACATGACAATCGCTATCGAAGAGAATGTCGTCACAATTTCCCGTCCATCCGATGCGAAAGAACACCGCGCTCTGCACGGAACAACTCGCGCAGTCCTTTCGAACATGGTAGAGGGCGTTTCCAAAGGTTTCGAAAGATCCCTTGAGCTAATCGGTGTCGGTTACCGTGCGTCAAAACAAGGCAAAAAGCTTGTATTGAGCGTTGGTTACTCTCACCCAGTAGAAATCGAGCCTGAAGAAGGCATCGAAGTTGAAGTGCCTGCCAATACAAAAATCATTGTAAGAGGCACTGATAAAGAACGCGTTGGAGCTTTAGCTGCCAACATCCGCGACGTTCGTCCGCCTGAGCCTTACAAAGGCAAAGGAATCCGCTATGAAGGCGAATTCGTGCGCCGCAAAGAAGGTAAAACTGGCAAGTAATGCCGCATAGGTTAAACGAAAGGAGTGACAGAAATGATCACTAAGGCTGATAAAAACGCTACTCGCAAAAAGAGACATGCCCGTGTACGTGCGAAACTCAGCGGAACAGCAGCTCGTCCTCGTTTAAATGTGTTCCGCTCCAACAAGCACATTTATGCTCAGCTGATTGATGACGTAAAAGGAGTTACTTTAGCGAGTGCTTCTACTATAGAGAATGAACTTAACCTTGAATCTACATGCAACCTTGAAGCTGCACAAAAGGTCGGAGAATTGGTTGCAAAGCGTGCTGTAGAAAAAGGCGTAAGCGAAGTAGTATTTGACCGTGGAGGATATCTTTACCACGGACGCATCCAGGCTCTTGCCGATGCTGCCCGCGAGAACGGTCTGAAATTCTAATAAAAAAGGAGGGACACACAAAGATGCGTCGTATTGATCCAAACAAACTTGAACTTGAAGAACGCGTAGTTACGGTTAACCGTGTTGCGAAAGTTGTTAAAGGCGGCCGTCGTTTCCGTTTCACTGCTCTTGTAGTAGTAGGCGACAAAAACGGCTATGTAGGTTTCGGTACTGGCAAAGCGCAAGAAGTGCCAGATGCGATCCGCAAGGCTATCGAAGATGCTAAGAAAAGTCTTATCCATGTGCCTATGGTCGGAACTACAATTCCGCACCAGGTTATCGGTCACTTTGGTGCTGGCGAAATTCTTTTGAAGCCTGCTTCTGAAGGTACTGGAGTTATTGCGGGAGGACCTGTCCGTGCCGTGCTTGAACTTGCCGGTGTTGCTGATATCCTTTCAAAATCACTTGGTACTAACACACCAATCAACATGGTCCGTGCAACTATCGATGGACTTACACAACTAAAGCGTGCTGAAGATGTTGCTAAGCTTCGCGGCAAATCAGTAGAAGAACTGTTAGGATAGGAGGGAAATCGAAATGGCAACTAAATTGGAAATTACCCTCACACGCAGCTTGATCGGACGTCCGCAAGATCAGCGTGAAACAGTTAAAGCCCTTGGTTTGAAAAAAATGCACCAAACAGTTGAGCAAGAAGACAATGTTGCAATCCGCGGAATGATTAACAAAGTCGCTCATCTTGTAAAGGTAAACGAAAAGTAATTGATTTTTTTCTTCTTTTAAAATAAGGAGGTGCCAACATATGAAACTTCACGAGTTAAAGCCTACAGAAGGTTCACGCAAAGACCGCAAACGTAAAGGCCGTGGTATTGGATCCGGTAACGGTAAAACTGCCGGTAAAGGTCACAAAGGCCAAAACGCGCGTTCTGGCGGCGGCGTACGTCCTGGATTCGAAGGTGGTCAAACACCTTTGTTCAGACGTCTGCCTAAGCGTGGTTTCACGAACATAAACCGTAAGGAATATGCAGTCGTAAACCTTGATGCATTGAACCGTTTCGAAGATGGAACTGAAGTAACACCAGAACTTCTAATTGAAACAGGGCTTGTAAAGAAAGAGTTAGCTGGAATCAAGGTCCTTGCCAACGGCAAGCTTGAGAAAAAGCTGACAATCAAAGCTCACAAGTTCTCCTCTGCTGCTAAGGAAGCTATCGAAGCTGCCGGCGGGCAGTCTGAGGTGATCTAATGTTTCAGACAATCTCCAATTTTATGCGCGTGGGTGAAATTAGAAATAAAATTCTCTTCACCCTTTTAATGTTGATCATATTCCGCCTTGGTGCCTTTATACCAGTGCCTGGGGTAGATGCAGATATTTTGGCTCAGCAGGATGACCTCAGCGTTTTTGGAGTGCTTAATACATTTGGCGGGGGAGCTTTGAAAAACTTCTCGATCTTTGCGATGGGAATCATGCCGTACATTACAGCTTCCATCATCATTCAGCTTCTGCAGATGGATGTGGTGCCTAAATTTACGGAGTGGTCCAAACAAGGTGAGGTTGGACGTCGCAAGCTGGCACAAATCACCCGCTATTTTACAATTGTGCTTGGATTTATCCAGGCTCTTGGCATGTCTTACGGCTTTAACAATATGGCAGGCGGTAGGCTGGTTACTGATACTGGAATGGCTTCGTATCTTCTAATCGCTACCGTACTTACTGCCGGAACTGCTTTCTTGATGTGGCTTGGCGAACAGATTACGGCAAAAGGTGTCGGAAATGGGATCTCAATCATCATTTTTGCAGGGATTGTTGCTGGAATGCCGTCAATGGTTAACCAAATCTATGCACAGCAGTTTGAGAATGCCGGAGAGCAGATGTTCATCCGCATCTTAACTGTTGTCCTGATTGTCGTTGCGATTATCGCTATTATTGTTGGTGTTATTTTTGTCCAGCAGGCAAACAGGAAAATCCCGATTCAGTATGCCAAACGAATGAGTGCAGGCAATAACCCGGTCGGCGGCCAGAACACACACTTGCCGCTTAAAGTGAATGCTGCCGGTGTTATTCCAGTCATCTTCGCTATTTCGTTTGTTGTCACACCGCCAACGATTGCCCAATTCTTTGGGACGAACGATGTGACGCTCTGGATCCAAAAGACATTCGATTACACACAGCCGATCGGAATGATCGTGTATGTGGCTCTGATCATTGCCTTCACTTATTTTTACGCGTTTATTCAGGTAAATCCAGAACAGGTTGCGGAAAATCTGAAGAAGCAAGGTGGATATGTCCCGGGCATCCGTCCTGGAAAGAATACTCAGGAATACTTAACAAAAGTTCTTTACCGACTAACTTTTGTAGGAGCGCTTTTCCTGGCGGCTATTTCGATTCTTCCGGTATTCTTTATTAAAATTGCCGGTCTGCCGCAATCGGTCCAGATTGGCGGAACCAGCCTGCTGATTGTTATCGGGGTTGCACTCGAAACAATGAAACAGCTCGAGGCCCAGCTTGTAAAACGCCATTATAAAGGTTTTATAAAATAGAGGTTTAGGGGACTGCGTTCCCTAAACCTTCATTGAAGACTGGGGGGAATTCATATGAATTTAGTTTTAATGGGACTCCCGGGTGCCGGAAAAGGCACACAGGCCGAAAGGATTGTTGCTAAGTACAGCATTCCGCATATCTCAACAGGAGATATGTTCCGTGCCGCAATGAAAGAAGGAACGGAACTAGGCTTGAAGGCCAAGTCATTCATGGATGCAGGCCAGCTTGTCCCTGATGAAGTGACCATTGGTATTGTCCGTGAGCGCTTAAGTAAGTCTGACTGCTCAAAGGGTTTCCTTCTGGACGGATTTCCGCGCACTGTCGCCCAGGCAGAAGCGTTGGAAGAAATGCTTGCTGACTTGAATAAAAAAATCGATTATGTCATCAATATTGATGTTGATCAAAGCATCCTGATGGAACGTCTGACAGGACGAAGGATCTGCAAGAAGTGCGGGGCGACCTATCACCTTGTTTTCAATCCTCCTGCTGTCGAAGGTATATGCGACCGCTGCGGCGGAGAATTGTACCAGCGAGCAGACGATAACGAAGAAACTGTTCAGAACAGGCTGGATGTTAATATTCAGCAGACACAGCCGTTGCTTTCTTTTTATGAGGAACGTGGCTATCTTCGCAACATCAATGGCCAGCAGGATATCAATGTTGTATTTCAGGACATTGAAGAATTGCTTGGGGGCTTAAAATAATGATCATTTGCAAAACCCCTCGTGAAATAGAGATCATGCGGGAAGCCGGGAAAATTGTAGCGCTGACCCATCAGGAACTTAAGAAACATGTTGTTCCCGGGATCACGACGAAAGAGCTGGATGCCATCGCGGAGAAATTTATCCGCAGCCATGACGCCACTCCTTCATTTAAAGGCTACAACGGTTTCAGCGGGAGCATCTGTGCATCTGTTAACAATGAGCTAGTTCACGGGATTCCTGGTAAGAGACTTCTGAAGGAAGGCGACATCATCAGCATTGATATCGGGGCTAAGTACAATGGATATCATGGTGATTCAGCCTGGTCTTATCCGGTAGGAAAAATTGACGAAGAGTCCCAGCGCCTTTTAGAGGTTACTGAGGAATCGTTATACCGGGGTCTGGAAGAAGCGAAGCCGGGTCAGCGTCTGTCGAACATCTCCCATGCAGTTCAAACGTATGTGGAAAACAACGGCTTTTCGATTGTGCGTGAGTATGTAGGCCATGGAATCGGGCAAGAATTACATGAGGACCCACAAGTTCCTCATTTCGGCCCTCCGAACAAAGGACCAAGGCTAAGGCCTGGTATGGTTTTTTGCGTGGAACCAATGGTGAATGCCGGAAGCCGGTATGTAAAAACTTTAGCAGATGATTGGACCGTCGTGACGGTGGATGGCAAAATGTGTGCCCATTATGAGCATACAATTGCAGTTACCGAGACTGGTTATGAGATTCTGACAAAAGCCTAACGGGGTATTCAGTAATCATTTTGGGTTTTCTGTTCATAAAATTACTCATTTTATTGAGTTTTTAGAGGACGGGGACCGGATCAATATGTTATATTTATAAGGTTGACGGATGATAGGCATGTTTTCTCAAGCGGCTGACATACGCTTCAACCATCAGGGATGATTTACGCATCAGGATCATATTGAATCCGTCTCTCAAAATGACAGCATTGGGAAAGCCGGCCGCAAGACAATAGAAAGCTGGGCTTTGCATTCGCAGAGCTGTTAGTACTGTACGCATATGAATATAGAAGGGAGACGAGTTCGATGGCGAAAGATGATGTAATTGAAGTGGAAGGCACAGTGCTTGAAACTTTGCCAAATGCCATGTTTAAGGTAGAACTAGAGAATGGTCATACAGTGTTAGCTCATGTTTCCGGCAAGATCAGAATGCACTTTATCCGCATTTTGCCTGGAGATAAAGTAACGGTTGAGCTTTCTCCATATGATTTAACTCGCGGAAGAATTACCTACCGCTTTAAATAAACTGGAAGACTCCGAACTATCAAGGAGGTTAGAGTAATGAAAGTGAGACCATCGGTTAAGCCTATCTGCGAAAAGTGCAAAGTCATTCGCAGAAAAGGTAAAGTTATGGTGATCTGTGAAAACCCTAAACATAAACAAAAACAAGGTTAATATTGAAGGAGGTGCACATTAATGGCACGTATTGCTGGTGTAGATATTCCACGTGAAAAACGTGTAGTTATTTCTTTGACTTATATTTTCGGAATCGGCAGACCTACTGCTGAAAAAGTTCTTGCTGATGCAGGTGTTTCTGAAGACACTCGTGTTCGCGACCTTACTGAAGATGAATTGAACAAAATCCGTGAAATCGTTGACAAGCTTAAGGTTGAAGGTGACCTTCGCCGTGAAGTTTCTCTTAACATCAAGCGTCTAATGGAAATCGGTTCTTACCGCGGTCTTCGTCACCGTCGTGGGCTTCCTGTTCGCGGACAAAACACTAAGAACAATGCCCGTACTCGTAAGGGTCCTCGTAAGACTGTAGCTAACAAGAAAAAATAATCGGTAAAGGAGGTAAACATTTAAATGGCTCGTAAAACTAATACACGCAAGCGCCGTGTCAAAAAGAATATTGAGGCAGGAATTGCGCATATTCGTTCAACTTTCAATAATACTATCGTAACTATCACAGATGTACATGGGAATGCAATCTCATGGTCAAGTGCAGGTGCGCTTGGATTCAGAGGTTCCCGTAAATCTACTCCATTCGCTGCTCAAATGGCAGCTGAAACTGCAGCTAAAGTTTCTATGGAACATGGCATGAAAACTCTTGAAGTAACTGTTAAAGGACCAGGAGCAGGACGTGAAGCTGCTATCCGTGCCCTTCAGGCAGCAGGCCTTGAAGTTACTGCGATCAGAGATGTCACTCCAGTTCCGCATAACGGCTGCCGCCCACCAAAACGTCGCCGCGTTTAATTTTCCTGTATAGAATTTGTATCCCTGTCTATAATGGGATGTGATACGAGTATTTTTGCATATACAGAGAATTGTCCAGTTGTTGTGCACAGACGGGAACGTATACATGGGGGACTTACGGCCAGGAGAATCCTGCCGGGGTTTCGACGTTTTGAAGGAGGGTATATTTGATGATCGAAATAGAAAAACCAAAAATCGAAACGATTGAGATCAGCGATGATGCCAAGTACGGCAAGTTTGTCGTAGAACCGCTTGAGCGTGGATATGGTACAACTTTGGGTAACTCCTTACGTCGTATCCTGTTATCCTCACTCCCAGGTGCCGCTGTTACATCGATTCAAATCGATGGTGTACTTCATGAGTTCTCTACAATTGAAGGCGTCGTGGAAGATGTTACATCTATCATCTTGAATGTTAAGAAGCTGGCGTTAAAGATTTACTCTGATGAAGAGAAGACACTAGAGATCGATATTCAGGGCGAAGGTGCCGTAAAGGCGGGCAACATTACACACGACAGCGATGTCGAGATCTTAAATCCCGATCTTCATATTGCTACTCTTTCAAGCAAAGGGTCATTGCGCATGCGCTTGACTGCAAGAAGAGGCCGTGGTTATACACCTGCTGATCAAAATAAGCGAGAAGACCAGCCAATCGGTGTCATTCCGATCGATTCAATCTACACACCTGTATCCCGTGTATCTTACCAGGTTGAAAACACACGTGTCGGACAAATGACTAACTATGATAAATTGACTTTGGATGTATGGACGGATGGAAGCAATGGACCGAAAGAAGCGATTGCGCTTGGTGCAAAGATCCTTACAGAGCATCTGAATATTTTTGTCGGATTGACTGATGAAGCTCAAAATGCTGAGATCATGGTTGAGAAAGAAGAAGACCAAAAAGAGAAAGTTCTTGAGATGACCATCGAAGAATTGGATCTCTCAGTGCGTTCATACAATTGCCTTAAGCGTGCCGGAATCAATACCGTCCAGGAGCTTGCTCATAAGACGGAAGAAGATATGATGAAAGTCCGCAACCTTGGCAGAAAATCATTAGAAGAAGTAAAAGCAAAACTAGAAGAGCTAGGCTTAGGCTTACGTAAAGATGACTAGTTAATTGCGGTTAACTGGGCATTTTGCTGTTAGTAAAAAGCCCGTTCATGACTTCAACAAAGGAGGGAAACACTCATGGCATACAGAAAGTTAGGCCGTACAAGTGCACAGCGCAAAGCAATGCTTCGTGACTTGGCAACAGATTTAATCATAAATGAGCGTATTGAAACAACTGAAACCCGCGCGAAGGAATTGCGTTCAGTCGTTGAAAAAATGATCACCCTTGGAAAACGCGGTGACCTTCATGCTCGTCGTCAAGCTGCTGCATTCATTCGTAATGAAATTGCAAATGTTGAGACAAAACAAGATGCAGTACAAAAGCTTTTTGCTGATATTGCACCTCGTTACACTGAGCGTCAAGGCGGATATACTCGCATCATGAAGCTTGGACCTCGTCGCGGTGACGGTGCCCCAATGGTCATCATCGAGCTAGTTTAATAACATTAGCGTTCAAACAAGGGGGATGGACAGTTTAGACAACTTGTTTCATCCCCTTTTTTTATAAGTAACTTTGACGAATAAAGCAATGCAGGCCAAACGAGCGTTACGATGAGCGAAGTTTTGCAAAAGGGATATCCGGAATTTTCAGTGCTCACCAGGCCGCTTCCGCTATTCCTGTTCGTCTCGTCTAGCTCATGCACCTTTTCCCTCATCCTGAAAAATGGATGTTATGATTCACGCGGAATCCGTTAATCCGCAGGGGAAAGGGTGCAGGCTTTTTTTATATTCCGGCTTTTTTTGCGGTATTGATTAATGATAGATGTTGGAAAAGACATTTTTTTATGCTTCAGGTATGATGGAAGAGGACTGCGCAGCGGAGCTTAGACAGTGACCGAGGAGTGGAGAACAGGTATGGCAAAGCAGCTTGTTGCTTTAGAAAATGTAACCTATCAATATGATGACCAAACATCCCCTGCTTTAAAGAAAATCAGCCTTGAAGTATTTGAAGGCGAGTGGCTTGCGATTGTAGGACATAATGGTTCAGGCAAGTCAACGCTTGCCAAAATCCTGAATGGACTTCAGTTTCCGCAAGAGGGAAATGTTTCTGTATGCGGGCACAGCCTGAGCGAGGAGACAGTCTGGGACATCCGGAAGCAAATCGGGATGGTATTCCAAAACCCTGATAACCAATTTGTCGGGACTACTGTACAGGATGATGTGGCTTTTGGTCTGGAAAACGCCGGAGTACCACAGGAAGCCATGAAAACGCGGGTTAAGGATGCGCTTCACAAAGTGAAAATGGATAGCTTTCTCGATCAAGAGCCGCACCATCTTTCAGGCGGGCAGAAGCAGCGGGTTGCCATCGCGGGTATCCTGGCATTACGGCCGTCAATCATTATCCTTGATGAAGCGACCTCCATGCTTGATCCCCGTGGCAGGGAAGAGGTCATCGGAACGGTCAAGGAATTAAAGCAGCAGGATAGAATTACGGTCATTTCGATTACACATGATCTCGAGGAAGCGGCCAAAGCAGATCGGATCATTGTCATGAATCAAGGCCAAATTCACCGTCAGGGAAGCCCAGAAGAAATTTTTCAGATGGATGAAGAATTGATAGGTCTGGGGCTCGATATACCATTCCCGGTTAAACTGGGCAAAATGCTGCGTGAAACGGGAATTCCCCTCACAAAGCAGTTTTTAAGTGAAGAAGAGTTGGTGGCAGAGCTATGGACATCTCACTACAAAATATAGAATACCGTTATCAGGCCGATACGCCATTTGAGCGCCTGGCTCTTTCGGATGTTTCCCTTGATATCCCTTCAGGCTCCTATATAGCCATTATTGGCCATACGGGATCGGGGAAATCAACAGTTCTTCAGCATCTTAACGCATTGCTGAAACCCACTAAAGGGACCGTCCTGATTGGCAGCAGGGAGATAAGGGCAGGCAGGAAAGAGAAGAATCTGAAAGCGGTCAGGGAAAAGGTAGGCATCGTGTTTCAGTTTCCTGAGCACCAGCTTTTTGAAGAAACAGTAGAAAAGGATATTTGTTTTGGCCCGATGAACTTCGGAGTTTCTGAAACAGAAGCAAAAAGGCGGGCTTCTGTTGCGATTGAGCAGGTTGGATTGACTAAGGATATCCTTGAAAAGTCTCCTTTTGATCTGTCGGGTGGACAGATGCGCCGAGTGGCGATTGCAGGAGTCCTTGCGATGGAACCGCAGGTCATCGTCCTGGACGAGCCTACTGCAGGACTTGACCCGCGCGGGCGCAAAGAAATTATGGACTTGTTTTACCAGCTCCATCAAGACAAAAACCTGTCGACGGTCCTTGTTACCCATAGCATGGAAGACGCCGCTGCTTACGCGGATGAGATCATTATCATGCATCAAGGCTCAGTCTTCGAAAAGGGAACCCCGTCGGAGATCTTTTCAGCGCCGCAAGCCCTGATCGATATGGGGCTTGATGTACCGGAAGTGGTCCGTTTCCAGCTGAAGCTTGAACAGGCTTTCGGCAGGAAAATGGGCAAGGTGTGTTTGACGGCTGAGGAACTCACGGACGTTGTTGCAAGCTTCTTGAAGGGAGGAAACCCTTCATGATGGAGAAAGTTTTGTTCGGCCGTTATGTGCCAGCGGACTCCCTCCTTCACAGGATGGATCCGCGTTCAAAGCTCATTATTATCTTTTTGTATGTCTGCATTGTTTTTTTGGCAAACAATCCTTGGACTTATCTTATATTAGCAGCTTATACAATCTTGATGGCGGGACTGTCAAAAATCGCTCCGAGGTTTTTGATCGCCGGCCTGAAGCCTGTTTTGTGGCTCGTGCTCTTTACGTTATTGCTGCACTTGTTCTTTACAAAAGGAGGCGAGCCAGTCGTACAGCTTGGTAGCTTTGCCATATACGAAGAAGGAATCAGACAGGGGATTTTCATTTCCCTAAGGTTCCTGCTGCTGATTGTGGTGACTTCCCTGCTGACATTGACGACCACGCCTATAGAAATAACGGATGGTCTTGAGAGCCTTTTGGGACCGTTGAAAAAAGTCAACTTCCCGGTCCATGAGCTTGCATTGATGATGTCCATTTCCCTTCGGTTCATTCCTACCCTCATGCAGGAGACGGATAAAATCATGAAGGCACAAATGGCGAGGGGTGTCGAGTACACAAGCGGCCCAATTAAGGACCGTCTTAAGGCGATTGTCCCCCTTTTAATCCCGCTGTTTATCAGTTCGTTCAAACGGGCTGAGGAACTGGCCATTGCCATGGAGGCGCGCGGTTACAGGGGCGGAGTAGGCAGGACGAAGTACAGACAGCTTAACTGGACGTTCGCAGATACAGGAATGATCCTTCTTCTTGCAGCCGTAACACTTTTATTGATTGTATTCAGAGGATGATGGTGATGACAAACCGGATCAAATGCATCGTTTCTTATGACGGGACTGGGTTTTCAGGCTATCAGGTACAGCCTGAGAAGAGAACTGTTCAGAGAGAATTGGAAGCGGCACTGGGGAAAATCCATAAGGGCCTGGAAATGCGTGTGAGCGCATCAGGGCGTACAGATGCGGGTGTGCATGCGAGAGGGCAGGTCATACATTTCGATACACCGCTTATGCTACCTGAGGACCGATGGACGATTGCGCTTAATTCGCTTTTGCCAGCTGATATTTCCGTTCTCCATTCGGAAATCGCCCCGGGAAACTTCCATGCCCGTTTTGATGCAAAAGGAAAAGAGTATCGCTATTTTATCTACCGTTCCAGGCAACGGGATCCTTTCAGAAGGAATTATGCCTATCAATACCCTTATCCACTGGATATTCAGAGGATAAGGGAGTCATTTCCTTACTTAATCGGCACGCATAACTTCACGAGTTTTTGTTCGGCAAAGACGGAAGTGGAGGATAGGGTGAGGACGCTGGAAGAGATTCAGCTGCTGGAAGTAGAAGGCGGTCTCGTTTTTCGGTTCAGGGGGAATGGCTTTTTATATAATATGGTGCGGATACTGACTGGAACCCTTTTGGAGATTGGATCTGGTGACCGCAATCCAGACGAGCTTCCTGGGATACTGAAAAAAAAGGATCGATCGGCCGCGGGCAAAACTGCTCCTGGACATGGGTTGTATTTATGGGAAGTATTCTACTAGCACACAGGAAAAAAGTTTATGACAACTAATCCTGGTGTTGACAATATGGCGTTAAGGATATATCATATCATATGTATGTATTTTAAACCCACGATAAGCCCCGGAAGTCTTATCTGTGTAAAATATATCGACCGTAATGAAAATTGGATTTTTTAATTAACAGGAGGGACACTCATGCGTTCAACGTTTATGGCAAATGCCAAGAATATCGAGCGTAAATGGTATGTTGTTGATGCAGAAGGCCAAACTCTTGGCCGTCTTGCAAGCGAAGTTGCATCCATTCTACGCGGTAAACATAAGCCGACTTTCACTCCACATGTAGATACTGGAGATCACGTAATCATCATCAATGCTTCTAAAATTCATTTAACTGGTAAAAAGTTAACTGACAAAATCTACTACCGTCACACAATGCATCCAGGCGGATTGAAGCAAAGAACAGCGCTAGAAATGCGCACAAACTACCCTGAAAAAATGCTTGAGCTTGCTATCAAAGGCATGCTTCCAAAGAACTCCCTTGGACGTCAAATCTACAAAAAACTGAATGTATATGCTGGAAACGAGCATCCACATCAGGCACAACAACCTGAAGTTTACGAACTTCGCGGATAATTATTAAGGAGGTAATTAACTTGGCACAGGTTCAATATATCGGTACCGGTCGTCGTAAGAGCTCCGTTGCAAGGGTTCGTCTAGTACCTGGCGACGGCAAAATCATTATCAATGGTCGTGAGATCGAAGATTATATCCCATTCGCAGCTTTGCGTGAAGTAGTTAAGCAACCGCTTGTAGCTACTGAAACTCTTGGCAGCTATGACATTCTTGTCAATGTAAACGGAGGCGGCTACACTGGCCAAGCTGGCGCAATCCGTCACGGAATCGCCCGTGCGCTTTTGCAAGTTGACCCAGAATACCGTCCATCCCTGAAGAGTGCAGGTCTCCTGACTCGTGACGCTCGTATGAAAGAACGTAAAAAATACGGTCTTAAAGGCGCTCGTCGTGCACCTCAGTTCTCAAAGCGTTAATATTGCTTAAATATCAACGTTTCAAACCCTTTCCCGAACTTTCGGGAGAGGGTTTTTTCATGTCCGAATTTGGAATTGAATACCCCTTGAATACCCCACGCTAAAATTTCATGTACTTTTGGAACATCTCGGCTGTTTTCTCTTTCGCTTCATCGGTCACATGAGTGTAAATATCCATTGTGGTTTGAATATCTGTATGTCCGAGTCGAGCTTGTACATCTTTGATGGAAGCACCAGCAGCAAATAACAAACTGGCATGTGTATGCCGAAAGGCGTGAACATTTATTTGCGGCAGCTCCGGGTTCTTTTGATAGATCCGCTCCAACTTTTCATTCAAGTAAGCGAGTCGGCAATAATCCATTTCATTTTTTAACTGATTATAGACCGTAAAGACGGGCTGCTTATCATCAGATTGAAAAGGAGCGGCAAGTTGTAACGTCAGATAGAGCTGTATTTGCTTGCTACGCCATTTCTTTAAGAGCGACAGAGTTTCATCGTCCACGCTAACCACACGCCGAGAGGCCTTTGTTTTTGATGTCTGGAGATGCTTTTTACCGTTCAGATGAATCAATGTCTTTTTTAAGCTGATCGTCTTAAGGTGGAAGTCCACGTCCGACCAATGCAGGGCGTACAGTTCCCCCTTACGCGCTCCTGTGAAGGCGAGTAGCCGAAACATGGTATATGCCATTGTATCGTCTTGAATCGCCTTCAGGAAGCTCCTAAGCTCCTCTCGTGTGTAGTAATACTTTTTCTCTTCCAGTTCCGCATTATATTCCATTTCATGTTTTAGTTTCGGCAACGTGACATAATCCATCGGATTGCGCTTAATAATATCCATTTTCATGGCATATCGAAAGACCAGGTTTGCTTGTATCTTATAATCATTGAAGGTTTTAAGCTCCTGGGCCCAAACGTTGATAGCTTTTTGACAATGCGAGCGGGATATGTCTTTCATTTTGTAAAGACCGAAGACTGGGAGGATTCTGCGGCTGAATTTACTCTCCATTGCATACACCGTAGTTGGCTTTACTTCTCTACGATGCTGCTTAAACCATTCCTCAAAAACTTCCTGAAAGGTCATCTGGTCATTTTGGCGGAGCCCGTGTTCATCGACTTCCACCAATATTTTAGATAGCGCAACATTTGCTTCTTTTTTTGTCTTAAAGCCCCGCCGTGTGGTCCGTTTCTTCTTTCCAGTGAGCGGGTCCTTACCGAGATACGCATTAAACATATAAGCGGTGGTTCCATCTTTCTTTGTATACTTTTTAATGTTTGCCATAATAGTTTCCTTTCCAATACGCTGGCAGGCTATATACAGGAAAGGGAATTTCTTTATTCAAAAATTAATTCAAGTATAGTTCTAACTTTTTTGCGTTTTTCATCTGTTAATAATCCATTCTTATAGTACAAGTCAATCTTCATATTAAGAAGATCATGAAGGTCAAATAATCTTCTTCTTAATTCGTCATCTGATAATTCTCTAATAGTTTGTTCTCCGTATTCCGTTTTTATTTCTTCAGTGCATGGAAGATTGACATCTATATTTCTCATTTCATTTAAAAATTTTTCTTCTTTAAAAGGATTATTACCTTCATATTTTACAAGGTCATTCTCTACGTCTATATAAGAATCAGAGTAACCGGCTAAATTCATTAGATATATAGGTGAAACGTCTAACCCTATAGCAAGCTTCCTTAATAATGCAGGTTTAGGTAAATCTTTATAACCGTTTTCGATTTGAGACAAATAGGAATCAGAGTAACCAGTTCGTGCTTTTAAGTCGAGTAAAGTAATTTTTTTCTCTTTCCGTATCTCTTTGAGTTTAAGCCCGAATTCTTTCGCATCCATTAAAATTCTCCTCACCTCTTATGTTTATTATTATTATTATTACACATTTACTTTACTAAGTAAATATTTTTCTAACCAAATATTGACTCTAACAAGGGGAGGGTATATACTTAAGTAAGTAAGTAAGTAATTTACTTATTTGGTAAAGAGGAGGACAAAGCTTATGAATGGTTTCATACCGTTACAGGTCTCAGATGAGTTTAAAGGTAAATATTTTGAGTTATTTTATGAGCTTAGTAAAGAGGCTTTTGAAGCTGCTAAGAGGGATAGTGGAGCGGGGAGGTTTATGACCAAAAAACAATGTTGTGAGTTTATCGGTATTTCTTTTGGTCATTTGCAAAAATTAGAGAAGTTTGGCTTACCAGTTATTGAGTTAGAAGGAAAGGTGCTCGTTGATCGGGAGGATGTAATAAAGTTCATGAGTAAATATAAAAAAGTTGAAAACCATAATTAAAATAATTTAATCGCTGGCAGGCGAAATTAAATTCATTCGTAAACAGTTGAATGAGTGGAGAATAAATTACAGGAAATCCGATATCCTCAAGACAAGAAAGCTGGGCATTTTACTCAGTTTTTTTATGGGTAAAAAATGGCTTTGGTCACAGAAAAAATTATTCTGATTATTATTAATTTGGATGTATTAGGTGCCTTTTCTTTGTTCCTGGTTTGGTTCCTTTTTGGAGAAAAATGTTCCTTATTGCTTCAAATGTTCCTGGTTTGAGGTTGATTCAGAAATATTTTCGATTAAATCTAGGCTAGGGTCACGCGAACAAACGATCTAGTTTGAGTGGAATTAGGTGTTTGGTTCCTTTTTACCTTAAAATGTTCCTCAAATGTCCCTGCTTTTTCACGCGAAAAGGAACGACTGAATCCATGCGTACCAAGGGTTCATTCAATTATGTTCCTTTGTTCCTTCTTCTTTTAAGTAAAGACTATATAAAAAAAGTATATATAAACATATCACGCATATAAAGGTTTCCCGAATAAAGTAGGAACAAAGGAACAAAAACCTTCAATTCAAGATATTCGGAGAGGGCCGCTTTCTTTTGTAGCCAGCACCATTTGTTTGTGACTATGTCCCCTAACTAAAGGGTTCGTTGTTTCTTTGTTCAGCTTTTTCAATTTTTATGTGCCACCACTGTGTTGAATTGTTCGGTTTTACTATTAAAATTACTCAAAATGTTCAATTAAGTTATTTTGTGCAAAAAAAAGCCCTTTATCGATAAAAAAAGAAGCGACCTTATCAGGCTACTTCTTTTAAGACAAGAATCTGACAGATCATTAACAGTCCGGTTGTTTGTTGAATGCTTCTGGACTCTAAATAAGATAAGGGCGATGACAGGCTTGTTCACCCTGATTGCGAATTGAAATACAAAAAACGAGATTACCTATTTTGAGACAGTTAAACTCAAAAATATTCCTTTCCTTTTGATATACCAAAGTCATAATCCAAGTGCGGATTCGTTTTTCCTTTTACTTGTGCTAATAAATCGTCAAGCGATGGTTTTGTCCTGACAGGTTTGATAACCATTACGTTGTCTAAGAGTTCGAGCTTAATCTGAGAACCGTTTTGAACACCTAGTTGCTTTACGATTTTGCTGGGAATACGAACTGCTAAACTATTTCCCCATTTTTGAACTGTGACCATGTGTCTTATTCCTTTTTGGTGCTGTTCTTCATCTTTAGGTGTCATTGTATCACCTCATTTTTGTATCTAAACAATGCCTATATTCTATGTTTATCTATATTATAAATCATACACTCCTCTTGAACACGTATAAAAGCCGTATGGTTTATGCAACCTTTGCCCCCCTAAAAGGCCGGAGTGGCAAAGGCTACGCTATATAATAATGTGACATTACGTGAGCGAATTGAAACACTACGTCAGCAGCAGATAAAAAGCCCTTCTGTAAGGCAGGTTAGGCATAAAATGAATGAAAATAATAAAGAAGTGATTATCGAATCATTAAAGCGTAAAGTTAAGCGATTAGAGCACGAGAACAAGGATTTGCGAGACCAATTAAAGGTAGCGTATGCAGAAGTCTACAAGAAGATATAAGCTGAGGCACCTTCCCTTTCTTGTTCAATTAAAGGGCCAGATTGTAGAAGATCATACTCATAGGTGCGCGCTACCAAGATCTCCTTTTGGGGATGAAGGTTACTAAGTAAATCAGGAAGCTCTAAATTAATTCCTAGCTTGTTCATGTTAAAATATTACTATCAAAAATAGAGGGTGAACCAGAAATGACAAATTTAAACAACCTAGAACCTGGTATTCGAAAATTAGTCACGCAGTTTATCAATAGCAGTAGTCCGTCAGCAAGCAAACAAACAATTCAGGATCGTCGGAAGGGATATCTAAGCTCAATTAATTTAGCTGGTGAAGCCTTGCCGGTATGGGATGTTTTTGAACAAACAATCGATGACTTACGGCTTCGTATATACAAGCCATTGGATCAAGGTAACCTTCCAATTATGATTTATTATCATGGAGGGTGTTTTGTTAGTGGTGACTTCGAAACTCACGATCGCCAGTTGCGACAGATAGCTAACTTGGGAGGCGCTTTAGTTATCGCTGTTGATTATCGGTTAGCTCCAGAGCATGTTTATCCAGCAGCTCATGACGATGCGGTGAAATCCGTTCATGTCGTACGCCAGCATGCTTTATCTTGGGGAGGGAATCCAGACAACATTTCTATTGCTGGCGACAGCGCAGGTGGACATCTTGCTTTAGTAACGTGTTTACGATTAAAAAAACAAGGCCATTTGATGCCTAAACGGCAAATTCTAATTTACCCAATGCTTGATGCAAAGGCATCAAGCGATAGTTATAGAAAATTCGGTGATGATTATGTGATAACAGCCGATGCTTTAGTAAGTGGCTTTGAGGCTTATTTATCAAATTGTCTACCTCCTGAGCACCCAGAAGCAAGTCCGTTATACTCAGACGATCTCGAAGGGCTGCCAGAGACTCACATTTTAACTGCTGAATTTGACCCTCTTGTTGATGAAGGTGAAGATTTTTATCGTCGTTTACTTAATGCAGGGGTAGAGGCACAATGCCAACGGTACCTTGGAGTTACACATGGCTTTTTTCAGTTAGGTGGTATTAGCCTAGCAGGTAGAAAGGCAATTCAAGATGTCGCTACCATATTATCTAATTGAGATTATAAAAAGATTTTATTAGGTGGCGGGAGAGCATAAAATATCTTGTATAAATGAATAAATAGAAAAAGGAAGACCTTTTCTTGTAGAATTAAGTCACCACAACCAATTCAAGAAAAGAGGCCTTCCCTATGACTCAGTTTACAACAGATATAATGCAAGCTCTAGTAAAAAAAAGAAGACATCTCCGAAGTTTTTCGAAAGCATCTTGAAGCGGCAGTAAATACGCTGCTTCAGACGGAACTCGCGGCTTTCCTCGATTATGAGAAACACGACCGCATTGGCTTCAATTCCGGTAATCCCCAAAATGGCGCTTACACGCGCACCCTCCATACGGAGTATGGGGATTTAGAACTTTCCATGCCACGTGACCGGAACGGCGAATTCAACCAACAGACGGTAGCTCCATACAAGCGTCAAGCGATACGCTGGAATCCTTTGTCATTCACATGTTCCAGAAAGGCGTCACGATGTCGGAGATTTCGGATCTCATCGAGAAAATGTACGGCCATCACTACACGCCGTAAACCATTTCCAATATGACCAAAGCGATGAGCGAGCAGGTGGAAGCGTTCAAATCCCGCCCGCTTGCCTCGCGCTATGCCTGCGTCTATTTGGATGCGACCTACATTTCCCTCAAGCGTGACACTGTGTCTAAAGAAGCCGTCTATATTGCGGTGGGCATTCGGGAGGATGGTTCGAAAGAAGTACTGGCTTATACAGTTGCCCCAACGGAATCCGCATTCGTTTGGGAAGAAGTACTCCTGGACTTGAAAGAGCGTGGGGTGGAAGAAGTGCTTCTCTTTATTTCAGACGGCTTAAAAGGGATTACTGACCGCATCTTTGCGGTCTTTCCAGATGCCAAATATCAAGCGTGCTGCGTGCATCTAGCTCGTAACATCTCACACAAAGTCCGTGTTGCCGATCGAGCGGAGATCTGTGACGATTTCAAAACGGTGTACCGGGCAGAAAGCAGAGGATTGGCCAAAGAAGCGCTTAAAACCTTCGTCGATAAATGGAAGGCTGCTTATCCGAGAGTGACGAAATCATTGGAGTCGAATCCCTATGTCCTAACCTTCTACGATTTTCCGAAGTCCATTTGGCGGAGCATCTATTCTACGAATCTCATTGAATCGTTCAACAAGAAAGTGAAGAAGTATAGCAAGCGCAAGGAGCAATTTCCAAACGAGGATTCTTTGGACCGTTTCCTGGTCGCCCAGTTTGAAATCTATAATCAGAATTTCTCTACCCGATGCCATATAGGATTTGATCAGGCTCGCGCAGAGCTGGCAGAGATGTTCAAAGAAGCTTGATGACTGAATACATACAAGAAAAGGATTTATCTATTTACACATAATTCTTGACGCACTCGTTTTTTATTAACTTGTAGCTAAATAATAAAGATTAGACAAAAAGGGGATGAAGTGATAATAATGAAAAGTTTCAAGGTATATGTTTTATCAATTGTTGCGGTTGTTACGTTAGTATTGTCAGGATGTAATGATTCAAGTAATGAGGCACAACAAGGATCAGTGACAAAGAAGGGAGATTTAGAGGATAGTATTCAAACATTGGGCAAGGCTCAAAATATAGAGATGAATTCTATTGAAAATGGCACAACGCTGCGAACTCTTACAAAAAAGGAAGATATTGAAACATTTATAAAGAAGCAACGAATGGACGAATGGAAAAGCATTTCTACATTACCTGAAGGTGTAAAAAAGCAGTATGAATATATCTTTTCTCAGGAGAATACCGTAAAGCTTACTGAAAAGGAAGAGAAGAATCGTTCATTACATAGAGTAGCTCAACTAATTACATACAAAGATGTTCCTTATGTAACACTCAAGGTATCTTTTACCGAATTAAATTTTAGAGTACCCGATGATGCAGAAAAATACTTAAGTCAACATTGACTTCAAACTTTCTTCCATAAACCCTTAGTATATCACGATAGCGACTCCTAACAACAGCAAGGCGGTCCCATACTACTAGTACAATGAAACAAAAACCTATAGAAAGTGAGCTGGTGAGGAATGTTAGAGGAATTTTATCAAGAAGATGATGGAATGAGCGGAACTGTCTATTCTAAATTATTTGATCAAAACTTAGATGTGTGGATTGAAGAAAATGTTAGCAATGAATATGCGATTTCATGTATAGAATCGCTGAATAGTATGAATAGCAGCCTGGTAGATGATATATGTAAAGCAGCGATTGCTTACTGTGAAGATTTCTGTGAAATGGTTGGACAGCAGCCACCGGCGATTGAGCGTATTAGGGATGTGCTTCATTATATTGAATTTGGAACGATGAATATAGAGGAGCCGGAGGACGATAAAATACCTGTTGTCCATTTAGGCGGAGGTTGCGAGTGGGAGCAGGAGCATGGAATAGAACTTATCATCCGAAATGGGGAATTGATTTACTTGGGAGCCTACAATGGCGAATGGGCATGGGGAGAGCCGGATCATTATGAGAGTGACTATAATTATGCCTTTGTCATAAAGCAGAAGAAGTAAAAATAAACCCAAGAAACTCCTTAAGAAAATGAAGTATTCATATGAATTTAAGAAGATTCATTTGAAATTACAAGAATAATATAACCGGAAACTTAAAGTAAACCAGCTTAAACTTTATTGCTGACATTTGTAAAAAAAGAAGCGATCGCATCCGGCCGCTTCTTTTAAGACAAGAATGTATGATGTCCAAGGAGTTCTGCACGGTTTCTCTTGGTGCTTCATCTCGCACTTTGAATAAGGGAGATGACCGGCGGCTTGTTCAGTCCCTGATTGCGGATTGAAACCCGCCCTTTTTTGGGTGGGACAGTTAGACTCAAATCAATTCCTTCCCTATTGGTACACCAAAGTTATAATCCAAGTGCGGATTAGTTTTTCCTTTCACTTGTGCTAATAAATCGTCCAGCGATGGTTTGATTCTGACGGGTTTGATAACCATTTTGTCGTCTAAGAGTTCGAGCTCAATCTGAGAACCGTTTTGCACACCTAGAGCCTTTGCGAATTGACTGGGAATAGGAAGCGCTAAACTATTTCCCCAATTTTGAACTGTGACCATGTGATTCGCCCCTGTTTGGTTCTGTACTTTATTTTTGGTTTCCGTTTTGGTGCTTTCTTGCCTATTAGTGTGATGTTCTTCATCTTTAGGTGTCATTGTATCACCTCGTTTTGTTTACATATATATATCCTATGTTTATCATTTTTTCCTAAATCATGCAAATCCTTTGGGGGATTTGAAGAATTTGATGGTCTTGAAAAAAATGTGCGAGCATTCCCGCCAGGTCTTTCGGTTTTTCGCACGCCGAAAAAGGAGTTCTGGACCGGTGTTAAGCGAGCGCACACCGGTCCGCTTGACCAGACAGGCGTGCGTACAGATATGTTTCTGATGTGCGTACGAACGAAGCGCAAGCTTTGTTCCGGGAGCGCGTGGCTCATTGAATAGACTTTTACCGGAATGGAAGCAACGATAACGATTTAGCGCTGCTGGAGGGAAGGAGCGCATTTTGAAATAGGAATCGACGAATAGGAGATTCCGAATGAGCACCCCAAGCGCAAGCGCAGGGGCAAGGAGAGCGAAGCCGACGCAGTAAGGGGGACGGTCAGCTATGCTGACTGACAAATGAGCGAAGCGATGCTTGTCATACGTCCCCCTTATGCTCTTCCCCCTACCGCATACCGAATCACGCACCGTACACCTGAGCAACCTCACAAACACCGGTGCGACAGGCGGTACGCCATTCCGGGGCGACATCCATACCGAATACGCCGCGTATTCCGCCCTCGATAAACCGCGCCGTATCAACAATCCGCAAATACGTCGACTGTCCGCAAGGCAAACTGGCGTATGACAGCATCGTCGCACGTTTCCGGCCGGTTTCTGCCCCGACAGCGGCAAGCCTTGGGACAGAAATCCGGGCCGAGTTGCGGGGCGGGATTCGGCTCACAGGCGCCCAGGGAGCTGTCACGAAATCAGGTAGGGGGACGCTGTCAAAAAAGAAGATAGAGACGCGGACCGAACGGGGAGCGGATCGTCAGGAGAGGACCTTCAGGAAAGGGATCTGGAGTCCGACAGCGCGGACGACGCGAGGCGGTTGTATGTCAGGAAATCGCTCTCTGTACGTACCGATTGGGACAAGAGGGACGCGGGAAAGAAGGCAGGAAAGACCACCGAGCGGAGGAAGGCTCCGCGCTCTTCGGACGAGGGATTTTCAGGGATGTTCGAGTGGGAAGGAGGGAGCGGTTATACGAGCGGCAGCGAGCGAATCGAGAAAAACCACCGACCGACGCGGGACCCGCTCGAAAAGCCTTGGCTGCTCTTGATTAGAAGGGTTTTTGCGTGACAACGGGGCGGGAAGCCCGGAGCGGTTATACGAGCGGCAGCGAGCGAATCAAGAAAAACCACCGACGGGCGCGGGACCCGCGTCGATGGAACGGGTTGTCATTAAAACGCTGTCAACATAACGTTTTTAGGACTCTGTTGCTCTGCAGCATAACGGTCTGCTGGCAAAAAAAAGAACCTCCAGCCTTCATAGGCTGGAGGTTCAATCGTTTAGGTTGGGTTGTCCGGTTATTTTTCACAAAAAGTAAGTCGGCTTCTCTGCCGTATTGCACACCGTACCGCATACCATACCATATCTCGTACACATAAGATGACGCATGCCGTGTGACATCCAAAACGTTATTTACGATATGTCACATCTCATACGCACGGTCATGCACATGATATATACACCGCATGCACACACCGTCCATTAGCATATGATTTCGCATATATGTCGCACCGAATAACGCACCGCATACGCATGACATATGAGATACCGTGATGAATTCACGCACATCTCACTATATGTGGATAATATGTCGCATACCGTATGAATATCGTAAATGAGGCATACCGAAGGGCGGTGCATAACGATTCTTCGCACGACGTTTCCCACCATATACACCCGTGGTGCCACATGACGTACGTATAGTTATAGGGGGCGACATTACGTGCGGTGTTACTACTGCCACCTGATCCTTGATAGTCTGTGGCAAAGATATCTGGTAACTGAAAAACGGTCGCATCTTTTAAGGTTGGTTGTGATGAATCCATAATTAAAACTAATTCTTTTTCAATAAGGGGTCCTACCAACAAAAAGCGCCCAACATACGCTAAGCAAATAATCACATTATTAAAGCGAATTTTTCCTACTGTAAGGGATAAAAGGTAGCACCCAGAAATTTCGGGGTAAATTCGACAGATAAATAGAAGAGCCCATCATTTGATGGACTGATAGATTTAAACTAATTTATTCTCCTCACCATTAATTTTAATACCAAACTGATCTTGCAATGCTTTTGTACCTTTTTTTGTGAGATGGACTGCTCGATTTTTTTCTGCTTTTTTAATCCATCCTTTGTCAAAAAAGCAAGTAGCTATCGCAGATCCTAACCAACCAGAAATATGATAACGTCTTTCACTCCAATCGAGGCAAGGTTTTGCAAATATCCTCCTTTTTGTATTTGCCTCTTCGATATTGATTCCAAATTGAAAAAACCACTTTTTCCCTTGTTCAGTTACAACGTATTCCCCATCTTTTAAAATTACGAATTCTCTATCAAGTAGTACCTCAGCAACCTTTACACCGAGTTCCCCAGCTAGATGATCGTAACAAGTTCGAGCATGGCGAACTTGTTTTAGGTGATCCGACTGCCGCAATGAGCGAACTTGAACAGGAGGTGCAATTGTTCCCAATTTTTCGAGAACTTCTGCTACCTCTTCATTAGCAAGCCGAAAATAGCGATGTCTACCGTGTTGTTCCGAAATAAGTAGATTACCGTCAACCAATTTAGAGAGATGGGAACTAATTGTTGGATGTGACACTTTTGCCATATAAGCTAACTCGCTAGCCGGTAGCGCTTGCCCATTCATTAAACAATCCAAGATTATTGCTCTTGTTGGTTCACCAATAAGTTTTGCAATATATGAGATATTCGGATATACATTCATATTTCGATGATACCCTAAATGCATTCTTGATACAATTACCTTGAATCTAACACTAAGGGGGAATTAATTATGAATGCAGTTGATCTTACTTTATTGAACTTAAAAGAAACCCGTCGACGCTCTATAAAATTGTGGGAATCACTTCCCGATAACTGGATCACTTGGAGACCCGATAAAGAAGCGTTGTCCTTCGGGGAAATGATCCGTCATGTATGGAGTGCAAGTTTCCATTACCATATGGTCTTAAGAAACAATGGATCTGTTAAAACAGAAACACCTACTCCATACGACCAAGAACCTATCATTTCTATTAAAAAAGAGATAGAACTATCAGAATTATATTTTGAAGATTTTATAGATTATGTTCAATCCCTCTCCATAGAAGAGTTAGAATCAAGAATGATTGACCGAAGTGATGTTGGCTACCAGCGATATTTAGGCGACATGCTTTTACGGATTGCTTACCATGATGCCGTCCATGCAGGTCAATTTTTACAATACTTAAGAATGGTTGGTTTGGAAAGACCCATGATATGGGATTAAAATTGAAAAGCGTCTCAACAAAAATACGCTAAACTAATATGGACAAGCCGATAATTCTAGCCTTAAGGAATTATCGGCTTTATGCTCGTTCAGAAAGTCATCAATTTATGAACACATAGTAATTAAACTAGTTTTTTACCTTTTTACCTTTAATATATGTTCAGAAACTATGTAAACAAATCTATGTTCAGTTATTATCATCCGATTAAGTTCCATTAACTATCTTAAAAGGATAGTTCCCCCCTGTTATTACTGTTGAATGAATAATTCTACACTCGCTATTCGGCATAAGGTGTAGTGCTGCACACGATAGAGATACGCACCGGATACCACATCCGAGACTGTCTGCCGTTTTGATTCCTTACATCACAAACACACACCATCACGACATACGGTGTGTATTTCAAAGTGAACCTCTTATAGGTCTAGCGTAAGTAAAATGAGGATTTACAACGTTAAGGAAATTCCAATAAAAAAACCCAATTTTTCAGCATTAAAATTGAGAAATTAGGCTTTTTTCGTTGCTTCATTAAGCGTGATTGCCTAATAATCTTATCCATTGAACGGTATCCTTGTAATGCACAGTAAAATCTCATGTTATAAATCACAAGGCTTATTCATGCTAAAGACTCGTAACTTGAATAAGCCAGGTAAAGATAGTCTAGCCAGCCTTTACTCATATCTTAATAATTAAAGAACAATTGTCTTTTATAGCTCAACCTTTGATACAGAGTTTGCGACCATTTTTTCTTTGCCAACCGGCGTAGTATAATATCTTTGTTCAATCCCCCATAATAGATGTTTTAATTCATCTTCATTTCTAATTTTAAATTTTGATTCTTCCTCCTCAAAAGGCAAATTTCCACAATAATCTTTAATGTAGGAATAGATTGTTCGCTTTTCTTTGGGAGTAAATTCTTTAAGTGTATCCATTGCAAGTGCTATTCTTTTTCTATTTGCAGTTTTTACTTTTGATGCATCGTATTCTTCTTCAAGCTTTATAAAATCACTTTTTAAAAAGTCCTCTGTCTCTTGTTGTGTTGCCTCCTTGTAAAGATCTATTATGCCCTTGAAAATTGAAGTGAGTCTAGAAATCTTCTTAAAGTAGAGAGTATCGTTAGATTTCAAATAAATAGCGTCGGGATTTTCATTTATAACTATTATAGGTGATTGATCTTCAAGTACTGGTTCACCGGATATTTTAAACCATTTTTTATTGATAATTAGAGATTGAGTTATTTTTTGGAAATAATAAATATTTTCTTGGAAAGAACATAAATAAAGTAAGTTTTTATAATCATCTCTTCCTATTTGGTCGTAATCAGTAGATATAAATTCTCTAATCAAAAAGTCTATACAGTATTCCTCGCTAGAGAAATTAGGTATATGAAACCACTCATCATCTTCTAATTTATAGTCGGAATTAAATATTTTTGCATTATCTAAATCATCTGGTAAATTGAATATAACTTTGTCTGAAATAAGTTTTAATATTTTTCCGTCTTTTCCCTTAGTCTGTGCAACTAAATAATTCATGTTTCATCTCCTTAAATCAATAAATGTAAAATCATTTATTCTTTTTAAATTTGGCAAATTAATATCTTTAGGGTCTTTAAGGGATTTCCTGGTAATTAAAAAGATTTTAGTTCTATTAATGGTAGTTAAATAATAGAACTGGAATCCAAATAATAAAAATAAAGGGTTAAAATAAAGTGTTTGTGAAAAAAAGGTAAATATAAATAAAAGTAAAAAGACAATAATTAAAGTTTCGAAGTAGGGAATACTCAATGCAACAAAAAAGTATCCTAAATAACTAGGTAAAAAAGAATTGTTAGCTTGCTCAACTTCAGCGATTTTTGAAAGTTCTAGTGTTTGTTCTTTTTCAATAACTTTTTTAGATTTTTCTAAACTATCATTAGATAACAAACGTGATAATAATAGGCTTAGATAAGTAAAAAAAACAGGCAAAAGGAAATACAAAATGTATGATATATAGTCAGGTATAAATGACATTATCTGAGGCCATTTAATTGTTTCTTGTTCTTTTATTAAAAAAATAACGATTATTAGGGAGGTTGAATTAAAAGTCAGAAATAATCTATAAAAAAAATTTATCATCAATATTCATTCCTTTTAGGCTAGAAGCCAAGTAATTTTAATATTGAAATAATCATGGTTATAAAACTTAAAGCTAGGTAACTTTTTACCACTAATAAAAGGAATGTAGCAACTACTGCTATACTTCGACAAATATTGTTAATTTCCTCCGATTTATGCGTATAATTATTTTTGACTTGATGTTTTCGCAAAAATGAGTGATGTATGTAATGGTGAAAAATATTGAAGGTGCTTTAATAAAGGCAATAATTCGGTCGAAAGTTAATGATATCAAGGAGCTGAGGAAAACGACGGAAAATGTGAAGAAAAGAGGAGTGCCTTGTTCAAACTATACAGTCATCCGAGAGTAGAATTAAGTGACCACGAGTTTAAAAAATTTTGCATCGACTTTCAGGAGGAGTATTGAATAATAGTATATAAAAAATATCGAAGTGATCAATTAGGAGAATTGGCTGCACTTACTAAACGAAAATTATGGGGCTTGTACAAAATCAAGGAGGGATTTATGGTCTATAAGGAAAAAGGACATACCAAAAAAATATAAATTAGACTATTGAGAGTGAATTTATATCAGATAAAAATTAAAGTTATAAACAGCAGAAATCTGATTAAAAAATTTCCTATAAATAGCCTGCCAGCGTATATATTTTAAATACCTTTTTGAATACCCCTTGAAACCCTTTACATAAAATCGGTTACAATCCCTAGAAAGCCTAAAAGGGAAAAACGTTGATTTAAAGCGGCTTATCAAATTCCGTATAATGGTAAATAAGCCCGCCTTTGAAAGAACGTAAAAAATACGGTCTTAAAGGCGCTCGTCGTGCACCTCAGTTCTCAAAACGTTAATTTTCAACGTTTCAAAGGCTCTCAACCATTTTGGTTGGGGGTCTTTTTTATGCTTGAAAAGTGCTTTTGACCACATATGAACACAATTCAAAGTTCGATGTACTTCTGAAACTTCTCCGCTGTCTTCTCCTTATTTTATTTCTGGAATAGACCATTAAGGCAACATCTACCCGTCCACTTATTAATTTGGTTTTGCCCGCATGTACCGTTGGTTAATATTATTTTGACATGAGGATATTTTAAGGAATATTCCCTTATTGTTGGACCTAATCTAGAGATTGTTAAAGACTCGGGTGCAGCCACTTTTAATACTCCCTTAACTTCGTGGATGCTTTGCATGTTCTTAATCTGTTCATGAGTAGAAATTAAATCTTCAGCTAAAAGTATTAATTCTCTACCTAAATGAGTAAGCTGAAAATTTCTTTTTACATAAGTAAAAATCTCCCCACTGATCGTAGATTTTTTCAGTCAATCTGCTAATCAGGAAAAGGAATCTAGTGAACTGTAAGTAGTCGGTGCTTTTCCATAACATAGATGTACATATGAAATGATAGGGGCGTTTTGATAATGTTGCGATTAAAAGGGATACTTATGATTGTGATCGGTGCTATGTTGTGGGGGATGACTGGTTCAATTACGGAATGGGTATTGGCCAATACGGATTTTGTCGGTACCTTTTATCCTCACGATCCGTTTAATAATAGCAGGGAGCAGTATTTTAGCATTCTTAGCTATTAAAAATGAAGATATAACATCTCAAAGCTTTTCACCACTTCAACTACCAGGAGTAGAAAAGGCAATTGAGTATGCTAAAAAAAAAAACAACCAACTGGGAAAAGATTTTTCCTTGAAACCAAAGTCTTTGAAAGAAAATATCTCTCTGTCGAAACAGGGGAAGATGAAGTTTTGAAAGGTACCCAGACAATCACAAACATTAAACTTACCGATCAGGCTTATGTCGAAGTTGTAACTACAGAAGCTGAGGGAGGGAAGAACCTAACCACAGCAAGTGTTCGATAACTCGATTTCCAAAATGGTTTGCCTAAATTTAATGTTGTAAGCTTCTGGAATGAAGAATTTGAATTTGAAGGTACGAGTGATTTCGAAGGAAAGGATATTAAGCTCGAGATCCAGGATTATACAAAAGGAGAACTTGAATCCAAAGTTGCCGATTGCATTTTTAGTGGTTGGTGTTGTACTTTTGACTTAAAATATTATAACTGGTGTGGCGCTGGTTGCAGTGGCCCTGGACTCCCGATAGATTCACTAGATACTTGTTGCCGTACACACGATTATTGCTATTCAACTTATAAAACATAACCTGGTCGTTGTGCTTGCGATAGAAATCTTATCAAATGTGCTAGTTCCACTAATATACCGGGGAGACTAGAAGTTATCCTGGCCTTTCAATTGAAAATTGCAACATATTGTTTTTTAAGCATCCCAAAATAACCCGAGTATAAAGTAATAATCAAAGAAGAGAATAACCATCACATTCAGCCCTATACTTGCACCCTTCAATTTCCCTTTCCCGAAGAAAGCGATGATTAATCCAATTATCGGAGCAATTGTTGCTGCAATAAAAGGTATTCGACCATCTAGACCTATTTTGGAAAGAGAATTTGCGACCATTAGACAGAAATAAAGAGCAGTATAAAAAAACAAGGTTAAAGAGATTGCAGTTAAAAATTTTCTCAATTTTACAACTCCTTCCTGAAATAAATATATATGATATGTATAATATTCGCCACTCAGAAATTACCAAAAAGCCCATTGCTTTTTTTGACCTTAATTTCTTTTTAATCGGTGCATCTGTCGTATTACTGGCCGTTCTAGAAAAACAGTTGGCCAATCACGGTATCATTGTCCTGGCTGCTGTCGTTTCCGGACTTTTACGCTTTGCTTTCCCTGCCGTTGAGCATACGAATGTCTATAAATAATACACTAGTTTTGATGATTCAGCCGCCAATCCAGGCGGTTTTTTTATTTTTTGTTTTTATTATCATCCTGTTTTCGTTTTGAACGGTTTTTTCCAGTTCCGTTAAATTAGGCTTTTGTATCAGTAACAATACCCATCTATTGTACATAATTTGTTGAGGAGTATTCGAAATATTTGATGTATTCGTCTGGTATACAGTTCTTTTTCGATTTAACTCGGCTGTTCCCGTTTCAAGTTGCTGGTACCCCTAGTTAATTTATTTGAGGAGGAAAAGAAAATGAATGATTTCCAAAGTGAACTTCAAATGTTGAATGTTGGCGATTTCCAAGCGACTCAGGCAGTCCCCTGGGATCAAAATCAGTACTATACCGATCAGGATCGACAAATCGTTGGTTTGGGATTTGGTTTTGGCCGATGCTTTAGTTGTTTTAGCTGTTTTAGATGCTTTAGCTGTTTTAACTGCTTTAGTTGCTCTAACTGCTTCCGTTGCTCTAACTGCTTCCGTTGCTCTAACTGCTTCCGTTGTTCTCATTGCTCAAGTTGCGGTGGTCGTTGCGGCGGTGGCGGCAGCTAAGCCGGTTAATAGTTTAGTTTTCTATTTGAGAAGGTCCCCTGCATTGTTGCAGGGGTCTTTCTCTATAAGAAAAGACATAACGGACAAATTGCTGTACATACGATGGTAGTGGCAGTGATATTGAACATTTATGGTCACAAGGGGTAAGGAGGAGAGAGATGGCAAATTTGAACCTTTCTATGCGTCTGAAAGTGAAAAGGGACACGTTTTATCTCCCTGAACCAAACAGAGGTGTGTATTTTCGAAACAACTTAAGTTCATTCCGTATCGAAGGCAGTGGGATCGATCAGTGGGTTGAAAAGTTGTTACCGATGTTCAATGGGGAGTATACGTTAGGGCATTTGACTAACGGATTGCCTCGTCCATACCAGGATCGGGTATATGAAATTGCAGAAGTGCTGTATGCGAATGGGTATGTTCGAGATTTAAGCCAGGACCTTCCGCATCAATTGTCGGATTATCATCTTAAAAAGCATGCATCTCAAATTGAATTTGTGGACAATTTAGTTGGTTCTGGGGCGGCCCGTTTTCAAGATTTTCGTCAGGCCAAAGTGCTGGCAGTTGGCTCTGGTCCTATTTTAAATTCATTGGTTTCTTCGTTGATTGAATCCGGTTTGACTAAGGTCCAAGTGCTAATCACAGACGAGGTTCCGACCAATAGACAGAGGTTAAAAGAACTCGTGGAATATGCACGAAAAATAGACCCAGAGGTTGACTTAAAGGAGGTTCCGCAAAAGAAGGAGGGTTGGCGAGAAATAGTGAAGCCCTTTGATTCGATTTTGTATGTGAGTCAGGAGGGAGAACTAGAGGAACTTAGACATCTTCATACAGTTTGCAGGGAAGAGAAGAAAATGTTTCTCCCCGCTATATGCCTGCAGCAGGTAGGTTTAGCAGGTCCATTAGTACATCCAGATTCTGAGGTGTGTTGGGAGACAGCATGGCGCCGTTTACACCATTCTGTCTTATTCAAAAATGAGCAATTCCCTGCCTTCTCTGCCACTCCGGGATCGTTGTTAGCCAATATGATCGTATTTGAATTGTTTCAAGAGGTTACAGGAGTCATGGGATTGGAACAGAAGAATAGGATTTTTCTTCTGGATTTGGATACATTGGAGGGAAACTGGCATTCGTTTTTGCCTCATCCACTGGTAACAAGCGGTATATCTGCTGAATGGGTTGAAGATGTCGAAAGCCGGATCCAAATAGGCTTAGAGAAAGTTGAGTCAGGTAAATTACTTCTTTATTTCAACCACTTGACATCAGAGGAATCGGGAATCTTCCATATTTGGGAGGAGGGAGATTTAAAGCAGCTTCCGTTAGCTCAGTGCCGCGTTCAGGCAGTCGACCCGTTGTCGGAGGGACCAGCTGAGTTGATGCAAGACATCGTCTGTTCAGGTTTGACTCATGAGGAGGCACGAAGAGAAGCAGGACTAACTGGGATTGAAACGTATGTGTCGCGAATGGTCAGTTTGATCGTTAATACTCTGCCACTAAATAAAAATGTTGATGGAAGTTTAGTAGTACCTGAGGAAATTGTCGGGGTTGGAGCTGGTGAATCGTTTGTGGAAGGTGTTGGCCGTGGGTTGCAAAAGTGTTTGGCAGAGGAGCTTAACAAGCAACAACTTAATCAGAAGTATTGTGTTTCTCGAGTACAGTTGAGTTTTATAGAAGATGAGAGATGCCGATTCTATTTAGAGGCACTGACTACGATGCAGGGAGCACCAATTATCGGAACAGGAAAGGAAGTATCCGGTTTTCCTGTAGTATGGGTAGGTACGAAAGATGGATGGTATGGCAGTGCAGATTTAAATATAACAATGGCGTTACGGAAGGCATTACAGCAGGCACTTATCAAAGTGCAAAACAAATCGGATTCCTCTAATGAACTAGCCTGTGAGGTAACTTCCGTACTTTTGGAAGAGAAGATGCCGGTTAGTCTTAGCATTCCTGCGTGTGAAGAGAGGATACAAGCGGACATCCTACAGGGAGCCATGGAAATATTGGAACGGAATGGAAAACGGGTCTTAGTATTCGAATTAGGGATTGAACCTGTTTTTAAAGAGCAACTAGACGGAGTGTTTGGTGTTTTGCTGCGAGAGGAGGAATCGCATTGAGTTCCTTCGTGTTGGTTGTCGGAGAAGGGGTGCTGGCGGACCGTGTAAGCGAAGAACTGTCAGCACACCATCTAGTTACTCGTAAGTCCAATTTTGAGGAAGGAGTTCCAAAAAATACTGATTTGGCCCTTTTTTTGGATGATGGTTGGGAACCCTCTGTTCATCAAAAGGCGGAAGAAGTGTTACGAAAGACTGGTACTCCCTGGCTCAGAGGCTTCGTTTCATTTGGAGAAGGTGTAGTTGGTCCGCTCGTACGACCAGGTGCAGCAGGTTGCTCTCAATGTGCAGACATGAGACGTCTCATGGGAGGACGTGACCGCAAAGAGATGTGGGAGGTGCAACAGAGGCTGGCTGTGGCCGGAGGAATGGGAAGTGACCCGTGGGCTTCAAGTACCGGACTTTTGCAAATGGCTTACCTGATTGGGGTTGAGGTACAGAATTTATTACAAGGTGATCAGGCTTATTCAGAAGGTAAGGTATATCTAATTGACTTGAAAACACTGAAGAGCTCATGGCATTCTTTTCTGCCCAACCCGTTGTGTCCGGTCTGCGGTCGATTACCCGACGATTCACAGACATTAGCCCGAATTTCACTGCAGCCAAGTCCAAAAATCAGTTCCAGCAGTTTCCGCTGCCGTCCGTTGGATGAGATGAAAAAAGTTATTGTTAAAGACTATCTGGATAATCGTACTGGCCTTTTGAATAGTAAAATGTATGACCTAGTGCCTCCATTTGCTGATGCGAGTGTCAATCTGCCTATGTTTGCCGGGGACGAGGGAACAGCTGGCCGGACT
The DNA here is from genome assembly GCF_003570705.1 of Mesobacillus zeae. Lineage (GTDB taxonomy): Bacteria > Bacillota > Bacilli > Bacillales > Cytobacillaceae > Mesobacillus_C > Mesobacillus_C zeae. Next base: position 72,938 of record NZ_QWVT01000014.1, read on the forward strand.
CATTCATACGCAGAAAGCGTGTTGACAGCCATTTTAGAGGGATTGGAGCGGCACTGCGGTTTAGAGCCACGTGGCAAACGGACAGTAATCCATGATAGTTTTCGTAACCTGGAAAATCAAGCGCTCAATCCATTGAAAGTAGGCGTACACGCAAAGGAACAATATGCTCAGCCTGGTTTTCCATTTAAATCGTTTGATCCTGACCGTTCTATTAATTGGGTATGGGGTTATTCGTTGTTAGAAGAGAGTCCAATTCTGGTTCCAGAGCGCCTTGCCTATTACAGTGTTGGATGTGGGTCACAAGGTTTTATCTATGAAACCTCCAATGGATGTGCGCTAGGAGGAAGTTTAGAGGAGGCCATTTTCTACGGAATTATGGAAGTGGTCGAGCGTGATTCATTCCTGATGACTTGGTACGCGAAGCTGAACCTTCCGCGACTGGATCCTTTTACAGCTGACGACCAGGAGTTGGAATTAATGGTCGAACGGATGCGAGCGGTCGCTGGGTATGATTTGTATTTGTATAACTCCACAATGGAACACGGTATTCCAAGTATTTGGGCAATGGCTAAAAACAGAAAGGAAAAGGGATTGAATCTCATCTGTGCGGCCGGAGCTCATCTGGATCCGGTACGGGCGGTGAAAAGCGCGGTTCACGAGCTTGCTGGCATGATGCTGAACCTTGATGAAAAATTTGAGGCAAACCAGGAGGAGTATGAAAGAATGCTGCATGACTCTTCCCTGGTGCGGCAGATGGATGACCACGGCATGCTGTACGGTTTGCCGCAAGCAGAAGAGCGCTTAAGCTTTTTGCTTGACGACAAGGGCCCAATGCGAACTTTTAAGGAGGAGTTTAAGTGGAAGTCGAATCATACGGATCTTACCGATGATTTGCAAGACATCCTTCAGGTGTTCCGTCAGTTAAACCTTGATGTAATTATAGTAGACCAGACGACACCGGAAACGATACGAAACGGATTGTATTGCGTAAAAGTACTGATTCCGGGGATGCTGCCGATGACATTCGGGCATCACCTTACCCGCCTGACAGGGCTTGAGAGGGTACTCCGAGTCCCTATGGAGCTTGGGTATACGAATAAACCATTGACACCAGAACAACTCAATCCACATCCGCATCCGTTTCCTTAAGCAGTGATTAGGAGGTAGAGGATGAGTCTGGAAGAATTTCTGCACAATCTGCATTTTGATATTGATAAGGCAAATCAGCCGAACTGGGAAGCGGATTGGGAGGATGCACCGCTTGCATATAAACTCTACCGTGGATTACCGGTTGTTCCATTGTCCACGGAAGTACCGCTGACGCTTACTGGAGGAGAACCTCCCGCAAGACTGGACCTTAATAGAGTCGGTCATTTTCTCTGGTATGTATTCGGTTTTACTCAATTGAGCCAATCAGTCTTTCCAATGGATTCCACAGAGCAAGATTCCTACCCTTTGCAGTCGTATCGGCGGTTTGCTCCTTCTGGTGGAGCGTTGTACCCTAACGAATTGTACGTGTATTTGAAGGTAGAGGGACTCCCTGATGGAGTCTACCATTATGATGTAGCACACCATAGCCTGGTATTGCTGCGGGAAGGGAATTTCGATTCCTATTTAGCCAGGGCTCTGGGCAATCGGTGTGACATCTCCTCGTGTTTTGGTATTGTCTTTGTGTCGACAATGTTCTGGAAAAATTTCTTTAAATACAACAACTTTGCGTACCGACTCCAAGGGTTGGATGCTGGTGTGCTAATTGGACAGTTAATGGAGGTAGCGAAACGGTTTGGCTTCGCCTCAGGGGTGTACTTTCAATTTCTTGATACCGCAATCAATCATCTGCTTGGACTATCCGAACAGGAGGAGAGCGTATATAGTGTAATCCCACTATCGGTGGAAGCCACCATCTGGTCTACTAACGGAAGGGACCTATACGAAAATGTTATATCGGAGGAATTGAGACAAGAGCTGCCAGCGATTCAACCAGAACATTTCGAGCGGTCACTTAGTGTCAAAGAATATCCGATGATAACTGCGATGAACGAAGCTTCTAAGCTGGATTCCACATGGTCATTTCGGGTGATCAAGGGGAGGGGAATTGCGGAACGTGTGGATCCCGCGGTGGCATTGCCTCATATAGAGCCCCTGTCGTATGATCTGGCCGAGGCCTGCGGAAACCGGTTTTCTCCCGACATGGATTTCGTTTTGGGGATGGTGAGTCAACAACAACTGGCCACCCTTCTCCTAGAAGCAATGGCTTCTTTTTCATACCGAAATGATTTGGATGAAGTATATAGGAGTAACGTCCCTCGTGTAACAATTTACAGCTGTTTATATAATGTTGAAGGTATTTCTAATGGGGCGTACTATTATGACAGCACAGAACACACGTTAAGAGAAATATGCCCAGGAGACCATCGACTCCATTTGCAGACTGGAATGTCTCTGGATAATGTGAATTTGCTCCAGGTACCACTTTGTCTGCATGTGGCTGGTGACAAGGAATTCTATAAAACAGAACTAGGATACAGGGGCTACCGAATCCAACAGATGGAAGCAGGCATGCTCGTGCAACGATTGCTTTTGGCTGCATCAGCTCTCGGGATGGGAGGGCACCCGCTTCTTGGATTTGACGCGAATTTGAGTGATGAACTCTATAAAATGGATCAACAAGTAAAGACCAGCCTAATCCAAATCCCAATTGGTCCCTATCGCCCTCGTCCTTGGCTGAGGGGAAGTTTGCACAGCTAATTAAGGTATATGGCAATATGTACTTAGTTATAGGTTAGGAAAAACTACTCTGATTGTCATTCCATTAAAGTGTCCATATACTCAACATAAGATGAAATGACATCCATAATTAAAACAGCACTCCACCCTCTATATTTACCGATATTTTTTCTGCTTTTCATTAAATCGAAAAAAAAGCCTGATAAATCAGGCTTTCAGTAAAACATTTTATTTCCGGTTTTTTCATATTTAATTTATAAATAAAAGAACGTAAAAAATACGGTCTTAAAGGCTCTCGTCGTGCACCTCAGTTCTCAAAACGTTAATATCAACATCAAAATACCCGCAAGCCTTTTGGCTTACGGGTATTTTTTATTTATTAAGAATTCCTGCAATAGTCCCGACCTCAAATTTTTGTACCCGAAAGCCGCCCACCTTCGAGTGATTTTCTTCCACTCCCACTTTATTGGCGAAGTTGAATTTTAAATGAAACCCCAATGTATCGAGGATTAAACCTTCTCTATAAAAGCCTGAAAACAAAGTGGCATCAATCAAAATACAAATGAATAAGCACAAAAGTATTTTCTTAATCTACATCAATGAAAAGGACCCACAGCTATTTTGGCTTTCGATCTTAGGAAACACTTCCCAACTCTACAATATTCATAGACAGGGGTGGAATGACAAACTCTCCTCAATCAAAACTTATCGACTGTGCTAACAGTAACTGGATGGAAGTGTATGTAATTTTCCATATAGATGGTCAGATCGATTATAAGCGTGTATAGAAAGAAAATGTATTGGAGGTATGTTTGATGATTTATAACCATCTTGGTTATGATTTAGACGTTCGTGCTTCTGTTAATACCTTTTATGAGCATATCAATGGAGATGGACATAAATACACATTGCTCTCAGGCGAATCCCAGGAATACGTGGGAGATTGGTGGAATGACAGAATTTCTTCTGTTCGAGTAGGACCGAAGACTTTGGTTATTTTATTTGAACACAGAGGCTTCAAAGGCCGTATCAAGTATCTTGAAAACTTAGGAGACACTCCCCAACTCTTCAACATTCATCAAGGATGGTCGAATGATAAAATTTCATCAATTGTAACTTATCGACTTTGCTAACGAATTGTGCAATTTAGTATAGTCAAAATTGAAGAAAGTATGGTTGGAATAAAGCAGTTGTTATTTTTTTATATCTAGGTTGTCCAAATGGAATAACGGATGTTATACCTTTAGAATCTTAGGGCAAAACAAAATAGGAGTAAGAGTGAGACAACAACCAAGTCTCACTCTTACTCCTATTTTAGTGTCCACATGTAGAGCAATAAAGAAAAGCAACATTTTAGTCTCCTCACTTTTATCCCAATGAGTAACGTTGCTTTCCTCATCAGTTATTCAACCATATTAAACCTGACGAAAGCGGGATTTTTAAAAAGGGAAAAATATAACATCTAGTACCTTGCATAGAACAGTACCGTGTGTTATCTTTGAGTTGAGGATCCTTGCAAAATCAAGTACTATACAATAAACAATACCTTTTACTCTGAAAGGAGGTATGACTCATAGTGAATGTTCAATTTAAAAAAGGCGTGCTGGAATTATGTGTCCTCGTATTATTGGATAAGCAGGACCGTTATGGTTATGAACTTGTTCAGAAGATATCCGAACAAATTCATATATCCGAGGGTTCTGTGTACCCGCTGTTAAGGCGATTAACTAAGGATGGACACTTTACAACGTACCTAAAAGAATCCACAGAAGGACCGCCGCGGAAGTATTATAAGTTAACGGATAACGGGAGAGTGTATCTTCACGACCTGCTCAAGGAATGGAAGGAATTTGCTAATGGTGTAAATCAATTAATCGAGGAAGGTGTTAACGATGACTAAAAAACAATTCCTTACAAAATTAAATACATCTTTGAAGGGTCTTTCATCGGATGACCGGGAAGATATTTTGCAGGATTTTGAAGAGCATTTTACGATTGGGTTAGAAGAAGGAAAGACAGAAGAGCAAATATCGGCTTCACTAGGTTCACCTCAACAAATAGCAAAAGAGCTGGTAGCAACGCACCGGGTTGAAAAAGTGAATGAAACCTCTACGGCTGGCAACATTTTTCGCGCGGTTTGGGCTGTTATCGGCTTGGGATTTTTCAATCTTGTCATTGTGTTAGGGCCGTTTATTGCATTAACAGGGCTAATCGCTGCTGGCTGGGCCGTTGGGATTTCATTCGTCGCTGCCCCGCTGCTCGTATTAATAAATGTTGCCTTGCATCCGCAAATATTTGAGCTTTTTGACTTATTTGTTTCCATTGCGCTTGCAGGCCTTGGGTTATTTATCGCAATCGGAATGTTCTTCGCAACCCGGGCGGTAAAAAATGGATTTGTCCGTTATTTGAAATACAATCTCAGCGTTGTGAAAGGTGGCGTGAAACATGCCTAATATAAAAAGAATATCGGTTGTTGCTTTAGTGCTTTTACTACTCGGTATTACCGGGAGCATATTGACGCTTGGCACGAAGAAATCAGCAGAAGAGATTTCAGAAGAAAGAACTTTTGAAAAAGGAACTTTCACAAATGTGGATATTCATGTTGATAACGCTGAAGTGGAAATTGTCCCTGTAAATAACGAAACAGCAAAAGTTGAATTATCAGGGGATAGAGAAAAGGATAGAAAATACAGCTTTGATGCTGCTATAGAGGGAGATACGCTCGCTGTTCAATTAAACGAAGAAAAGCTTAAATTCTACAACTTCGACTTATTTGAGTCCGCCCTCGCTATAAAAGTATATGTTCCTGAAAAATCGTATGGAAAATTGCGTGTGAATGTGGGAAATGGAAATGTAAAAGCAGAAAAACTGGGTGTAAAAGATGTCGCTGTAAAAACGATCAATGGAACAATAGACCTGAAGGATTTCGAAAGTGACAATGTTGCTGTCGAATCGAAAAACGGGAAAATACACCTAGAAAACATTGATGGTGATATTTCCGGGGATGTGCTGAACGGAAAGATTTCACTTTTGACAAAGGATCTCAGCCAGAATATAGATTTTGAAACTACGAACGGTCAAATTGACATTCAAACAGAAAAAGAGCCGACAAATGCCACCATTAGTGTAGAAGCTGCCAATGGAACCGTAGATGTATTTGGCGATTCTTCCAGGCGCACTGTGATTGGAAATGGAGAAAATACAATAAAATTATCCACCTTAAATGGAAAAGTAACTGTTTCAAAGTAAACCGATACCGGTCATGCACCTAAAGTTCCCCATCCATCCATTCATTTTATATTGCCAAATGAAGCCTCGGCACATGCGCCTTGGTTTTTTTTATTCAAAGGTTGTGCCTTCTTAATTCAATCGCTTGAATCTCCGGGCCTGCTGTGCCTTGCCGGATTGCTTTTTGAAAAAGGTGATAAAACTGGAAACGGAATCCCTCGCTGTATTGGAATGCAAGCGGCAGGGGTGTTGAAAACTACGTTCAAGGGGTGAGAAGTTTGAGTGTGAATGTAGTTACGACTTTTACAGATAAAAAACGCGAAAAGCAAATTAAATATGAGCGCTCCATGCTCCGCGAGCTATCGCTCAAGAAGCTGCAGGAGAGGATGAAGGGCTGCTTTGGTTCTTCACGTCTTGTTACGGGGCTTGTGATGAATAAAGGCATAGAAGAAGCCTGTTATGATGTGGCGATTGAAGCCTTCTTGCTTGGAGCGAGATACAGCAAGTTTGGCTACCATGGCGAGGCGCTTGAATCAGCAAGGTTAAGGTGCAGTGAAGATGAACAGCACCTAACTGATACGCTGTACAACTTTTTCCTGTTTTGGGGGAATGGTGAGGAGGGCCCAGCGGCAGAGTCGCTGTATGTTCTATGTGAGAAGTATGTGGATGCCTGGTGGAGAGACGGATTCACCAGGGGTGAAAAGAGATATAAAATGCGGCTTCATTAAGGCTGCTCCGGAGTTCTAAACATCCTTCCTGTCCCATACATTAAAGTAAAAGGGACGAGCGCTTTAGGGGGAGGATGGTTTGGTCCGGATGATAAAGAAGCTTCAGTTTGTTTTGTTTTCGGCAGGGCTGGCATTGCTGTTTCTCGTTTTGCAATACGATTTTACCGAGAGGGATTCATGGAAGTCCTGGAACCTCCCTCTGTCGGGTAAGGTTATCCTGATTGACCCGGGCCATGGAGGGGTTGACCCGGGCGCTGGAGGGAAAGATGCACGCGAGAAAGAGATTGCCCTGAGTATATCCTTAAAGCTGAGGGATTATTTGCAGCAGCAGGGGGCGCTTGTGATCATGACGAGAGAAACAGATGTGGACCTTGCTGATAAAGATTTAAAAGGGTTCAGAAAACGAAAAGTCCAGGATTTAAAAAGGCGGCGTGATTTGATCAATACATCAGACGCAGACTTTTATGCCAGCATCCATTTGAATGCAATCCCATCGCCAAAGTGGAAAGGCGCGCAGACCTTTTACTCGGGAAATTACAGGGACAGCAAACGGGCTGCTACCCTTATTCAGGCAGAGCTGCGGCGAAACCTTGAGAATACTGACCGTAAAGCAAAGTCAGCGAACCAGATTTATTTGCTGAAGCACACGAAAAAACCAGGCGTGCTGGTAGAGGTTGGTTTTATCTCGAATCCGGGAGAAAAACGCTTGCTAAAGACAGATGAGTATCAGGATGAGCTAGCCGCCTCGATTTATGAGGGAATTCTCCGATATTATTCGGGAGAACGGAAATTCTGGAAATGAAGGGGCAGAAAAGCTTCTTCTTTTTTCTTTTTGGATAAAAAAGGTTAGATTTTTATCAAGATGTGTAAAAGAGGGGTAGGGACACAATAGGTGTGACCCTATTCACACAAATGCCTTCATACTCTATGGTATACTGTTCAAGTATAAAACAATAGGAGGGTATCAGGATGTTAACAGATGCTCAAGTACGGGAAATCGTCGGCGGTCTGCAGGAACCGTTTTTACATAAAACACTCGCAGAAATCAACGCCATACAAGAAGTCAAAATAAAAGAAGAAAAAAATCATGTCAGTGTCAAGGTTGGCATTGCCAAGACCGGGACAGCCGAGCAGCTTCAGCTTCAGTCACAAATTGTCAGCCTTTTGAAAGAAGCGGGTGCCGACTCAGTAGGATTGAGGTTCGCCGAGCTTTCGGACGAAGTGCTATCCCAGTTCAGGACAGAAGGAAATGAAGAGGAGGGGTTGCTGTCCCCTAACAGCAAGACTACTTTCATTGCCATCGCAAGCGGAAAGGGAGGAGTCGGGAAATCGACTATTTCAGTAAACCTGGCTGTGTCGCTGGCACGCCTTGGCAAAAAAGTGGGACTTGTGGATGCGGATATTTACGGTTTCAGTGTCCCGGACATGATGGGAATCACGCAACGTCCGGTAGTGCGTGGGGAGAAGATCATTCCTGTGGAAAGGTATGGAGTTAAAGTCATTTCGATGGGATTCTTCGTCGAAGACAACGCTCCAATTATCTGGCGCGGACCGATGCTTGGTAAAATGCTCAATAATTTCTTCAATGATGTAGAGTGGGGAGAATTGGATTACCTGCTTCTTGACTTACCTCCTGGAACAGGTGACGTAGCCCTTGACGTTCATAATATGCTTCCGGCATGCAAGGAAATCATCGTCACAACGCCACATCCGACAGCAGCCTTTGTAGCCGCCCGTGCCGGTGCCATGGCCTTGAGGACAGAACATGAAATTCTTGGTGTCATTGAAAACATGTCATATTTCGAAAGCAAGCTTACAGAAGAAAGAGAATATGTATTTGGACAAGGCGGCGGAGAGAAGCTCTCAGAAGAACTGAACACTGAGTTGCTCGGAAAACTGCCACTTGGACAGCCTACATGGGACGAGAACGATTTTGCCCCTTCCATTTACAAGGAAGATGACCAAATTGGCGCGATCTATACGAACATCGCCCAAAAAGTGGTTCAGCTGCTTAAAAAATAAGCGAAAAAGACAGCCTCCATCATGAGAGGCTGTCTTTTCCATTATGGCCCTCCGGGTGACGGACCGCCGCCGCTTTCTCCGCCTCCGCCTCCGCCGCCAGAATCGCCCGAACCGCCTTGTTGCTTATCTGGAACTTCGGAAGCTGCTTTTATCAGCATATCCTGAACTTTGGCTTTGAAAAGCGGGCTGTCAAATGTCTCGGTTACAACGGATTGCATATGCTTTCGATACTCTTTGCTTTTCAGTACTTCCACTAGCTCCTTTTCGAGCTCCGGATCCTTCATTACTTCAATCATCATTCCCCGGTATTCCGGATCCTTCATCATGTCCTTCAGTAGCTGTTCATTTTCTGTCTTCATGCTTTTTGCCATGGATTGGGCAAATTTAGGGTCTTTGAACTGTTTGTTCCAGAATTGTGTTCCTTTATCTGATACGAGTGTATTTTGGACGGTATCTGATACAACGGACTGGTCAAGGACTAGCTTTTCCTTCATTCCGTCGTCGGACATTACTTCCTGGATCGCCTTTTTGCCATCATCGGTTTTTAAAATATCGACAACCATTTTCTTTGTCATTTCATAGTCCATCTGTTCCCCGCCGGACTCGGCAGGAGCGCATCCGGCCAGCATGCACAGACCGAGAACGGGGAGGAACTTACTTGCTTTTTTCCACATTTGTATTTCCCCTTTCGCATAGGCAGCCCTAATGTTATGGTTGGCCAAACGCCAAATATTATTCGGTAAGAGGCAATGTGTAGATTTTTCAATCTTTGGTTGGTACAATCAAGAGGGGAAATTTATTTTTGGGGGAAAATATTGTGACGAGCCGAAATTGGGTAAGGTTGTTCTTGTCCACTTTGCTGGTTGGAGGGGCTGCAGCCAGTATAACGGGCTTTATTGTGCGCTGGAGTGAATTCGAGCCTCTTTTCAGCCATTTTGATATCATGGAAATTTTGTCAGTCTTATTATGGCTTATTGGAATTGGCCTTATATTCAGCATTTTAAGCCAGATGGGTTTCTTTGCCTATTTGACGATTCATCAGTTTGGCCTTGGCATTTTTAAGTCTGCTTCTCTTTGGAACGCGGTACAGCTTATATTGGTGGCTGTCGCTATCTTTGACCTGGTTTATTTAAGATACAACGCGTTTGCCGGAAAAGGGGACAGCTGGCTTCCGTATATCGGGCTTGCTCTTTTAGCTGTAGTGCCAGCCGTAATTGTGGCTTTCTTCAAAGCTAGGCAGACAAATAAAGAAGCATTTATCCCAGCCTTGTTTTTTATGGTTGTCGTAACCATGGTTGAGTGGGTTCCGGTTCTTAGAGTGAATGAGCACAGCTGGCTATATTTGATGTTGTTTTCGCTCCTCGCCTGCAATGCCTACCAGCTTCTTACCCTTCCGAAATATAACCGTAAGTCTGCTGAAGAGCGGGAGTCCGCAGCCAGGAAAGAAAAAGGGACGAGCCAAAAAGCGCAAAAAAAAGCAAAACCGTCGAAGGTGCAATAATACCGCGACGGTTTTTTTATATCAATTTCCTTTATCTTAAATCGGAACGCTCCAATAATACGGTTGCTAAGCTGCGCTAGCTCTTTTCCTTGTCTGGCTCCAGCGCCCATTGGACTTCGCTGGACGGGCATTCGTTTATGCTATTTTATTTCAGATGACTGCGATTCTGCATTGGCGATCATATGTGAGACTGTGACCATCTTCAATCCCTTGCTTTTGATGTCTTCGATGATTCCCGGGAGAGCTTTTGCAGTTTGTTTTGCCGAGTCGGAAGCATGAAGAAGAACAATGTCTCCCTTGTTAGCTTTCGAAACGGTTTCAACAATTGCATCAGTGCCGGGGTTGGTCCAATCCTTTGAATCGAGGCTCCAATGCACGACGGTGTATCCAGCACGGTCAGCAGCCTTAATCGTTGTTTTGTTAAAATGGCCTGTTGGCGCCCGAAGCAGCTCGATGTTTTTAATATTGAGCTTGGAGAAAGCCGTCTGGGCTTTCATGATATCCTGTTTCATTTTTGCTTCCTCAAGTTCAGTATAATCCTTGTAGTCATAGCCAAGCATTCCAATTTCATAACCGCTTTTGACAATCCTCTTTACAAGATCAGGGTGCCTTTCAGCCCAGGCACCTGATAAAAAGAAAGTAGCTGCCGGAACCTTATGCTGTTCAAGAACATCAAGAATCGGACCTGCCTTTTCATCGCCCCAGCCAATATTGAAAGTAAGAGCAATATCCTTTTCTCCCCTGTAGACCGCTTTTGGTCCATCATTTGCTGAGAATGCGGGAATCTGTATGATGCTTTCCGTATAAAAAAACCAGGCAGTAAAAAATGCGGCAATCACAATGACCACAAACTGTTTTAAAGACTTTCCATTCAGTACAAAAAAGAAATTCATTCCTTTCACCTCGTCCCTAAGCACTCCTTGTCTCATTTTTATGAATGGAAATCCGAGATATGATGAAAATTTTTAATAAATGATAAAACAGAGGAAATTGGAAAACACTACAGAAAAATAAGGCGGGGGGGTGTTTCCGTGCGTGCATTTTTAATCAATGAAAAAGAAATCAAGGAAATGGAGTACTTGATCAAAAGAGAAATGGATGAAATTCTCTTTGATTTAAAAGATGAGAGAATAGAACACATTGTTAAAAGGTCGATGAAGGAACGATATAAAATATTGTTTTCACTCTTCAAGAGAGTCGCGATTCCTAATGAATGCCTGAAGTACATGCCTATCTTTGATAAAAGCCAGCAGAAAGAGTCCAACTGATAAGAAGAAAAGTTATAAAAATAGTATTGACGGATACATAGGAAGCTGGTATATTAATAAACGTCGCTGCTGAACAGCTGGCGGCAAACGAAAAATAACAGTTGACTCCTGTGAGTCGGTGTGTTATATTAAGAAAGTCGCCTACGGGCGAAGTTGCTCTTTGAAAACTAAACAAACAAGCGT
>NZ_QWVT01000015.1 GCF_003570705.1 Mesobacillus zeae
ACGCTGCCAGGCGAAGCGAAAGAACAGCACATTGCGGCTGTTCTTTTTTTGTTGTTTCAGTTTGAAAGCGGGCGGCTTGTGGGGTTGGTTGATATCTCACAACAGATGGTTGATATCCGCTCCAAGTTGATTGATTTAGCTCAGAGGATGGTCGATATCCGCTCCAAGTTGATTGATATAGCTCAGAGGATGGTCGATATCCGCTCCAAGTTGATTGATTTAGCTCAGAGGATGGTTGATATCCGCTCCAAGTTGATTGATATAGCTCAGAGGATGGTTGATATCCGCTCCAAGTTGATTGATATAGCTCAGAGGATGGCTGATATCCGCCCCGAGTTGATTGATATAGCTCAGAGGATGGTCGATATCCGCTCCAAGTTGATTGATTTAGCTCAGAGGATGGTCGATATCCGCTCCAAGTTGATTGATATGCTCAGAGGATGGTCGATATCCGCTCCAAGTTGATTGATATAGCTCAGAGGATGGTCGATATCCGTCCCGAGTTGATTGATATAGCTCTGAGGATGGTTTGATATCCGCCCCGAGTTGATTGATATAGCTCAGAAGATGGTTGATATCCGCTCCAAGTTGATTGATATAGCTCAGAGGATGGTCGATATCCGCGCCAAGTTGATTGATATAGCTCAGAAGATGGTTGATATATTGGAAAATCAGCCAGCCAGAAAACAGGAGACTCTCCTTCTGAACTGAAAAATACCATTTTAGCAGCCGGTTTTATTAAAAAGGCTCAACTCGCTCACCTTCAAGGACCAGTTCTGGATTAAAAATAAGAAAAAGCGTCTCATCAGACGCAACTCCAATCAAGAGTTATAAGATCAAATGACCCTTTTGAATGAACCCGATAACGCTTCAAGAGGGTAAAAGCCTGTTTGGCCGATATCAATGGCGATGATTTCCTTGACTCATGTCAATGACAGAACTGCTTCCCTGTAGTGGAAGTTAGTCTTCAGCAATAAGAAATAATGGACTGTACTTTCATTATTGGGTATAGTATAGCCATCAACATTTTTAAGGGGCGTCCATTATGTCCAGAAGCTTTTATCACTATTTAATGAAATATAGGCATCCGAGCCCGAAGGACTCCATTAGCAATTTTGCGAACAATGCTTATGAGGATCACAGTTTTCCAAAGACGTCGTCTGATTATCATGAACTCAGTTCGTATCTGGAGTTTAACGGACAGTATCTTGAAAGTATGACGGTGTTCGACGAAGCTTGGGAAATATATTTACAGTCAGAAGGATAGGGAAACCTATCCTTTTCTTATTTTCAATGGCAGGAAATTTGAAGGATAGGGTGATTCTCAATTCAGGTCCATACCGTGTCGATTTTCAATGGGTGCGCATATACTGTGGGTAAATAAATTCACGGCTCATCATTGAGAGGATGGAGGAAATGGATAAAAGGAAGGAACCGAAATATAAAATCGGTGATACAGTCGTGATCACAATCTATGGTACTGTAGGCAAAGTAACTAATGTTAAATGGCTGGATGGACTGTATGTATATGAAATTAACAGGAGCGACGGGCTTTACCTCGAATCAAGCCTTGAACTGCTGTCTGAATATGAAGGTAAGCTGGCAGAGAAGGAACATATAGATATAGAATACAGGTTTTTTTTCGGAGACCTTGTACAGGTAAAAGGGTATGGGCCAGACTTGTTTAAAATCGTTGGATTCAGAACCGAAATTTGGCGATACAAAGAGGATGCATGGGAAGATGTCATTTATGAATTATCCCGGATAAAAGATGGAGAATGGCTTGAAGCTGGTGAGGAAGAGCTCACCCTGGTAGCAGACGCGGAAAATGCAGAAACAGCCATCAAGAAAATGGGGTTAGCATCTAAATCCGGCCAGAGAGCTCTTCCCTCACCCGAGAAAGTTAAAAAGCCTGTCCTGCGAAAAGCGGAGAAGGAACAATTAATGAAAATGAACCAGAAAAATTACTTAATTGACAGTCTTCTAGATATTTATAATGATTACAGTATTTTATATCAGTGGTTTGGCGATGATGAATACGCAGATGTGATGGATCATATTGTCCTCAAGCTTTCGAGCATTTTGGGCGAGGATAGCGAAAACGCCCTTTAATATTTATTGAAAAACTGAATCAAAATCCAAAAGAAAAACGGCAAGCCCCCGAACAGGACGATTGTAAACAAACCGGTTGTGATTTTTTCGAAAAGGCCGAGTATAATGCTCTCTTCATCATTTACATCATGAACAAAAGCTTCAGCTGCTAGTTTAATTGTCTTCATCCTGTTCCCCCTAAAAGTTATACAGACAATCTATGCTGTACCTTTTGAAAATAGACTGGTCCGCTGTTCGAAATTTTTCACCTAAGAACGAAGACATGAAAAAAGACGTCAGTTCATACATTCTGTACAAAGGGGGCGATTCTTTGAAAGAAATTGAAGTATTTATCGATACGGAAGAAATTGCGGATTTTTTCTTTCAAGAGCTTATGAACAGGGGATACGTTCCCACAGAGGAAGAAATTGAGGAGATGGCGGATATCACTTTTGAGTATCTTATCAAGAAATGCATTATTGATGAAGATGCAGAAGAAGAGTAAAAGAGGCGGGCCGCCTGGTCTGCCTCTTCTTGCGCTGCATATAAAAACAAAGGATTTATTCAATTATTTTTGTCACTGGCCCTGCGAGCAGGGCGATTGTCGAAAGAGCGGAATGCGTGGATGGTTAAGTCGCTCTCAGTAACCTCAGGGAGTGTTCTCAACAAGTCAAGAATGGATGTATCCCTAAATCTGAACCAATCCGCTTTTCCGAATGTTTGCTTAGTCTGGTCTTTCCATGCGAAGATTAGCTTTGGGCTGAACAGCATAGCATGACTAGTATCTTTGAAAGAGCTAAACAGCCATGGCCAAAAATCTTGTCGGGACCCACTATGTTCTATGTTAAAGGGCATAAGAATGGACCGCTTCAAAAAGATCTTGTTCATAAAAAAGAATCCGGTATAGTTTCTTTCCTGTTTCGATTCTGCAGCTGGCCTTTTCAAAATTATCAACAACATGCCCTTTAAGGCTGGTTAGTTCTTTAACGCCCTCCAGCCAACGTAAAGTAAATACTAGTAAACCCTAGCTTCTCCTGAAGCTGGAACAGAATATCAGAGAATGGCAGTCTGCTTTTCTTTCTGTTTAGCAAAACACGTTTTTCAAGCATTTTCTGTTCGTTGATGATTAAAGCAGTTGTCAGCATCGTTGAATTGCCCTCTTGGTGAAAAAGATTCCACACTGGCACCATAAAGCGGGAAACATGGAAATGACTCAGAAGAAAGTATAATGGCTTGCACTGCTTTGTACTTTCGTCATAAAGAAGCAGCTGAGGATAAGCATCCTGGAAAATAGCCGCATTGCATTCCTCTAAAAATAAAAAGTAGGTTTCTTTTTCGCCATGAGGCAGAATGGCATCCATGTAACTGCTCTTCAAGTCAGTCATATAGTAGCCGCCGTTCTTTGAAACCGTATGTGCCAGGAAAGCGCAGTGAAGTTCTGGACGTCGGCTTAATATAGATAGATAGGCGTTTGTCCGTGTCACGTTATTTGCATTATGCTTTTTCGTTTCAGTGAAAATTTTGTCCAACAATTTTTCGTGCTCTTGAGCACTTTGCAAGTTTACTATTACATGCTCTTCTAATTTAGTATGAAGTATGGTGTATTCTATCCTTTTTAGCACTTTCCTTTCCTTTACGGGGATAATGGGCTTCAAAAAGCTAAAAATCTTCTTCATGGAAAAAATATTTTTCATTTGGCACCTCCGGGTGAAACCTGGAATGACTAAAACCGTATATATGAGTATAAAACGTTTAGGAGGGCCAAAAGGTGATTAAAAAAATGATTAAATCCCTTATGAAGGGTTCGATGAACAAAAAACGTTACAGCTCCGATGCAAGAAATCGCAAACATGGTGGATATGGGCACGATTATTACAAGCGAAGACGTAAAAGTCGCAGCTTTTTTTCCAGCCGCAGCAGTTTTTTCAGCAGCTGAACATAAAGGGGAACTATGCTTAAGTCATTGATTCATACACTGGTGAATATGGTGGAGCAAAAGTACAAAAAAGGGGATCTCATCGATGGAAGGTATCAGGTCGAGGAGTACCTGGGAAGCGGCAGTTATGGTCGAAGCTATCTTGTCTATGATAGGAAAGAAAAGCGCGTTGCAGTATTGAAAGCCCTGCGCCTTCATAAGCGCTTATCAAAAAAGGGCAGAGATCAATTCCTTAGGGAATCTGACTTCCTGGAACAACTGCAGCATCCTGCTCTGCCGCAATTGTATAATCGCGGCACGTATACTGGGATTCCATATTTTACGATGGAATACATAAATGGAAAAACCTTCGAGCAATTGATTTTTTCAGAAGGAAAGGTATTTGGGGAACGTGAATCATTTAGTATCGCATTAGAGCTGATTGAAATAATTGGTTTTATACATGCATGTAATGTTGTTCACCGAGATATACGGATTCCGAATATTATGATCGAAGGGGATAAAATTAAAATCATTGACTTTGGGCTTGCGAAAGAGCTTTCGGAAACAGTGAAGCCACTCTGCCCAGGAACTAGGAGTCCTTTCAAGGAGGTATCTTTTCGCAGCGACTTTTATGGTCTTGGTCACTTTCTCCTGTTTTTGCTTTATTCCGGGTATGAAGTGACCGATAACCACCCGATGGAAAAAAGCTGGGAGGAAGAGCTGAAAATTACCCCATTTGCTAAAAAGATCATCAGAAGGCTTCTTCAGCTCGATGAGCCATATAGTATTTGGCATGAAGTACAAAAGGATTTTTTGAAAATCGCCAGGTAATTTAAGGAGGAGAAATATGTCAATCTTCAATAAAGTATTCGCAAGTATCGGAATTGGATCCGCGCAGGTGGACACAAGGCTTGAAAGGGATAATTACTTTCCAGGCGAAGAAGTTAAAGGGATCATTACAATTAACGGCGGAAAGGCCGAACAGAGAGTGGACGAAATTTATCTGTCGCTCCATACGACCTATATAAAAGAAGCTGATGATAAAAAATATACGGCAACAGCACTTATTGACCGCTTTCGTGTTACCGAAACTTTTGACATAGGTCCATCCGAATCGAAGGAAATACCATTTTCATTTCAGCTGCCGGGCGATATGCCATTATCTATCGGAAGAACAAAGATTTGGGTATCGACAGGGCTGGACATAAAAAATGCTGTTGACCCATCCGACAAAGACTTTATTAAAGTGCTGCCCAACAGGTTGATGGAGGCGGTTTTCGGCGCCGCGGAAGACCTTGGTTTCCGGCTTCGGGATGCCGAATGCGAGGAAGCCTCTTACCGTCTTCGCCGCAGGCTCCCATTCATACAGGAATTCGAATTCATTCCAGTTTCAGGGCCTTTTCGAGGGAAGCTTGACGAACTGGAAGTTGTGTTCTTTCCGTTGTCCGAAAACGAAATGGAGCTTTACCTTCAGGTTGACAGGCGGGCCAGAGGATTAGGAGGCTTTTTGGCTGAAGCGCTTGAGACAGATGAAACAAATGTGCGAATGACTGTAACCTCGGCAGATATCCCTTCCATGCTGCAAAAGCTTAAGGCAGCGATTGAGCGCTACAGCTGACATACAAAAAGCAAGCGGTGAAGTGAATTCGCCGTTTGCTTTTTTTGTATGACAAATAAATGATATTTATGCCGGAAGATTTTCTTGTGGTACCCATTTGTGTTATAGTACTAACGAATGACTGTTTCTACTAAGGAGGATACTATTTTGAGCGTACATATTAATGCAAAAGAACATGAAATCGCCGATACAGTGCTGCTGCCAGGGGACCCGCTAAGAGCAAAATATATTGCAGAGACATTCCTGGAGAATGCCAAACTATATAACGAAGTGAGGAACATGTTTGGCTATACTGGAACATACAAAGGAAAAAGGATCTCTGTACAGGGAACGGGCATGGGCGTTCCTTCCATTTCCATATATATCAATGAATTGATGTCAAGTTACAATGTCCAAACATTAGTAAGGGTTGGAACCTGCGGTGCAATCCAGAAGGATGTAAAAGTAAGGGACGTAATCTTGGCGATGTCTGCATCAACTGATTCACAAATGAACCGCCTTACATTCGGAGGAGTTGACTATGCTCCGACAGCCGATTTTGATTTGCTACTTAAAGCGTATAATGCAGGACGTGAGAAAGGCTTAAACCTAAAGGCTGGTAACGTTCTCACGGCGGACCAATTCTATAACGACAACAGTGATTTAGAAAAATGGGCGAAATACAACATACTGGGAATTGAAATGGAAACAGCAGCCCTGTATACACTTGCAGCCAAATTTGACCGCAAGGCCCTTTCTATTCTGACTGTAAGCGACCAAATACTGACAGGCGAAGAAACGACTTCTGAAGAGCGCCAGACAACCTTTAATGAAATGATTGAAGTGGCCCTTGAAGCGGTTGCAATGGAGTAGAATAATCAGCTCTTTCCAATTGGAAAGAGCTGTTTTTTAGGAAGATCAGAAAACATTTAAGCTTATACTTTGATCACGGTCCAGTTTTGTTGGCAAACACTATGCGGCTAGCAGGCTTTGCTAAACGGGCGCTTCCACATTTCATTGTCCTGCTACAGCGCCCAGCGTCTAGTGGACTTCGCCCACCTCCCAACAACGAAGCACAGGATGTGCGAGTAAGGCGTTGCGTACAGGACGTGAACGCCTTTAGCGTTATATGTCAACATCGATTCGCTCCGCTCATCGTGTTTCCTTTATCTCAGTCATTTAAAGGCTAGGAGCCACAGCTAGATTTGGGTGGCTCCAGTCCATACGTTGCTAAACGGGCGCTTCCACATTTCATTGTCCGTAATAAGCTTGTTTTGTTTATTTGCATAAACATGATAGAATAGATATATTGTTTTTCAACAGAAATCAGTCAGACAGGTGGGTATAATGAAAAAAGCAATGTTATTGCTGGTGATAGCCGCGTTCCTATCAGGAGGCTGTTCATCACTGGATACAGGGAAACTCCCTTTCACCAAAAAAGAGACAGAGAACCACGATAATGATGGCAATAAACAGGCAGATAAAGATTCATCTGGGACAAGTTCCCCTTCACTTGAAGCTGCTTACTTTAATGACATCGACACAGTTGACGGCCGAAAGGTCATCCAGAATCCATTCAACCATCTTGCTCTCGTAAACAAGGATTATGCACTGCCTTCAAGCTATGTGCCTGATGACCTTGTCAGGGCGAATGTTGCTTTCTCCTTCGGGGACCAACAGCTCGAAAAAGCCCTGCTTAGAGAAGAAGCCGCTGAGGCAATGGAAAAGATGTTCAATGAAGCCAAGCAGCAAGGCGTTGAACTATTTGCCGTTTCGGGCTACCGTTCTCATGTGCGGCAGACAGAAGTATTTGATGCCGAAGTTCAGCGAGTCGGTGAAGAGAAAGCAGCAGAAGCAGTTGCCTATCCCGGTAATAGCGAACATCAAACTGGCCTTGCCATGGATATTTCAGGACAAAGCATAGGTTTTGCACTGTCCGAGGAATTTGGGAGTGTGAAGGAAGGTCACTGGCTGGCCGATCATGCACATAACTTTGGTTTTATTCTCCGCTATCCAAAAGGGAAAGAAGAGATTACGGGCTACCAGTACGAGCCTTGGCACTTTAGGTATGTTGGTAAAAAAGCTGCAACTGAAATCTATAAGAATAAATGGACACTTGAAGAATACTTCAAAACTGTCCGGAAGATATAATTCATCCTGCACCTGGCTTCTTTAAGCCAGGTGCTTATTTTTAATTGGAAAGGGTATGAACCAGTATATCTGGTATTGCTGAATAGGAGTGATGTAAAACGATGAATACTATCAATATTGCAGGAATGACCTGTGCTCACTGTGAAACGACAGTGGAGAGTTCACTGATGGAAGTCGAAGGGGTTGCCGCGGTAACGGATCTCACAGCAGGACGGTACCGCAACAGTAGAGTTCGATCCGCAAAAGGCATCTGTAAACCAGTTCGTCAGCGCGGTTGAAGATGAAGGATATCATGTTGTTTAACAGATAGGAGGCAGCCAGTAAATAAAGAGCTGTCTTCTTTTTTTAGGGAAAAGCAATCTGTATTAATTTCCCTGTCCTTTTTGAATCAAAAATGTTATTCTATTCATTAAGGATTTTAATACAAGCATTTGTTTTTGAAAGTGGTGAATCGATGGACCAGGAAAAAGTCAACAGCGAAAATCCGGAAAAAGCAGAACCGGCTAAACTTGAGTCGGAGACTCCAAAACAGGGCTTTATCCGCATAAAGAAATTCCACTTCACAATGCTCCTTTTTCTTATCGCATTCCTTACAGCAGGGATTACCACCTTTGCACTTGCTTTTGGAAACGATGAGCAGCCGGCAGTGAAAGTGATCAGGGAACGGGAAGAATTTCAAAAGCTGTATGAAGCTTACGATACTCTAAGGGCTGATTACTACACAAAAGTGGATGAGAAGAAACTAATTAATGGAGCTATAAATGGAATGGTGGATTCGCTTGAAGACCCATATTCCGATTATATGAGCCAGGACGACGCAAAAAACTTCCATCAGAACATTTCCTCTTCCTTCGAGGGAATCGGGGCTGAGATACAGGAAAAAGACGGACATATTGTCATAGTAACACCGATCAAAGGATCACCTGCCCAGAAAGCAGGGCTTAAGCCAGAAGATAAAGTACTGACCGTTGACGGAAAGCCGCTTCAGGGAATGAGTTCTTCCGAAGCAGTGGCCCTTATCAGAGGGGAAAAGGGAACAAAGGTCAAGTTATCCATCCTTCGTCCCGGTACTGAGCAGCCAATGGATGTTTCAATCGTGAGGGATACCATTCCAATTGAAACAGTATATGGGGAAATGCTTGAGGATGATATTGCAAAGGTACAAATCACCAACTTTTCCGAACATACTGCAAAGGAACTGACTGGAGTGCTCGCAGATCTCGAGAAAAAGGGCATGAAAGGGCTAGTGCTCGATTTGCGTCAGAACCCAGGAGGGCTTCTGGACCAGGCCATCGATATTTCGAGTATGTTTGTTCCAAGCGGCAAGGTATTGTTTAAAGTGGAGGACAGGAATGGAAATGTCCAGGAATTCGCTTCAAAAGGAAAAGGAAATCCTGAAATGCCGCTTGTTGTCGTTATCGACAAAGGCAGCGCAAGCGCATCTGAAATACTGGCAGGGGCAGTTAGTGAATCAGCCGGAGTTCCGCTTGTCGGGGAGAAATCTTTTGGCAAGGGAACAGTACAGAGAGCAGAAGGCTTTAAGGATGGTTCGAATTTAAAGTTTACAACGGAAAAATGGCTGACTCCTAAAGGAAATTGGATCCACAAAAAGGGAATCAAGCCTAACTACGAAGTGGCGCTTCCAGAGTACGCTTCATTGCCGTTTATTAATCCGGATGCGGAATTAAAGGTTTCCTCTGCGTCTGAACAGGTAAAGGCAGCACAAAAAATGCTAAGCGTTCTTGGTTATGACCCAGGCAGAGATGACGGCTTTTTTGATGAAAATACAAAGCAAGCCGTAATCCGCTTCCAACAGGACAAGAGTCTTGAACAGACGGGAATATTGTCAGGCAATTCAACAATAGAGCTTATGACAGCCCTAAAAGACAAAATAGAAAAAGAAGACCCGCAAATTAAACAAGCACAGGAAATCCTTAAGAAGGAAATGAAACAATAACAAAAAGCTCTCCGGGTGACTGGGGAGCTTTTCCTGCGCTAATATGGATAAAGACACCCGTAATAACTGGAGGAGATAAGCATGCCAAAAGCAGAAATATACATTCTTGCAGGTTTTCTCGGAACAGGGAAAACAACACTTTTGAAAGAGCTGTTAACGACCGAGCATGAAGAAGGGCGCAAGGTTGCTGTACTGATGAATGAATTAGGAGAGATTTCCATTGATTCCGATGAAATTGATGACACAGTACCGTTAAAGGAGCTGCTAGGCGGCTGTATTTGCTGCACTTTGCAGGACAAGCTCGAATCCCAGCTGCAGGAAATCCTGAAATTATATCAACCTGATGCCATTTACATAGAAACAACGGGCGCTGCACATCCAGTTGAAGTGCTAGATGCTGTGTTATCCCCATTATTTGCTGATCTTATCGAAATGAAGGGAATTGTTACGACGGTTGATGGTACCCTCTGGAAGGAACGTGCCGCGATGCCGCCACAAATCCAGCAGCTCCTCCTTGAACAAGTAAGGTTCGCGGATTTGATAGTTGTGAATAAAACAGATATGCTGTCAGACTTTGAGCAAGGAAAATTATGCATGGAAATACAATCGCTTAATGCAGCTGCACCATGTATCCTTACAAGCTTTTCACGTATTCCTGCAAAAAAAATAAGGAACTTGTCTGTGTCAGCCAAAGAAGGGGCAGAGGCAGCCCATGTCCATGCTGGGCTTGGTCTCAGTACGTTCGTTTACCGGTTTAGTGCAAGAGTCAGTCAATCTGGGTTTGAAGACTTTTTGCGCGGGCTCCCCGACGGAATGTTCCGGATAAAAGGCTATATTCACTTCAGCCATGCTGATTATCCTGACTTGTTTCAGTATTCATATGGAACTACACTGTATATGAGAGAATGTATGAATCTTCCGCTGAATCTTGTTTTTATTGGCCATGAAATTGACTGGAAAGAGATCCTCCAGAAGCTGGAGCAACTGGAGGGCCGTTTGCCAGAGCAAGATTAAGGGTATTGTCCATTAAACTTATAGTGAAAGCGGGGACAATACGGATATGCCTTGGACAAAAAACGATTATCCTCCAGCCATGAAGAACCTGGATGATGCGACACGGGAAAAAGCAATTGAAATTGCAAACGCGCTCCTTGAAGATGAACACTACCAAGAGGGAAAGTCCATAGCGATTGCCATAGACAAAGCTAAAGAATATACAAAGAACCATGAAAGCCATTAAAATCGTGCTCATCCTTAGCAGATTGTTGAAAAAGAAATTTTTTGAAGATGAAAAAAGAGATTAGGAAAAGGTCGTCATTACTTGGCTGATTTTAGCTGGGTAAAAGGCGATCTCTTTTTGTTCCTGGATAGTTTTTCGAACCTTTTTAAGAATACGGTGACTTTCTTTTGCATTTGAGGGGGAATGAAAATTCTGCCCCAAGTACATTCGAATGCAGCCTGAACCCGAGCATATCGGTGGCTATACTTCCTCGGCATGCAGTGTACATTGCTAAAGATGTGCATGCGGTTGTTCTTTTGGGGTGTCATGTTAGCCATACGAATAGGAAGCAGCCATATTGGGGAAACTTTCTTCGGCAGACATGAAAGAAAGCGGTGGAATGATGAAAAATTTTTATGCCTTTATGATCTTTTTTGCACTGTTATTAATCGATAACCCTGATGGGGCTTCTGCAAAACAGCCTGATCCAGTGATGCTGAAATGGGAAAAAGTGAACGGTATTCTCCCAAAGTACAGTATTTTTACTGTTGAAGATGTGGAAACGGGAAAGAAATTCAAGGTACAGAGGCGGGCGGGAAGTCGTCATGCGGATGTTCAGCCGCTGAATGCCGACGAAACAAAAGTAATGAAAGAAATTTACAACGGGAAGTGGAGCTGGAAACGAAGGGCGATCATTGTTATTGGAAAGGATCGGCGGATTGCCGCTTCCATGCATGGTATGCCGCATGGGGCTGGTGCCTTGAAAAACAAGTTTCCTGGTCATTTCTGCATCCATTTTTACGGAAGCACAACACATCGTACCGGTTCGATGGACCTTTCGCATAAATTAATGGTTTTGAAAGCTGCCGGAAAGGTTGATGAATATCTGGAGAATGCCAATCCTTATGAACTTGTAGACAGTTTTTTCGCTGGGATGAAACAAAAAGACCTCAAAATTGTATCACTTCTATCACTGAAGGAGACAGATTTGCAAAGCAGAATGGCTTCAATTGATAATGTGGCTCTGAACAGGATGAGCGTTTTGCCTTTTGAGGATATGGAAGGGGAGCTTTCTCTGTCAGTCCCTGCAGAATCAGTTTTTATCTTGGGGGACGGGAGGTTTATTAAATTCAATGGGGAAATTCAGCTTGTCCGTTTTACGCCCTTTGCTCCATGGAAAATAGATACGGATGACTTTTTTGAGAAACTTGCACTGCCTTCCCCCAAAAAAAGTAAGGCTGGACATTTTTAGTTCCAGCCTTACTTGATATTATGGCTTGCGGCTAAACTTATATTTGTTCGGTCAAATGAATTTTAAGCTTGCTCTCCGAACTTTGCAAACGTCAATTCATCCTCTATTAATCCACATACACCACATTGGATTTTAAGTTCGGGTCCTTTGTATGGAATTTGGAAAGGGCTGGGCTGGTCGGCTGTATATTCCTCCATAATAGCGCCTGTCCCGGGATCAAGCTTGACAGCTTGGGGAACTTGGCGGATTAAGTTGAATCTGCTCCTGTTTGTGCGGCAATTAGGACATCTGTAGGGAACGTTCATTTATTTGCCCTCCTCTTTGATATATTATCAATTAGTTTTTGCAAATCCCCCCTTTTTTATGACAAAATACATAGTGCAGATTGATACAGGAGGTATGTTTATGAACGATTACGATTACGCCCAACTGCTTACCGAATACAGGAAAGTATGGAGCAATCGGGCTTTGCTTACCAATGATAACGAGGAAGAAACATTGAAAGAAGCAATTCTTCGTGAACTGCGCGATGAAAATACCCATCCAAGGCTTAGGAAGTCCTGCTATGAGAAATATTATTTAGCGACAAAGCGGATTGCACGTTCGGCGATTGACAACCATGACAAAGTATCCTTGATTCAGCTGCATACAGAGTTGGCAGAAGAAATCAT
This sequence comes from Mesobacillus zeae, assembly GCF_003570705.1. GTDB lineage: Bacteria > Bacillota > Bacilli > Bacillales > Cytobacillaceae > Mesobacillus_C > Mesobacillus_C zeae. Next base: position 12,857 of record NZ_QWVT01000015.1, read on the forward strand.
TTCGCAATGAATGGATTGCTATAAAGCATTAAGAAAAATATTGTCTTAGCCTGCCGTAATTTGTACAATAGAAATAGTCCTATTGTTTACAAAATAAGACAGGAGGAAAAAGGATGTCAGAAAGCAGCCGCTGCGTATTAGAGCTTAAGAGGGATGATACTTCCCTTGATGCTGTATTTTCTAAGCTTGTAACAGGGTGCTGGACCAGCGAAGGAGACAGGGAAAGAGTCGTAGGCGTGAATAGTATTGATTTTATTGGCGGACTGGAGGATACTGTCTTTCATATTCACATCGAGAATAACCTGTTTGTCGTTGAATCTGATTGTCCATGGGAACTTGAGCTGATTTGTGATGATTTAAAGGATCTCTTTGTAAATCCTGCTTTACATCCAGTGGTTAAATAAATACATAATGATTTGTTGCGGCTGCCTTTTGGGCAGCTGCTTTTGCGTACAACGATTTTAGCCGAAAAGGACGCGCAAAATACTACAGTTTTCATATTTTAGTTGTATAATATGAAGTGGTATAAGGGATAAAAAGGAGTAGATTGATGAAGCCTTTAATAACACTCGTTGTCTTTGTATTCTCGGTGCTTGCGGGAGGCTGTTCATCAGACGGCTTGGCTCCGGTGGCTTACAGCCCATCCGTTATTGCGACTATGAATATTAAGGATATGTCAGTATCTTTTATTGATATTTCCAAAAGAAAGAATATCGCTGAATGGGATGTAGAAAAACCTTATAATGGGGGGATCATCCTCCCTGATGGAGATACCTTGCTTCTTTACGGGAAAACGCTGAAAGAAGCAGATTTATACTCCATGAAGAAAGGTGAAAAGACCGGAAGCTGGAAAATCGGCAAAGGGGTAGTCAACGGCCTCCTTCTATCAGACGGGAAAGAAATTGTTTTTTCAAACGATGAAGGAAATACGATTGACTTTTACAGTACAAAAGGCAAGCAGACCGGGCAGCTGCACCTTAATGCTGCGCCATTGACACTGCTGGAATCCGGAAAAGGCGATCGGCTGTTTGCAGTCAGTTTCCATGATGAAAAACTCAATATAATCAATCCTGAAGAACGAAAAAATATTCGCTCGTTTCCTATTCATGCTTCGGCGGCAGGAGCTGTGCTGAATGAGAAGAATAATGAAGTTTGGGTTGGCGGGCATGGTAAAGGGTCGAATATTGAACAGAGCATTCATGTTTACGATATCGAGACCGGTAAATTAAAAAAACAAATCCATGCACCAGAAATGCCTGTTAATTTCACGAAAAATGGAAGCGGTCTTTTTGTCCTCAGCCATGGTTCAAGTACACTGTACAAGCTCGATACCAACGGTGCAGAGCATGGTTCATTAAGGATTGGGGCCAATCCATTTGAAGTGGAGACAGTCGGAAACATCTTGGCCGTGGCAGGCTATGACAGTGATGATATCTACTTGGTCGACCCTGAAAACTTAAAGATTGAAGCAAGGATTAAAGTTGGAAAAGGACCATTCCAAATAGTAAAAGGAGGGAAGTAAACATGAGTCCCATCAATGTATTGATCATCGATGATGAGGAGGACATGCGGCATCTTATTCAAATGTACCTCGAGAACTCCGGATTCGGCTGTTATCAGGCTGGAAGCGGTGCAGAAGCATACAAGCTGCTCGGGGAAAAAAATATTGATTTGATCATCCTTGACATTATGATGCCATATGAAGATGGCTACAAGGTTTGTGAAAAAGTGAGATCTTTCTCCCAGGTACCGATCATCTTTCTCTCGGCAAAAGGCGAGGAGTGGGATAAAGTGAAGGGGCTACAAATGGGCGGCGATGACTATATTGTTAAACCATTCAGTCCTGGCGAATTGGTTGCAAGAATCATGGCGGTGCTTAGAAGGGCCTTGCCGGTTAAAACAGAAGAGGAAATAAATAAAATCGGGAAAATCACTATCGAAAAGAAAGCGAGAAGGGTGATTGTGGAAGGCGAAGTCATCCCCCTTACACTTAAGGAGTTTGAGTTGCTTAATTTTCTTGTCGACCACCAATCGCAGGCGTTAAGCCGCGAACAGCTGCTGGAGCATGTCTGGGGGATGGATTACCATGGCAGCCTGAGGACTGTTGACACACATATTAAAACTTTAAGAATGAAGCTGGGTACAGGCGATTACATACAAACAATCTGGGGTGTTGGCTATAAGTTTGAGGTGCTTGGGGCATGAAATTTGTGCCCGGCAGCTTGTTTAAAAAACTGTGGCTGACGATTACAGCCTCCATTCTGATCACGATTCTTTATTCTTTCCTACTTTCTTATCTTTTTTACGAAAAGCTGTATGTAGACCAGGAAGAAAAGTCTCTCTTGGAAGAAGGGAACCGTCTTGCCCTTGACTATAAAGGGGGGCCACTTTCAGATAAGCTGAAAAAGGATATTGAATGGTATAACGGGAAATCTGAGTCCGAAGTCTTTGTAGTGAATAGCCCGCGGGAGCTAAGTGCCTGCCTGCCTTTCGATATAAACTACGAGACTTTGGTTGGTCCGGAAGAAAGGGATAAGCTGCTGGCCGGAGAGGCTGTTACGAAAAAAGGATACGAAGAGAGGTTTGACCGTAAAATCGTGGCAGTCCTAGTTCCTCTCCTTGACGGTGACAGGCTTGAAGGCATTATTTACCTCTATGTTCCGCTTGCAAGAATTTCTGAACTGACACATGATTTTTCTCTTCTATGGCTTATGGGCGGGGCTGCATTCATTATTATTGCCGTCTATCTAGGGTTCAAAATGACTGGAAGGCTGACAAAACCATTGATTGACATGAAGAGAGCTGCGGAAAACGTATCGCAGGGAGATTACTCCACCAGGGTTGAAATCCAGTCAAATGATGAAGTAGGACAGCTTGCCTCTGCTTTTAACCATATGTCAAGATCGATAGAGGAAGAGGATGAACGGAAAAGGGATTTCTTGGCGGATGTTTCTCATGAATTAAGGACGCCGATTAGCTATATAAAAGGTTATAGCGAGGCGCTTGCATCCGGATTTATAAAAAAGGCGTCCGAGCAGGATAAGTATTTAAAGCTGATTAACAGGGAAGCCTCAAGGATGGTACAGCTCGTTGCAGATTTGCTTGACCTGTCAAGGATAGACGCAGGACAATATCGCTTGGAGAAGCACCTATTTCCGCTGGCGCAGTTAATCGAAGATTTTTCACAAAAATATGTACCAACCATGGAAGAGAAACAAATAACTTTCCAGACTTCGCTTGATCCTGATATTATTATGAACGGTGACGAAGCCAGAATCGAACAGATTCTCCAAAATATTATGGATAACGCAATTCGATACACTGATAATGGTGGAGTGATTAGGCTCTCACTTTCAAAACATCCTTATGGTTGTCTGCTTGAACTTACAGATACAGGGATTGGTATACCTCCTGAAGATTTGAGCAGCATTACCAGAAGGTTTTACCGGGTTAATAAGGCTAGATCCAGGTCTGACGGGGGAACAGGCCTCGGATTGTCAATCACTGAAAAACTAGTGAGGCTTCACGGTGGAAGACTTGAGATAGAAAGCGTGATGGGGAAAGGCACAAAAGTGAAAGTGCTATTTCCAGTGCTCTAAACAAGGCGTTTTTACCTTAGCTATTAGTTTGGATCATCTAAAGGGGGAGAAACAATGAAGAGGGTATGTCTGCTTATTTTAGCATCACTGACGCTTCTCCTTGCTGGAGGCTGCGGCGGAGACAAAACAAAAAACAAAGTAGAAGAGAAACCACAATTTCTAGATGTTGTGCTGACTGTCAATCCTGAAAAGGCAATGCCTGGTGAAGAAGTGACATTTGAGGCAACGATCACGTACGGAGATGAAGAAGTAACAGATGCGGATGATGTTAAGTTTGAAGTATGGCGTGCGAATAATGATAAGCATGAAAAGTTCCAAGTGAAGCATAGCGAGAAAGGGAAATACCGCTTGAATAAGACGTTCATGGAAGAAGGAACCTACTATATTATTTCCCATGTAACTGCAAGAGACATGCACAACATGCCGAAAAAAGAGTTTGTTGTCGGGAAATCCAGCAAACCTGAGGAAGATCACCATGACAGCAATGCTGATATGAACGAATTGGATGACGCAAAGAAAAAAAATGAAGAAAAACACGACAGCACTAGTCATTAAAAAAATCGCGCCAGAAGCAGCTAACATTGCTGCTCAGGCCTGTTATTGGTCAATCTTGCCCCCGCATCCTGCAGGGGCTTTTTTATGTTAAGAACGATATAGTTTTTCTTCTAACTGTCCAGTTCGTGTCCCTGGACCCTCGCTTAACGGACGCTTTTGCTTTTCATTGTCCAGCTGCAGCGCCAAGGTGCCCCACCTTTCTGGTTACAGGGGTTGGGGATGATTCTCAGCGTTTAGGTCAATGGTAATTGGCACGGCTTCATCCTCAGGTATGACGGGAAGAACGATGGATAGAACCCCGCCTTCCAAGCTTGTTTGGATGCGGTGCCTGTTAACTTTGAAGGGCAGCGTAATCGTCTTCTCAAAACTTCTGTCAGGTCTTTCTTTCAAGTAGTATTGGAGTGTTGGCTTTAATGTCGGGTAAGTACCCTTGATAATCAAATTCTGCCCCTGCAGGATAATATTGATATTCTCTCGTACGGCTCCCGGGAGTTCCGCCTCGACGTACAGACAGTCCTGGAATTCGAAAAGGTCACAACGCGGGAACAGATCCTGCATCTTCAACCCGCCTGTTGGTTGGGAGCCTTGGTGCTGAACGGCCTGTTGATTAAATATTTCTTTCCAAAAACTTTCAGAAGCGTATTGCTTTGTTAAATCCAGCCAGTTTTTCAGCTTATCCATTTCCATTGCTTTTCCTCCTTGATAAAAAAATCTATTTGGAATGGGACTCCTTAAGTTATAAATTATCCTTCACATCTACCTCGGAAAACTGAAGGTCAATACTCTTGGGAATCTTAATTTCAAGCATTCCATCTTTATGGATGGCGGAGGCTCCTTTTTTCTTGACTAAGACAGGCAGGGTAATCGTTTGTTTATCGCCTGTTTCCGGAATATTTTCGATAATTGCCTGATTGGTTGTATGGTAAATTTTCATGTTCTTCAGCCAGCTTTCATCTTTTAATTGAAGGCGGATATAAACATGGTCATGTGTTTCGAAAACAGATGCACCTAGTGGCTGGTTAAAATTTTGGGAATCCCGCTGCTGAGGCTGTAATGTTTTCATCCAGTCATTTGGATTCATCATGCCCTCTATATTTTCGGTGAATACTTTTCCAAACATATCATTTACATATTTGTCCAGATCACCAGGTTTCATAGAGTTGAACATCTTTTTCATATCCGGATTTAACGGAAGCATATTCCAGGGAAACATAGAATTCCTCCTTTCTAGCTAACTTTGGCAATCTTATAGCTGGTTTGTGATAGGCATTGAAGGATTGGCGATCTGATCCTGATCACTGATGTCCGGATCGCCAAACACATTTGTCGAGCAGGAGGAAGCAGGAGAAAAGTCGCCGAAGGCTGCATTGGTGCCAATCAGCTTTGCATTTGATGTATGGCTGTTATGAACAGTTGGTCCGATATCGATATTGGCATTGTTATTCATACCATTGGACTTAAAATTAAACAAATTTATTTGAATCGGCATAATTCCTCACAAGCTTTCTTATAATTGAATGGAGTTCACATGGGACGGATCGGCAATATCACCCTGGTCATTTAGATCAGGATCGATAAAAACATTTTCCATAGCTGCTGTTGGAGGGGCATAATCACCATAGGAAGCATTTTGCCCTTGTGACTTTGTATTTGCGGTAGGAGAATTATGGAGGGCGTCACCAATATTAAGGGATCCGTTATTTGAGATATTGTTTATTTTCAAGCAGTAAATGTTAATGACAGTCTGCATCGTCTCACTCCCTCGTGGATTGATGTATTATCTTATGCAGGCGGGAGCCCAAAGGTTATGAAATTTTGATTGAACGTATAATTGCAGCGGTTATGATTTGCATCTATGCGAAGTTCTCATTACTATTAAGGTAGGAATACTATTAAATAGAAGTGCGGGGTAACGGTTGTGGCCAATAGAACTGCGTTAATAACCGGAGGGTCCTCCGGAATAGGTAAGAAGATTGCATACAGCCTTGCCAGATCTGGAATTCATACTGTGATCAACTACCGGAAAAGCAGGGAAGAGGCAATGGAACTTGCAGGCGAACTAACGGCAAAGTTCGGAACGAAAAGTATTGCAATCGGCGGGGATGTATCAAACTATGAAAATTGCACCGAGATTGTAAATAAGGCTAATGAAATTTTTCCTTCGATTGACATCCTGATTCATAATGCGGGGCCATACATCCATGAACGAAAAAAAATGGCTGATTATACAGCGGAAGAATGGCATTACTTAATAAATGGGAACCTGAACAGCATGTTTTATCTATCGAGGCTGGTCATTCCGGGGATGAGAGACCATCAATGGGGAAGAATCATTACAATCGGCTATGACCGAGTCGAGTCGGCTCCCGGTTGGATTTACCGTTCTGCTTTCGCTGCAGCGAAGACAGGTCTTGCATCTCTGACTAGAACGATTGCACTTGAAGAAGCCAATTCAGGCATTACTTCCAACATGGTCTGTCCTGGTGACATCGTTTCAGAGTGGAAAGAGATGGATATAAATGAAGCGTTGGGAAAACGGGATCCTTCTGTGCCTGTGGGGAGGCCTGGGACTGGTGAGGACATTGCCAGGGTCGTGACATTCCTTGCAGATGAAAAATCCGATTATATTACTGGGGGAGTCATTCCAGTCACAGGTGGAAAAGATGTCCTAGGAAAAGCTTATAGGAACTAATGATCATCGAAAAAGCCAGCCCGCAAATGAACAAGTGACGGGGCTGGCTTTTTTAAATTCACTGAAAGGTTTGCTGAGTGTGGGACGAAGTTTGTTTCTGAATATAAATGAGTCGAAACAACAGGGTTAATGCTCCGATAGCGAGTCCGGCAATCAACCCGATCCAGTATCCAAAGGCAAGGGCATCTGTATGATTGGCGAGATAGTAGCCAAGCGGCAGCCCGATTACCCAGTAGGATACAAGTGCCATAATGAACGTTACATTGACATCCTTATATCCTCTTAGCGCACCCTGAACTGGTGCCTGGATAGCATCCGAAAGCTGGAAAAACAGGGCGTAGATCAAGAATGTGGATGTCAGCTTAACAACAGCTCCATCGCCGGAATAAATAGCTGCAATATCTGTGCGGAAAAAGAAAAGGACAAGGCCACATACGAGAGCCATACCGACCGCGATTGAAACGCCAATCCAGCTGTATTGGACGGCATCCCTGTACCTTCCCGCACCAACCTCAAATCCTACTACAATAGTCAGGGCCATAGAAATGCTCAACGGAACCATGTAAAGGAAAGAGGCAAAGTTAAGTGCAGCTTGGTGAGAAGCGATTGTAACCGTATCAAACCCGCTCATCAATAAAGTGACAGCTGCAAAAATGCTTGTCTCAAAGAATATGGAAAATCCGATTGGGACTCCAAGTTTGAGAATTTCTTTCCACTTCGTAATTGAAACAGCATAAATCCTGCTGAAAATATGATAATCTGCAAATGGCCGCTGCCTGATGACGATAGCGACGGAAATGATCAGAAGGACCCAATAAGTTATCGCAGAAGCATAGCCTGCTCCTACTCCGCCTAGCTCAGGCAAACCAAATTTGCCAAAGATGAGCATATAGTTGAAAACCACATTGATCGGCAGGGAAGAAAGGGTTATCAGCATGGTTACCCGTGTTTTTCCCAGTGCATCGATGAAACAGCGCAGCACATTTACAATAAACAGCGGAACAATGCCCAAACCCAATGCAATAAGATAATCATTTGCGACCCTTTCAACATTGCTATCAAGGTCCATCCCTGAGAGAATTGGCTCCATAACAAAAAAACCAGCGACAATAACTAGGCCTGACATAATACAGGCAAGGTAGACGCCCTGAATGACCGAATAGGCCACTCCTTCTTTCTTTGAGCCGCCAACAAGATGGGCTACAATGGGCGTAATAGAAAGAAGGATGCCGCTTAGTCCTGTAAAGACAGGGACCCAAAGTGAAGAGCCTATGGCAACGCCGGCAAGGTCTTCCGCACTGTAATGGCCAGACATCATCGTATCAAAGAAGTTCATAGAATACATCGATAGCTGAGTGACCAAAATCGGAATAAGAATTACTATTAGCTGCTTTAATTTATCTTTTTTTGTTAAGGTTTCATTCATTATTTGCCCTCATTTTCTTCTTTTCTTCTCCGGATTGATTATAGCATAATACTCAATTTAACGTATTTCATTAAGGAATCGGGGTGTAATTACAATAATTTTATTATGTAAACTATATTGTGATTAATAAAATAAAATCCCGAACCGAAAAACCGGCAGCTTCATAAGGAAGGCTGCCGGTTTTTTTTCGATGTTGTTTACTGGTTCTTTGACAGTATAAGCTCCGCAGCTATAAGAAACACTTGTATTTTTCCATACTATTAAGCTTCAAGAAGCTGTGTGGATCCATCATCGGTCTGGTCCATACCGCGGCGGAGATACAATGTATATTGGTCACGCGAAATTTCATATAAATCGTAAACTTCACTTTCCGCGTTAATCTGGCTGTAAAGACTGGCCCTCGTGTCGTTGGCTTTGACTGTATATGGCAGCTTTTCGGCTGCTTTGATCGACCTCATATTTTCTTTCCGGATCCTCATGTAGATTGTTTCAATGCCATTCTCGTAGAATAGCTCCTGGAAAAAAGCGTCTTTTGCCGGCGCATTATAGCCCTTGCCATGATAGGGTTTTCCAATCCAGGTACCAAGGAACCCTGCATGGTCCTGAATATCGTACAGGTTGATCGTACCGATTGGGGCTCCCCAGTCATCCGTTATCGTCCTTGAAATGATTTCCCCACGGTCTTCCGCTTCCATCGCCTGCTTTGTGATAAAGACATATTCGTCATGAGAATAAGCCTTATGGCGAACAAAAGGAAAGACATCAGGGTGCTTTAACAGCTCATACAAAGCGTGGCTATCATTAACATCACGTTTTTTGAGCATCAGTATCCCTCCAACTGCAGGGCAGTCCGGTTTTTTGGTGAAAAACAGACACGTCCCACCCTCGAAATTTTTTGTGAAATAGCTAAAAAATTTCGGGGTGGGAATCGAACCCACTAGAACCAGGATACTGGTGGCGCACCATTTGCCTTCCCTCATTACTTTTCCGATATGAAGTTTTTTCTTAAAGGATTTTTCATAGAAATCATACTAAAAATTAAGCAAAAAGAAAATAGGTTTTCGCCAAAATTTTTCCATTGATTTACGCCAAATTTCTACATTTTATTTCAGACGATAAAGACCGTTTCTCCATTGATCATCGTCCAGATTGGTTTGGAGGTATATTGAAAAGGATGCCCGTTCCAAAGCACTAGGTCAGCGTCTTTTCCTGGTTCAATACTCCCTAGGCGCTCGTCAACTCCAAGGTTTCTGGCAGCCAGGATGGTGATGCCTTCTAAAGCCTTTTGTTCCGGCATGCCTTCGCGCACAGAAATCGCCGCACACACATTTAAATACTGGACTGGAATGTATGGGTGGTCTGTCGTGATGGATACTTCAGCTCCAGCTGCGCAAAGCTTTTGGTAGGTCGTCCAGCTCTTATTCTTTAATTCAACCTTTGACCGCCTTGTAAGTGTCGGACCCACGGAGACTTTCAAATTTCTTCTCCCAAGTTCCCCGGCAACCAAGTGGCCTTCGGTACAATGTTCGATCCGAAGGTCCAAATTAAATTCATCTGCAAACCGAAGTGCCGATATGATATCGTCAGCACGGTGGGCATGGACCCTTACCGGGATTTCACGTTTCAATGCTTTCACAATTGATGCAAGTCTGAGAGGTGTTGGATCATCGGCATATTTCGCCTGGTAAAAGGCTTCTCTCAGCATACCCATGATGCCCATTCTTGTGATACTGTCCTTATTTCCGTGGCTATGGATCCTTTTGGGATTTTCTCCAAGAGCTATTTTAAGCCCAGCCGTTTCCTTAATGATCATTCTTTCGATATTTTTCCCCGAGGTCTTGATTACTGATGTTGTACCGCCAATAACATTTGCGCTTCCGGGCATAACATGGACGGTCGTTATGCCGGCTTGTAAGGCATCAGAAAAAGCAGGATCAAACGGATATACTCCATCGATTGCACGGACATGCGGACTTAATGGTTCGATCGTTTCGTTCGCATCATTTCCTGCCCAGCCGGTACCTTCGTCGTAAAGACCAAGATGTGTGTGGACATCAATAAATCCAGGAAAAAGGAACCCGCCGGAACAATCGATGACAGAAACGCCGTCCGATAAGGGGATATTCCTGCCCACTGATTTTATTTTTCCTTGTGAAACAAGAACATCGCAGTCCTGAATGGAATCACTCACAACAGGAAATACAAAAGCATTTTTCAGCAATATTCCATTCATGTTGTGGTGGGATCTCCGGTTTTTAAAAAGTTTCTATTCATCGGTCCTCTCCTCATTTCCGGTAATGGTAATACAATGTATTCGTCCAAATTTGTGAAAGAACAGCAAAATGGCCAATTATTTCCTGGAAATATGAATCTTTTTATCCGTGAATTCGTAAAATAAGCAGGGAATAAAAAAGGGAGGGAATTAAAATGCCAAGCAATGAAGAAAGAATGCTTGCAACCGGCATTTATATCATCAGCTTTTTTACAGCTTTTATCGGCCCGCTGATCATATGGCTTATGAAAAAAGACGAATCGAGTTTTATCGATTACCATGGCAGGGAATATTTCAACTTTTTTATTTCATACAGTGTGTATGCGTTGATAAGCTTTATACTGATGATCGTCCTGGTTGGGTTTGTCCTGTTTTGGATTCTTGGAATAGCTGCCCTTATTTTTACCGTTATCGGGGCGGTGAAGGCATTTAGCGGAGAACAATACAGGATACCGTTTATTTTCAGGCTTCTGTAAATTAAGATAACCGGATACATATTCCGGTTATTTTTTTGTGAATTTGGATGTGCTTTGTTTGCAAATCACGAATCAAACTTTTTCCGTGATAATATGTTAAGATAAAGTAAAATATTGACATATGAGGAGGAATTGAAGTGTCATTGAATGCGAATACGGGACTTGTACTTGAAGGAGGCGGCATGAGGGGCGTCTATACAGCCGGTGTGCTGGAGTGTTTTTTGGAACAGGGCATACAATTCCCATATGTCATAGGGGTATCGGCTGGCGCATGCAATGCTGCGTCATATTTGTCAAAACAGAAAGGCAGGAACAAGAGGGTTAATATAGGACTTGTCACTGATCCGCGCTACCTTTCGTGGCAGAACTTTATCAGGACAAGGCAGTTTTTTGGGATGGATTTTATTTTTAATGAAGTGCCTAATAAGATCATTCCATATAACTATGAAGAGTTTTATAAAAGTGATTCGGAATTTATTGTGGGAACTACGGATTGCCTGACTGGGGATCCGGTGTATTTTTCTAGGAATGACTATGGAGAAGATGTTTTGACTGCCTTGAAAGCATCCAGCTCTCTTCCGTTTATTGCGCCGGAAATTCGCTTTAAAGAGAAAATCCTGCTTGACGGTGGAATCAGTGATCCGATTCCAATCAAAAAAGCGCAATCTGATGGCAACGGGCGGAATGTGGTCGTATTGACCCGGAACGAAGGTTATTTAAAGAAACCGTCAAAACTGCAGTTTCTTGTCCGCAGGAAGTATCCTAAGTATACCGGACTTCAAAATGCGCTTGCGACGCGATACCGAAAATATAATGAGTCTGTCCGCTATGTGGAAGAAGAAGAGAAAAAAGGAAATGCATTAATTATCCGGCCTAAACAGCCCTTGCAGGTAGGAAGAATGGAACGCAACCCTCAAAAACTCGAAAACTTGTACATACAGGGCTACGAGGATGCAAACCAGGCTTTAGCTAGACTGGAAGCATGGTAGAAGCTTATGTCATGATCGCCGCACTTTCCAATGAGAAGTGCGGCTTTTTGTGCTCTCAGAAACTTTTCTGCTTAGTGCCGAGGATTCATTCTTTCGACAAAACTCTGCGTTACCTGCCGATACCGTAGTCGATATTAGGGAAGAAAGTAGGGAGTAAGTAGGCGGGAGCAGCACAGGTTAGATAATATAAGGGACTTAGGACATTATTTTGACGATAAGCAGGGAATTTATAGAGATTGTGTTTTTAAATATTTAGAATATAATGAAAACATAACGATAAAAGGGGGATTTTGCATGGTCATGAAAGGAAAATTCTTTGCCGGTACTCTTGCAGTTGCAATTGGGGCAGCAGCGGCTTTTAGCGGCGGCTTTCCGGCAGGGAAGGTACAGGCGGCAGAGAAAAAATACATAGTTGTTTTCAAGGAGCAGTCAAAGCTTCCTTCAGGCTATGAACAAGCGATTAAGGCAGCGGGAGGCAAAGTAGAATCATCACTTGAAAAGTTAGGTACAGCGGAAGTTGTCTCAGCCAACCCTAATTTCCTGACAGAGATTAGAAAATCATCTTCAGTCATGGCAGCGGGAACTGAGAATATTATCTATCCTGATGCACCTGCAGCAGCTGAATCCTTCACCGCATCTGACAGCTCGGCTTCGGCTGGTGACTTGTATGCGAAATACCAATGGGACATCAAGCAGGTCACTGATGAAGGGAAATCATGGGAGATCGCTGGCGGCAGCGGGAAATCCACAGACGGCAAAGATATTGTTGTCGGGGTTATTGATACAGGAATTGACTATAACCATCCTGACATTAAAGAAAACTATGCCTACGGCAAGTCATTCGTCCCAGGTTACTCTGACCCGATTGACCAGAAAGGTCACGGCACCCATGTTGCCGGATCGATTGCAGGTAAAGGCAGGGTTATGGGGGTAGGGCCTGAATTAAAGGTTGCATCCTACCGTGTGTTTGGCCCGACTGGCGGAGCAGAGACCGCGCATATAGCCGACGCCCTTATGACAGCTGCTGACGATAATGTCGATGTAGTCAACATGTCACTTGGCGGTTATGACTGGTTCCAGGACCCAGACCTCGCAACAAAAGATGTTGTAGCCGATGTTCGCCTGTTCAACCGGGCAATCCAATATGCCATCAAAAAAGGAGTTACTGTGGTTGGTTCAGCAGGCAATAACGGAATTGACATCAGCTCTCCGGGCAAATTGTCTGGAGATGATAAAGGTGCAACACACCGCAGCCCGAGCAGCCAAACAATGATCAGGGTTTCAGCCGGTGGCAAATTGAAGAATCTTGCCTACTATTCTAATTTTGGCGTTGGTAAAATTGATGTAATGGCACCAGGCGGCGATAGGGGACCAAACTATGATCCTGTAACCAAAACAGGTGCCGATAATTCATATATGTCCCTAAGCACAGTCCCTGAGGTGGACGCAGCTGGAAATGTAACAGGTCACGGATATGCCTATTATATCGGAACTTCTATGGCTGCGCCGAAGACAGCCGCCCTTGCAGGTGTCATTATTGCCAAGCATGGGAAAGACAATCTTTCTCCTTCCCAGGTGAAACATATCATCCAAACATCATCGGAAGATGTTTTCAAAAACGGGTATGACCAAGATTCAGGTTTCGGGCTGATCAATGCAGTCAACGCTCTAAAATAAAATATAAAAATGGAGCCGGCGGAAAGCGTCCGGCTCCATTTTTATATTTGGCAGAATGATTTCGCCCCTATCGCAATATAATAGAGTAGAATCCTAGATAAGAAGGACGATAATAGATGAGCATCCAACAATACTATCTTCAAAACGCAAATTCTTACCTCCAGGCATGCATTGCCTCTCTCTCTATGCTGGCAGCACTGCTCGGCTCCTTTTTGCTGATGCCGGCTAAACCTCCCTTTATTCTTGCGGCCGTACCTTTCTTATTTTTTACATTCATTCACTTTCAAGGATTTCTTTTGAACACAAGGCGTTCAAGGGAGTCTTCTCCGGCTGACTCGGCAAATGGCCAGGCCCCCGCAGCCCTGCTTCAGCAGGAACATCTCCTGCTTGGATTTGCCCCGGCACCTGCACTGAAGATGCTGTTATTTTTTCCGGATGGAATGCTCGCAGGACAGGTCAGGGAAGAAGAAGAGAAAAAATGGCGATGGTTTTTACCCTATGTGGTGGACAAGCATATCAGGAAAAACTACGTTCTGTTCGATACCGGCGGCAGGTTTCTTGCCAGGGTTGCGGTGATGGGTGCCAAAGCAAATGTTTTCAATCGAGAAGGGAAACTTATTGGCCGTTTTGACGGAAAAGCAAGAAGAGGATTGCTCCTTGGAGATAATAGGTTATTTTCAGTAAAACACCAATCAACTCTTTTCACGGATTTGCGGTTTGTGGAGGATGAGGGACTTGTTTTTTCTCAGCTGCAAAGAGGATGGATGAAGACAGAATGGCAGAAATGTTTCAGCTTGAACACGCCGGTGCTGTCTTTTGATACGGACACCTGTGAGCATGAGCGGCTGATGACGCTAGCTGCCATAGCAGTGGAGTATAGCTATGTCAATAATTGACTATTGCAGAACAATGATTGAAACTTTTTAATGGAGATGCGGACCAGGAAAAGATAGAATAACAGGGGAGGGTATTTCTTGGAGGGATGATTCTAATGAAAAAGTTTATTATCATAATTGGGTTGGTACTTGCTGTACTGTTTGTAGTGGACAAGACACTCCTAAAGGATAAGGGAATGGTGAACAAGGTAGGGCTGGCGGGGAAGTATGCTGAAATTGAAAATCCAAAATCATTGGCAGAGGGACTGAAAACAGAAAATAGGGCACCGGATTTTTCCCTTACAGACATAAATGGCCAAGAGGTTAGACTAAGTGATTATAAAGGGAAAAAAGTTCTTCTGAATTTTTGGGCAACCTGGTGTCCTCCATGTAGAGCGGAAATGCCTTATATGGAAGAAATGTTTAAGGAGCACAAAAATGAAGGCTACGAGATCGTTGCAGTCAATATGACCAGCAGTGAGAAAAATAAGGGGAATATTGAACCTTTCGTCAAGGAGTATGGTTTAACGTTTACAATTCCGCTTGATGAAAAAGGAGAAATATCAACGCTTTATGAAGTCATGGCATATCCTACGAGTTACTTCATCGATTCTGATGGAATAATCAGAAGCAAATCTATCGGAGGAATGAAAAAGGAATTCATGGAAAAAGAAATGAAAAAGCTTCCGTAATCAGAGGGATCTTTATAAAAAACGTTTTTGCGGCCGAATGTATTTTATAATCTGTGCTGACAGAGCTTTCCTCAATGACGGCTGAGGAACAAAGCGGGCAATATCTTCAGCCACCGGAAAAATTCCGAAATCATTGGAGCGGACCCTAACTAGGCCCGAAATTTTTTGCCCGGAGGGATGATTCCAAACCGTGTTAATAGACACGGTTTTTTCGTTGATGTCAGGAGAAGTATTTTTGATGGCAGTAATGCAGAACTTAAATTGGTGTAGCATGTCCATGGTGATAAAAACCCCCTTTATTTTGTGATAGATATTGAACAATTCCGGAAGTTGTGGCATCTTTTATTATATTGAATGATTTGGGAGGCTGCCATTATGTTGATTAACTTGATCAAATGTCATGGTTCGGGCAATGACTTTTTGCTAATAGACGAAATGGAACATGATTACGGATTGACGGAAGAAAGCAGGGAAAGACTTGCAAGGCTCCTTTGTGACAGAAGCAATGAACTTGGGGCGGATGGCATTCTAAATATACTCCCCAGCAAACGCGGGGACGCAAGGATGCGTGTCTTTAACAGTGATGGTTCTGAAGCATCCATGTGTGGTAACGGCTTACGCTGCGCTGGCAGGTATGTTTGTGAGAAGCTTGGAAGTCAGGAAGCCGTAATCGAAACAATGAAAGCGGATTTGAATGTCAAAAAGGAAGAAGATATCCTTGAAGGCATTCCGACCTACCGTGTAGAGATTTCGCCTGTTTCCTTTAAACTTGCAGATTTACCGATGATGCTTGGGCAGGATACCTTAATTCAAGGGAAGGTTGCGGAGCTGTCGGAAGAGCTTGAATTTACTGCACTGGCTGTTCCCAACCCGCATCTCGCTGCCATTGTTGACAAGAAGAATCTCGACTCTGAGCTGCAGAAGAAGCTTAGCGAGGCAGTGAATGGACCGAACAAGCTCTTCCCTGATGGCGTAAATGTAAGTTTTATCAGGCTACTCGGGAAAAATAGGATCTTTGTCCGTACGTTTGAGCGGGGTGTAGGCTTTACAAATGCATGCGGGACGGCGATGTCGGCTTCAAGCCTTGTTACATGTCTTACCGCAGGTAACGAATTTGATGAGAGTATTGAAGTGTATAATCCCGGAGGAATGGTCCAGTGTGTTGTGCATCAGTCAGGAGAAAGCTATACAGTGGACTTAATTGGCAATGCGACATACGTGTATCAAGCGGAGGTCGATGCTGATCTCACTGCCGCTGCTTTTTCGGTAAAAGACAAACAGAATTTCAATGAACAAGAAAACTACAATAAGCTGCGAGAGAAGGCACAAGCTTTTCTTTCAAGCTGATTAGATCTATTGCAATGATGTAGCGCCAAAATGGACGCTGCATCATTTTTTTGCTTTGTATCCTTGATTTTCTCGTTAAACGAAAGGAGCAGGATATATTAAATTATTGGCGAACATAACAATTTTTTACCTTTTGGGGATAAGGAGGGATTCTATGGGTTCGAATCCTAAACTGCCACTGTCGTCTGATGAAAAAAGTAAGTTACGGAAGCTAAAGTAAAAATAAGAGAGGTACATACACTTAGTGCCACTCAATTAGTAAAAATATTTGATATTCCAGAAAACAGAGCTCTGCTAATTAAAGTATTAGCAGAATTTCAAAGTGTTCCATCGATTGGATATGAATGAGCTGAAAAACTGGTAATCCATTTGAACTTGTATTCATTACAAGAAATGAGACAAAAGGATGGGGCTGTTCTTTTTGACCTATTAGAGAAAGAACGGGGTGTATGGACAGACAGTTGTGTAGAGGATCAGATTCGCTGTGTTATTAGCTTTGCTAATGACCCGAGTAGTAATAAGCAATGGTTTGATTTTAAAGATGAAAGGAAGAAGTACCCGTCAAATTTTTTGGGTATCCAAAAGATAGACCACGGATTTGTTCATGAAGCTAAAATTAGTGTGTTAACCATATTTTTTAACCACTTATAAGCACGTAACATAATGCAGCTTTTTTATCTTAGTTAAACAAGAAGACCATCATCAGAGATGGCCTATTCTTTATACGTAAATATCAACATTATCATTTAACAAAGCCTTCTTTTTAAAAATCCGAGCACACTTCCGAAATCCTGCCTACTTTTTGCCTCAAAGTAGCTTTGGAAAGGACAGCCCTTGCTTTTGGTCCTGGAAACAATATCAGGCAGCTTAAAATGGTCACTTGATAGCGATTCATTTACTTCTTCCCAAAAGAGAGGGGCTGCAACATTTGCCCGCTCACTGCCTCTTGGTGAATAAGGACAAATAATTGTTTTTCCGGCTGCGTGCTGCACGTAGTCAACATAAAGCCTGCTGCCTCGATTTTTTTTCAGGCGCTCGACTGTGAAGCTGTCTGGATCTTTCGATACTAAATAATCAGCGATAAATGATGTGAACAGTCGTGTTTCTTCATAGCTAAATTGCCTGGAGGGCAAAGGAATGTATATCTGAAGCCCTTTGTTTCCCGATGTTTTAATAAAGGATTCGAGTCCGAGCATGTCGAGCACCTCTTTGATCAAAAGGGCAGCCTTAACAGCTAGATGGAAATGCTCTCTTGAAGGAGGGTCGAGATCAAATACAATTTCATCCGGTTCTTCGTTGCCTATTGTCTGAAATGGGATGTGAAACTCAATAGCGATCTGGTTGCCAAGCCAAAGTAATGTTTTCAAATCGTCGCAAACGAGATAGTCAATCCCTTCTGATTTTTCTGACCTGATAAAATCGGGCGCATAGTCCGGCCTGTTTTTTTGATAAAAAGCTTCACCGGAGGTTCCATGCGGATACCTTATAACCGTGAGAAGCCGGTTTTTTAAAAACGGCAGCATGTGCGGCGAAATTTCACGCAAAAAGTAGGTGTAATCCAGTTTGGTTATGTAAGGGTTTTCCCATAAAGGCTTATCCGGATGGGTCACTTCAATGCCCGGAGGGAGGTTTTTCTGTTGAAGGACAAACAGGCTGTAGGTGCAGTCCTCAGGCTTCAAATCGAAACGGAATTTGTGGAAATGGGGTTCCCTTAGCTGGCCTTCATATACTTCAAGATACTTGAGTTCAAGACATATTCCAGGCAAGGCATAAAGGAAACGGTCATCCTCTGAGGCTGGATTCTTTTTGATTGTGTCGAACAGTGCCTGTTTCTCTGCCGGCTGAAACCCGAAGAGTACCTGCCCAATCGGATGTACAATCTGGTCGCGGTAAACCGAAACATGGAAATAGCCATTTGTTTTTTCATAAGCGGTGATAAAGCAGGGAACGTATTTCCAATTTTTATACTTTAGCCATCCATCCGTCCGTTTACCTTCTTCCCAAAGGCTACTGCTTTTCTTCGCAACGATTCCTTCTCCATCATGTGAAACAACTTCTTCCCATACTTCATTGAAATGGATGCTGGATTGGACTGGCTGCAGAAGTGCCGGATGGTTTGGGTCCGGTGAGGGAGGAAGTCCCAGGCTTTCAAAAAGGTTTTTCAGCTTAGCACGCCGTGTGTCATAAGGCATCTTGCTGCAATCTTTTCCCTTAAGGGCAAGCAGGTCAAAAGCAATAAGCCTGCAGGGGTTGGCGTTGGCTTTCTCCTTAATTTTCACTGCCGATCGCATTCGCCCCCTTACTTGCAAACCGGAAAAATCCGCTTTGTATTCATTTTCAAGGAGAACAAGCTCACAATCCAGTATAAGCGGAAGAAATGGTTTGAAAGTAGTGTGGTGCGCTCGGAGAAACTGTATGATTTCCGGGAATATTTCAGTGAATGGTTTGCCGTTGCGGCTTGTCAGGGAGATTTCGCTTCCGTATTCGAGGAAGGCTCTGAAGCCATCAAATTTTGTTTCATATCGCCACTCATCTCCCAGCGGCTTCTCAAATGTCAGGGTGGGGAGCATTGGTTTCATTCCGATTCATCCTTTTTGCTTTTTGTTATTTTTCCTATCATGCCCCGCATTGATACATTGGCAAATGTTTTTACGAATGTTCACCGCCTGTCTCCGTAAGCTAATGAGAAAAAGGGAGACGTGACTATGCATACAATGTGGAAAGGGAGCATCAGCTTCGGGCTTGTCAACATTCCGGTCAAGCTGCATGCTGCCACTGAGGATAAGGATATCAAGCTGCGAACCCTTCATAAGGACTGCCATACACCATTGAAATACGAAAAGGTATGCCCGGTGTGCGATAGGGAAATCAAAACAGAAGAGATTGTTAAAGCATATGAGTACACAAAAGGAAAGTTCGTTGTGCTCGATGAGGAGGAGCTCGAAAACCTAAGGAAAGAAAACGAGGAAAAAGCTGTTGAGATTATTGATTTTGTAAAAATGGAGCAAATTGATCCGATTTATTTTAACCGCGGCTATTATATGTCCCCGAATGAAGGAGGAGGCAAGGCTTATTCGCTGCTGAGAAAAGCGCTGGAAGAGTCCCATAAAGTAGGTATCGCTAAAATAGTCATCAGAGCGAAAGAGCAGCTTGCTGTCATCCGGGTGTATGAAAACACCCTCGTTATGGAAACGATCCATTTTCCCGATGAAGTGAGAAAGGCCGCGGATGTTCCCAATGTGCCGTCGGAAGATAAGGTTACGAAAAAGGAACTAGATACCGCTATTATGCTGATAGACCAGCTTACTGCAGAGTTTGACCCGGAAAAATACAAGGATGATTATCGTGCGGCACTGATGGAATTGATTGAATCAAAGCGGACAGGAAAAGAAACGGTTACTGCAGCCGAGCGAGAGCCTGTTTCGAATGTAACCGACCTCATGGCTGCCCTTCAGGCATCCATTGACCGCACAAAGCCTAAAAAAGAGCCAGCAAAGCGAAAGCGCACATCAGCAGTCAAGCCGAAGAAAGAAGCATAACACGAAGAATCCGCGGAAGTGCCGTGGATTCTTCGTATTATGTGTCAGTGTTCTGGTTTGATTACAAAAATAGGGGAATATAAAAGTGAAGGGGGGTGGACCTATGAGGATTGCGGTCATTTCGGATACACATATACCAAAACGCGCCAGTCAGCTTCCGGCTAAATTATCATCTGAGTTGGAACGAGTATCGCTCATTATCCATGCCGGTGACTGGCAGACATTGGAGGTATATAACGAAATAGGCAAATACGCTCCTGTTGTCGGAGTAACCGGGAACGTAGATTCTCCCGAACTAGGCAAAGTTCTTAAGCAAAAAGAAATTGTTCAGATTGAAGGCTTTACGGTAGGGGTGGTTCATGGTCACGGTAAAGGCAAATCAACGGAGAAAAGGGCTCTCGATGCTTTTTTCGGCGATCAATTGGACTGTCTCATTTATGGACATTCGCATATACCTGTTTTGAAAGAAACCAATGGCACCTTGCTGTTTAATCCCGGGTCTCCCACCGACAAAAGGAGGCAAAAGGAGTATTCGTTCGGAATATTGACCATTGGTGAGACATTGGAAGCAGAACACATTTACTTTACCGAAAAAAATTGAGGGAAGAAAGATGGGATTTTTTCAAAGTAATAGTGAGGAAATCCGGAAAGGTCTGTTAGAACCTTTCCGGGTGAACCTTATCCAACATGCGTTTTACTGTTTACTACGCTTGCATTTCAATCCAGGAGGAAAACTTCATCGCCTGTTTGAATCTGCCCTGTTTGAATTACGGAAGCATAAACGCCAAAATGATTGTTTCTTTCTTTAGAAACGGTTTTTAGCAAAGTGGGATTTTTTTCCCCGCTTTTAGGATCCACTGTAATAATCATACATCTTTCACAATGTCTTTTTAACTCGATTTCTACGTCTTTTCCTATCTTAAGCCTTTTTCCAAACCACTGTTCTTCGATGAAAGGCGCACCATCAATTAATGACAGTAGTAGATTTGGCCGGAACCTTTGGTAATCGAGTTCAGATTCCCCCCATATTTCTTTTAGCTTGTTTAGGGAAGGTTCTGTAACCAACAGGATATGCTCTTCTTCGATTGCTCCTAATGGAACATGTCCAGGAGCATATTGTATAGAAGAAACTTTTTTCTTCGACTTGGTTTCTATTTCTTTGATCAGTTCCCAATCTCCCCAATCAACAATTTTTCCGTCCGGTGTCGTGATTTCGACAGGTGGAAGTTCATCCAGTCGTTCGTCTGCAGTAAATCTGGCCTTATAGCGAACCATTTCCGGAAACTGTGTAATCGTTAAAAACTTCCCAGATCTCGTTTCATCCAAAAAAGCATGGCTTCTGTCCCCGTACAACCCATATTCCATCACCCTTGTTTTGGCAACCTTTTCTCCAAGAAAGGACTTAACAGGATGGCGGACAATTTCCTCAATATGACCGATTAACATTTTAACCACTCCTTAGCATTTCCTTTAAATGCAATCTTGTGAACCAACAATCTACCTTATTTGAATTCGACAATAGGTAAGTTAATTCCTCTAACCGAACATCGCGGGATAGTATAGAAAAATCGCACAGGCTAAGCCCGTGCGATTTTTCATCATACATTATTCTTTCATATCCTCTTGTGGCAGTTGAGCCTGGCAGTATTCTTGCACTTGCTTTTCTTCATCATCTTCAAGTGCAAAGTCGAGCACTTTTTCGCTTGAGCGTTCAATAAAATAGTATTGCCGCACTTTGCCTTCTCCAGTTTCAAGCGAGAAAATGACCTTCAGCATGAGGCCGTTATCTGTATACAATTCATCCTCTTCGTCTACTTCAATATCTAAAAAGAATTCAAATCGTTCTCCCTGCAGGAGGCCGAACGGATCTTCGAGAATTTCCGCCGTATGTCCGGTAATTTCCATATTGTACATCATCCTTTAAATTTTTCTTCTCTTTATTATATAACCTATCATGGCAAAACAATCAACCATGGGCATTTTTTTAGGAATCTGGCAAAGTTTGAACAAAGTCTTCAATGCTTTGTGAAATTAGTGTGAACGTTCATTATCCTGCATATTTTCTCCTTGAAGATAAAGGTAAAATCAAATTGTTAGATTATTCCTTTCACCAAGTTAGCGAACAATTTATTTTGTGATTAATTTCACAACAAGAGCTGAGGTGGATCCATGATTAAGTTAAAGGGAGATTCGGTAAAAAGGTTTCAGGACATGCAGGTGGCGAGGCTAAATCTTTATGTTTTTTTGCATTGTTTGTTTTCGGAACCGCTGACGGAACAAGTTTTTATATCTTTAAAGGATTACGGATACACCGAGGAAATAGAGGAGCTCAACGAGGGCGGAAAAATGCTGGCTAATTTTTTTAACAAAGCTGGCGAGGCACAGCTGCAAGCGGAACAAAACGAATTCAAGCGGCTTTTTATCGGCCCCGAATCCCTTCCGGCTCCTCCATGGGAATCATTTTACACAACTAAAGAACAAATTTTG
The DNA here is from genome assembly GCF_003570705.1 of Mesobacillus zeae. Classification (GTDB taxonomy): domain Bacteria; phylum Bacillota; class Bacilli; order Bacillales; family Cytobacillaceae; genus Mesobacillus_C; species Mesobacillus_C zeae. Next base: position 35,483 of record NZ_QWVT01000015.1, read on the forward strand.
TTTGGGGAAACAATGTACAGAGTCAGAGAAAAGTATAGTCTGGCAGGGCTCGAGTACGCCAGGAAAAATTCAGAGCCGGAGGACCACATTGCTGTCGAGCTCGAATTCATGGCATGGCTAATCGAGAAGGGTCCTGAAACTTTTCCGGAGCAGCTTACATTCTTTGAAGAACACTTATACAGGTGGGTCCCGCTGTTTACGGAAAAACTTTGTGCCAGTACCGCAAGCCTTCTTTATAAAGGGGCAGCACTCATGCTAAAAGATTTTATCCGCTTTGAAACAGACACTCTGAAAGATATGAAGGAGAGGTTAGAGCATGTCTGAAGATACCAACCTGCTTAAAAATAAAATGCAGAGGCGTACGTTTTTAAAATGGTCCGGAGCTATTGGCGTTCCACTCGTCCTTGGCGGATTCGGGACAAAGAAGCTGCTTGAAAAGAGTGAGTCTAAGCCTGCTGCTGGTAATCACAAAAAAGACTTGCCGGAAAATATAGTGTCCACTTGCAGCATCAATAATTGCGGAGGACGATGTGTCATAAAAGCACATGTCGTGGATGGTGTTGTCACAAGGATAGGGACAGACACAAATGATGATGATATCCTGACTCCACAAATGCGGGCATGTATAAGGGGAAGAGGATATCGGAAGATGCTTTATCATCCCGACAGGCTGAAGTATCCTATGAAACGTGTCGGAAAGCGTGGCGAGGGGAAATTCGAACGAATCAGCTGGGAAGAGGCAATAGACACGATCGCCGGCGAAATGAAACGAATTGGAGACCAATACGGGCCAGAATCACGATATGTAAATTATGCTTCCGGACAGTCCTGGGGCTTATTCAGCGGGAGGAACATGGCACGGAAGCTGCTGGCTATGACTGGCGGTTATCTTAATTACAGAAATGATTACAGTTCAGGGGCAGCAAATGTAGCTACACCGTATACATACGGTACTAACAACTCGGGAAGCAGCTTTGACTCTATTTTGCATACGAAATATATCATCCTTTGGGGACAAAATCCTTCTGAAATGATAAATTCAACTCCATATATGTACTATCTGCGAGAGGCTAAGAAAAACGGAGCCAAAGTCATTGTAATCGACCCCCGCTATACGGATACTTCGATTGGCTTTGCGGACGAATGGATACCAATCCTTCCGACAACCGATAATGCAATGATGGATGCAATGGCATATGTCATGGTAACTGAAGAGCTGTATGACCATGAATTTATTCAAAAGTATTGTGTTGGATTTGATGAAGCTTCAATGCCTGATGGGGTACCTGAAGGCGAATCTTTAAAAAGCTATTTGACAGGGAAGAAAGATGGAATACCTAAAACGCCTGAGTGGGCTGAAAAAATATGCGGCGTTCCTGCTGCCAAAATTCGCGAGATTGCCAGGGATTACGCAACTGCCAAACCAGCGGCGCTTATCCAGGGTTGGGGGCCGCAAAGGCATGCCTATGGAGAGCAAATTGTAAGGGGCGGCGCCCAACTGGCAAGCATAACCGGGAATGTCGGGAAACTGGGAGGCTGGGCTGCCGGAACCGGCTACTGGTCCAGATCTGACATTGTTTATCCGATCGAGTTTGAAAATCCGGTTAAAGCATCAATCCCTTGCTTTTTATGGAGCGATGCAGTTGAAAGAGGGACCGAGTTGACGGCAGAAGATGGTCTGGAGGGAACGAAAAAGTTAAAGTCAAACATCAAGCTGATTTTCAACATTGCAGGCAACATGCTAGTAAACCAGCACTCGGATATCAATAAAACCACAAAGCTTCTCCAGGACGAAAAAAAAGTGGAGTTTATTGTCGTGAGCGATCTGTTCATGACCCCTAGTGCTAAATATGCCGATATCCTTCTGCCGGGCACGACCTTCTTTGAAAGGTGGGATATTGGAGTTCCATGGTGCTTTGGCGATTATGTCGTTTTTGGCGGGAAGGCCATCGATCCTTTATATGAATGCCGCAATGAATATGATGTTTTTGCGAATATCGCTGGAAAGTTTGGCCTGAAAGAAGAATTTAGCGAAGGAAAATCCATGCTTGACTGGGTGAAGGTCAGCATTGACAGGACGCAAAAAGAATTGCATCCTGATTTTCCGTCCTTTGAGGAGTTCAGCAAGAATGGCATTCATCATTTTACTTTTGACGAGCCTCTTGTAGGGTTCAAGGAACAGGTTGAAGGCAATCAGAAGTTTGAAACGCCTTCCGGGAAAATCGAATTGTTTTCCAAGGCACTATGGGATATGAACAAACACGATGAAATACCTGCTATCGCAAAATACGTGCCAGCATGGGAGGGCCCAGAAGACCCGTTGAAAGAAAAGTATCCGCTACAGCTGATCGGCTGGCACTATAAACGGAGATGCCACTCGACCCATGATAATAACCCATGGCTTGAAGAAGCAGCAAAGCAGGAAATGTGGATCAACCCAAACGATGCTGAGGAGAGAGGAATCAAGGATGGAGATAGAGTCAAAGTATTCAATGACAGGGGAAAACTCTTTATTGATGCAAAAGTAACCACACGGATAATTCCCGGAGTAATAGGGATTCCTCAAGGCGCCTGGTTCACACCAAACAAAAAGGGCATTGACCAGCGAGGTTCGCTCAATGTATTGACTGCCCAGCGGCCGACTCCGCTTGCAAAAGCAAATCCGCAGCAAACCAACCTGGCCGAAGTGAAAAAAGCATAGTAAGCAGGGAAAGGAGCGGCATAATGACCCAACTAGGTTTTTATATTGACCAAAGCCGATGCGTAGGCTGCAAAGCATGTTCTGTCGCCTGCAAGGACCTTAACGAACTCGATGTCGGCATAAATTTCCGCAGAGTGTATTCTATTGAAAGCGGGGGATATACACGATCAGGAAGCGGCGGCATAGAAACGAATGTAGCAGCATATTATTTTTCGATTTCATGCAACCACTGCACTGCCCCAGCCTGCCTTCCACGCTGTCCTACACAATCCATCACAAAACGGGAAGAGGATGGAGTCGTAATCGTTGACCAGGAAAAATGCATCGGCAGCAGGTTTTGCGTTGAGGCATGCCCATACGGTGCCCCGCAATTTGATAAGAAACTCTTTAAAATGGCAAAATGCGATACATGCCTTGATATTCGGGACAACGGAGGAGAGCCTGTCTGTGTCTCTACCTGTCCGCAAAGGGCAATTGAGTTAGGACCTATTGATGTACTGAGGAAAAAATTCGGCAAGACCAGCCAGGTAAGAGGAATGCCAAGACCGGTAACGAAACCAAATCTTGTCATCACTCCCCATAGGAACGCTAAAATATAACAAACTTAAAAGGTGCCATAATATATGGTGCCTTTTATATTTCCCTCCTTATTACATAAAAGCTCAGCAGGCATCAAACACTAGAAATTAAAAAGGGGGGAGTTTGATGAGCAGTCAATGCACATCTTCAGAAGGTAAAAAGCTAAAATGGTGGCAGCTGTCCATGATTGGAGTTGGCTGCATCATTGGCACTGGATTTTTCCTCGGTTCTGGACTGGCAATCACGATGGCCGGGCCGGCTGTGCTGATCGCTTTTATCATGGCAGCTGCCGGAACTTATCTAGTATTTGATGCGTTGTCAAGAATGTCTGCAAAAGACCCGCAGAAAGGCTCTTTCCGGTCCTATGCGAAAAATGCGTATGGGCATTGGGCAGGCTTTACCAGCGGGTGGGTTTATTGGAGTTCAGAATTATTGATTATGGGGAGTCAGCTTACAGCTCTGTCTATCTTTTCTCGCTTCTGGTTCCCGGATGTCCCGCTATGGGTTTTCGCTTCCGGATATGCGGTCCTTGGTCTTGTCGTGATCCTGACAGGGACAAAGGGGTTTGAAAAAATGGAAAACATATTTGCTGTTATAAAAGTAGCAGCAATCCTAATGTTTCTTATTATTGCGGCGCTCGCCTTATTCGGGATTATACACGGGAGAGGGAATGAATTTGTAGCACCTGGCACTTTCAACGACTTTTTCCCCAGAGGATTTAAGGGGCTGTGGACTGGGCTGATTTTTGCATTTTACGCTTTTGGCGGCATTGAAATTATGGGGATGATGGCACCACGGCTTAAAAACAAAGAAGATGCACCAAAAGCGGGAAAAGTCATGCTTCTTCTATTAACATCGATTTATTTGTTGTCCATCTCTCTTGCGGTAACGATGGTTCGCTTTGATGAATTTAACACAAGAGAAAGTCCATTTGTCTTGGCGCTTGAACGGTATGATTTGCCGGTTGTCCCGCATCTTTTTAACGGAGCCATGATTATCGCGGGTTTCTCGACAATGTGTGCATCGCTATTTGCCGTGACCACAATGATCGTCACGCTAGCGAAAGACGGGGATGCTCCAAAGGCGCTTGCAAATAAAGGAAAGCTAAAGGTTCCGCATTTTGCGTTGGGACTGACAACAGCAGGCTTAATTGCCTCGATCGTATTGGCGCTAGCGATGCCTGACAAAATTTACGAATTCTTAACGACAGCAGCAGGCTTAATGCTTCTGTACAATTGGCTTTTTGTACTTTTTTCCTATAAAAGAATTATTAAGCTAAGCGGTTTCCAGCAAATCAAACAGATAACGGGGATTGTCTTGATCGCTTTTGCGGTCAGCGGCACGCTCCTTGATAAAGGAAGCCGGCCTGGATTTTTTATCAGCCTGCTCTTTGTTGGAATCATTGGATTGGTATTGCTGATCATCAATATGATTGGGAAAAGAAAGAAGAGCCTTAATACACGGGAAGCCTGAAAAAAAGCTTGTTGGCGATGCCACAAGCTTTTTTAAAAGGTCAGAAAAGCGCTGAAGATTATCCGGCTGTAGTGCCCAGCATCTAGCAGACTTCGCCCATTTCCATACGAGGAATCATAGGATGTGAAGTAAGGTGATGTTAAAACGAAAAAACAAAATACCTTTTTTTATAAACCCGATATCCGAAAGAAAGCGTATTAGATCAGGCTTTTGGTCGATATATTGCGTCGGATGGTTGATATCCAGATGGAGTTGATTGACATCCCGCGTGAGATGGTTGATTTGTCTTCAAAGTTGGTTGATATCAAAAAAAATAGCGACAAAAAAAGGGGGGAAGTATGCTTTCTTAATCCCAAAATGCCATTCTGAGCAACTGGTTTTATTAAAAAAACTCATCGCATGAGAAATCTATGCTGGTTTTTGCTTGAAAATATTTTGTCAAATAAAAAGGCGCGCAAAGGACGCGCGCACCCAGTAAGTCCACATTGAAATTGCTTGCGCTCTTCGTGTTGTCCAGCTACAGCGCCCAGGGGATCGATTCATAAGCCAATCCGTCATGAATGTTAAAGAGCAACCTTCTCGCCGGCACGTCTTATGCTTGTCGCACCTTAACAAGGCGCATCCGCATTTCATTTTCCTTTATCTCAGTCAATGGACTCAAGTCCATACGTCGCTGAACGGGCGCTTGCACATTCCTTATTTGAGCAGGATTTTTGCTGCTTGATAGCCAAAGTAAATGGCAAAAGCAATCAGTGAAATACCTGACAGAACTGAAATCCATGTGAGAATTCTTACAGTCAGGAGCTTTCGGAAGCTGCTTGAAATGGCTGCCATTACAATATCCCAGGTGACAAGGCCAAGAATGATGGCTGAACTGTACAAAACAAGCTCGCTTGTACCATAAGAAGAGGCAGCCTTAGCCAGAACAGATCCATAAATACCTAGCCAAAAAAGAATGGTCAATGGATTTGAGATGGACATAAGAAAACCGGAAATGAATGATTTGCTTTTTGATTCATCCTTATTGTCCCGCATGACAATTTTCCCGGCACCAGCAACGCTTTCAATGCCTGTGTACAAAAGGACAAATGAACCAAACAGCCACAGGAATGTCTGGATCAGAGGTGTTTCCAAAAAACGGACCACTCCCATATAAACGGCAAGCATATAAACAATGTCGGCTGTAACGGCTCCTAGTCCTAGAAGCCATGCATGTAGGAAGCCGCTCCTGATACCTTTGTCCATCTGTGCCGCATTCACCGGCCCGATTGGGGCGGCAAGCGATAACCCTAAAAATATATAGCCAAAGAAAATACTCAATAGCAGGCCCTCCATTTGTCCCTAGTCATTCAATTGCTCGTCTGTTTATATGTATTCGAACCTGGTGACTTGTACGACAAAAAACTGGCTTGTATTGATTCTTGAATTTTAATAATTGGAGGAATAAATAGGAGAACCGGAAATATACTAAAAGGGATGTGCAGGAATTGGCAAATGGGGGATGAATGTCTTTTTTGGAAAAAATACTGATTTATGTTATAGTGTTTACTGATACCAATAAAAAGAGGATTCATTTATTATAAGAAGTTTTACACCGCTTTTTATACTAGATGAATTTTTTTTCAACCCTTAAATTGGCCGATTTTACACTAATGAATTGGAGCGTGAGGTAATGGCATTTGGAAGAAGGCTGCCTGAAGAAATTGTTACAGCAGAAACAAAGGTGTGGGTTTGTACTTCGGAGGATTGCAGTTGCTGGGTTAGGGATAATTTTAAGAGCAGCGAGATTCCTGTGTGTCCTATTTGCAGCAGCCCGATGGAGCAAGAGACAAGAGTGCTGGAAGTAGTTAATAATCATAGCCAGAATCTTTCTGGATGATTCCGCGTTCCATATGGTATTAAATAAAAAAGACACAGGCAAATGCCTGTGTCTTTTTTTCGCTGGGCGATGCGGATGAGAGGACTTGAACCTCCACGGGATTGCTCCCACTAGAACCTGAATCTAGCGCGTCTGCCGATTCCGCCACACCCGCATATTTGTTAAGTCACAAATAAAATTATAGCACATAAGTTCAAATTGTAAAGCATAAAATGACCTCAATGAACGTTCAGAATTTATGTCCGGAGTACCTTTAGATTTGAATCTGGATGTTGCTTCATTGCTGTTGGCATGCTGCTTAGGTCCTGTTTTTCTGTGTCGTTGTGACAAAAAGCGAATGCTTTCAAGGGTGTTTTTCCAATTCATGTGGAAGGCTTTCTGGTTTTTTGTCAAAAGGGGGAGTATGGAGTCTAAATTTTTATCTTTCAACCATTCGGGTTGATTTGTTAGAAATAGAAATAAGGACCAATTTAGATAAATTTAGGAAAACTGGTGTAACAGTTGGGGAAGGGGAGCGTTATGGCGAAAAGAGAAGTTGTTGCAATGATTTTAGCTGGGGGGAGAGGCTCCAGGCTTAAGAGACTCACTGAAACTATGGCAAAACCGGCAGTTCCTTTTGGAGGAAAATACAGGATCATCGATTTTCCCTTGAGCAATTGCTGCAACTCAGGTATCAATACAATCGGAATTTTAACACAATATCAGCCACACACCTTGCAAAACTACATCAATGACGGGAAAAATTGGGATCTTGACCGTAGGGGTGCAGGCGTCACATTCCTCCCTCCCTTCCAGTGCAGTGTGAGCGAGCGCTGGTATGAAGGGACTGCCCATGCAATTGCCCAAAACCGCCAATACATTCAATCCCAGGATCCTGAATTTGTTTTGGTCCTTTCAGGTGACCATATTTATAAAATGAACTACAGCAAAATGCTTGAGGATCATAAAAAAAGCGGAGCGGACGCCACGATTTCGGCAATCCCGGTTCCCTGGAACGAGGCTAACAGATTTGGGATCATGAATATTGACCCAGAGAACAACAGGATTCATGAGTTTGTGGAAAAGCCGGAACGGCCTCTATCCAACCTTGCCTCAATGGGGATTTACATCTTTAACTGGGGTACATTGAAATACATATTCGAAGAGCTAGACAAGGATCCGCTTGCTTTCAATGACTTTGGCAAGGATATCCTTCCTTACATGCTTCGTGAGGACTATCATCTTCACGCTTATGAGTTCGAGGGTTACTGGAAAGACGTTGGAACTTTAGAAAGTCTCTGGGAGGCGAATATGGATTTATTGTCTGCTGAAACGAATCCAATTCTGCAAAATAAGAATTGGCCAATTTATACCGCGGACCATGCTCAGGCGCCGACCTATCTTGACAGTGATGCAACAGTCAAACAAAGCGTTGTTAGCGAGGGTTGCGAAATCTTCGGTAAAGTCTTTAACTCCGTCATTTCCTACGGCGCTTCAATTGGAAAGGGGGCAGTGGTCCGTAATTCAGTCGTCCTCCCCAATACAGTAGTCGGAAAAAATATGATTATTGAAAATGCAATCATTGGAGGGGGCTCCGGGAATATGATGGAGAACGATGTGATATATATCCATGATGGGAAATACATGATGAGCATATAGGTTAGAAGTTCCTAAAAAGGCATTGAATGTTTCTAATCCTGTCCCAATGGGTACTTTTTCAAGTGAATTAAGTACATCCAGCGGGATAAAGGAGGCATTCTAAAATGGAAGAGCGCAGGCAAAGCAACGGAAACAACGAAGAACGCGACCAATATTTAAAGACCGCGCCGGCACGGATGATGCCAGGTTCGATGCAGTTCCCCATGTTGAGGAAGGATGGGCGGTCAAGAAAGAAGGAGAAGAAGATCCCCAGTTAACAACAGGCTCTAGGTCTGAAGCAGTAAAGGAAGCTAAAAGGATGGAAGGGGAAGCAGGAACAATAGCCATTACCCATGATGAAGATGGAAAGATTGAAGACCAAATTAACTTTCAGGAAGAATCGTAAAAGGATTCCGGGCGAAAAATCGTCCCGGCCTTTTTTATTTTAAAAGGTGATTTTATCCGACGATTGAATTTGTTCTTAATACTATAAGGGGTGTGAAGAATTTCCCATAAAACGATTCTTCTGCCAAAAAACACTTGTAAAGTACAGAATATTGTGTAAAATGGATTTAATTTAGCATTGATAATTCCTTCATTGATGCAAAGTGATAAAACATCTTGATCGTCTTCTAAAGATAAGGAGTGGTTTTTTGTGGTAAAGGCAGAAGAACTAAGAGAACAATTGATTGAATTGGACAAAAAACATTTTATCCATCCGACTTCCTCACTGAAGCAGCAGCATGAACAGGGAGCCCCGTTTATTTTTACAAAGGGGGAAGGCGTTTATCTGACTGATATTACTGGAAAAAGGGTACTGGAAGGGATGTCTTCCCTATGGAATGTCAATATCGGCTATGGGAGGAAAGAACTAGCCGAGGCGGCCCGGGAGCAAATGGAGAACCTTGCTTTTACAAATTCTTTTTCCTCAATGAGCAACGAGCCAGCTATCCGGCTTGCTGCAAAACTTGCCGAAATTGCTCCGGGCAACCTGGATGCAGTATTTTTTACTTCAGGTGGATCGGAATCTAATGATACAGCTTATAAGCTTGTGCGATATTACTGGAAGTTAAAAGGGCGGCCTGAGAAAAAAAAGATCATTTCGAGGAAAAAAGGGTACCACGGTGTGAATATTGGGGCTACAAGTGCGACTGGAATTTCTCCGTTTCAGGAAATGACGACATCTCATGCCCCGGATTTTCTTCACGTGGAACCTTCTTCTTCAGCGGCACTATTGGAGTGCATTGACAGCGAAGGCGCTGAAACAATTGCTGCATTTATCGCGGAGCCGATACAGGGAGCGGGCGGCGTCAATATGGCGCCGGACGGCTATTTTAGGGAAGTTAGGGAAATCTGCAGCAAGCATAATATTTTGTTTATTGCCGATGAAGTCATCACGGGTTTTGGAAGGACAGGAAAAATGTTTGCCTGTGAGCATTACAGAGTGGTTCCTGATGTCATGCTTGTGGCAAAAGGAATTACAAGCGGCTATATTCCGTTGGGAGCGGTAATTGTTACGGATACAATCCACCGGGAGCTAATTGATCTTTCACAAGGAGTGCTGCTGCACGGATATACGTACAGCGGTCATCCGACAGCTTGTGCAGTCGGTCTAAAGAACCTTGAGATCATGGAAAGGGAAAATCTTGTAGAAAACTCCCGTTTGATGGGGGAAAAACTGTTTGAAGGATTGAAGGAGATTGAGCAGGAAATTGAAATTGTCGGGGAAGTCCGCGCGCTCGGATTGATCGGGGCCGTTGAAGTGGTGCATCCTACTGAGAAGAAGAGGTTTTCTGAACTCGTTGCTCCAAAGGTAAGCGCAGAAGCAGCAAAGAGAGGTTTAATCGTAAGGACTGTCGGCTTTGAAGGGATGGACACTGTGGTATTTGCGCCGCCGTTGGTCATTAATGAAAATGAGATTAAAGAAATGGTAGCGATTTTAAAAGCATCATTGAAAGCGGTGCAGGAATCGGTTTTAAAAGAAACTGCAAGTGAAAAAAGCTGACTAAGGCTGCCAGCCCATAAGTTGAAAGGCTAATGGGCTGGAAGTAAAAATAAAGGATATGTAAGTGAAAAAAGGGGTAAGTGTGTTTTTAAAACACTGAATTTTCAGTATACATAGCGTCACCAAGCAGCATAGAAGATACAAAAATTGTTATAGCAAAGGGAGATTGGTAAAGCGTACGATCAAACATTGATGGAGGGGTATTATGAACGATCAACAATTTTTGAAGATTTTAGGAAATAGGGATGTGCTTTCACTTGCCTTTGGTGCAATGATTGGCTGGGGCTGGGTTGTTACTGCGGGAATGTGGATTAATGGTGCAGGATCACTTGGAGCCATTCTGGCTTTCATCATTGGCGGGACCCTTGTTACATTTGTCGGTCTTACTTATGCTGAACTAGCTTCGGCAATGCCTTTGGCAGGAGGGGAACATGTATACAGCTATAAGGCGATGGGGCGAGGTGCTTCATTCGTGACTACATGGGCTATCATTCTTGGTTACGTTTCTGTTGTGGCTTTTGAAGCAGTTGCTCTTCCGACAGTATTTGAGTATTTGATACCAAATTACAGCAAAGGGTACCTCTACACAATCGCCGGCTGGGATGTCACGGCGACATGGGCTGGTGTTGGTATTCTTGGTTCAATTCTCATCACCTTGATCAATTACAGGGGAATCAAATTCACGACTGTTATCACGTTCATTTTTACGCTTATGATCCTTGTGGCTGGAATCCTGTTGATTACCGGGAGTTCAATCTCCGGCAATACGGAAAATATGAAGCCCTTTTTTGATAAAGGTGTTTCCGGACTCCTGACCGTGCTGATCATGACACCCTTCATGTTTGTCGGTTTTGATGTCATCCCGCAGGCCTCTGAAGAAATCAACCTTCCACAGAAGAGGATTGGCCAGCTTCTAATTGTTTCAGTGGTTTTCGCGGTTGTCTGGTACGTGGCTGTTATCTTTGGCGTATCCCGTGTCCTTACGCCGGAAGAAATTGCGACATCCACTCTTGTTACCGCGGATGCAATGGCAAAAGCTTTTGGCGGAAGCCAACTGATGGCCAACGTCCTGATTCTTGGCGGAATTGGCGGTATTTTGACAAGCTGGATTGGTTTTTATGTAGGTGGAAGCAGGGCTATCTATGCGCTTGCCAAAGCCGGGATGCTGCCAAAAGCTTTGGGTGACTTGCATCCAAAGTACAACACGCCGCATAAAGCAATCCTTCTGATTGGTGTTTTTTCAACAGTCGCACCACTTATGGGGCGTCCGGCATTAGTCTGGCTCGTCAACTCTGGGGGGCTTGGACTGGTTGTTTCCTGGACAATGGTGGCAATTTCGTTCATCGTCCTGCGTAAGAAGGAACCCAACATGGTCCGGCCTTTCCGCCTTCCAGGAGGCACAACCTTTGGCTGGATTGCCGTCATCCTGGCATTTGGGATATCCTCTCTTTACATGCCGGGGATGCCATCAGCCCTCGTATGGCCGTATGAATGGATCATCATTGGCTCATGGGCCCTTCTTGGCGGAGTACTTTACAAAATGTCTATGAGTAAATTCGATAAAAAGTTCTCCGACGCACATATGGAGGAAGAGTACGCCAGGGTTGTAAAATATGAAGAAGAAGAGGAAGAGCAAGAACCAGCACCGGAAGTCATCAAAAAAGACGCATAATAGAAAACAGCGCCAGGAGGGAATCCTTGGCGCTGTTTTTTTGATTTCTATTTTATAAAATACCTCTTTCTTGGTTTCACTGGATAAAAAAAATAGAAGGGCATATTATGCGCGGGTCTGGAAAAGATGGCAGGCTAAGAACTGCATCTGGATCTGTAAATTAACTGAAGTCGACAGTTTGGAGTGCACCTGTCGTGCAGGCCTGAACACATGCAGGAGTGTCTGTCTATAGCCTACCTTGCGATTCGGCTGCCAAGTGCACACTTATTGGAGGATAAACTTGATTCAGTTCTCACAACCCACTGTACTCCGGTACTCATTGGGTAACACTAATTCCATCAGCCCAAATATCACTGTATTTGGTTTTTGAATATTCCATTATATTCCGTATTTTTTCCTTAAAATGTGTTAAAATGAATTTATTGGGTGATATAAGGTTACCTGCAAGATTTTCAAGGAGAATTTGAAAAATGCCGCTCCCTAGTCACCTGCAGGGCAGTTAACCATAACTGACTTACAATTTCTGTCAGAAGAAAAAGCTAAAGGTAACAGATCAGCTGGCCGAAAAGTTTTTCGAATCAAGAAAGTCAGAGGAAGATTCACAAGCAATAAGGATCTACGCAGTAAATAAAGCAGTTCTGGAAAATCAGTGGAAACATATGAGCGGACCAATCCCCTATAAAGGAGACGAGGCTGTGGAAATCATACAAAAAGGAAAAAACATTTGGCTTCTTATGTTTGGGCTTGTTCTACTGAGTAATTTGGCGTTATATCATACGGCATTTGGCAAGAGTGTCGTGTTAACCGAGCCGAACGCAGTTGTGCTAGGCTCGTTGTTCGATTTGATACTCGTTTTGCCAGTTTTGTTCATGATGTATAAAAGAAAGTTCTCCGTAAAGTTGGCAATTTGTCTTTCGGCGGGCGGCTGCGTTGCAGCAAGATTGCTAATTCCAGTTGATTATGTGCAGCCTTTTACGGCCGCTACATCTGCCGGAATTGCCGTAGAGATGGCTTTAGTGCTTTTAGAGATTTTCCTCATCTTGACATTTTTCCGCAATATTCCAAAGATACTAAAAGAGGTTAGCTACAGCGCTCTTCCAGTCGTGTTTTCATTTCCTCAGGCTGTAGATCATTATGTTAAGAACAAAGCAATCGTCAATTTACTATGTTCAGAATCCTTAATGTTTTATTACGCATTTTTCAGCTGGAAAAAGAACACGCCTAACGGAATAACACTTTATAAAAAATCGAGCTACATTGCTTTTCAAATCATGCTGATTCACGCGATTATCATTGAAACGTTAGGAATCCATTGGTGGCTGCATGAAAAAGCAATGATTGTATCAATCATTTTACTAGTGTTTAATGTCTATTCTGTTTTTTTCCTCCTGGCAGACATCCAGTCACTTCGGTTAAACCCCATTCATATAAGTGATCAATCAATGTATCTTTCCTTCGGGCTTCAGAAACGAGCCGAAATAAATTTTGCGTATATCGAGAAGCTTGAAGATAATCCAGAATCACTACAGCAAAAGCTATCAAAAGATACGCTGGTTTTTGTAGCTCAGGATTTTGAACAAGTATATCCGGATATGATTTTGCATATGAAAAAGCCAGTGAAGGCTATTCTTTTTATGGGGATAGAAAGAGAGTATTCAAAAATAGCCCTTCGGTCAGACCAATCGGCTGAATTGAAACACGCAGTTTTGGAAGGAATTCGAAAATGCGCCATTTCAGAGGAGTAGTCTATACAGTTGTTCCTTTATACAAGGTGAACTTTTTAAAGATTAAAGGGATATAAGAAGATGGGTTGATATATTAAGAGAAAGTTTGTTTGAATACCAAAATGAATTTTAAGAGGAGGAATGAATGGGACCCAAGCAGAGAAGTTAATGACGGAATGGCTGGAGCACCGGAAAGTATTGGAGGCATTGCTGAATACAATTGTAGATGATGAGCATATTGATTTTAAGCCTTGGGACGGTGCAATGTCCCTTGGTGAACTTGCTTTGCATATGGCCGGTTGGAATGATGTTTTTGTTTCAATGGTAAAAACTGAAGTGTTCTCGCCACCAGATATACCGAAATGTGAGACAATGGAAGACTTGCGCAAATCAGTAAAGAACTTTACCGAAAAGACAAAGGCTGCATTTGAAATAATTGCCGATACTGAGCTGGAAGCTGAAAACACGGCATCACACCCGAAGCTTAAAGGAACGAAAAATAACTATCTTGCCGCTATGTATGATCACGAGATTCACAATAAAGGCTAGCTTTTCTTGTATGCGCGAATGCTTGGAGTGAAAAATTTGCCCTTTTTCCGCTAAATGATAGTGGTATGATAAAAAATATATAGAAACGTTGAATGAGGATATTACTTATGAACAACTGTCATCTGCTCGAAATAAGTTTTGATTATAATGGACAAAAACAAGTGATCACACCGGTCATTCTCCAGGATGAGAACGAAACTATCCTTGTTGATTGCGGATATCCGGACTTTGTGACTTTTCTTAAAGATGCAGCATTCAGCAAAGGTGTCAATTTAGACTCCATCACAAAAATAATTATAACCCACCATGATATGGACCATATAGGCTCTCTTGCTGCGTTGAAGAGAGAATATCCACAGATTGAAATCATTTCTTATGAGTTTGAAGCCCCATATATTGAAGGTGTTGAAAAATCGTTGCGTCTTCAACAGGCTGAGTCAACACTAGATGAGCTACCCGGTGAAGAAAAGGAGAATGCCCGGCAATTTATCCACTTCTTGAAGAGTATCGAGCCAGCTAAAGTAGATCGGACAGTAAGTGATAACGAGGAACTGCCGTGGTGCGGAGGAATCAAGATCCTGCATACTCCAGGCCATATGCCAGGCCATATATCCTTGTATTTACCTGCTAGTAAAACACTGATTGCGGGCGACGCTGTCGTTATCGAAACGGGGAAACTTGAAATTGCGAATCCGCAATTCACATTTGATATGGAGGCAGCTCTCAGCTCTGTTCAGCTCCTGCTAGATTATGACATTAAAAACCTCATTTGCTATCATGGCGGATTGTTTCAAGGTAATGTTAAGGAAGCGCTGATTGAACTTGTTCATTCATATAGATCCAAAAGTAGTTCGGTAAAGGAGAAAGCCATGCAAATACGACAGTTAGATAATCATAAACAAGCTCCATTGGATTTACTACTATTAGCAGACCCCTCCCAACAGCTTGTTGAGGAATATATCAAAAGGGGTAAGTGTTTTGCAGCGTATTCCGGTGAAAACGTCGTAGGTGTGTATGTTTTGCTACCTACAAGGCCTGATACAATTGAATTGGTAAATGTTGCAGTTGCTGTAGACCATCAAGGCAAGGGGATCGGGAAACAGCTCGTGAATCACGCCGTTAGACAAGCACAGCTCCTTGGATTCAAAACAATCGAAGTCGGTACTGGAAACTCAAGTGTAGCACAGCTAGCTCTCTATCAAAAATGTGGATTTAGGATTACCGGTGTCGACAAGGATTTCTTTATCAGACATTACACAGAAGAAATCTTTGAAAATGGCATGCAGGTTGTAGATATGATCCGTTTGTCCCAGGATTTATAGATTTTGTATTAGTTTTCCATGTTAACGTGAAGGTAGTTGCGGATAAGTTATTCGTCCAGAATAATATTTGGCTGATATTCATTATCTATTGGCTAATGTTAATAACCAATTTTATATAAGTGATTGGAAGGTGATAAAAATAGGGAATGAGCAGAAAATAAAGGTTACTCCTGAAAATTTCGGAAGTAGTTTTATTAATGAAGCGTTTGACATTATATATTACCAAACATCAGAGGAATTCAAACAGTTGGTCACAGTTGACCAATTCATAGAGTATGGCAGGTCTTTTAATGAAGATGTAGAAGCATATAATCTGGAAATGAGCACCAATTTAAATAAGCATTTAAAGCAATATCTATGGATGGACAACGAAAGAAAAAAAGTAATCAGCGTTTCTTTTGATGTAAATAACATTATTTAAGGGTTAAGTCTTGCCCCTTTTGTTACTCATCCCGAAAGTGACCGAAACTATACACGTAATTCCTATATTATGCCAATAAAAGAAAAATGGTTTGTTTTTGGGGTGGAACAAATCAGTTTATTAAACTATCTTTATGTTTATGAAGATCAAAGATATGCATATGATTTAATCATTATGAAAGATGGGCAAGAAAATAGGGATACTAAAGATAGCTAAGATTGACGTTATAATCGGTTTTGTTTTCAAATTAATCTTGCCCCTTTCCTTCTTTTATTGACCAAATTAATGCAAAAAACGAACAAAGCACCAAAATAACCAGTACACTTTTCCTGAGAAATGTGTTCATCAAGTCCATACGTATCAAATTTAATGACGGGCATGATCCAATTCAAGGAGATTTTGTTTGTCCATAAAAACTTAGAAGTACTAAGATTTCTAATTTTGTTAAAAAAATGCCCCTTTGAAATTGCTATGCCATTCGGTATTGCTATTTAAAAGGGGATACTTTCCGAATCAAGCTATTTGGTCAAACCGCCATAAATGATGAGAGCCCAAGGGGGGAGAAGAATGTGACAAAACCTGAAGTTATACTAATAGATTATAACCCTGACTGGCCTCGAAAATATGAGGAAGAGAAGAATAGGATCCTTGAAGTGACAGGGAAAGAAATTATGGCAATTGCACACATAGGCAGCACTTCAATAAAAGGGTTGGCTGCCAAACCCATCATTGACATTATGGCAGGTATCAAGAAGTTAAAAGACTTCGAAGCATTAATTCAACCTTTGGACAAAATCGGTTATCAATACATACCTAAAGCCGAGTTTAAAGAAAGAAAATTTTTCAGAAAAGGGCTATGGGGGCGGGGGACTTGTCACTTACATATTTGTGAGATTGATAGCAATGAATGGAAAGAAAAATTGTTTTTTCGTGACTTCTTAAGGTTGCACCCAGAATCAGTAGAGGAATACAGTACTTTTAAAAAAGAACTTGCCGCTAAATTCCAGTTTGACAGAGCCAGGTATACTGAAGAAAAAGGTCCCTTTGTTAGGGCCATTATTGATAAGGCCCTAATGAACGGACCCTTAGTAGAGCCCTCTAACCAAAGAGAATCTGGGACGAAAAAAAGTTATTCATTTTAGTTCTTTGAAAGGATCTTCGATTCAAAACATCACCAGCTATCCTTGCAAGACCAAGTTAGCCTTTTTCTTAGGACATTCCGTTTCCAAATAGTAATCTTCCGCCTTCCAATATCTTTCTTTGAACTTATTTATATTCACTTGAGTATCTGTACTTTCACGAAGAAACCTAGTTTCTCGTGAGCACTCTATAAAAACCAGACTATCGAAGTAATTTAACCATGCTTCTCTTTGAAGAAAGACACCTTCGATTACAACCACCGCGCCATCCGGGATGGAAAGGGTCCTGTATGAGACTGTATCACAAGAGTTACAATAAAAAGGAAGTTCAAACTTATTTGAAAACCTCAGCTTTTCAAAAAAATGTGTGCTTAACCAAGGAATATCCCATTGTAAATAATAATATTCAAACCATTCTTCTCGCCCGGTATGATAGCGCTTTTTCCGCTCAACAATATGGTCATCCATATGGAAAACATAGAATGGAATATTCTTTTCTTCTAAATGTTTGCTGAGTTCTTCAGCAATTGTTGTTTTTCCGGAGCGGCTTAATCCGTCTAATCCTAATATAAAACGGTTTCCTTTTCTAAAGCTGGTAATCTCTTTTAAGATTAATTGTACATTCATTTTCACCGTTGTTTGCATTCTTATTCCCCACCCAATATTTTGTTTTCAGGTTCAAATTCTTTATTCCTGGAATCTTCATTGCTTATGTAATAACCCCTTTGCGGTTGGCAGGGAACTGACGGTTTTAAATAAAGACTCATTGATAAAATTAAAGCAGCTCCGTATATCACCGCTATATCCTCTAATCCTCAAATGTTGGCTTGAACAGTGACAAATCGGGGAGGCAATGCAGAGTATTTAAGGCCTTATAAAATCCCTAAACATAATGACCCTGGTCGCGGCTGGCGGTGGGGGTAGAACACACTTTTGCAAAGTCTTTCTTCGTTTGACATATATATATTAGTCTATCATAGGTTGTCTGGTACATGGAAAAACCGAGCCATCCATTACGATGACCTGTCTCATTCTAACAATCCCTTCAAATGATATTATAATGTAAATACGACATATATTCCCCAAAACCTTTTAACATTATCATTTAGGTAATATGTTCATTATGTATGGAGAAGCAAATTTTATTGTTTAAATCCAAAGCAGCCCATCCCCGGCTAATAACTGGGAGATGGGCTGTTAGAATGGAGCTGTTTTCTACAGGGATTGCAAACGTTAATAATATCTTGGCATGGCGACTGGTCGAAGATTTCGGAATGCGACTCTTAAAACGCCATCGACAATGCGGTTTTGAGAAGCAGGCGATACATTATAAATTCTCATGATATCAAAGATCCAAGGGTGCCTTCTGCTTAACTGCCTGCTTGCCTGAGCGATTTTTTGTTCAATATTTCCAGTGAACCTGTTAAAGTTTTCATCAACATAAGTAACCATCGATCTGAAAAGATACTCGGAAAGCTTTCGTTCCATTCCGCCCCGTTCGATTTCCCGGTAAAGGTTTCGATGCTGCTGGTTAAGGATTCTCATAACGCGGTTTACATCTACAGCAGTCCTGAAAGAATCCATCTCGTAAGAAAAGTCATTTGCGCCTGGATACGTTTCAAATTGTTCATATGGCCCTACATGCGGTACTGCATAAGGGGTAGTCAGAAGGTATGGGTTAGGAGCGGAAGGTTGGAACATTTGATTGTAATACATCTCATCACCACCTGTATTATTCCTGGTCATTATATGTAGGCGATGATACATATGCCACTGGTCTTTTATAATGGAGCATTGAACGGTTTAGGGATTTGAAGGGGGTACCTATGAATAAAGATAAGGAGGATATTAGGGCCCCGAAAATTATTGACTTGAAAAAGGTTTGAAGATTATGGATCAGTCGCTATCTTCTTTGAGGAAAATATTGATAATTATTCACCTCTGTAATTGAAATGGCTAATCCAAATATAATGAACAAATTTTAATTTCTTCCCATTCATTTCGAACTCAACATCGCTGGATGCTGTATGTTTGAATTCGTTTTTCTCTAAAACCTTTTGAGAGGCTATGTTTGTAATTGTAGTTTTTGCATGAATTTGTTTTATTCCTTCCTTCGTAACAATCTCCATATGCAAATTTAGCGCTTTATTTGCAATGCCTTTTCCTGTATGTACCTCTGTCCAATTCTATAGCCGACATGACATAGAGTTTCGGAGTAATCACAATCTACTAGGTTGATTCTTCCAAGAATTGTACCCTGTTTATCCTTAATTAAATAGAAATACGAAATTCCTTGCTCTTGCTCTTTTAATAAGGATTTAAGCTTGATTATAAATATCAAATAGTTATAGTAATCATCTCCGCGGTTGGAGAATTGGAACCCAGGACATATTTTCAATCATATCCTGCCGGAGCTTAGACATAATGGGGTGACTGAGCTGCAGATTGACAAAATGTTGGGCGGGAATGCGGTCGGCCTTTTCAGTGATACTGCAGCAAAGGTTGTTTCGTAGTATAAAAAAAGACCAAGATATATACAAAAAAGGTGATCACTCTACCGGAGATGATCACCTTTTTGCAGTATTATTCTGTAAATAAATCTTAAGTTGTTCTTATAAAATCATTTCTGACTGCAGGTAGTGATAAAGGAGTTTTGCCGTGTTTTCAATGGAATCTATATGCGTTCTTTCAAATGCATGGGATGAATC
Source organism: Mesobacillus zeae (assembly GCF_003570705.1). Lineage (GTDB taxonomy): Bacteria > Bacillota > Bacilli > Bacillales > Cytobacillaceae > Mesobacillus_C > Mesobacillus_C zeae. The sequence continues at coordinate 55,272 of NZ_QWVT01000015.1, forward strand.
GATGCCCGGTCCAATTAAGCCATGAATGATATCATGCCCTGCCCTGATTGCGGCTGAAGCATCGGATCCATAAAAAGGGTAGATGTCCAGCTTATAGCTGATATCATTGTCAACGGCTAACTTGACAAGTCTTTTTCTTAATTCATAATGATACGGACCGCTTGCATCTTTCGCGCAGATCGAAACGGTGTATTCATCCGTCGATTGCCCATCACCCATTGCTCCCATATCAACTGCCAGGTACTCAACCGTTTCAGGAGTAATGTTTGAGTTTCCGCCGTAACCGATTTCCTCATTGTTCGAAATGAGAAAATGGGTGGTGTATGGAAGTACAATATTTTCTGCCTTCACTTGCTTAATGAGCTGAAGCAGGATGGCGACACTTGCTTTATCATCAAGATGCCGAGATTTAATAAAACCTGATGCTGTAATTTGAACACGCGGATCAAAAGAGACAAAATCTCCAACTTCAATGCCAAGAGATTTTACATCATCAGCGTTATGTACTTTTTCATCAAGGCGGACTTCCATATTATCCTGGCTCCGTTCCGCTTTCCCTGCATCCTTATATACATGGACAGAGGTTTGGTGCATTAAAATGGTGCCAGTGAATTTTTTGCCTGTTGATGTTTCAATTTCACAATACTCGCCCTCAATGGAGTTGTATTTAAAGCCACCGATTAAATCAAGCTTAAGGCGCCCGGTTGGCTTGATTTCTTTTACAATCGCTCCAAGAGTATCAACATGGGCAGTAAGCATCCTATGGTTCTGCTCATCTTTGCCAGGAAGAGTCGCGATTAATCCTCCTTTACGGTTCCTCGTTGTTTCAACATGCAGTTCCTTTAAAAAGTCCTCTACAAAAGTAATGACTTCATTCGTGTTTCCTGAAGGACTAGGAATGCTGACCAATTGTTTAAGTAAATTTAAAGTTTCTTCCTTGTTTATGTAGGCCAAAGTAAATCCCCTTTCAAAATAAATATCATAATTCTTATTATAATCTTTTTACTCCCTGTAGACAGATTTTTCAATGAAATGATTTTTCTTCCTTGTTCGCGGTAAGGGTGATTTCAGTAACCTATTCCCTGAGCACCTCATATTTTGTTAAAGATGTTAAATCTGGGAGGGAGAAAAAATGAAAGAAAACTCGTACAGGGAATCTTTAGCTGAATGGTGTGAGGAAATTAGCTTTACTTGGGAATCAGCTCTCGGCCAACCTAAGGACCTTTTTGATGATACTGTCCAAAAGCACTGGTGTGACAGGCTATTTTTACTTAAAAAGGAAGCGGAAGCGGATAATAATATGAGCGATACTGAACTGTACAATAAAGCAGCGGCTTTACATGACGAACTAACAAGCATCCTGTCCCGGGATGGGCGCCATGAAGATGAGAGGGTCCAGCCTGTTCCGGTTGGAGGGCACCGTTTGCCGTCACTTCCTTACCGGTATGATGCTTTAGAACCGGTCATCTCTGAGGAAATCATGAGACTGCACCATTTAAAACATCATCAAACGTATGTAGATGGACTGAACAAAGCAGAAAAGGAAATGCAAAAGGCCAGGGAAAACGGAGATTTTGGCTTGATTAAACATTGGGAAAGAGAAGCAGCTTTTCACGGTTCCGGCCATTATTTACACACTATATTTTGGAGCAATATGAGCCCGGATGGCGGAGGGGAGCCGTCAGGACAATTGAGTCAAGCAATCAAGACTGCTTTCGGAAGCTTTGAGAAATTCAAGAAGCACTTTTCCGAAGCAGCGAAAAATGTAGAAGCAGTAGGCTGGGCTATTCTCGTTTGGGCACCAAGGTCTCATCGTTTAGAAATATTAACAGCCGAAAAACATCAAAATTTAACACAATGGGACGTCATACCTTTACTAGTTCTTGATGTTTGGGAGCATGCATATTACCTTCAATATAAAAATGAACGGGCTAAATATGTTGAACAATGGTGGAAAGTAGTCAACTGGAGGGATGTTGGAAAACGCTTTAAGGAAGCCAAAACAATCATGTGGCAGCCATATTAATTTATCTTAAGAGGACACCATAATTTTGTGAGAGAAATTTTTGTGTTTTTGTGGAGAGAAATCACTTTTATTCCTAGACTCCCTATTGCTATGACACCGGATAGAATAAAACCCTTCGAAGAAGCGCTAATAGGAAAGAGGATAGGTACGCTTAGCAGCACGTTATATTTACTGACAGATGGTCGATAAAACACCAGAGCTGGTAGATATCCTGCTAAAGGTCGTGAACTATGGTTAATCATCTACCTTTTCAATCACATAAATCAATTTTTTAAGTACACACTAAACGTATGTTCGGGAGGTGATGAACCAATATGGATTCGAAAGATTTTGACCAAGTTTATAAGGAATATAAGGAGCAAGCCAGTTTTAAAAGCATGGGAGAAACTGATCCTGGTAAAGAAAAAATCGTTGCGGTTCGTAAAAATGATGATGGGGACATTATTGCATTCAAAACAGATAGCGGAAGGGAACTGGATTACCTGGCTGCTTTGGACGATGCAAAAGCAGGGAAGCTAGCACACGTTGACGTATTTCATAAATATGGAAGAGATATAATCCGGAGTGAACCCGATGGTATAAAAGAAAATAATTTGGATCAATTGCCGTTATTTTAATAAACTATGCTGAAGGAAATTAAAAATAGAGGCTGAACCAATGCTAGGTCCAGCCTCCATCTACTATTGAGTGTCTTCTTCAGTATCCGTAGCGCCATCATCCTCAGTATTGTCTTCCTCGGTGCCTTTCTCAGCGCTATCATCCTCAGTACCGTCCTTCTTTGATACCTTCTTCAGTGCCTTCTTCTAGGTTTTGATTCTTTTCGGTTTCTTCCTCGTTATTCGCGTCATTACTGCAGCCAGTGGCAATTCCAGTTAACATGAAAGCAGCCATAAATGTTAAAAGCCATTTGTGGAGATTTTTCTACCATATTTAACAATGATTTGCATTCCGTTTGAACTCGCTTAATATCTTTAAATAAATTTCATATTTTACGAAGCCCTTTAACATTCGGAAACCTTAAATCTATTGAACCGCCTTACACTGGAGCTGGCACTTCTGCATTTACTTGCTGCAAACTTGATTTTCCATCATCGACAATGAAGGATTTTCTTATGGAGACCGGTGCTCCAGGCCTTGTGACGTAAGGAACGACCAGAAAATCCGTTTGCCATTTCTGCTGCGTCAGGCTGCAGCGTACATAACCACGCTGGTTGCTGAAAAATTTAATATGTGGGTTTTCCTGTAGTATTTGTGCTGTATTGCTGTTAATATCAGAACCATCACCGCCAGAAGTGATTGATGTTCCAACAAACTCCACAGCTACACTTTTTGAATTAGTGTCAACAAAATTTACTTTAACCTCATTTGCCCAGCTGGTGTGGACATCCCCAGTCAAGACAATTGTATTGCTGATGTTTTTTTCGGAGAGAAAATCGAGAATACGTTGCCTTGCTCCTGGATAGCCATCCCAGGCATCCATGCTGTAGTTCTCCTTAATTGGGCCAAACCCATAGTCCCGTCGGGCGAAGAACACTTGCTGAGCGAGAACCTTCCATTTTGCCTGGGAGGCTGCCAGCCCGTCTAATAGCCAGCGCTCCTGCTGCTCCCCTAGAAGGGTGCGGGAAGGGTCCATGGACTCGGGGGTTGGGCTGTCCCAGCCGTCACCATTGGCCTGGTCATCCCTGTACTGCCGCGTGTCCAACAAATTGAAATCCACTAAGTTGCCATATGAAAGACGGCGGTAAAGCTGCATGTTGCTTCCATTCGGAAACGATGAGCGGCGGAGCGGCATATGTTCATAATAAGCCTGGAAAGCGATGGCCCGCCGTTTTAAAAACTCTTCTTTGGATTGCTTGTCAGGATCCTGGGGAATATCACCAGCCCAGTTATTGTCCACCTCATGGTCATCCATTACAACCATCCATGGAAAATGGGCATGGGCGGCTTGAAGATCGCTATCTAACTTGTATAAAGCATAGCGGTTTCGATAGTCGTCGATTGTATAAATTTCAGGGAAGTCTTTGTCAATTGGCCTGACACCAGTGGAATTATGCCTGCCTTCATAAATGTAATCCCCTAAATGGATCACCAGATCCAAATCATCCTTGGCCATATGCTGATAGGCTGTGTAATAACCTGTTGGCCAATTTTGACAGGATGCGAACGCAAAGGTCACGTTGTCCACGTGGCTGTGCCTGGCCGGAGAAGTTTTTGTCCGGCCTGACGGACTAGTATGAGGACCTGCCTTAAAACGGTAAAAATACCATGTAGCGGGCTTTAAGCTGCTCACTTCAACATGAACAGAGTGACCTAGCTGTGGTTTTGAAACCTCTATTCCTCTTTGTATGACTTTTTTAAAATCAGGATCTTCCGAGATTTCCCATTGAACGGGGAATGGATGTGGATTCATGCCCCCGCCATTAAGCGGATCGGGTGCAAGTCTTGTCCATAATACGACACCATCATGCAAAGGATCACCAGAAGCAATTCCTAGTGTAAAAGGATAAGGCAAAGAATTTGAATTTCCAGGAGCAGCAGAAGCTGTTTTAAACGGCAATGCAGCAGCAATCGAAACTCCCAGAGCCATCCCCATGCCTTTGCCTGATTTTTTTAAAAAGTTTCTTCTATCAAATTTCTCGTTGCTTCGATGAGAATCTTTCATTATGATCCCTCCCCTGTTATTGGTTACAATTTTAGAGAAGAAATATAGACAAAATATGAATTTACTGTGAAAGATTGTAAAATATTAAAAATTTAAAAAGGGTAAAAAATATTCTTAGGTCCTACAGTTGCTTGAAGAGATAAATTGCTGCGCTGTTAAAAAAAGCTTCCGGAAGTGATCCGGAAGCCTTTTGCTATTTATGAAAGAAGAGTCTGTATAACAGATTGGGCATTGTTCGAACTTGAAGTCATAGCCCCAAAAAGCTTCTCTGCGATTTTGAAACCAGAGTAAATAAGTTCGAACAACTTGAAGTCTACGATCTAATCATAATCGATGTTTATTAAACTAGTATAAATTCAATGTTAATCTCTTATTTACAAGGAAAGGACCAATTGTCAGCTAAAGAATCTTTCCTTTTTTTTAAGTAGAGATAAAATAGAAAGGAAATCACTTTGTTTTTCTGAAATTTCTAACTAAGATAATAGTTACATACCGACCGGTAGGTGTGTAATCTGATATTCTTCATATATTTTTCATAGACATTGATGTTTAGCATGAAAATTTAAGGTGGGGGAGTGAAAGTACGCATTTGCGTTAAACTGAAGAACAAAAGATGGTGCAGAAAACTATTCGCAGATTCGAAACGGAATTGATGAAAATAGGACACTTTGTTTAAAGACTGGATTGAAATCGCGTCTTAAGAGACGGGGATGAATGAAAATGGCAGGTAGATTTGAAGGAATAACCGCCTTTGTAACTGGCGGAAGCCGGGGCATTGGAAAAGGAATCGTCCAGTTCTTTGCCGAGGAAGGTGCGAAGGTCGCGTTTATCGATTTAAACGAGGATGCCCTTGGAGAAACAACCAAAGAGCTACGAGCAAAAGGATACTGCATTGGGCGGGATAGACGCGATTGCTTTATCCTATCCGCATTATTACTCAACACAGGTAGAATGGGCAGAAGCGTATAATGCGCCCATTTATATTCATGACGATGACAAGGAATGGGTAACCAGGCCAAGTGACAGGATTGTATTTTGGTCAGGAGAATACCTCGAACTAAACGATGGACTCACCCTATACAGGCTGGGAGGCCACTTCAGCGGGGGCACAGTTTTGCTTTGGGACAATGAAACTGCGACAGATGGGGTTTTATTAACAGGGGATATCATCCAGGTCAGACCGCAATTGGGTGAGCTTCATGTACAGTTATCCCAATCTGATTCCATTGCCCGCAGCAAAGGTTGAAGATATAGCAGGCAGAGTGAGTGGATTAAAAATCTGACCGGATTTATAATGCCTTTCATCGTGTGGTCAAAGAAAATGCGAGTCAATCAGTCCAGAAATCAGCAAAAAGGTATATTGCTGCATTGGTAGGAACTTTTATTCGAAAAAAATAGTGAATTCTTTGAGCGAATTTTTCCATTGGGAGAATCGTTTTTTCTGGGTGTGATTTTTATAAAAATCTTTTTATCTATTTTGATTTTGGGTGCGTCATTATCATTACACTTTTAGAATAAAAGTAAGTGACAGACTTCTCTCAAGTTCTTATATGATACTTTGAAAAAAGTATTGGTTATAATGTAAAAAAGTATGATGGGTAAGGAGCGATAAGATGGGAAATCAATGGAACGAGCGATTTGGTGCCGTACAATATGTTTATGGAGAAGAGCCGAATGTTTTTATACAAACGCAGCAATATCGATTACAGGAAAATAAAAAGATAGTGGCGTTTGCTGAAGGAGAAGGTAGGAATGCCGTATTCCTAGCCAGACAGGGTCATGATGTAACAGCCTGGGATTACGCATTAAACGGATTGAAGAAAACAAAAGCGCTCGCAAAACGTTTCGGTGTAAATGTGGAAACGGAACAAAAGGATCTCATTCATAATCAAGTTCCATCCGAAAAATTTGACGCCGCCATTATGGTGTTTGGACATTTTGAAAAGAAAGATCAAAAAACGGTACTGGACAAAATGGTTTCGACTGTCAAACCCGGGGGAATTCTCATGTTGGAAGTATACTCTGAAGACCAGCTGCGGTACGGAACTGGGGGGCCAAAAGATGTAGATATGCTGTATAATCCGGTTGATCTATTGGACTGGGCAAAAGGTTATAAAGTACTGCACTTTTATTACGGTGAAGAGGAAAGGGAAGAGGGGAACCTTCATACCGGCCTCTGCCATGTGGTGCAGGTTATTTTGCGGAAAGAGAAGGTTGGATGAACCCATCTGGAAAAAGGGAGACGCACAAGCAAATCAGTTTGACGAAATATTCAACTAAGGGGCGGGGAAGGATGATACGCTTAGTAAATGAACATGACGCAGAATCAATTGTTGATATTATGAAAAGTATTATTTTATCGGAAACCACGACTCATTTCTTTATATCTTCACCTAATGAATTATCAGATAGCGTAAACAACGAAAGAGAGAAAATCCGTAAAGGTTTAGATGAAGAAAATCTTTATATAGTTTGTGAAGTTGATCGTAAGGTAGTCGGCTTTTTGAGATTTAACCGATATAAACTTGACCGCTTAAATCATGCTGGCTCAATGAGTATGGGGATCAGGGAGGCCTATTGTAATCAAGGAATCGGGACTGTGATGATTGAATTCCTAATTAACTGGGCTAAACAGCAGCGAGGTTTGGAAAAGATTTGCTTAGGGGTGCTTTCTGTCAATGAACGAGCTATAAAAGTATATAAGCGGCTAGGTTTTTTAGAAGAGGGAAGACAACGAAAACAAATTAAATATGAAGATGGGTCTTATGGGGATGATATCTTAATGGCATATTACCTCGTATGATATTTCATTCTCCACATAAAAAACCGCTTTGGACGGAAAAACTCCAAAACGGTTTTTTGTTTTTTTATGTGCTTATTACTGATTGTTATTCAGCGTCCGCTGTTTTCACAAGTACTTTTCCGATGTTGGCGCCCTTGAAAAGATCCAGAAATGCATCAATCGTATGGTCAAAGCCTTCTGTAATTGTTTCTACGTACTTAAGCTCGCCTTCCGTTAGCTTATCCAGCTAACGCTTCAACCCCTTCACCAAAACGGGATAAATAGTTGCCCACTGTAAATCCTTGCATTAAGGAACTTGTCTTAATTAAATACGATTGAACACGCAGACCTACATCTTCAGAAGCATGATTATAGGAAGAGATCGCTCCGCAAACAGGGATCCTTGCGAAATTATTCAGTAAAGGAAAAACGGCATCGCCAATTGTTCCACCTACATTTTCAAAATAGACATCTATTTCGTTAGGGCATGCCTCTTGAAGGGCAGCTCCTACATTCTGAGTGTTGTAATTAATGGCCTCGTCAAACCCTAACTCATCGATCAGGAATTTAACTTTTTCATCTGACCCGGCAATATCGACAACACGGCAGCCTTTAATTTTCGCTATTTGACCCACAATTGAGCAAACAGCCCCTGCGGCACCTGATACGACAATTGTTCCGCCTTCTTTAGGTTTACCAATGTCCAACAGACCAAAATATGCGGTTAAACCTGTCATACCCAATACGCTTAAATACGTAGAAACTGGTGCAAGATTTTGATCGATTTTTCGGACTTCGCTTTCTTTTGCAACAGAGTATTTCTGCCACCCAAGTGATCCAATAACATAGTCACCTTTTTCGAAAAAGTTTGATTTGTGATTCGACTAATTGTCCAATAACTCCGCTTGTAATCACTTTATTCAATACAGCTATTAGAAAGTCTACATGAACGCTGGACGTGTTTACTTGAAAATCTAACAGCTACACAATTACAGCGAACATATCAGTATCCTGATGGAGTAAAATGTGAATTGACCAAGGTATTGCATTTTATGCATGGCATGGTAATCACCATTTGGTACATATTTAACAAGCTTTATATATTAACATTTGGGGGTTTTACTTGCTCCAGACATTGCTGCAGAAAGAATTTTCGACACGCGAAGTTGTTATCATAGGTGAAGGAAAAGACAAAGACACGTTGTTGGCATTCAAGCCATGTCCCAGAACTAGTGGTTGTTTCAGCAGTGGAGCATGAGGATTGGGAAAATATTGAGTGCAGGGGCTACAAAGCATTGGAGGGAAGGACTGACAGCCTATCTTTGAAAACTTTGTTTGCCAGAAGCCAGTGACTGATTTGAAAGAAGCGATGAAACAGCTTTAGATTGATTAAAACCAAATCGAGAGGCGCAGCACTTAGCTGAGCCTCCTTTTTAATGAAATCATCCTAGCTGTCTGGAACTTGCCAAAATCAACGCTTGTCACAGATTCCGGCAGGATCGTGGATAATTCCCCTAGGGGGTATTTGATGCCCATTCCTAAAGGGAAAGTTCATCTATTATTTTAGTATTCCATTGGATAATAGGGGGATCTACCTATGTGTCCTTAGAAAACTAATATTTATACTAGAAGTATAGGGGAAATTTTATTGCGGTTTTTAGAAATAGGGAGATGGGGAAATGGATGTAAATTTTATTGTCGTGATTTTTCTGATCGGGTTTGTTGGTTCGTATATTTCAGGTATGGTTGGTATTGGGGGATCGATTATTAAATACCCAATGTTATTGTATATACCGCCATTGCTGGGTTTTGCCGCTTTTAACGCCCATGAAGTGTCCGGGATCAGCGCTGTCCAGGTGTTTTTCGCTACAATCGGAGGGGTATGGGCTTATCGTAAAAGTGGCTTGCTGAATAAAGACCTGATCATTTACATGGGAAGCGGCATCCTTTTAGGAGGTTTGCTGGGCGGATATGGTTCTACTTTTATGGATGAAAGTGCAATAAACGTCGTCTATGCGGTTCTTGCCACGATCGCTGTAATTATGATGTTCATACCTAAGAAGAACAATGAAGATAAAGCTGTGCATGAAATTCTCTTTAATAAACCATTAGCAGCTCTATTAGCATTTGCGGTAGGATGTGCATCAGGGGTTGTTGGAGCAGCTGGAGCCTTTATTTTGGTTCCCATTCTCCTCGTTGTGTTGAAAATCCCAACAAGGATGACAATCGCTACTTCATTGGCGATTACCTTTATATCTTCAATTGGTTCGACAATCGGTAAAGTTGCTACAGGACAAGTACTGCTTGTACCTGCCCTAGTTATGATTGTCGCCAGTATCATTGCTGCTCCATTAGGGGCAAAAGCAGGACAAAAAATGAATACGAAAGTATTGCAATGGATTCTTTCCATTCTCATTTTAGCTACAGCAATCAAAATTTGGCTGGATATACTGTAGCTATATGTTTGAAAGATAAAGGCTGACTCGCTTGAGTTGGCTTTTTTTCGTTTTGAAAGAACAATCTCGTACCTTTCAGAATAATTAGGGGAGTACCCCTATATTTTATGAATGCGGTTTCAACTATTATGAAGGTGTAAAGGTTAATTAATTTCATATACGAACAAAGTTTAAAGGGGAGGATCTTTAAATGAATGCTTCATACAAGGTAGTCATTGTCGGAGGCGGGACTGCCGGAATTTCGGTAGCAGCAAGGCTTTTACGTCAATCAAACTCATTGGCAGAAAAAATTGCAATCATTGACCCGGCAGATAAACATTACTATCAGCCATTATGGACACTGGTAGGAGGGGGAGCATCAAAAAAAGAAGACTCTGAACGGACAATGGAAAGTGTGATTCCAAAGGGAGCTGTATGGTTACAGACTGCTGTAGCTGAATTTTCCCCAGAGTCAAAGTATGTCGTAACAAACGATGGACAGACGATCGGCTACGACTATCTCGTAGTAGCCAGTGGAATTGAAATTAACTGGGGCGGAATTAAAGGATTAAAAGAATCCCTTGGAACAAAGCAGGTATGCAGTAACTATTCTTATCAACATGTTGATTATACATGGGAAACAATCCGGTCGTTTAAAGGCGGAACAGCACTCTTTACCCATCCGGCATCACCTGTTAAATGCGGCGGTGCGCCACAAAAAATTATGTATTTGGCAGAAGATTATTTTACGAGGGCGGGCGTAAGAAATAGTACAAATGTGGTATTTCAGTCAGCTAATCCAGCTATTTTTGACGTGCAAAAATACCGTGAAGCACTTGAAAAAGTAGTAGTGAGAAAGAATATCCAGGCTAATTTCCGAAAAAACCTGATCGAAATCAAACCAGATGAGAAGATTGCCATTTTCGAAGACCTGGATACACAAGAGAAAGAAGAAGTTGCGTATAGTATGATCCATGTTACACCGCTCATGCAGGCGCCATCTTTCATTAAAAACAGCCCATTAGCGGATGAAACTGGCTGGGTGGACGTACACCAGTATACACTGCAGCATAATCGGTATAAAAATGTGTTTGGACTTGGAGATAATGCGAACCTGCCGACTTCCAAAACAGGAGCGGCCATTCGCAAACAAGCCCCTGTTGTTGCGAATAATATTATTTCTTTAATGCGGTCAATACCGATGAAAGAAAGCTATGACGGTTACTCTTCATGTCCAATCGTAACAGGATACAACAAGCTTATATTGGCGGAGTTTGATTATAACAAAGATCCGCAGGAAACTATGCCATTCAATCAAGCCGTTGAAAGACGCAGCATGTATATGATGAAGAAAGATATGCTTCCCATCATGTACTGGAACGGGATGTTAAAAGGTACGATGTAAAAAAGTATGATAGAGAGGAGTGCAGCCTCACATGATAAAATATGAAACTCAGTCGGCCAATGCTGTCCCGCAAGGGCTTATATCTGAACTAGAGAATCCTGACGTAATGCAATCTCTTGTAGAACTATTGCGCATGTTACCGGACTTCCAAAAAAAAATGCAATCGGTTGAAGACGTGTTGCTTTTTGGAAAAGCTGTGTTACAGGACAATCAAATGATTGAAAAGTATGAAGAAACTGCTTCTACTTTCAATATAAATGCTGAAACGGTTATGTCGCTTATTACTCTGTTGGAAAAGCTTCCAAAGATCGTAAAAATGGTCGAGCAATTAGAAAATATAACGGACTTTGTCTCAAGCATCATAGGGGATAAAAAGTCGACGGATTACTTATTTTCTAATCTTAAGGAGTATGCGGATCCAATTGTAAAAGAAGGGGATCAAGCTTTAAATCTTCTTATAGAAGTGAAGGAACGGGCTAATTGCAGTCCGCAAAATGTGAAGTTCATTTCGATGGTGAAGTGGCTGAAGGATCCGACTGTCCAAAGAGGATTATGTTATGTGCAAGCAACACTAGATTTATTATCAGAAAAAAAAGCGAGATAATTTGAAAGGGGAAAAATTATGTTACTACGTTATTTTTATGATGAAAAGCTAGCCCATGCATCTTATTTAGTTGGTTGTCAAGCAACAGGAGAAGCAGTAGTAGTGGATCCTATGCGGAACATTAAACCATATATTGAATTGGCTGAATCAGAAAAGCTAAAGATTGTTGGGGCTCTGGAAACACATATCCATGCAGACTTTGTATCAGGTTCGCGTGAATTGGCTGATCGCTTTGAGACAAAAATGTACATCTCGGATGAAGGCGATGAAAACTGGAAATATCAAAACCTCGAAAATGTCAGCCATCAATTATTAAAAGATGGGGATACATTCAAGATTGGCAACCTTCTGTTCGAAACCATGCATACGCCTGGCCATACTCCAGAAAGCATTTCCTTCATGTTGACGGACCGCGGCGGCAATGCTGACATGCCAATGGGAATCTTTACAGGAGACTTTGTTTTTGTCGGAGATATTGGCAGACCAGACTTACTGGAAAAAGCAGCGGGTATTATAGGTACTTCTGAGTCGGGCGCAAAAGCGATGTACCAATCAGTTGAACGATTTAAAACAATGCCGGACTATTTACAAATCTGGCCTGCACATGGAGCCGGAAGTGCATGCGGTAAATCTCTTGGTGCTGTTCCTTCATCAACAGTTGGTTATGAAAAGAAGTTCAACTGGGCTATGAAATTTAATGAAGAACAAGCGTTCATTGATGCATTGCTAGAAGGCCAGCCGGAACCTCCTTATTACTTTGCTGTTATGAAGCATGTTAATAAGGTAGGCATTGATTTAATTAAAAACTTGCCAGTCTTGAAAAAAGTTTCAACATTTGAAGAGATTCTAAAACTTATTGCGGAAGGAAATCAAGTTCTGGATACTCGGGCTGCCGATGACTATGCAAATGGACATATTGAAGGAACTATCAATATACCATTTACTAATTCGTTCACAAACTGGGCGGGATGGCTTGTAGATTATAGTAAACCATTATACCTTCTGGTTGAAGAAGAAGTATTGGAAGAAATGAAGATCGCCTTACGGTCAGTTGGTATTGATCTAGTTCTTGGATATGGTGACGTAAACGATATTTTTGATGGTGTTTCCGCAGAATCTTTAGAAACATATATATGTGTTATGCCAAAAGAAGCTGCAAAGCTGATAGAAGCTGATGAAGTGACCATTTTGGATGTCCGTAATCAGGCCGAGTGGAATGGAGGCCATTTAGATAACGCTCAACATATCATGGTTGGGACACTTCTTAAACGGCTTGAGGAAGTAAGTAAAGAAAAACGAATTTTAGTGCACTGTCAAAGTGGTGTTCGATCAGCGATTGCTATGAGTGTTCTTCAAGCTAAAGGGATCAAAAACTGTGTTAATATGGCAGGCGGTTACTCCCTATGGATTAACGAAGTAAATCAATAAGCATAACGAATATAACAAGATTTTTAATAAGAAGGCCGGTTCCCTTTTTGGGAACCGGCTTATTTTTCTATATGACTAAGGATAGGCGGGCTGCCACTTTGCAGTCTTCAAAAGTTTCTTTAAATATTTATTATAGTAAAATAAAAGTGAGAAGTAGGAAAATGAGAGAGGGAAGATATTATGACTGAAGTCACTCATCTTGATACTAAATATCTGCAACAAATATTTAAGTATATTCAAGACGGGATCATCATCATGAATACCGACAGGGAAATCCTGAAGGTTAATCCTTCTGCTGAGCGGTTAACAGGTTGGGTTAAAGGCGATCGGGTGCCATTCTGTTCCTTTTGCCGACAAAGAAATCTTCGTACAGATAAACAAGCTTGCTATTTGCTTGAAAATGATGAAATTCCTTACTTTAATTCCAAGATGCCGACATATAAGGGGAAAAATATTGATGTAGAGATGAGCACAGCTTTAATCTATCCAGAAACAAGCAACAATCAAAAAGAATACTTGTTAGTTCTCAGGGATAAAACAATTCAAAAAAAAGAGGAAGAAGCCCGTTTATCAAAGCTAATTATCAGGCAGTTAATCGAAGCAAAGGAGTCTGAACATAAACGATTGGCGCAAGAACTTCATGATGGTGTTGGTCAATCTTTATTTACGATATCGGTCGCACTTCAAGCCATTGAATCTTATATTAAAGATGATGGAGTTTTGGATAGCTATATTGAAGAAGTAAGAAAAGAGCTGGAAAAGGTAATGGACGATGTGAAATCCTATTCTTATTATTTAAGGCCGCAAAGTTTGGATCAACTGGGCCTGGTTGCGACAATCAATAGTTTAGTTTCTTCCCTTGAAAAAAACAATCCGAAAATATCGATTCAATTCGAAACAAACATGGAGGTTAGATGTGACCCGCATGTCGAAATCAATTTATACCGTGTTATTCAGGAAGCACTTCATAATGTTCTGAAATATGCTCAAGCAAGCAAAGTTACAATCCTTCTCACCGAATCCGAAGATCAATTATCTCTCAGGATAGCAGATAACGGGGTCGGTTTTAATAAAGCTAATTTAAAAAATGAAGGATTAGGATTAAAGCATATGGCTGAACGCATAGATCAAATAGGAGGCAAATTCTTCATCGATTCTAAGCCGAATCAAGGAACCAAAATTAGAATAACTATTCCAAAACGGAAGAAGGACAGACTCTAAATGATAAAAGTGATGATTGTAGATGATCATGTTTTAATTCGGAAAGGTCTTCTCCTCTTGTTACAAAGCTATAGCGATATTGAAATTGTCGGAGAAGCAGGTGATGGTGAAGAAGCCATCCTATGTGCTGAAAGGACAAATCCAGATATCATTTTAATGGATATATCGATTCCAAGTGGCCTGGACGGGTTTACGGCCACTCAAGAAATTATGAAACAAAATGGTTCTGTAAAAGTCATTTTGTTAACGATGCATAATGAAATGGTTTATATTCAAAAAGCGATCGATATTAATGCGCATGGCTATTTATTGAAAAACAGCCAAGGCGGAGAATTGTACCAGGCGATAAAAAGTGTTTATAACGGAAAAAAGTATTATAGCGTAGGGCTGCCGCAAGAACAAATAGAAAAGATGTTCAAGAGAAAAGGAAAAGACAAGTCCTGCATTCTAACGATCAGAGAGCAAGAAGTAGTGAGGTTGACTATTCTGGGTTACACCAATATGCAAATTGCAGTAAAATTGCTTATTAGTGTAAAAACTGTAGAAAATCACAAAGCAAATATTATGCAGAAGCTAAATCTCAAGAACAAATCGGAACTAATACAATATGGCCTAAGCAATAATTATTTAGAGCTGGTATAACCAGGATTAAGAGGCGTAACAAAAGTGGAGCAAAAACCCTTTTGATACACCTCTTTTCTCTTTTTATAAACAATAGTTCGAAAAGTGTTCACAATATTCCTGTGCTATAGGGGGAGTTACCTATGTGTTAATTTTTCGACAACATCTATACTAATAATAAGTTAACAACAAAAGGATGGTGTTTATGAGGGAAACACGAGAAAAAAGATTAGCTATTGTTTCGTTCATAGTCGCAGGGATTATGCTGTTATCCTTTATCAGGAAGTTTTTTTAATATAGAACCTTTGGCTTGTTGAATACATATGAAAGAGGGGATGATGATGTTTGAAAATAATATGGCTATGTATAGCCGATATTTAACTGAATTAACGTTAGCATTTCATATCATTTTTGCGACAATAGGGGTCGGGGTGCCCTTGATGATTGCTTTAGCTCATTGGATAGGGTTGAGGAAAAAGGATCCGCATTTTCTATTGTTAGCGAGACGTTGGTCAAGAGGGTTTGTTATTACGGTTGCTGTTGGGGTCGTAACGGGGACGGCTATTGGGCTTCAACTGAGTTTATTGTGGCCGAACTTTATGGAATTGGCAGGACAAGTAATTGCCTTGCCGCTATTTATGGAAACGTTCGCGTTCTTTTTTGAGGCTATTTTCCTTGGAATCTATTTATATACGTGGAATCGTTTTAAAAACCCTTACTATCATTTCGGTTTATTGATACCAGTCATAATCGGCTCATCGATGTCAGCTGTGTTTATTACCATCGTTAATGCTTTTATGAACGCACCGCAGGGGTTTGAATTAAAGAATGGTGTGATAACGAATATTCAACCCTTAGTTGCCATGTTTAACCCTGCAACACCTACAAAGGTTGCTCATGTACTTTCATCTGCTTATATGACATCGGCATTTGTCCTGGCATCTATTGCTGCGTTCCATTTATTAAAAGGAAGCAAGCATGTATACCATAAAAAAGCATTTCATTTAACCATGATAGCAGCATTGATATTTTCGGTTACCACTGCATTAGTTGGAGATTTATCCGGTAAATACTTAGGGAAATATCAACCAGAGAAGCTTGCTGCGGCTGAATGGCATTTTGAAACGGATGATAAGGCTCCACTTGTATTATTCGGGGTGCTGAATGAAGAGCAGGAGGTAAAAAACGCCCTTAAAATACCATACGCGCTAAGTATTTTAGTTGGGGCCAAACCTTCTGCAGAAGTAATTGGCTTAAATGAATATCCAGAAGACGAGCGTCCACCTTTGTATGTACATTACCTGTTTGATCTCATGGTGACAATTGGCATATTCTTAGCCGGCTTGGCTTTTTTATATGCTGCACTCATCCAATGGAAACAGAAATTTGCCTATAATAAGTGGTTCTTAAGATTATCAGTTATTTCAGGAGGGCTGGCATTAATTGCGATTGAGATTGGCTGGATTTTCGCAGAAGTAGGCAGACAGCCATGGATACTTAGAGGTTATATGAAGACAATCGAAGGTGCAACAACATCCGCCCATGTTGATATTTTATTGGCTGCATTTGGTTTTTTGTATGCCGCATTAGGGGCCGGAAGCATCATTATCCTTCGTAAAATGTTCAAAACAAACACTGCCGAAGCGGAATTAAAAGAGTTGGGTTTATAGGAACAGGAGGTTAGGTTATGTCCCTTGAATTGCTTGGAATTACAGTATTATGGATTTTTTTGTTTGGCTATGTCATAGTAGCCTCAATTGATTTTGGTGCAGGGTTTTTTAGCATGTATAGTGACATATCGGGCCGTAAGGATATGATCCATACCATTATTCAACGCTATCTGTCACCTGTTTGGGAAATTACAAATGTATTTTTGGTCTTTTTCTTCGTAGGAATCGTTGGGTTTTTTCCAAAGACCGCCTTTTATTACGGCACTGCCCTTTTGATTCCTGGAAGCATTTCAATCATATTGTTGGCTATTCGCGGCTCCTATTACGCCTTTGGAACGTATGGGATGAAAAATAATCGTATACTTACTTTTTTATATGGAATGACCGGAGTGTTTATTCCAGCGTCCTTAAGTACGGTTTTGATTATCTCTGAAGGGGGCTTCATATCAGTAAAAGGAAAGCACGTGAAACTGCATTTGCTCGAGTTGCTGACAAGCCCTTTTGCATGGAGTGTCGTCCTATTGGCAATTGTAAGTGTTTTGTTTATCTCAGCAAGCTTCCTGACCTGGTATAGCTCTAAGGCAAATGATTATAAAGCGGGAGCGTTATTGCGCAAGTATACATTAGCCTGGAGTTTACCTTCTGTTTTATCAGCATTGGTTGTGGTATTGAGTATGAAAACACACAACCCGGAACACTTTGAGAATATGATCCAATATTCTTGGATGTTGATCTTATCGATCCTCTTTTTCTTCATAGCTGTTTTCTTCTTTTATAGAAAGAAACATTATGGAGCAGCATTTTTAAGTGTTGTTTTGCAATACGCTTTAGCCTTTTTCGCATATGGAACTTCACATTATCCATATCTTTTATATCCTTATTTAACCGTACAGGCTGGCTTTACAAATGAAACGATGGCAAAAAGTCTGGTCATCGTCTTTATACTGGGACTCTTATTGTTAGTGCCATCTTTTTTGCTCGTATTAAAACTTTTTGTTTTTGATAAAAATTATATTCAAGGAAAATAACAGGAGGTTAATAAAATGCAGGATTTTCTTATTATGTACGCTCCACAGCTTGTTGTACTGGCATCCATTATCGCAGTTTTTGTTTGGGGTACAAAAAGCAGTTTTTTTGAAAAATTGGAGTAATCGTACATGCCAAGCTTCATTTGTTGACTTTTTTCTCCCCAATCAAACTATATACCTATATGGGTATATAAGTGAAAAAATTTATGGGGAAGAAGAATGAATAAAAAAGTAGCAATTATAGCAAGTAACGGTGATTATTCGATGCGTATAAAGTTTTTAATATTGCCACAGCATCTGCTGCAACCGACCAAGAGATATCTATTTTCTTTACATTTGAAGGGCTGAACCTTATCCATAAGGAAGCGTATAGGCAGCTGCCCGCACCGGAAGGGAAAGAGCATTTTGCAGAAGGTTTTGCTAAAGCCAGTGTTCCTTCCATTCCAGAGTTAGTCGACATGGCAGTAGAGATGGGCGTTTCATTCATCGGCTGTCAAATGACGATGGATGTTATGGGTCTGCAAACAGAAGATTTTGTTGATGGAATTGAAGTTGGCGGAGCAGTAACATTTTTAGACTTCGCGAAGGATGCAGACGTAACATTGACGTTTTGATGAGAATAATAAAAAGTGGCGAAGCCAGCTAAACGAGTTCCGTTTGAAGTGCAAATAAGATAAAAAGCAGTTTGTTTCTCCTTACTATTTAAGTAGTCATTCACAACAATAATCACATTAGAAAACGCTGTTGATTTCACTCATGAACAGCGTTTTCTAATGGTTTCCAATTAAGGTCTTTTACATCTTTCTCCTTTGGTTTCCTATCAAACTCATTACATCTTTCCTCACAAGCTCCAAATTCAAGAAAGTTGTTTTGTGCATGTCTTAATGAAGGGCTGTTTGCACCGCCATCATAATCAGGGTCACTATATTGAAATCCATCATCTTCCCAAAAACAAATACTGCAAACTTCATATGTTCCTGGTGGTTTTTCATCTAAAGTTTTATAACCACAACAAGGACAAGTATATTTCATATTTCTCACCTCAATTAGCAGGCTATTTTACAACTAGAGTGATTTACTATTTTCACCGCGTATCGGACCCCGGTTCAGCCAGTTGTGACTCTTTTTATTCTTCTCATTTAAAGTTAAGTGTCAAAGAATGTATTTATTGTTTCTATAAGTCTATAGATTCTTTCTATCATTTACCGCAGTTAGAAGAATTTATAATAAAGACAGGCACTTTCATACATTTTCCGTAACAAAAAGTTTTATGACAGTAGAGTTATAAAATCATTATTGGCGGTGAAGAAAATGAAAAAAGTAGTTGGAATTATTGGAGGAATGGGTCCTTTGGCAACAGTCGATTTAATGACCAAAATAATCTCCCATACGGCCGCAAAAAATGACCAGGACCATATCCACATCATTGCAGACAACGACACTCAAATACCCGATCGAACATCGGCAATCATGGGAAAAGGAGAAGATCCTGCACCATATATGGTGCAATCCGCATTGCGCCTCCAAAACGCTGGTGCTGACTTTCTCGTCATTGCGTGTAATACTGCCCATTTTTTCTATGATACTGTTCAAAATGCTGTTCGAATTCCCATCTTACATATGCCTTTAGAGACCGCTGATTTTTTACAGGAACACGGCTTTAAAAAAGTGGGTTTGCTAGCTACCAATGGGACGATTAAAACTAAGCTGTATCAGCGTTATTGTCAAAGCTGCGGCATCGAAGTCCTTGAACCAGAAGAGGAAATCCAGAAAACAGTGATGGAAGGAATATATTCGATCAAGAGGGGCGATCTAGCAACAGGTGCTTCCCTTCTTTTAACTGCTGCCGATAAATTATTAACGGAGGGTGCCGAGGCGGTTATTGCGGGGTGCACAGAAATTCCACTAGTGCTTGCATCATCTCCGCATCTTTGCGTCATTGACCCTACAGAAATTTTAGCAGAAGCGGTAATCAAAACAGCAGCAACAACAACTAGCGAACTGCAATTGGTTTAGCTTCAAAATAAAACATTTAGGGGGTATCCCCTCGGATTGGGGAAAGGGACCTTTATAGATGAGTTAGTAGAGATCGTCTTTGCCTAGCTGGTTTAGCTGGTAAAAGGCGATTTTCTTTGCTTTTTTAAAGATAATGTTGGTAATGGTCGTTCTATCTACGGCAAAGCCAGTTCTATCTACATTTGAAGTAAAAAATCCCCATAAGAATGCGTATATACTGTTGAAAGTCGACAAAATGCTGTCTACTAACCCATTTGAATTTTAGTAGTTGGGATTCTCGACTAATCTGAGGGGGTTACCCCCTTTTTATTTTTACCTGTATAATAAAAAAGGAAGTGGTATAGGTGATCTGAAATAAGGAGCAGTTAAACATGAATATCGAAAATATTGAAGCCTTCATTTATGTATGCCAACTGGGTAGTTTCAATAAAGCAGCAGAAGCTCTTTATTTAACTCAGCCTTCTGTAACAGCGCGCATTCAATCCCTCGAACGAGAAATTGATATCAAGCTTTTTAATAGATGCGGGAATAAGATTTCTTTAACAGATAGAGGGGAATACTTCTTTCCACATGCAAAAAAAATCCTTCAATCGTACCAGGAAGCTAAGTATGGATTGCAGCAAGTCATCATCCCGTACGAACTAGTGATTGGGAGTGCCACGTCCATTTCGAACAACGTTCTCCCGGGCATTCTGCCTACCTTTAAATCACAGTTCAAGGATGTTCGGATAAAAATTATCACGGGACATTCCAAAGACATTTTACAAAAGGTCATTAACAAGGAAGTCGACTTCGGCATCGTACGGACAGAAACGCATCCTCAGGTAGAATCAATCCGCCTTTATAATGATCCGATCAGCCTTATTGTCTCCCGAAAGCATGCTTATTTAAAAGAAAAAGAAGTTACAGTGGAAGAGGTTGGTAAGCTTCCGCTTATCTTTTTTGATTACGGATCATTGGACTGGCTTATGATTCATCGGCTATTTCTCAGTAATGACGTGGACCCGAATATATATTTAGAAGTGGATAACATGGAAACAGCCAAAAATTTAGTGTTAGAGGGTTTGGGGATTAGTTTTTTGCCTGAACATTGTGTCAAAAAAGAGCTGGACAACAATGAACTATTTCGGGTTGAAATGATACCGCATGCAAACAGAAATATAAGTATCGACGTTATATATTTAAAAGGAAAACCTAAATCTATTTTTATGGATTTTCTTGAGAGTAAAATGTTCGATCAAAAATAATTCATTACTAATGCTTTTTGAAAAAGTTTAGGAAATTTTATTTTTTTTACTAGGATTTTAGGCTTAATTTTTAAAAATGAGAACACGCGTTCCTATTTTAGGCTGGTTCATGCTATAATTAAGAAGCAATAGCCGGAACTCAAGGGTGGTCGGCTATCCCCCGGGAAAGGGGGTGATGCCTTTTGACAGTTTTTGAAGCACTGATGGCCATGTTCTCGTTTGGGAGCCTGATCATTGCTGTTCTGTCATTTAATCAAAAAAAATAGACCTCCCTTGACCACAAATTGAGGGAGAGGTCCAGTTATCTGATGGCCGATCCTCGTGGGGAACGGTTATTGCAGGAACCGCAGGTGGGCAAACACCTGTGGTTTCTTTATCGTCATATTTACACTTTTAGGATACCATATTTCTTTAGTACTGTCACGGCTTTGTCATCATAAAAGGAAATCGTTTCCTGTGTTTTTTAACTCTTGCTTTTTTCCGGTTTGATAGCCACGAATGTTGCAGCTGCCGCAGCCAGGCTTAACCCGGTTAATAAGAAAAACATCATTTTTTCTGAGTTTTTCATCATCAATGCAATGACTGGCGGGCCCGCAGCCACGCCGATAAACCGCATTGAACTGTAGATAGAGGTTATTGTACCGCGCTCTTCTTTCTCAATGCTTTCTGTGATGAGAGCATCAAGTGGCGGCAGACTGGCACCAATGCCAATGCCGCTTATCAGGAACATCGTAATAATAAACCATAGGTCTTTTGAAAAACCGAGAATGGCGGTTGATATACCAAGGAGGAGAGCACCCCCGAATGCAATCCATTTCATTAGCACTTTATTTTTCTTGATCAGCTTCCCGGTCAGGAATGAAGAAAAGCACAAAACACCAAGCGGCAGGGCCAAAATCAAGCCTTTTTTCATGTATTTGATTCCATACTCCAACTCAAGTACATCCGAAAGATAAAAGAGAACACCGAACAGGACAAACATCAAGATGACCCCAATAAAGAAAATCGCGTAAAGCATACTTCCATTTTCGGTGAAAGTTAGTTTAACTTTCTTTAAAAAGTCCTTGAAAGGCAATGCTTCTTTTTTCTTTTTCGGACTTTTTACAAAAAACGCCATGAGCAAAATGGAAATGCTGCAAAGGACAGGAATGGCAAAAAAAGGTATATACCAAATGAACCCTGCCAAAAATGATCCAAGAACAGGGCTCAACACTTTACCGAGTGTGTTAGATGTTTCTATTTCTCCAAGTGCGCTGCTGACATCATTCTCACTCTCGAACATATCGCCAACAAGCGGGAGGACAATTGGGAAGCAGCCTGCTGCACCGGCCCCCTGCAATGCCCTGCCCCCGAGGAGGATCCAGTATCCTTCCGCCCCCATAAGGGAGGCCCAACCGCAAATGGCTCCGCCTATTCCAACAAGGATGAGGCTTGGGATAATGACTTTTTTTCTTCCAATATGGTCTGAAAGATAACCTGCAATCGGAATCAGGAAAATGGCAATAACCGAATAGACCGTAATGATGAGACTCGACTGAAAAGCAGATATATTCATTTCTTTTTCCATAACCGGAAGGACTGGAATCAGCATTGAATTTCCAAGGGTCATGACAAGAGGAATAGATGCAATTGCTAGAATGGCTGCTTTTTGCTTGCCGGCAGATTTTCCGGATTGTTTTTGAGATGATTTCTCCCCTGGCTTGGTGAACAGTTTTTCAACATAGTTCATTTCTAAACCCGCCTTTTTTTCATTCTGTTTATATTGTTGGCCTTAACCGACTATTACAATGATGTTTTTTTTTGGTAAAATTGTTGGACGTATTAGCTGAACAAGCTAAAATAAGATAAAAACGACGAGGTGGAGAAATGAAAGAAGGAGAAATCATACAATTAAGCATTGGTCAGCCAAAGAAACATATTTGGAAAGGGAAAGAGGAAAAGTCGGCAATTGGAAAATCAGGAGTCAAGGAAGCATTGCTCACAAGAGCAGGGTTCATAGGTGATGGAGTCGGGAATCCAGAATTTCATGGCGGGGCAGACCGGGCTGTTTGCCTTTATTCATATAACCATTATCCGTTGTGGGAACAAATGACTGGGGAAAAGATGAACCCGCCTGCATTCGGAGAAAATATTACAGTTGGCGGCATGGTGGAAAGTAATGTTTTTATAGGGGATGTTTTCCAAGTGGGGAATGCAGTCTTGCAAATATCTCAAGGCAGGATTCCGTGTTCGACGATATCTAAGCATAATGATGTGGATACCCTTTTAAAAAGAGTAGTTGAGACAGGGTTTACTGGTTATTTTTTCAGAGTGGTGGAAGAAGGGACAATCAGGGAAGGAGACCGGCTTGTTCTGCTGGAGAGGGAGCAGGAGGTTATTTCTATCCTAAAGGCCCACAGGCTCCTTTTTCACGAACAAAAGCATTACAGGGATATAGAAACCGCTCTTGGGATTGATACTCTTGCCGAAGCATGGAAGGAAAGGTTAGGCCGCCTTCTTTCTTAATCTTTTTAGCAGGCATATACAGAGCGGAGAATCCGGCAATGGAAGCCGGATTCATTTTCTTCCTCTGACACAGACGGTAAGAACCGGCCTTACTTTTTTAAAGCTGACTTTGATATCATTGTATCCTGCCATCAGCAAATCTTCTTTTATTTTCACGCCGAGCCGCCTGGCGGTTTCATCATCCGCTCCTTCTTCGCGGGGCTGGACAGTGATTGTCAGCTCCCCATCTTTATTAAGCAATTCCCGAATATTCACAAGGGATTCATGGGGTCTTTTCCAAAGAGGATAGTTATTTACTGAAAAAACTTTATTATAGGTTATTCCAGGGGCGAAATCGTGGATATCTACATTGAAAAGCAGTACTATTCCTTTCATGATGCCATCATGATTCTTTTTATCTGCTTCTTCCTTCATTTTTGCCGAAACGTCAACACCGTGAATAGTGATATCCTTATTCGCTGAGGCAATTTCCCTGATAGCGAATCCGGGCCCGTAGCCAATCTCGAGAATTCTTTCACCTGGTGACGGCTGGACATATTGAAGGGTCCATCTGTTGATTTTGCGATTCTCAAAGAACATCACACACCCGGCTATTTTTCCTAATATTCCTTTTGGCTTTTCAAACTGTCTGGCCATGATATCATTGATCATTTTATGCACCCTCTTCTCATTCATATTATTGCTGATTCCCTTAATTGCTGTCGTATCAAACACTTTAAAACCTTCCAGCAATTTTATTTCTCGGGAAAGCGCATAACAAGACAGAGAAAGACAATATTTGTGGAGAATCCGGAATAGAATAGGAAGTTGTCGAATGGAGACTCACAAAAAAGGCGTTTGTTTGAATCTTTGACCTATCTCCTTGCTATTGTCGAGGAGATAGGTGTAAAATAGGAGAGTTTTTAGACGTAAAAAAAATGAAATACTATTGTATTACTCCCTTGGAGGATTGATTTTATATGAAAGACATTACCGTGGAAGAGCTTATTGGGTCAAACGAATTTATTCCTGTAGATGTCAGGTCTCCTATTGAACATAAAGAAGCATCAATCCCAGGTTCTGTGAATATTCCGTTATTCTCAGATGAAGAACGGCGGGAAATCGGTATTCTTTATAAAAAGTCTGGCGAAATGGCTGCAAGATGGAGGGCGATGGAGGTGGTATCTCCTAAGCTCCCTGACATTCTGGGCCAGTTTAGGAACCTGGCTGAAACAGGTGCTACGCCCGTTGTCCACTGCTGGCGCGGAGGCATGAGGAGTAAAGCGGTTGCCACCTTTCTGGAATACTCGGGGTGTGAGTCCATTCGCCTCAGCGGGGGCTACAGGGCATTCAGGGAATATATCCTCGAAGAGATTCCGATGCTTCTTCCCAAGAAAGCTGTTATTATCCACGGCATGACAGGGACTGGCAAGACAGACATACTTCACGAACTGCAGGCTAAAGGATATCCTGTTCTCGATTTGGAACAAATGGCGAACCACCGGGGCTCGCTATTTGGCATGATTGGAACAGGTGACGGCTATAACCAAAAAACCTTTGATGCACTTTTGTTCAAGCGGCTTAATGAAATGAAAGGCGCACCATACTTTATCATGGAAGCCGAGAGCAAAAGGATTGGACGGGCTGTCCAGCCTGACAGCATGCTTGACCGCAAGAAGGATGCCATCCATTTATTTGTCCATTCATCCATTGAGAAAAGAGTGGAGCGCATCATGGCAGAATATGTGATCCCATACCAGGGACAAGGCTGGTTTCGTGAAGAGGTGCTTGACAAGATCAGGAAAATTGAAAAACGCTTGAAAAATGTACCGCTTGCGGAAGAACTCGAACAAGCGGTATTGGGTGAAAATTATCCGGAAGTGATCAGGATTCTTCTTATACACTATTATGATCCAAGATACACCCATGCTTTAGGTGAATATGAAGCAAAGTTCATCGAGATAGACGGAGACCATGACAGCGGGGCAGCTTCGTTGATTGAGGAACATTTGCCCAAAGCGGTTAGGGCAGGCAAAGCAATGTGAAAGAGGACGGGGAATAGTTTCCCGTCCTTTTTTGCATAGTTTGATATTGAAAAATTCTATAATTTGTCACATGAAAATTCGGAATATTTCTTATATAATATAGTCAGAGTCACATACTGCGGGAGG
Source organism: Mesobacillus zeae (assembly GCF_003570705.1). Lineage (GTDB taxonomy): Bacteria > Bacillota > Bacilli > Bacillales > Cytobacillaceae > Mesobacillus_C > Mesobacillus_C zeae. The sequence goes on from NZ_QWVT01000015.1 coordinate 81,072, forward strand.
TCCTGAACATGCGTGAATCTAAAAATTGCTACCACCGCTTTTCTGTACATGAAGAAAACCTGGGATTTATCACGAATGACGGAATCGATCTATTTGTTGCTGGATCCCGATTCCAAAAATGCATCAGCTGCGGGCATATGGAGTTTATGGTCGAAACAAGCGAACTGATTGAAGAAGCATTGAATGAGAAGAGAAATGAACCGCAGACCCCTAAAAACCTATATTACAACCTTATCCACCTATAGTAATGAGCCGCTGAGCATGTGTATATGGAACATAACGGAAGTGTCGGTGTTGATAGATGGAAAGTAAACCCTCAATTTATCGTTGGGGGTTTTTGTTTTGAATAAAAAAATTTTTTTACAATAAAGTTATTTAATGGTTTAGTAATTTTGCGGTTTTCACTATCTACAGAGTCAAAACCTTTGTACATATAGATTAGCAATGTTAAAATGGCTATGAAAACGTTTTTCCCCAGAATTTTAACATTATTCTATTTACCTTCTTTGACAAATGATGGGGATGTACAACCAACAAAAATATGAAATGGTAGGCGAGTTTTTTTATGAAAAAACCTGCTGGCGGCCAAGAGGCAGCCTGGCCTGATTTATTCGGGCCCAATCTTGGTTATGTAGTCGAGATGTATGAGAAGTACCAGGAAGATCCAGAATCTATTGATCCTGAAATCAGGGGCTATTTTGATCAGGGGTTTATCCCGGAAATACCACAGTCCACTATAAGTGTTGCTTCAACTCAGTCAACTGGAGCTCAAGGCTACAGTCCTGACAAAGTAGCAGCAGCTCTCATGATGGCTGAACACATAAGGGCATATGGGCACCTGTCTGCTGACGTGTTTCCCTTGAAGAATATGTCTTACAGTGATCCACGTATGGATGAAAAAGAGTGGGGGCTTACAGCTGGGGATTTAGCACAAATTCCTGCAAAGCTCATCTCGCCCAATGCTCCTGACTCCGTCAAAAATGGGGCGGACGCTATGGAACATTTAAAGAAAGTTTACACAAACACAATTTCATTCCAATTCCACCATGTACATGACATTGAAGAAAAGAACTGGTTGCGAAGGAAGATTGAAAACGGAAGCGTTTCCACTCCACTTCATGTCAGGAAAAAAACTTCATTGCTAAAGCGCCTTACTGAAACGGAGGAGTTCGAAAGATACCTCCACCGAACATTTGTCGGGCAAAAACGGTTTTCAATTGAGGGACTTGAAACAATGGTTCCGCTTCTAGATGAGGTTATCGCAGAATCCGTCCATGATGGCGTTGAAACAGTGAACATCGGGATGGCTCACCGCGGCCGCTTGAACGTTCTTGCACATGTGCTGGGTAAACCATATGAAATGATTTTTGCTGAATTCCAGCATGCACCTAATAAAGAGCTGGTGCCGTCTGAAGGGTCGATCGGCATCAATTACGGCTGGACCGGGGATGTAAAGTACCATCTTGGCCTTGATCGGCAAATTAAGTCGGATAACACTAAACGGGTCAGGGTGACACTTGCCAATAACCCAAGCCATCTGGAATTTGCAGGTGCAGTTGTTGAAGGTTTCACTCGTGCAGCCCAGGATGACAGGGAGGCGCCTGGTTATCCGGAACAGACTCCTGCAAAAGCGCTTGCGATTTTAATTCATGGCGATGCAGCTTTCCCGGGCCAGGGAATTGTTGCCGAAACACTGAATCTAAGCAGACTTTCCGGCTATAACACTGGCGGTACCATACATGTCATTGCAAATAATACGATTGGGTTCACCACAGAGTCTTCTGACTCAAGGTCCACCCGTTATGCCAGTGACCTTGCAAAAGGGTACGAAATTCCAATCCTGCATGTCAACGCAGACGACCCTGAAGCCGTTGTTGCTGCAGCCAGGCTTGCTGCAGAATATAGAACTGTATTCGGGAAGGATTTCCTTATCGACTTGATTGGCTACCGCCGATACGGTCATAACGAAATGGATGAACCGATGACAACAAATCCGCAGATGTACAAGCTCATCCGCCAGCATCCTACAACGTGTACTTTGTATGCGGAATACCTTCTTAAAGAAGGTATTATGGATACTGCCAAGAAGGAAGAAATAGATAAAGCTGTGGCAGATAAACTGTCGGCTGCCTACGAGAAAGTTCCGGCAGAAAGCACGCACGAAATGGAAGAAACAAATCCTCCAGAAATAATCGAGAACGGGCTGCCGCAAATTGATACTTCAGTAAAAATCGACAGGCTTAAGAAAATCAATGAAGATCTATTGATATGGCCGGCCGATTTTAAAGTATTTGGCAAGCTGGATAAAATCCTGAAGAGAAGACAGGGCGCTTTTGATGAGAACGGAAAAGTGGACTGGGGCCTTGCGGAGACGATGGCTTATGCTACCATTCTTGCAGATGGAACACCAGTCAGGCTTTCAGGACAGGATTCGGAACGCGGCACCTTTGCCCAGAGGAACATTGTGCTTCATGACAGCGAGACGGGAAGGCAGTTTTCCCCACTTCATACATTGCCTGATGCAAAAGCATCATTTGATGTACACAACAGCCCGCTATCAGAAGCAGCTGTACTGGGCTTTGAATATGGATACAATGTCTTTTCGCCTGAAACTCTTGTTCTTTGGGAAGCTCAATATGGGGATTTTGCAAACGCTGCACAGGTTATATTTGATCAGTTCATCGCCGCAGGGCGTGCTAAATGGGGCCAGAAGTCAGGCCTTGTCATGCTTCTGCCGCATAGTTATGAAGGCCAGGGGCCGGAGCATTCAAGTGCGAGGTTTGAACGTTTTTTAAGCCTTGCTGCAGAAAACAACTGGACGGTTGCAAACCTGACAACCGCCGCACAATATTTCCATATTTTACGTCGCCAGGCTGCTATCCTAAATCAGGAGACTGTCAGGCCGCTAGTACTTATGACGCCTAAAAGTCTACTGAGGCATCCGCTGGTCGCTTCAAATCCGGAAGAATTCAGCAAAGGATCTTTCCAGGCAATTATCAGGGAGCCTAAGCTCAATACAGAGCCTTCAAAGGTTGAGAGAGTCGTAATGTGCACAGGCAAGGTTGCAGTTGATCTTTCCGAGAAAGCAGATGCGGAAAAGCAAGACTTCATTGAAGTGTTAAGGATTGAAGAAATTTATCCATTCCCGCTAGAAGAACTGCGTGAAAAACTGGCGAACTTTGAAAACTTGAAAGAGATTGTCTGGGTACAGGAAGAACCGAAAAATATGGGTGCCTGGACCTTTGTTGAGCCAAGGATCAATGAAGCGGCAGGGAACGGTCTGCAGGTCCGCTATATTGGCCGGCGCAGGCGTTCAAGTCCTGCTGAAGGCGACCCGGTTATCCATAAAATGGAGCAGGCAAGAATCATTGAGGAAGCACTGACCAAATAATTAAATCAATATAATAGAGACAAGAAGATAAGGAGAGGATTTTAGGTGGCAGAAGTAAAGGTCCCCGAATTAGCGGAATCCATTAGTGAAGGAACGATAGCCCAGTGGCTGAAACAACCCGGTGAGTTTGTGAAAAAAGGGGATTATATTGTTGAACTGGAAACCGATAAGGTGAATGTGGAAATTATCTCGGATTATGAAGGGGTAATTGCCGAACTGAAAGCCGAAGAGGGGGACACCGTCCGAGTTGGCGAAACAATCGCTGTTATTGGTGAACAAGGAACAGCACAAATAGATACAGGCAGGGAAGCAGAATCTGTGGATGAACCTGAAGGTAAAGCTCCTGTGACTGTTACAAATAATTCTCAGAAAGAAAGCCAGCGTGAAGAGGCTTCTGGTGTGCCAGCGGAAGCAGGGCCGTCAGCTTCTGAAAAGTCAGAGGAACGCGTGATTGCTTCACCTGCAGCACGGAAGCTTGCAAGAGAAAAAGGAATCAGCCTGAGCGAGGTACCTGCAGTAGACCCACTTGGCCGTGTTCGCAAGCAAGATGTCGCTGCGTTTGACCCAGCACCAAAACAGGCGAAAACTGAGCCTGCCAAGCCCGCTGCGGTTCCGGCTGCAGATGGCAGCAAACCTGTAGAGCGGATCAAAATGTCGCGCCGTAGGCAGACCATTGCCAACAGGCTTGTAGAAGTACAGCAAACTGCGGCTATGTTAACTACTTTTAATGAAGTGGACATGACCAATGTAATGAATCTTAGGAAGAAGTGGAAAGACCGGTTCCAAAAAGAAAATGATGTCCGTCTAGGATTCATGTCTTTCTTTACAAAAGCGGTGGTTGCAGCATTGAAGAAATCACCATATTTAAATGCCGAGATTCAGGGGAATGAGCTTCTCCTTAAAAAATATTATGATATTGGTGTGGCCGTTTCTACAAATGATGGCCTTGTTGTTCCGGTCATCCGTGATGCCGACAGGAAAAACTTTGCTGAGCTGGAGGGAAGCCTTGCTGAACTAGCAGAAAAAGCAAGGATCAATAAGCTTACGCTTGGCGACCTACAGGGAGGTACTTTCACGATTACAAACGGCGGGGTATTCGGTTCCCTGATGTCGACTCCAATTCTGAATGGACCTCAGGTTGGGATTCTTGGTATGCACACTATCCAGACTCGCCCGGTTGCAATTGATGCAGAAAGAATGGAAAACAGGCCGATGATGTATATTGCCCTTTCTTATGACCACCGTATCGTTGACGGCAAAGAGGCTGTAACTTTCCTGAAAACAGTTAAACAGTTAATAGAAGATCCAGAGTCCCTTTTGTTAGGAAGCTGATTGAAAAAATCTTCCGCATAAAATGCGGAAGATTTTTTCTTGCACTATAGTTAACATAATCATATTATTGAAAACTAAAAGGATTGTAAAAAAATCGCCAGGAAAGCCTCCTGGCGATTTTGTAAACTATACCTTAGCGATTTTTAAATGGCCGGAGTCCCCGGCGGGAAATTTCGTCTTTTAAAACCTTAGCCCAATCCTTATCCTGTTCCGTCTTCAATGCATCTCGATACGAAGCCACCAATTGTTCGTTGCTCATGATCTTCATTTGCATTCCTCCTCGGTAAGAATGGATTGAATATTCAATTTTTAACTATAAACTCATTGTAAAGGATTATGAAGCATTTGAAAACCCCTAAGCTTTATTTATTTAAAAAAAGTACTTTCGACATATTTCTAGTTAAAACAAAATAGAAATACTGCGAAAAAAGTCGGGTTTGTCACTTGCTTGATTACAATTCATCATTAGCTTCCAAAATGAGTGTACTAGGATAAAGTGGTAAGCCTTAGCGGTTTTTTATATTTATTAGAAGGAATATCACTTTAAAATATTGAATATTCGAACAACGGTGTTATAGTGTTATTAAAGCGTTTCCAATAATTGTCGAGGAAAAGGGAGGAAAAAATGGATGTCTGGTTTGTTAAACACGACAGTCGGAAAACTGCTAGAAGAAAAAGCAAGGCTGCATCCCGGCCATGAAGCAGTTATTTATTCTGATCGGGATTTAAGGCTGACCTATCGGGAGTTTAATGAGCAATGCCGGGAAGCGGCAAAAGGATTTATGAGGCTTGGGGTAGATAAAGGGGATCATGTTGCAATCTGGTCAACCAATACACCAGAATGGCTGGTCTCTCAATTTGCCACAGGTAAGATGGGGGCAGTACTGGTAACCGTCAACACGAATTATCGCTCAGCTGAGCTCGAATATCTTTTGAAACAGTCAGATTCGAGTACGCTAATTTTAAGTGACAGATACAGAGATTCTTCCTACATAGATATTCTGTATGAAATTGTTCCAGAGCTTAAGGAATCACTGCCAGGAGAGTTAAACTGCCCGAAACTTCCCCATTTAAAAAATGTCATCGTGCTTGGGGAGCGTTCTTACCCAGGAGCATACGGCTGGAAAGATATCATTGAAATGGGGCTGGACGTGAACGACGAGGCTCTTGACGTTAGGATGAATTCGCTGGAGGAGAATGATGTAATCAATATGCAGTATACCTCCGGAACCACAGGCTTCCCAAAAGGTGTCATGCTTACACATCGGAATATCGTGAACAATGCCTATAATATTGCATCATGCATGAAACTTGAAAAAGCTGACCGGCTTTGTATTCCAGTACCGTTTTTCCATTGTTTTGGGTGCGTCCTTGGAACACTTGCATGCGTTACCGTTGGGGCAACAATGGTTCCTGTACAGGAATTCTCCCCAAAAGAAGTTCTCCGAACAGTCCAAAAAGAAAAGTGCACAGGGCTGCATGGAGTTCCAACAATGTTTATAGCAGAGCTGAACGACGTCGAGTTTTCACAGTATAATTTGTCATCGTTAAGAACTGGAATTATGGCAGGTTCCAACTGTCCAATTGAGGTTATGAAAGCGGTCATTGAAAGAATGGGCGCGGCTGAAATCACCATTGCTTATGGACAGACTGAGGCATCCCCTGTTATTACCCAGACAAGGACGGATGATCCAGTAGAACTCAGGGTGCAGACAGTCGGCAAGGCTCTTCCGGAGGTTGAAGTGAAAATTGTGACCCCAGGTACATCAGATGAAGTGCCGTACGGAACACAGGGTGAATTATGTACACGAGGATACCATGTCATGAGCGGCTATTATAAAAATCCTGAGGCGACCAGCGAGGCGATTGACGGGGAAGGCTGGCTTCATACGGGAGACTTGGCCATAATGGATCATAGTGGATATTGTCGAATCACCGGAAGGCTTAAGGATATGATTATTCGTGGAGGAGAAAACATCTATCCACGGGAAATCGAGGAATTTTTGTATACACATCCTAAAGTACTTGATGTTCAGGTTGTGGGAGTCCCTGATCAGGTGTACGGGGAAGAAGTCATGGCCTGGGTGATTCTTAAGGAAGGCGTAGAAGCAGATGAAAATGAAATCAGGGAATACTGCAAGGGGAAGATTTCTAGGCATAAAATACCCCGTTATATCAGCTTTATTGACAGCTATCCAATGACGGCTTCAGGAAAAATACAAAAGTTCAGGCTGCGTGAGGAAGCGATGGCACTTGTAAATGAACTAAATATATAATCGGATAATTAGTACAATTTAGCTTATAATACCCTTTAATAAGATGATAAAGTGTAACAAAATGTTCACAAATATATGTGAATATTTTGTTACAACCATTTAATACTTGGCAGATATCCATATAATGAAAAGTATATACCTATAGTGCGAATAAAATAATGATGCTTTTTGATTGTATGGAGGTGTGCCAGGATGAAGTGGGTTCTTGTCTTTATTCTTTGCGGCATCAGTTTGCTGTTTTTAAGCAAGGGAGCAGAGCTCTGGTTTACACTTGGGAACCCGGCGTCAATTTCTTTTCTTGGTGTACCAATCAATGAGAATGTCCCCAAGGAAAGCGTTGCTGGCTATGCACTTGGCTTTACAGTCGCGGCAATAATCCCAGTTTTGGTTGCTGTAAATATTTATTTCCGGGCTGCACTGAAGAAAAAAACTAAATCAACCAAGCTTTAAGAGAAATCCGGATTTTTGCCGGATTTTTTTTATTGGCTCCCCTCGCGTTTTTCGGTTAAGAAGAGTTAATAAATGGAATAAAGAGGATGAAAATGGGGAAGGAATGCGTGCGGAAGGTTTTCAATGTTTGAGCCGATGGAGGCTTAAAGGAATCAATTTGAGTTTAAATATGAAGGAACGCTTCCTCCAAAATACAATATCGCACTAGGACAGGATACCCTCTCCATATGCGGCAAGGGAAGGATCGGCAGGCTGTTCCGGTGGGGGCTCATTCCTTTTTGGGCCAAAAGATAAGAATATTGGGTACAGGATGATGTATGCAAGATCTGAAACAGCTGCTGAAAAAGGCAGTTCAAAACATGGCATTCAAACAGCGCCGCTGCCTAATCCCTGCGGATGGCTTTTATGAATGGAAGAAAGATGGAGAGAAAAAGCCCCCTTACAGGTTTGTGCTAAATAGCAGAAAACCGTTTGAATTTGCTGGATAGTGGAAACAGTGGAGCAGCAATTATAATGTAGAAATTTTCTCCTGCACAATTTTGACCACTACTCCAAATTCCCTTGCTGAAGTGGTACATTACCGGATGCTGGTCATCCTTCCTTAAAAAGCTTGGGGAAAATGACTCAATATAAAGCTGCATGATGCAGATACATTAAAATCACTGCTTACACAATTTGACAGCGAAGCAATGTAAGCTTTTGAGGTTTCTTCTGAAATTAATAGCGTAAACAATGATGAAGCTGCATTAATCGCTCCAATAAATAGTCTTTAAGGTAAAAAAATACAAAAATTGTTCATAATTATTCAATGGTTTAACAATATGGAAGAAGTATAATTGTTATTGGGAATATACGGAATGCGCTGCATGTCATAGCCACGTAAAAAATGATTCCCCTTTTGCAAATTTATGTTTAATCCCAGCCTGAACTGTGGTATATAAACACAGCCGACACCTAGGGAAAACAGCTGGGAAAGAGGGAGTTATAATGAACAGATTTACTGACAATGAAGTTTACGAAATTATATATGATAATAAACGTTTTCCATTCCTGCAATTTATCAGGATAGACCAAATATGCGATGTTTGTTATGTAACTTTAAAAAATATGGTGACTGGTGAAATGTTTACATTCGAACAAGGGGATATTCTTGGTGTTCGCGAAACAAATCCTGCAGGAAACGCCAGCGCGAGCTGAAGAATGGCAGTTGCGCAACCATAGGTTTCTTCTTTATACTTAAAGATGATCTTGTATGAAGGAGTGACAATGGATGATTCACCTCGATTGGCATGATAGAAAAACGATCAAAGAGGTTAAATGTGTACACACAGATGCGAATAAATATATCGTTAACCGTGTGCTGACTGCCGGAAATGTTTACGAAGTTAAAAATGAAACAGATGAGTTCTTTTTTATCATCGATAACACTGGTAAAGTCGGAGGATACTACAAAGATTATTTTGAGGTTGTCTAAACGTGAAAGCTGCCGGGATTATTTCCTGGCGGCTTTTTCGGTTATTAATAAATAAAACCTTTGTTGGGATGGGGGATAAAATGAAGATTGAAAATGTATTGAATGGGGAGACTGTTCAGCTTGTGGCCATGGAAAAAAATCATATTGCTGGCTTGTGGGAAGCTGCAAAACCTGACCAAATTTGGACTCATATGGCGACTAAAATCAGCAGTTATAGTGAGATGGAATCTGCAGTGGAACAGGCGTTGGCAGAAAAGGAAAAAGGGCTCCAGTTTCCATTTGTAGTGGTGGAACGCTCAACGGGTAGAATCATTGGCAGCACAAGATATCTGGATATCTCGACTCAAAATCGCAGCCTTGAAATTGGCTGGACATGGTATAATCCAGCGTTCTGGAGGACAAGGGTAAATACTGAGTGCAAACTGCTGCTCCTGGAGCATGTTTTCGAAAAGTTGAAGATGAATCGGGTATGTTTAAAGACGGACGAAAGAAACATTCGGTCTCAGAGGGCAATTGAACGGATTGGCGGAGTTAAAGAGGGAGTCCTTCGGAAAGATAAAATACTGGCGGATGGGTTTGCGAGAAATACGGTATATTTCAGCATCCTTCCTGACGAATGGCCGCAGGTCAAAGAAAGGCTCAACAGTAGGCTTAAGATAAAAAAATAGTGTAAACAGTAAAGGATTGGTTGAAGAATGAATTATATTGGCATTGGTGTAGGAGGCATCATTGGAAGCCTGCTGAGGTATGGTGCGGGGCTTTTAGTTGCTGGACCATTTTCGACATTGGCCGTCAATCTATCAGGCTCCCTGATTCTCGGTTGGTTTACAGCGAGAGTGGTAGAAAGAAAAGCATTGCCAGAGGTACTTACTGTTTCCATCGGTACTGGAATTCTCGGTTCATTCACTACCTTTTCTACTTTCAGTCTCGATTCCTTAAGGCTGTTGGAGGAGTGGAGGCTAATGGCTTCTGCCTCTTATATGATGATAAGCGGAGTGGGAGGGCTGACAGCAGCCTATTTGGGATATCACGCTGGTAAGAAAAAGATGCGCCAGGAGGAGGAAGGAAAGTATTGAAAACAGTACTCTTAGTCTCCCTTGGCGGGTGTGTGGGAGCAGTCTGCCGGTATTGGATTCAAAACAAACTGGGAGGGCCGCGGTTTCCAGTTGGGACTTTGACGGTAAACCTTTTTGGTTCGTTGCTCCTTGGACTCCTTGCGGGCACGAAGATCGGAGGGCCGCTGTATCTTCTAGCGGGCACTGGATTTATGGGTGCCTTTACCACTTTTTCGACGCTCAATGTGGATCTATTAAGGCTCTTTAGTTCCAGGGAGCATAAAATAGGAATGATCTATTTAGCGGTTACATATGCCGGCGGACTTTCCGCTGTATTTTTTGGGTATTGGCTTGGGACCATCATAATGAAGTAGCATAAGCATTCTAAGCTACCAAAAAACCTTCCGCAAACGGCAAGAGCGGAAGGTTTTTTATAAAGGCATAATTTTGAAGATTTACTTGTTATCAGTTATTCCTTTGGATGCGTTTTTGCTGCTCCATCAATTGTGCCAGGGATTTATCCATTTCAATATACTCCTTGCTGTTTTTGTCGGCTAGGCTGATTTTGCCCAGCAGTGCTGAGATCTCGTTTTGGAGCAGGAGCAGATCTTCTTCCTTCTTTCCAGGAGCTGGTTCCTGTTTCCCTCTGTAATCCTTAAATCCTCTTTCTACTCGCTTAATGTTGCAGTTCTCGATAACAAGAAGCTTTTCACTTATCCTATTCAGGAAGTAAAGGTCATGGGAAACAGCAAGAATTGTACCGGGGAATGAAGATAATGCTTTTTCAAGTTCTTCCCGGCTGGAGAGATCAAGATGGTTCGTCGGCTCATCTAGAATCAATATATCTGCGTTCGCCAGCATCATGCACAGGAGCTTTACCCGTGTCCGTTCGCCAAGGCTAAGCTGGCCTACCGGGCATGTGATTTTCGCATCGTCAAGGCCTAAACTGGCGAAGGCGGTTCTTGCATCAGTAAGTTTTTGCCTGTCAGTTAAACCTGTGTGTTCTAGCGCACTCTTCTGGCCATCGAAATCATCTGCATCCTGGCTTAGATATCCAACCTTCAATGTCTCACTCAACCAGATTTCCCCGCTAAAAACTTGGTCCTTTCCAAGAAGAATATTCAGCAGGGTCGTTTTCCCGCTGCCGTTATCACCAACAATTCCCACCTTTTCCCCGTGCGTGATATAAAATGAGCTATCAGAGAACAATATCCTTTTCCCAAATTTCTTCCCAAGGTTATTTACTTCAAGGATCCTTTTTCCATGGCGCGTTCTTTCCTTAAATTGAAAACGGATTTCTTGCTGCTCTTTAGGCTTCTGCATGGTGTTTTGTTTAAGTTCCCGTTCTAGCCGTTTTCGTTTTGATTTCACTTGGTTATCGAGCTTTTTTGCTTTTACACGATAAAATTCCTTAAATCCGCCTTGCTTTGTCGAATCTCTATGAGCCTTTTCCGACCAGCTGCGGAGGTTGGCCATCTGATCTTCTATTTTCTTTTTGTGTCGCTGTTGGATTTCGTATTCCTGCCTCGCTGCCTCCAGCACTTTCGCTTTTTCTTCATGATATCGTGTGTAATTTCCTGTCCATACTACGGATTTGCCATCCTCAATTTCGACAATACTTGAAACGGACTGGTCAAGGAAATACCTATCATGAGAAATGATGAGAACAGCGCCGGAATATTTGTTCAGCTCGCTGACAAGCCAGTGGATTCCTTTTTCGTCAAGATGGTTAGTCGGCTCATCGAGAATAAGTAGATCTGGGCTGGAGGACCATATATTCGCCAAGGCCACTTTCATTTTCTCTCCGCCGCTTAGAGATGACAGACGGCTGTCATCCCATATATCGAGCTTTCCGATACCAAGCCTGCCTGTATGCTCAAAAACTTCTCCTTCGAACATTGATTCTTCATCAGGCAAGCAAGGATCATTATCTCTCATACTCTGTCTTAAATACCCTATCTTTATGTCTGTACTCGGCGAGTCAATGGTGCCTTTATCAGCACGAAGGATTCCGGCTAAAATGTTGGCAAGAGTCGTTTTTCCAGACCCATTGTGTCCAACTATTCCAATTCGGCTCTCGCGTTGAATGTCAAAACTGACATGATCAAGTACAACCCGGTTTCCATAAGTTTTTTTGATTTCATTTATTTTTATCAATAACATATATACCACCTCTTTATAAAATTTAAAAAATAAAAGAAGTGTTATTTGTCCATGAAAAAAACCCCCTGGCGAAAGCCTAAAAGAGGGTCTGCTCAAAAAGAATATGCCTATAGATTCCGGGAAGGAGGCAAATAAGCCTTTCATAAGTGAAGGGCACAAGTTTCCCGTTTTCGATAAAATGGCAAAAGGGCAGACTAATCCTGTCTTCAGGCGCTCGGTTTTTCAAATATTGAAAAATCGTCGGAATACAGGATTAGTTTTTCATTGTCCCTTTACCATTCCCTTCGGTTTATGTTCTTTAAGGATATATCCAATATACTATATAAGTCAATAGGCACACATGACAAAAAAACCCGAAGCTACCTTCGGGTCTTTGCATCATTTTTTTGCTTTTTCTTCGACATTTTCCTGCTTCTCATTATAAATTCTTCTCGATATCAAGGTTTGTAAGATCAGGAATGAACCGCCTACCGTCCAATAGAGTGGGAGGGCTGCAGGTGCATTGAAGGATACCATCAAAATCATTAGCGGTGATAACAGGCCGAAAAACCGCATTTGCTTCCTTTGCTGTTCAGGCAAATTGGCTTGTGTCACCTTGAATTGCAAATAATAGATAATCCCTGCTGCTATGGTAATCAGGATATCAGGCTGTCCCAGGTTGAACCAAAGGAAAGAATGTGCAGCAATATCTTTTGAACCTCGGATGGCATAGTAGAGGCCCATGAGTATTGGCATTTGGACCAAAATAGGAAGACATCCCATTTGCAGAGGATTCACTCCATGCTTCTGGTAAAGAGCCATCATTTCCTGCTGAAGCTTTTGCTGTTCTTTTGGATCTTTTGTCTGCTTCAGCTTTTTCTGTATATTGTCCATTTCCGGCTTGAAAAGCTCCATTTTTCCTTTCATCTTCTGCTGTGCCTTGTATTGGCGGAGCATTAAAGGCATTAGGATTAGGCGGATCAGAAGCGTGATGACGATAATGGAAATTCCATAGCTGCCGCCGAAAACCTCGGCAAAGAAATGGATAAGCTTTGTAAATGGTTCCACGAAAGTCCGCTGGAAAAACGAAGGGTCGCTTCCATTGGATTGGCATCCCGTTAATAAAAACATGAATGCCGGTAGCATCATGGCTAAATAAAGTTTCTTTTTCATTTTTCTCCTCCTGGTGTTGTGATCGTTTTTTAGGTAGCTGGAGAAAAATGTGCTGCGTCATCTTCCGTACTTATTTTCATACGTACGCGCCTCAATAATACGAGATGAATATCAAGATTTAAATCAGAATTACACTTGAAAGCGAAGTCTGAAGGCGACAGCTGGAAGCTTAATTTTTTCAGGTAAGACTGAATAAATGGAAGCTCAATTCCAACGAGCCAGAACACGCTCAGCGATACGCTTAACAGAAACGTAATATATAAAGTATAGACAGTAGTAAAATCATAGTTTTGAATATAAAATTCCAACAATAAAGTCACCTCATAGTGAGCCATCAAGCATTGGTTTCAAAAGACCAATGATAAGAGTATAATTCAATCCCGGTTAAGAAGCAATCACATTCATTGTTATACGGATGAGGCAGGGAAAAGTTCCGCGCTAGTTTCGAATTGGCGAAAAAGGGCTAAACATAAGCAAGATTATCTTGCTTTAAGAAAGGGGACCTGACATGAGTAAAGTATATGGATTGATGATTAACTCCGGCGGAGCGGATGAGATGCTGTGGGACCAGGGAGTATGGGAAACATATGAGGCTGCCCTGGAGTATGCGGATACTGAGATGGGACATATTACCGGGATTTGGGTTGGAGAATTAAAGGTAAATGATTCCATCTCCGAAGCTGCCGTTACCGAAGATGATATGGTGACATGTTCGCTTTGCGGGATAGAGTACAATGAGGCAGATGTCAATACGGAAGATTATGAAACACCGATTTGCATTAACTGTGAGCCTGAATACCGCCAGTCTATTGATATGGCTTAAGCTTTGAAGAAGAATTGCCGGCCAAGGAATCCTTTCCTGGCTTCTTTTTATTGGAAAGCTTAGTCTATTTTTAAAGAACTACTAAAAATGGAGGTAGAAATATTGAATTTTAGTGAATTTACTAACCCCGAACATTGGTTTGGCGGTTTCTATGAACTTTCAATCGAGTTTCACCCAGTTGGAGATAATAAGAGATTGAATCAAGCACTTATTGCATTACAAAATTTCAAATTCTTCAATGGGCTTTGGAAAGAACGACAAGACTTCCAATTGAATTCAATTACATTACCTATAAACATTGATGATGAAAGAGTAAATCCATTTTATGGGACCTTAATTCTGTCTGATGGAAATACCTTGCCGTGTTTGATTTCTGTCATAAAAATCGAGGGTGAATCAGATTGGTTAGATATATCAATACCACAAGCTACACTGGAACAGTTCTATCCTTATAAATATCCGTTAACAAAAGAACTCAACACCTGGTTAGCTAAAGTTGATGAGATACTTATAAGAATAGCTGAAACCATTTATAACCATTCCCCCTTTGAATTAGCTATGATAGGGGAAGAAATCTCAGGCTATACCAACCAAGAAGAATTTACTCTTGTAGACTCAGGAAGAATAACGTGTATTCTACCAATTCGTTTACATAAGTGCCTTGGAATCCAAGAAAAAGGGGAAGAACTGTCAAAACAACTAAGATTGTTTAGATAAAAGTTTTTCCCTTGCCAAAAACAACAAACATTACGAAAACAGCGTTTAGAAAAAAGTATCAAGCATTCTTCTTCATATAATGCGTACTATTTTACTTCTATAGTTCAATTAATTCAGCTATCAAAATGATGAAATAAAATGACGTTAATCCATCGAGACCAACGTCATCCTTATTTATTAAGAACCCAAAAATTCAGTTTCAAGTTCTACCTCTTTAACTTGCTTATCAAAATAAACTTTATATGCCTTAGCACTAGGTCTAGAACTTACAATTTTACATGCATCTTTCTCTATGTAATGAATAGCAACTCCATCATCAGTAGCTATTCCAGGTTTTATTTTGTTTAAAGCTATCAATTTATGATAGGAGGGTCTCCTGTCTGTCTCTCCATCGTAATGGGGGCAATTACTGCCCTTTAAAAAACCCAAACAATTTAATGGTTCTAGTCCATCACCATATGAATCAGTAATCCCTTCTTCGAACCAACAAATGGAACCTGCACTTATCCCAGCTAGTATTATTCCTTGTTCCCAAGCCTTTCTCAAAACAAGATCTAGGCCCCATTCTTTCCATAAGGCTAATAAGTTTTTGGTATTTCCGCCACCAACATAAATAATATCTTTCTCTAATAAAAAACTCTCTAAATCTCTGGTTGGTGGTTTAAATAATGATAAGTGGGAGGGTTGACAATTCTGTTCTTTAAAGAAGTGATAATATCTAGTTATGTAACTATCTGAGTCTCCACTTGCAGTAGGAATTAAACAAACTTTAGGATTTGTCTTATCAGACTGACTAAGTATATACCTATCTAGTAGAGGATTCTCAGGCTCCATAGAGAATCCTCCTCCTCCTAGTGCAATTATTTGTCTCATCATCCTACATCCTTTCGGAATTAAGTATAATATAGTCGATTTGTTTTAAACTAAATTCCCTTAAGTAGCTAAAAGCTAACTTATTAATAGATTATTTTAACGTTGCTTTTATTATGAGAAATTGTGGACTCTTCATACTCTCTCGTAACTATCGGGTAAAT
Source organism: Mesobacillus zeae (assembly GCF_003570705.1). GTDB lineage: Bacteria > Bacillota > Bacilli > Bacillales > Cytobacillaceae > Mesobacillus_C > Mesobacillus_C zeae. The sequence goes on from NZ_QWVT01000015.1 coordinate 96,939, forward strand.
AAAATTTTGAAATTTCCTAGAGGAGTGAACTTTATTTAAAATTAAAATTATTATCTTCAAAGGACAAAACATTCTCTAAAAGGTCTCATCGATATCCACGATACCTGAAAATTGTTGGAAATCCATTTGTTTTCGTACTGATATAATTAAGAAGAACGTTAATAAATTCCATTCTACACCATTTAGTTAATGATAAGTTCAACTAATGATCCCATTAAAAGAAAATAGAAACAAAAGATTAGAACTAAAATATCACGTTTATTAAAGTTTGAAGATAAAAATCAATTCAGTAATTTGGTAACATAATAATAGGAGATAACGATATGAATTTTGCCAAAGGTTTTTTTTCTTTAAACTTCGACTCAGATGAATAGAACAAGGGATGATGTCAAAAATGAAATACTTGGAATATTTACAAGGAAATCGGGAAGGAAACAGAGTGAAATTGAATGTTAATGGAGAAGTATAAGACAGAACCAGTGGGTAGTGGTTACATTGATATCATTACTCCCAATAAATATAATGGAAAATCTTACCAAGATGAACGTAGCTATTGAAAGTGTGACTTGGTGGTGTCATTGTTCAGATAGAAATGAAAAGCAATTTGGCTGCCCTCACGGAATGGGAGGACCAGAAAGTGATTTCTATAATGGCTGGTATAGTGAGATGGGATATGAGTTTGAAATGTTTGAGATACCTGCTGAGAAGTTTCAAGAATTAAACTACAACGATAATTTTCCAAGTAATATTAAAACAATAAATGATGAAATAAAGGATTATGTAAATGATCTATCTAAAGCAAGAGGTTATAGTAAATGTCTAACACCTGCATTTTGGCTAAGTGTACCTGATGGCTGGAAAAGAATAAAGTATATGAAAAACTGATTATACTAAAGGGAGAGACAAATTCAGATCTACCGAGCACTTATCTTCATAATGATATGAAGAACTGGATAAAAAAATGAATCATAAATGCAGTAACGGAGAGCGTTAGTTGGAGAAAAAGACTGTCTATTGATGGTCTTTTTATTTATTTTCAAATATCAACTGAGTTATTTAACATAGTACATTGGAAAAGAAAGTCTCTTGTATTGCGCAAAAAGGGTCAGGCTATGAGTTAAAAAGAAGAAGCTTAGGGAATAACAGTAAAATAATTAACAAGACCGGAGCGTGATACCTGTGCAGGAAATAGATTTGCACAATACTTTTCAATTGGTGCTTATATTGATTATGTTGGCTGCAGGAGTAACCGCGATAGCGAAAAAACTAAAACAGCCTTATCCGATCGCGCTTGTAATTGTCGGTGCTTTAATCGGATTGATGAATATCCCAATATTGGAACCCGTAAAAAAATTCATAACAGAGGGGGAAATTTTCAACTTCGTCATCATTACTCTTTTCTTGCCAGCTTTACTGGGCGAGGCATCATTAAAACTTCCATACAGCCATTTAAAAGAGAATAAAAAGCCTATCCTCGTACTTGCGTTTGGAGGGACACTTATTTCTTTTCTGGTCACAGGTTTTGCTTCCCGCCATTTTCTCGATCTTCCGCTTGCAGCAGCATTTGTATTTGGGTCCCTGATGAGTGCGACTGACCCAGTCAGTGTATTATCCATTTTTAAAACACTGGGTGTCAGGAAGAAGCTTGCGATTGTCATTGAAGGAGAAAGCTTGTTCAATGACGGGCTTGCAGTCGTCCTCTTCAACATATCAGCATATTCGCTTATCAAGTATATAGATGCTGGTTTCGAGGGCTTAGGGATGGGCCTGTGGGACTTTGTAAGGGTGATTTCACTCGGCCTGATAGCAGGGGGAGTGTTGGGATATGCTTTTTCACAATTGACAAGACTCTATGACGATTACCCACTCGAAATTATTTTCAGCATGATCTTGTTTTATGGATCCTTTTTGGCGGCCGAGCATTTTCATGCATCAGGGGTCATTGCGGTAGTCGTTGCTGCTATTATCTTTGGAAACTACGGGGCTCGAATAGGGATGAGCCCGACAACAAAGCTCAATATCCATAATTTTTGGGATGTAGCAGCCCACCTTGCCAATTCGATTGTATTCCTGATGGTGGGCCTTGAAATAACAAGAATTGATATCCATGATAAATGGGGAATGATTTTTGCAGCCATTGTCATTGTTTTGGCAGCCAGAAGTGCTGCAGTCTATATCAGTATGGCATTTATCAGGAATTTTCCGCCGATGTGGCTGCACATCCTTAACTGGGGCGGATTAAAAGGTTCTTTATCCATTGCTTTAGTTATGAGCCTTCCAAGGGACTTTCCAGCAAGGGAAGAAGTGCTCGTCCTCGCTTTCAGCGTTGTCTTGTTTTCCCTGGTTGTTCAAGGTCTTACAATTAAACCATTCATCCGCTTACTGGGAATTACCAGCAGGGGAGAAGAGGATATAGAGTATGAGGGATTAATTGCAAAGCTTAACAGGTATGAAACAGCGATTGAAGAAATCAATAGAATGAAGTCAAGGCTGTACGCGTCAGAACCAGCGACGAGGGAAATACTTGCCGAATATAATTATAAAATAAAGGATACAAAGGAGAAAATTGAGGAACTGTTCTCGAGGGAACCTTCGATAAAGAATCGGCAGCTGGACACGCTCAGAAAACATGTTCTCTATGCAGAAAATGAAGCGATTGAAAAGCTTGAAAGGGATGAGATTATTTCAGCAAGGACAGCTGAGAATGAAAGAGAAGAAATTGTTTCAGGACTCGTGAAACAAAAAGGGGATACGCATTAATAATAATGAAAACAGCAAATGAATAAGCTTCCCGCTGCAGCCTTCCTATAGGGACTGCTAGGTTTTGATAAGGTGATGCCGTATATAGGTTATCGTTAGGTGAAACAGATTAGTAGGACTGAGGAAATGGCTAAACTGGAAAATGGAACGTCTAAATTGGAAAAAAATCACCGAAACAAGCAAATTAAATTTACACAGCTATCCGAAAACGTGGCTAAAACAAAAAAGAGTGCCGTTTCCCTAGCAAAACTTGCTAAGACTCGGCACTTTTTTTTATAGGTAGTTAACGTGAGCTGTAAGCATTCCCAATGCCAGTTCGACTGTTTCCTCATTTGGCGGTTCAACATCTTTGAGAGGATATTCAAGTCCCAAAGCTTCCCACTTATAAACTCCTAGCTTGTGGTAGGGGAGGACTTCAACCTTTTTGACATTTTTCAGTGTTCCAATGAATTGGCCTAGTCCTGAAAGATCATCAAGATCATCGGTTATCCCAGGGACAAGGACATGGCGGACCCAAACAGGGACTCTCTCGCTGGAAAGGAAACGCGCGAATTCAAGTATATGGTCATTTGGCATTCCGGTGAGCTTCATATGTTTTTTTCGGTTAATATGCTTTAAATCGAGCAATACCAAATCAGTATATTTCAAAAGCTCCTGCAGTTGTTCCTGGAAATGGGCATTGGATGAATAGCATCCGCCTGAAGAATCGATGGTTGTATGGATCCCAAGCTTTTTACATTCCTTGAACAGCTCCGTTAAAAACGGAATCTGGAGCAGTGGTTCACCGCCGCTGACGGTAATGCCACCGCCTGAAGATTCAATAAAAGGGAGGTAGGTTTTCAAATCATCAATAATCTCAGAAACGGACATCTGTTTTCCTGCACCGATTTCCCAAGTATCTGCGTTATGGCAAAACTGGCAGCGAAGAAGGCAGCCTTGTGTAAAGACCACGTAGCGGATTCCGGGTCCATCAACAGTGCCAAAGGTTTCGATAGAATGTATGTTTCCAATCATGATGTTTGCTCCCTCCAAAGAAGAAACAGGGCAGCCTAGCGAGAGGGATGCCCTGTTTAATTTTAATGATTTATTTCTTACATAGTTTCGTGGAAAGTCCGGTTAATAACATCTAGCTGTTGTTCACGAGACAGTTTGACGAAGTTTACAGCATATCCGGAAACGCGGATAGTAAGCTGCGGGTACTCTTCTGGATGCTCCATCGCATGCAGCAATGTCTCTCGGTTGAACACGTTCACGTTCAGATGGTGGCCAGCTTTGACTGAGTACCCATCAAGGATCGAAACAAGATTATTGATACGGCTGTCATCATCTTTTCCAAGTGCCTTTGGTACGATCGAGAAGGTGTTGGAAATTCCGTCAAGCGCATATGCATAAGGAAGCTTGGCAACTGATGAAAGGGAAGCCAATGTTCCTTTTGTATCACGTCCATGCATAGGGTTGGCTCCCGGTGCAAATGGTTCACCTGCACGGCGTCCGTCTGGAGTGTTCCCAGTTTTCTTTCCGTATACCACGTTTGAAGTGATAGTAAGGATAGACATTGTATGTTGAGATCCACGGTAAGTCGGATGCTTGCGAAGCTTCTTCATGAATGTCTTCACGATTTCAACAGCAATGCTGTCGACGCGGTCATCATTATTTCCGTATTTCGGGAAGTCGCCTTCTGTTTCAAAGTCGACGGCAACGCCATCTTCATCACGGATAACCTTAACTTTAGCATATTTGATGGCGCTGAGGCTATCTGCCACAACACTTAGGCCGGCAATGCCAGTAGCCATTGTGCGGAGAATCTCTGTATCATGAAGCGCCATTTCAATCCGCTCATAGCTGTATTTATCGTGCATAAAGTGAATGATGTTAAGAGTGTTGATATACAAACCTGCAAGCCATTCCATAATGTTGTCAAACTTAGCCATCACTTCGTCATAGTCAAGATATTCAGAAGTAATAGGGGTGTATTGAGGAGCTACCTGGATTTTCAGCTTTTCGTCGACACCACCATTGATTGCATAAAGCAGTGCTTTTGCAAGGTTAGCGCGTGCACCGAAGAATTGCATTTGTTTGCCGATTTCCATCGCTGATACACAGCAGGCAATTCCGTAGTCATCTCCCCATTCAGGACGCATGACATCGTCATTCTCATACTGGATGGAGCTTGTCTTGATAGACATTTTCGCGCAATATTTCTTGAAGTTTTCAGGTAGGTCTTTTGACCAGAGTACAGTCAAGTTTGGTTCTGGTGCAGGACCAAGGTTGTCAAGAGTGTGCAGGAAGCGGAAAGAGTTCTTTGTAACGAGTGAACGTCCGTCCAAAGCCATTCCACCGATTGATTCAGTCACCCATGTAGGGTCTCCGCTGAATAGTTCGTTGTAGTCAGGTGTTCTTGCGAATTTGACAAGGCGTAGCTTCATGACGAAGTGGTCAACAAGCTCCTGGGCTTTTTCTTCAGTCAAAAGACCATTCATGAGGTCACGTTCAACATAAATGTCAAGGAAAGAAGAAACCCTTCCTAAACTCATTGCAGCACCATTTTGTTCTTTAATGGCTGCAAGGTAGGCAAAGTATACCCATTGGAAAGCTTCCTGAGCATTTGCTGCTGGACGGGAAATGTCAAAGCCGTAGCTTTGGGCAAGCTTTTTCAATTCTCCAAGAGCACGGAACTGCTCGGAAATTTCTTCGCGCAGTCTGATTGTATCTTCCACCATAATCTTGCTTGTTGATTCATGATCTTTTTTCTTTTCTGCCATCAGGAAGTCAACACCGTAAAGCGCTACCCGGCGGTAATCGCCAATGATGCGTCCGCGTCCGTAAGCATCGGGAAGTCCTGTAATAATAGCTGCTTTCCGCGCCATGATCATTTCTTTTGTATAAGCATCAAAGACACCTTGGTTATGTGTTTTCCTGAAATCCGTAAAAATCTTTTCTACTTCTTTGTCTAGTTCATAGCCGTATGCTTCCACGGCTGCTTTGGCCATTCTGATGCCGCCGAACGGCTGCATGGAACGCTTGAACGGAGCATCTGTCTGGACTCCGACAACAGTTTCTTTCTCCTTGTCCAAATAGCCAGGGCCATGGGAAGTAATTGTTGAAACAATTTCGGTATCCATGTCTAGGACGCCGCCTTTATTTCTTTCCTCTTTTGTCATTTCCATGACTTTGTCCCAAAGAGAGTTTGTTGCTTTTGTTGCGTCCGCTAGGAATTCGTCATTCCCATTATATTGTGTGAAATTGTTTAAGATGAAATCGCGGACATTAATTTCCTTTTGCCAAGTTCCGCCACTAAAGCCTTTCCACTGATCCATTATTAATTCACCTCAAAAATTGATTTATTATATATACAACAGTTACTACAATTACATCTTACTATGACTATAACAGTTTTAGTGTTACATATTTGTGAACGATCGAACAATCCTGTAAAACCAACGTTTTTAACTTTGGTAATTTTAGGTAAGAAAGAAGAAAAAATAAACTGTACTATAATGGATGATAGAAACACAATACCTGTTATATAAAACAGGTGAAAATGGGATTAATAAAAGTATATCAAACACTATTGCCATCTTATAAAAATTGTTATGGAATTTCTGTGAATAAAATAAGGGATGGTGATTTTAATTGTATGGACTAGGGAGGGGAACTGAACATAAAAAAGGCAGCGCCAGGTTCCTGGCACTGCAAATGTTCAATCAACAACAATATACGCTATCATTGGCCCGCTGTTTTCCTTGCTGGGATGGGTCAAACAAATCAGTCTGTAAACACCTTCCTTTTCGAATTGCAAAGGAACGACTGTTTCCTGTCCCTTTTTCACCATACCTTTAATGCTGGTGCCTTCAATCGTAAAAGGATGCTCTTCTCCATTGACTCCATAAACTTTTAGGCGAACCATTTCCTCTTTATCCAGAAAAATTATCCCTGGATCCCAGCGGTAAGCTTCAATTTCTTTTCCATCAGCTGTCTTTGATTTAAATTCCCCTGTGACCATGTGGATGTCCCTGATATTCTTTCCTTTATCTTGTGTTGTGGCAGGAGAGGAATCAGGTGTAGACAGCAGCCACGTAATAGCGGAAAGGAGAAGGACGAGGACAGCAACTACTGCAAGTAATTTTTTCTTTATTACAAGGAAATGCATGGTTTTTCCTCCTTTTTCATCTTAATACTATTTATATGCAAGGAAGGGGAGTGAACTTGTCTATAAATTTTGGACGTCGATTATTTTTCGTGCATGTTATAAATTATTTTTTTCATATTTATAACAATTTTGTGTCTTGCGGAATAAAAGAATGATCATTTGATAAAATTTTTAAAAATACATTTTGAAAATGGAAGTGTAGCCATTGATTAGAAAAGCGGCAATTTACGTCGTATTGCTATTTTATTTTGCGGGGGCAGCATCAGCATCAGCCGGACAAAAGGGCGAGCCTAAAGTGGCTAGCGAGGGGGCAATCCTAATGGATTCTCAGTCGGGGACTGTCCTTTATCAAAAAAATGCGGATAAACGAATGAACCCTGCAAGCCTTACCAAAATCGCGACTGCGATTTACGCAATAGAAAGTGGTAATCTCGATGATACTGTCATAGTATCTGGGAATGCGGCCAATGTGGAGGGGACGCGAGTGTATCTCGCTAAGGGAGAAAAAATACAGTTAAGAAAGCTCCTCCAAGGCATGATGGTGAACTCAGGGAATGACGCGGCTATTGCGGTTGCAGAGCATCTGGATGGGACAGTCGAGCAGTTTTCCGTGAACATAAACAAATACCTAAAAGAAAAAGTTGGAGTGGAAAATACGCATTTTTCAAATCCTAGCGGCCTGTATAGTGTTGAACATTATACAACCGCCCGTGATCTAGGGGAAATTGTTAATTATGCAGAAAAGAACGCCTTTTTCGAAGAGTTGTTTGGAATAAAGGAACTTCCCTGGACGGGGGCAGAATGGAACACCGTATTAAAAAGCCATCATAAAATGGTTCTTGGCGAGATTCCTTATCAATATGTAACCGGAGGGAAAACGGGTTTTATCGATGAGTCCAAGCAGACGCTGGCAACTGCAGCCGATAATGGAAGAATAAAAATGACTGCGGTTTTGCTTAAAGCAGAAACAAAAAAAGAGATTTATGAGGATACCATCACTTTGTTTGACTATGGATTTCATCATTTTCGAACATCTAAAATTGAAGCGGGAACTTCATTTAAGAAAAAAAATCAAATGTTTATTGCGGATGAATCTGTTTTTATCACCGAACCCTTGTCGGGAGCGGAACAAAAGCTTAATGGCAAAGGCATTTTGAAGATTAAGGATCGTGAGGGGCAAATCGTTCAGTCCGTCAAACTGGAAGAGGTACTCAAGAAGGGGACTGCTGCAAAGCAGATTACAGAGGAAAAAACAAAAAAAAGCAGCATCTTCAATGCTGGCAATTGTGTAGCGGGGGCTGTAATGATTGGAACGCTATATCTTTGGATGCTGAACAGAAAGTTGAGGAAATCCAGGAATAGACTCAAGTAAATTCTCTGAAATAAAAAACCATGGAACATTCCATGGTTTTTTATTTTAGAAGATTTGCCGCAAAAAGCATGACAAAGGAAATGGCAATCATTACTGTTACCCACAGCCAGGCGGTGTCCATATTCCCTGATTCAAAAGCAATATAGATAGCCGTTGGTATTGTTTGTGTTTTTCCCGGGAGATTGCCCGCGAACATCAGCGTCGCTCCGAACTCACCGAGTGCTCTTGCAAAGCTTAATACCACTCCCGCCACCAAGGCTCTGGCGGAGAGAGGGAGTGTTATGTAAAGAAATGTTTTCAGTTCGCTAGCACCGTCTACTTTGGCTGCTTCCTCGGCACCTTTGTCAACGGATGAAAACCCTGTTTTGGCAGACTGGTACATGAGCGGGAAAGCTACGACTGAAGAGGCAATAACCGCTGCTGACCAAGTGAACATAACAGGTGCGCCGGATAATGCTTCAATTCCTTTGCCGACAATGCTGTTCCCTCCAAAAAATATAATAAGTAAAAAACCAACTACCGTGGGAGGGAGGACCAGCGGGAGAAGCAAAATTGTTTCAATGATCACTTTTCCTTTGAAATTTCTTCGGGCCATAATTCTCGCAGTTATAATTCCTAGTACGAACACGACCGGCAGTGCAACGCTTGCGGTTTGAAGGGAAAGTATAACAGGAGACCAAAAATTATCTTTCATTAAAAATCAATCCAATGCAAAAAACGTATTTAACAATACCGCACAGAAGTATTAGTTACTTTTACAAAGCAAATTCACGCTGATATAGTCGAATATATTATATCGAAAAGAGAGCTGTAAATATAGCGGGATGTAAAAAAAGCCTAAAAATAGGGGGAAAAAGAAAAACTGCCCTTTCATAGGCAGTCTGCTCATTATTATTGGTGACTTGTTTTTTCTTCAACCTGCTGGCAAACTTCGTCAGCAGAAAGTCCATTTGCTTCGATAACAGAACCGGCAGTCACGACCTCGTGCATACCCATGACATTGGAGTCAAGTCCCGATACTACACAGCAGTCGCAGTCTTTCGCATCTGCTTCCTTTCTAAGGTCGATCACATCAAATCCTTTTTGTCGAAGCGCCTCAGAAATATTAGATAAGGATTGTTCCACTCCTACTTTTGGCATCCGTAACACCTCCTCCTTTTGTAACTTGTCCTTTGAAAGCATTTTTATACTTTCCGGCCTAGAATAAATCCACGCCAAAATTGAAAAAGTAAGCGGGGAGGTGTTAGCATGTCAAAGCGAAAGCATGATCCATCAACAACCGGACTTAGCTCTCCAAACGTCGAGGGCCAAGGAACGACTGAATCAGAATCCGCCGGACGCCAAAAGGCATCTTCTCGGAAGAAAACCAAAAAGCATTGAACTAAAAAACAACAAAGCTTGTGCTTTGTTGTTTTTTGGCTTATTCAATTTATTTATGCATGCATCTGCTGGACTTCCAGATATTCATCATAGCTCATTTGTTTATCAATAAGCCCGGTTGAAGTCAATTCGATAATTCTGTTTGCGATTGTCTGGATGAATTGATGGTCATGGGAGGAGAAGATCATCGCTCCCTTAAACGCAATCAATCCGTTGTTCAATGCAGTGATAGATTCCAAATCCAAATGGTTTGTTGGTTCATCAAGGAGAAGAACATTGGAGCCGGAAAGCATCATTTTTGAAAGCATGCACCGTACCTTCTCTCCTCCGGAAAGAACACTGGCCTTTTTCGTTACTTCATCACCGGAGAAAAGCATCCTTCCTAGGAAACCGCGAAGGAAACTTTCGCTGTCATCCTTTGGTGAAAACTGGCGGAGCCAATCAACGAGCGTCTCTTCGGATCCTTCAAAATATTGGGAGTTATCCTTAGGAAAGTAGGCCTGGGAAGTTGTTATGCCCCATTTGAACGAACCGCTGTCAGGTTCCATTTCTCCCGCAAGAATTTTAAACAAAGTTGTCTTGGCAAGTTCGTTTTTCCCAACTAGGGCAATCTTGTCATCTTTGTTCATGATAAAACTGATATTATCCAGGACTTTTACGCCATCAATTGTTTTTGATAAGCCCTCAACACGCAAGAGGTCATTGCCTATTTCACGTTCCATGGAGAAATTGACATAAGGATAGCGACGGGATGACGGTCTAATATCATCAAGAGATATTTTTTCGAGCAGTTTTTTTCGGGATGTAGCCTGTTTCGACTTGGATGCATTTGCGCTAAAGCGAGCGACGAATGCCTGAAGCTCTTTAATTTTCTCTTCTTTCTTCCGGTTTGCATCTTGTGCCAATTTTGTGGCAAGCTGACTTGACTCATACCAGAAGTCATAGTTTCCAACGTAAAGCTGAATTTTTCCAAAATCCAGGTCCGCAATATGTGTACAAACTTTATTCAGGAAGTGTCGGTCATGGGAAACGACAATTACTGTGTTTTCAAAATTAATCAGGAATTCCTCGAGCCACTGAATGGCTTTAAGGTCCAGGTGGTTGGTAGGCTCGTCAAGAAGGAGAACATCAGGTTTGCCAAACAGCGCTTGGGCAAGTAAGACCTTCACTTTTTCTCCGCCGCTGATATCAGCCATTTTCTTGTCATGCAAATCTTCACCTATGCCCAGACCTTTCAATAGGATCGCAGCTTCAGATTCAGCTTCCCAGCCATTCAATTCAGCGAATTCGCCTTCCAGTTCGGCTGCTCTCATTCCATCCTCATCGGTAAAATCCGCTTTCATGTAGATAGCGTCTTTTTCCTGCATGATCTTGAATAGTCTTGCATGGCCCATAATAACAACTTTAAGCACTTCAACCTCTTCATATTCAAAGTGGTTCTGTTTAAGGACTGTAAGGCGCTCACCTGGAGAAAGGGCGACGTTTCCGCTTTGCGGTTCAATTTCTCCAGAAAGTATTTTGAGAAAAGTTGACTTTCCTGCACCATTGGCTCCAATTAAGCCATAACAATTGCCCGGTGTGAATTTAATATTTACATCTTCAAACAGCTTTCGGTCGCCATACCTTAAGCCGACATTATTTACTGTGATCATGAATAGCCTCCATAAAGAAATATGCATAAAATTATATCATGTTTGTGAAAACATCGCGACCTTTTCAGAAAAATGCCGTTTTGTCCTAAATTACGTTTCTGTTTGAGGGAAGGACGGAAAAGGGCAATCGAAAAGAATGGTTGTTTAGAAATGTAAAAAAATAGGAACAGGAACGCGAAGCAGGAGGCATTTTGTTTAAATATCGCGAATTTAAAAGGATAGCAATGAATTTTCTTCGAAATTGTCAATTTTTTTGCTTGTATTCACACATTTTTCATTTTTATGTTGTAAAATGGTAGACAAACAGGTAGTAAAAGGAGTTTTTAAGATGGCTAAAAAGCAGCTGGTTGAGTTTGTAAACCGACTAAAAGAATCAGGGATTAAAGTCAGCTTCACCAAGCCAAAATCCGAGTTTTTCTCCCTGAAACAAAGTGAAAAACATCCTACCACAGTGAATTCACATTCATTATAAAGCGGTAAGAGAATGAACTCTTACCGCTTCTTTTCGTTTTCTATAATTCGTCCATGACTTCTTCGAACACTTCATTTTTATCAAACTCTTCACCCATTGGGAACTTTTTCATGAATTGATTATTTTCATCGATTAGGTAAGTGAAGGAACTGTGTACATAGAAGCCGTTTCCAGGATCACGATATTGGAATTTAAAGGTATCGGCCACTTCCTTGATTTTTTTCTGGTCTTCTTTTATCTGCTGTGGTCTTCCTGTGAGGAACTGCCAATTCCCATCATTTTTTACTTCAAAATCATGCATGTATTTTTTAAGCACGTCAGGCTGATCTCTGTAAGGGTCAATTGTAATAGTGATAAATTGAATGTCTTTTCCGAAAACCCCTTCTTTCTCCAAATCCTTCCGAAGCAAGTTCATTTTCTGGGTGGTAGTTGGGCAAATGTCCGGACAATGCGTATATATAAATTCCACAAGTTTCAGTTTCTTCTTGGCATCCCCAAACTTAAAATATTCACCATCTTGGTTCACAAGCTCGATTTTGTCAGGTATTTTTGCTTGGGCATCCCTGGCCAAAAAGAATGAAATCCCTGCTGAGATTCCAATGAAAACAATAATGGCACTGATTATGTACACTTTTTTCATTTTTCGTTGCTCCTTTTTATTCATTTTTAAGATTAAATCCTTTTTTTACTAAATGACAGCCGAAAAACGAGACATTTGACTGCAACATAAATGCTCCCAGCACTTCATAGTTTGTAAAAAAGGGTAGGGGAATGGTGCAGCATGGAGCGTGAAGAACAAAACGCCGCAGCAAATGAATTCCTGTCAAAGTTGTCTGAAATAGCTGAAGCTCTTGCTAAACTTGAGGGGTTGCCCGAACTGGTGTCCTCAATGGAAGCAGAAATCAGTAAACTCTCCAGTCAGGAATTGCATATTCACATTGGGCAAATCACAATGAACCAGCCCGTTCTGAAAGAATTGAATTATCATTTGAAATCACTTGATATTAAGGATTTGAATGGGACACTTCATATCGGGAGCACTTTTTCTGAAAAAAAGGAAAAAGGAAAAACTGAGCAAAGCAGTCAGAGCAGGGAACCTGAGATAACAGTGATTGTAAATGGTAAGACACTTCCTTACAAAGAGACAAATGAATGAATTAATCAATATTGCAAAATTCAGTTGGACAGTTTTCACAGTCAATTTCTGTTCGCAGGTACTGAAGATCATGAATGGTGATTTTCTTTCGGGAAATGCTGATGATTCCTTCATTCCGCAACTCTCCCAGCATCCTGCTGACGCTTTCACGTGCTGTTCCGCAAAAGTTTGCTAGGTCCTGGTTGGTAAGTGCAACATCAATCATTATTCCACCGCTGTTTTGTACGCCATAGCTGTTGGAAAGGCGGATCAATGTGGAATAGAGGGCTCCTTTCTTACCGTTCAGAACAAGATCTCTAAATTTAGTGATTGTTTTGCGGATGTGATCATTCATCCATTTCATAAACTCTGCAGCAAGTCTGCCGTTGTTAAACAATACCCGCTCCAGCGCTTCGATGTTAATGGCAGCTACTTTTCCGCTTTCAATCATCCGCACATTAAATAAATAGCGGGGGTCAACTGTGAATAATGTTAGTTCACCGACAATATCGTTTTTCTTGCAAAGGCGAAGGTACAGTTCTTTTCCTTCCGCATTCATTTTGAATACATGGGCTTTGCCGGATAATAGGATATACATTTCCTTTGCAGGCTGCCCCTCATGGAACAAAAAGGTGCCTTTCTCCAAGCTTACAATCTTGTCGGATACTTTAAACAATTCTTCGAGTTCATACATAAGTGATCCAGCATTTTCTTGGTTCTCCAAAATTAAGCCACCTCTATATTCAGGCAATTTCACCTATATCCTCATTAAAAAGAAATGTAAACAACAGGTCAATAGAGAAAATGTGAACAATTAAATATATGAGAAAACCAGAATCATGATAGTGTTGGCAAGCTTAGGCGTAAGGTATCAATTATATAAATCTTGAAAACGCTTAATAAGTTGTCGAATTTCGTTCAATTTAACAGGCTTAACAAGAGGATCGTGTGAGGTTATGATAACAGTATATCATTTCATGTGAAAAACTTCACATTTGCTACGAGAGGAACAACAAGATGGATTCAATAAAAATTGCTGTTGAAACAGCAGAAAAGAAGAGTAATATTTTATATTTATCCAAATCGCAGTACATGGTAAGGGCAATCTTGGCAGGAATTTACGTTGGCTTTGGTACGATGGTTTCTTTCAGGATTGGGGAGGGATTTTATGATGTCCACTCTCCAGCTACCTCGTTGATGAGTTCCATATTTTTTGGTATGGCCCTCATCTTAATCATATATGGTGGGGGAGAATTATTTACCGGAAACACGATGATTTTTACAATCAGTACTTTGAAAAGGATTACTTCAGTAAAGGAATTGCTGATAAACTGGCTTTCCTGCTATTCAGGAAACTTAATTGGCGCCATGTTTTTTGCTTCTCTGATTGCACTATCGGGATTATTTGGTGATCCGGAGAAATCCCAGTATTTAATGGATACAGCTTCACTTAAGATGCATGCCCCTGCTATTCAGCTCTTTTTCCGGGCCATTCTCTGCAACTGGCTTGTGTGCCTTGCAGTGTGGATTCCTTATCATGTCAAAGGCGATGGAGCAAAAATAGCGGTCACAATGCTATTGGTTTTTGCTTTTGTTGCTTCAGGTTTTGAACATAGTGTAGCTAATATGGTCCTATTCTCAATTGGGCTTCTTACAGCACACCCTGATTCCATCACATTATATGGTGCTGTCCACAATCTCATTCCTGTTACGGCAGGCAATATAATTGGAGGAGGATTCTTCGTTGGGACAGTCTATGTATATCTTGCGTCCCTTGGCCAGCCAGTAAAACAGTTCAAGAAGTCAAACATGGTTATGGGTGCGCCAAGAACGGAGAAAATACAGTCAAGACGCAGCGGAATTTAAAGTCTTTAGTTCAGAAAAATGGAAATATTCCTCTTGCCGGTACTTTTACCCGGAAATATTTCTTCTTCCTGCCAAATTGGTGGTAAAATATAAATCTATTATGTTACCACCTCAGGAGGACACCGGATGAAACAGCAGGATAAGAGAACACTCTATTTATTACAGGGATTTTACCTTTTTGCCTTTTTCGGGTTTGGGAGTCTTGCTCCCTTGCTCAGTGTATATTTAAGTGAAGTTGAAAAGCTGAATGGCTATCAAATTGGAACACTGCTTTCAATTGGGCCTGTTATCACGATCTTTTTCCAGCCTCTTTGGGGCATGGTTGCTGATCTTAAAAATGCTCATAATCGTGTGCTTACGATTACAACTGCTTTGGCGGGTATATTCGGTCTAGGATATCTTATATTTGGGCAATATTACTGGCTTCTCTTTGTCGCAGTCATGACTGGTGTTTTTCAAAGTGCCATCATCCCATTGTCAGACAGCATTTCGCTCAAATTTTCCGGAAAAGCAAGAATCAATTACGGAAACATTCGGCTTTTTGGTTCGTTAGGGTTTGGGTTGGCAGTGTTTGTCATGGGCAGGCTTTCTGAGTGGAATCCTCAGGCCATTTTCTATGCTTTTTTTATAACACTTATCCTTGCAGCTATCATCTCCTTGAGATTCCCGAGGGAAAACAGCAGTGGAAGCACGAAGATGCTGGGAGGAATGAAAGAGCTTCTGGGGATCAAGCAATTTGTTGTGTTTATGTTTGTTACTTTTTTGGTGTTCGGCCCCAATTTAGCGAACAACTTTTACTTCGGGCTCTTTCTTGAAGATAGGGGAGGAACCTATACTGGGATTGGAATTGCCTTCTTAATTGCTGTTCTGTCAGAGATTCCTTTTATGCGGGCAGCGGGCTTCTTGATTAATCGAATTGGTCTTCTGCAAGTTGCTGCGATAGGCGGCCTGGTGTCGTTACTTCGGTGGAGCTTTTATTTCACACAGCCAGATCTCTCCATTATTTATATTTCTTCTGTCGTTCAAGGATTTTCCCTCGGTTTATTTATTCCTGCAGGGCTCCAGTATGTGAAACAGGTAACTCCAGTGGCGGTTACCGCAACAGCAGTAACAATCTACTCTGCAATCGGAAATGGCCTTGGTAACTGGTTTTTCACATTTGTTGGCGGAATGATTTTCGAGGTCTACAGCATATATTCAATCTACTTGTTTTTCGCAGTCATGACAAGTGCAGGTGTTCTATTGACTTTATGGTTAATAAAGAAAGAAAAAGAAGATGTAAAAGCAGGAAAAGAAGTCCTTGCACAACACATTGCTTCAAAATAGAAAAAACAGCCTGCGAAGTTCCAGGCTGTTTTTTCTATTGTTATTTACCTACATACTATTCAAAACAAAAAACTATCCTATTGTAATTCACTAAATGGGATCCTGCCAGACGAAACAATTTTGCTTGGAGAAAGAGTTCCCCTTTTCAAATAGACAAATCCTCTTTCCAATGCGTAGCCATAAACAAGTTTTGAAGAAGCTGTCAAGACTTTCATTTCTGATCAGTCCTCCCATCAATATAGCTTGTTTAATTTTCCCGAAGACGTCGATTTTAAACCAGCTTTTATTAGGATACTTATTAGATTTGCCTTAGACCGAATAGGGAATAGCAGGAGCAGTACTATGACAGGAGAAAAATAAAATGCATAGCGAATTGAAGGTTCAGCATCATAGGCCTTTTCCTTTACCTAATATGCAGTGGCTAATGACGCAGATATGGGAAGATGTTATTTTTCTTGCCATTTAAGAAAGGTGACTTATCGCCATACAAAGGTGATAAATTTATTTTGGAGGGTGCCCGCCGTTTCACAGGTGACTCGGAAATGCGCTTTCAGGCAAAGTATGTACCGGGAACAAATGTTTTTACCGCTGAGCAAGATTCGCTTGAAGGCTGGCTGACGGAACACTACTGTCGACAAAGCGGGGGAATAAGCTGTTCCGGGGGGACATACATCATAAAATCTGGAGACTGCAGAGGGCCAATGCGGAAATCTATTAGAAGCAGCTTGTGCCTTTATTCCCGAAAACTATCTTGAAGAAAGTCCGATTCTACACTACTGTGCCCAGAAAAAAAGCATTTATCTGGCCGCTTACTCCTGAAAATTAATATTTTCCCAAAGGGAGGACAGCCCATCAGTTTTCCGGACTGCCTCCCAAAGTTTCGTCGTAAGCAGATTGGGCTGCTTGTTCACTGGCGAAAAATGCGTCGTCTTCTTCAATGACATGGAAAGTTTCATTTATAAATAATGCAAGGGCATCTGGATTTTTAGGATGTGTTACTACCTCTGCCGCTTTAACGGTTGCAACTGTCGGAACATGGGGGTTGTGATAAATCACGAACACTTCATCACCGCAGTCTAAATCGTCCGGTTTGATTGTATCCATAGAAGATAAACTCCTTTAATGTTCAAAGATTTTCATTCTGCTGGCGGATTTCATCGCCCGTAAGGATAAGGTTTGCCATTTCAAGATCTTTGTGTTTTGCAACAGAATCCCCTGGTGTGTTTTTTTTGTTGGGCATGGTGTCACCAGTATGGATGGTTATTTCGGTATTTTCTGGTGCGTTAGTAAGCCGGTCATTTTTTTTCACAGTTATCAACTCCTTATAGAGAGTGTTTGTTGTTTGACGTTAACTTATCCAAGCAAAAATATTTAAATCTTGTGAAAACGTCACCATTTAGACACAACAGGGCCATTGTAAGCACTTACATCGTGCTATAATAAGGGTGTAAAGGATAAACAAAGAAATAACCGACATTTTAGGAGGCTCAACCATACGTGCTCGTTCCGTAAAGTGAACGAGAAAACGTTAATTCCTTTACTCTCCATGGTGGGGCAATCAAGCAATTATTCTGTAGGAGGGGTGGTTTTGAAAGAGTCTTGATAACAGTACGAGAACTTACTGCTATTAAGAAAATTCCATCTACACTGTATTTTAGCTATTCTTTCCATCTTTTAAGCAGCAGGGTTTGAATGAAAGCGGACAAATTCACCAGAAAAAAACGGATCTCCTGCCTATGAGGAAGATACGCAGGAAAGAAACTTTTTTCCTAAAAAACATGGATACTCCTTGGATGAGCAACGGGAACTTGCCAAGCGTAGTTCTTGATTGTGGTGATGCAGGGAAGTCCAGGTTAAGAGTTTGTCAGTTGAAACAGCATCTGTTCATGATTCTCGTCCAGATGAAAAAACCAATTGCTTGCGGATTAGTTGGGACATAGCTGGTCAGAATGTTAGAGGAAATTCAAAACTATTTAATATTGAAATCGGTATTGCAATATGTGTCTTAACTAGGCAGTATCGAAGTTCGATTACCAGATTACAGATGAAAGCATGTTTGCTTGCATTGATGAAGAGTGAGGTTAATGAGTCTCGCGGTGATTAAACCGCAAAGTAGATTTGAATAGGAGATTTTTATTCAAAGTTAATAAGCGAATAAAAAGACTTTCCCTGCGGAACAGCACACATCGGCTGAATCCGCCAATAGCTTAATTTTTCCTAATGAATTAAGCATGATGGCGCAAGTAACCAAAAGCTGGTGCCATGGTTGGGTCTCCTAAGATGTTGGTGTGATGACTCCCATATTTGGGAGTTTTTTTTATATCTAGTGTAAAATGTATCGATTTATACAAAAATTGACAAATATATCAATTGTCAAGGCTAAAAAGTGACAATAATATTACAAAGTAGATATTTTTTTCTTTCATTCTCACTGTGCTTCAATTACAATCATATTGACGATTAAATTAGGGGAATAAGGATGGGAGATGAAAATATAAAATGTCTTTTAACCCTGTTTTACTCCTCGTTGCAGTTTTACTGACAATGATGTCTTCATATACAGCGCTCGACTTGTTTTCATTGATTAAGTCATCAGACCGGAATAAACGGCTCCTTTTCCTTGGTGGGACTTTTTCCTTAGGCATCGGAATATGGGTGATGAATTTCTTTGGGATGCTAGCGGTAACCCTGGGGGAATCCGTTTCTTACCAAATCCCGGTAACAATACTATCGATCATTCTAGGGATTACATTTACAGGTATGGCTTTCTACACGCTGACAGGAAAAATACTGGGGTCAATGAACCTTACTATAGGAAGTTTGTTCATGACGCTTGCAGTCCTTTCCGTTCATATTATTGGCATGTTCTCCATGGACCTCTCTTTCAGATACCGGCCTTCAATAATGGCCATTGCCCTTATCATTGTTTATGTCTCTTTCTTTTTCGCTTTCTGGCTGCTCTTTTTCTCAAAACTTTACTCACGGGAAAACCATACATGGCTTAAACCACTAAGCGCACTGGCTGTAACAGGAGCGATTGTCCAGGGGCACGTGCTGCTAACAAAGGCAGTCTCGTTAACCGCGGCAACGCATTCCGCTGAGCAGATTAGCTTCCCAGAATCATTTGTCATTTATATGATTCTTGCTGTTTCTATCATTATTCTCGCCGGACTGATTGGATCGAGTGCGTTGATTAGCAAAAGGCTGGCTGTAAGTGACAGCAATCTGAAGGATATCACTGATGCACTGAATGTCTCTTCAATTGTTGCAATTACCGATCCTAGAGGGAAAATCACTTATGTAAATGACAAGTTTATTGATATTTCCAAGTACTCAGAAGAAGAATTGATTGGCCATAATCATTCCATTCTGAATTCGGGCAGCCATTCCAAGGAATTTTTCAGGAACATGTGGCGTACAATTGGATCTGGAGAAGTTTGGAAAAGTGAGATTCAGAACAAAGCGAAAGACGGCAGCCTTTACTGGGTTGACACTACGATCGTGCCATTTCTTAACAGCAAAGGAAAACCATATCAATATGTTTCGATCAGGTCGGATATCACTAACAGAAAACTGGCCGAAGCAAATCTTAAGGAATCATTGAAGGAAGTTTCCGACTATAAATTTGCCCTTGATGAATCTTCCATTGTAGCCATAACGGATGAAAAAGGAATTATAAAGAGCGTCAATAATAAATTCTGTGAAATATCCAAGTATTCCAGAGATGAACTCATTGGACAAACTCACGGATTGCTGAACTCCCGTTTTCATTCGAAAGAATTCTTCGAACATTTTTGGAAAACAATTCGTTCAGGGAGTGTATGGAAAGGTGAAATCAGAAACAAGGCGAAAGATGGAAGCTACTATTGGGTAGACACAACGATCGTACCATTCTTGAATGAAGAGGGAAAACCTTATCAGTATCTGGCAATCCGGAATGATATTACGGAGCGGAAGAAGTCGGAAGAGCTGCTTCACCGCCAGGATAAATTGGCTGCAGTAGGACAGCTTGCAGCAGGTGTTGCCCATGAAATTCGTAACCCGCTTACTTCCATGAAAGGGTATGCGGAATTCCTTCAGCTCGATGAGGAGGATCCGCAGCGCCGCGAGTTTATCGACATTATTCTTGATGAAATTGACCGGGTTAATAATATCGTCGAAGAGTTTATGCTCCTCGCAAAGCCGAAAGCAGTCGAATTAGAGGAGAAAAATATTATCCCGATCATTCGTAATGTCGTTTCTTTATTAGAGTTCGAAGCGAGGAAGAGGAATGTTAAACTCCAAATTGACACCAATCAGGATATAGTCCAAATTGAATGCGATGAGAACAGGCTAAAGCAAGTATTTTTAAATTTCATAAAAAACGGGATAGAAGCAATGCCGAACGGCGGTGATCTCTATGTTCGGGCAAAGGTAGTTGAAAACAACATTGTTATTTCCATACAGGATACCGGTGTTGGCATTCCTCCGGATACTTTAAAGAAAATCGGGGAACCATTTTATACAACGAAAAAGAATGGCAACGGTCTCGGCCTGATGGTTAGTTTCAAAATTATCGAAAGCCATAACGGAAAAGTCTATATAGAGAGCGAGCAGGACAAAGGGACAACCTTTAAAATTTACCTTCCCGCTAAGATTGCTTAATTCCAGATAGATACTAAATTCCCATTTATATGGATTATAGAAATCAAATGTGTCATTTTCATTTCAGAGCAACCGATATAACAACTTAGTAAAAAAACCAGGTGTCCCTAACGGATACCTGGTTTTTTTTCAGTTTTGTCAGGCCTAAGTTTTCTGATAATTTGACATGCTGATGTTATCATTCTGTTATTCTCGTAATCGAACAGTTATCTCCTTGTTCTTTTTATAGGCGATTTCTATGTTACGATAGTTCACGTGAGACAAAAAGCCGATGGGAGGCAAACAAATGAAAAAGACAGTATTATCATTGGTTGCTGCAGCGGCAATTTCCGGAGCTGCCGGTGCCTATGTGCAGGCAGAAGAAATCGTCGTACATAAAGGTGACACACTGTGGAACCTTTCGCAGAAGTACGGCGTAGAAGTAGACTCACTAAAAAAATCGAACAATTTATCAAGTGATGTGATTCGTCCAAATGACCGCTTGGAAATATCACCTGTTAAAACTGTCATCGTAAACAAAGGTGACACTCTCTGGAATATTGCCAAAATCTATGGGGTTCAGGTAGAAGACGTTATGAAATGGAACAAATTATCGTCTGATCTGATTCATCCAGGAGAAAAACTGGTTATTTACACTGACACACCACCAGCAACTGAAACTACAGCCGATGCACCGGCGCCACAAAATAATGCAGCACCAGCACCAGCACCAGCACCTGAGCATGCAGCTGCAGCACCAGTTCAGGCAGAACCGGCACAGCAGCCTGTGAAGGAAGAAGTAAAAGCTGCAAATACAAACGTCATCACAGTTTCTTCTACAGCCTATACAGCCAACTGTGAAGGATGTTCCGGTACAACAGCGACAGGATTAGATCTTAAAGCAAATCCTGGGTCAAAAGTCATCGCGGTCGATCCTTCAGTAATTCCCCTAGGATCGAAGGTTTATGTTGAGGGCTATGGCTACGCAACCGCATCCGATACGGGCGGCGCTATAAAAGGTAATAAAATAGATGTGTTCTTCCCAAGTAATGATGATGCAATTGCATGGGGAAGAAAGCAAGTTAAAGTAACTGTAATTGAATAAATTTTATAAAAGCTGTCGTCCGTTTTGGATGGCAGCTTTTTATGTTGCCCGTTTTCGCAATATGAATACAAGCGGCCGGAATAGCTCATGAAAGCTGTAAGTTTGTTTCATACTAAAGGAAACAGCTTAAATGCGAAAGGAGCACTGTCATGCTTACAAACAGCCAAAAGTCCGAACTGAATAAACAGCTTATAAAAGCAAAAAGTGAATTGGAAGAACACTTTAAAATGAATGATCATTTTGACCTAGAAAGAGGGCATTATCACGAATCCATGGGGGAGCTTTCAAGCTACGATAACCACCCAGGGGACGAAGGTACAGACTTATATGAAAGGGAAAAAGACATTGCCTTAAATGACCACGGGGAATACCAGCTTGGAAAAATAAACAAGGCCATTGAGATGATGGATAATGGCAATTACGGCAAATGTGAAACTTGTGGCAGGGAGATTCCCTTTGAACGGCTTAAAGCAGTCCCGGAAACAACTTTTTGCATTGATCATACTCCTGATTCAACTATATCAACGAACCGTCCAATAGAAGAAGGGGTGCTCATCCCGCCTTTCGGCAAATTTGATATGGACGAAAAACATGAGAATGTTGCTTACGATGCTGAGGATTCATGGCAGGAGGTTGCAAGCTGGGGCACTTCAGAAAGCCCCTCTGATTTCATGAACCCGCCTGACCACTATAATGACATGTATCTTGAAAGTGAAGAAAATATTGGCTATGTTGAGGAATATGAAAATTTTGCAGCTACAGATATGAATGGGAATCCTGTAACAATCTATCCGAACAAACAGCATGAACGATATGAAGAAAGTCTTGATGAAGAAGGAATCATGACTCCTTTTGGAGATCTGCCGGCATATGAGCATGAACCATATACAGAGAAAAGTGAAGAAGAGTGATAATTATTATTTTTAGCTGAAAATTTATTTAGAAAATCATATTGAAATCTGCTTTTGTCATCAAAAGTTTCCCTTGCAGGATTAGTAAGCAGGCAAGAAGGGAAAAGGTTAGCATTACGGCATGACATAGCGAGGTGTAAATATGAAAAAACGGTGGTTTCTCTACATCAAAAGAATTGTGAAAGAATTGAAGAGCGATCGGGCAACGGGACTTGCAGCCCAACAGGCATACTATTATATGCTTGCACTGTTCCCAATGCTGATTCTTCTTGTGTCAATTGTCCCATATTTAAATATTGAACCAGCAAAAGCAATCCGGTTTGTAAACAATGTCTTGCCTCCGGAAACCGCAGGCTTCCTGAAAGATAACATTATCAAGATTATCAGCGAGCGAAACGGAGGCCTCCTGACTTTCGGCATTATAGGGACGTTATGGTCTGCTTCTAACGGTATCAATGCTTTTATAAAGGCGATGAATACCGCCTATGATGTCGAGGAGACAAGGTCTTTCATAAAGTCGAGACTGGTTTCGATTGGGTTGACGCTTGGCATGATCACTGCCTTTATTGTTGCACTAATCCTGCCTGTATTTGGGAATGTCTTTCTTAATTTAGTGAGGGAAATAGTTCCAATACCCGCAGAGTCTGCCATTCTGTTCAAAATTATGCGCTGGCTCGTAGCATTGGTTGTGATTGCGGCTGTGCTTTCTGTACTGTATTATTTTGCACCGAATAAAAAGTACCCCTTTTCGCATGCCATACCGGGTGCCATATTTGGCACTGTAATCTGGCAGATGATCTCTCTCGGCTTTTCTTTCTATGTCAGCAATTTTACCAATTATTCGGCAACGTACGGCAGCCTGGGGGCTGTAATTGTACTCATGCTTTGGCTGTTCCTGACAGGTCTGGCCTTACTGCTTGGCGGGGAGATCAATGCTGTTTACCATTCGGAAAAAAATGGAGGAGAACAGAGGTTTGACCGGAAACGCCTTCTTTCTTCGCAAGGGTAAAAAAGCTGCCGATTAACGGCAGCCTGTGGAAGGATGAACATGTTTGTTCATCCTTTTTTGTTTGAAGCATTATTATTCTTTTTTTGAAGTCCGAAGAACCACCAGTTCCAGTCTCCGAGAAGCTTCATCAACGATGGCACAAGCACCATCCTTACAACGGTAGCATCAAGAAAAATGGCAAGCGCAATTCCAACCCCCATTTGTTTAACAGGCATGACATCAGTGAATGCGAATGCACCGGTGATGACAATCATAATGGCGGCAGCAGAGGTGATAATCTTACTCGTTGATATTAAACCCGTCAGTGTCGCATGGTCATTGTTCTGTGTTTCTCCATAAATCTCATGAATTCTTGAAATAAGAAATACTTCATAGTCCATTGACAGCCCAAATACAAGGCTAAAGACAAAAACCGGGAGGATCAGCGCAATGCTGGCAGGCTCTGATATTAAATGCCCTTCCTGGAAAATCCAGGCAACGATTCCAAAAGTTGCACTAAGACTGAGAACATTCATGATGATTGCCTTGATTGGTATTAATACTGAACGGAAAGCAAGCATTAGGATGAGGAATGTAGAAACCAGGATGAGCAGGAGCCCTTGAGGGGCTTTTTTATATATTTCATCAAATATTTCCTGTTCAAACTTTGCAGTTCCGCCAAAATGGATTTTAGGATTCCTCTCTTTAGCCGCCATCTCCCTAACCCATTCCTGTTTTTCCTTGGGAGAAAGGTGATCCTTTAAATAAATGTTAACAAGCATTTTATTGTCTGCTGCAAACTTTGGTGCAATGTCGGCTAGCGGGCTTTCCGGAGCGGCCAGGCTTGCGACCAGTTTGTCTGGATCATTTGTCTTGGACAGAGTAAAGAGCGATTCTGTGGAATCCACCTTGCTGTCATTGGTTATTTTTTCAAGAACAGCTGCCGATTGTTTCAGGCTTTCTTTTTCGAGTGCCTGTTTATCCGTCTCAATAATGGCAACAACTTTATTCTCGTCAGCTTTTTCTTTCTTAACAAATGTTTTCTCGTAAAGGTCGTATGCCTCCCGGGCTTCATAGGCAGGAGGTAAGGCATCAATCCCTGGAACTGTTAGGACCATGCTTCGGACTGGAAGTAATGCGAATACGAGAAGAGCGAGTGCAAGGATGGCCATAATGGCAGGCCTGCGCATGACAAAATGAGCAAAACGACTCCATAATCCTGATTTTTCCGTATTTACTTTTATAATTGTGAAGGAATGTATCCTTTTGCCAAGCAATGACAAAATGGCAGGAAGGAATGTAAGTGCAGACAATGCTGCAAGCAGGACGACGGTTACGCCTCCAAGGGCAACGTTTTGGAATATATCAATTTGAATGAACATTAACCCAAAGAGCCCGATAAAGACACACATCGCAGAAAAGACAATGGATCTCCCCGCAGTTGCCAATGTTGATGCTATTGCTTCTTCAACGGGCTTCAATCGGATTTCTTCTTTAAAACGATTAATCAGCAAGAGAGCAAAATCAATGCTCAACGATAGCCCAATCATAGGAACTATGTTGAGTATAAATATGGTGAGATCAAATGAGTAACTGTAAAAGTAAACAATCCCCATGGCCGCCAGAATGGATACAAGACCAATTAAAAGAGGAATAGAAGCAGCAACAAGACTGCCAAAAGCAAGGATAAGTACAATTAAGGCAATGGGAAGACCAATCATTTCCGCCTTGGCCAAATCCTTTTGGCTGGCTTCGTTTAAATCTTTTACCATCACTGGTTCACCGGTGATGGACACGGATACGCCATTTTTGTCTTTTAAAACGGATCGCAGCTGTCCGACAGCATCTCCCATATTCTCTGCTTTTTCATCAAAACTGAGAACAGCATAAGCGATGTTGTCTTTTAACATTGAATGCTGCTCAAGCGGAGAGGTGACCCCTTTTACATTGTCCAGCTTTCCGGCGCGATCCAGATTGCGATCAATAGTGCTTGTCCAATCAGAATCAGATACATCTTCGCCGCGTTCGAACAAAACAATGATGTTTGATTTAGGCAGTTTGAAGTCTTCCTCAAGAATGGACCGCGTCTTTTTGTATTCTCCATTGAACTCAAACCCATTTCCGCTCAGAACATCGGGAAGCTTTAAAGCGAAGAAGGATAAACCTATTATGGCAATAACCCAAAGAGCAATCATCTTTAGCTTATTTCTGTATATGAATTGCCCGAAACGATACACGGAATCCCCTCCTTTATATACTTTCATTTCATCTAATGCATTGGCAGAAAGAATGATACCCGGCTTTGCTCAGCGCCGGGCAGTGACATTAATTTCTATTATAATACACATTCGAAGAAAAGGCAGAGGGTAATGGGGATTCAGTTTCTGACATGTTTATAACAAAAGTTCGAAAACCTCGTTCAGCTGTTTTGCTCTTATTTCATCCTGTTCATTTTTGGCGTACTGGATTTCCCATTCAAGGACTTTGTTTAGATATCGTTCTTCTTTAAATGTAAGATCTTGTACAAAATCACCTTCAGATCCATACTTTTCGCTTTCGATTTTTCTGTAAATTCTATCGGCTATCGGGTCCTTTTCCGTATAATTCGCCATGGTTTCCCTAAGATAGGCAAGCGTTTTATCCATTTACTGAACATGCCTCCTTTCAACCCGGGTAGATTTCCTGCCCGGTAAGTATATTGAGTCTTTCCTTGTTAATGTGGGTTTATTTACGGAAAATATGTGTGTTTGCAAATGGTGGTTTTCCCTACTTTGAAGAAAGGATTTGAAAGTTCCTTGAATTGGCTGGGACAATTAAAAATTTACTGATAAATGGGACTATAATGTAAATGAGTAACCCATCAATAAAAA
This sequence comes from Mesobacillus zeae, assembly GCF_003570705.1. Lineage (GTDB taxonomy): Bacteria > Bacillota > Bacilli > Bacillales > Cytobacillaceae > Mesobacillus_C > Mesobacillus_C zeae. The sequence goes on from NZ_QWVT01000015.1 coordinate 123,549, forward strand.
CTGACAGGGGGCAGCGCTATGAGTGCAACAGTCTTCAAAGGTTCGGTAAGAAGTATGGAGGGATTAAGAGTCGAAGGGAAATCAAGGGGCTTGAGGGTAATGTTCGACGAACCTGAAGAGCTTGGAGGTACCAATGAAGGCATGAATCCGATTGAAATGCTTCTGAACGCACTCGGAGCCTGCCAGATTATCACAGCGAAAATGTATGCACCAAAGTTTGGTGTTGAACTCCGCAGTATGTGGGTTGATGTTGAAGGCGATCTAAATATCGATGGATTTAAAGGTGTTCCGGATGTGAAGCCAGGCTTGCAGGAAATTAGGTGCAATATGCATTTCGTAACAGACTCTGCTGAAGAACAGGTAATAAAGCTTGCTGAAGCGGTTGAAAACACCTGCCCGGTTGGGGATACACTCGCATCTTCTATGAATGTTCTGGTGAAGAGGCATATCAGAAGAAGCGCGGATTTAGGGGAACCTTATCACTTTTAACTTGGTTTAATCAAGTTGATCCCACGTGCTGACTGCTCAGTATCCAGGCACTCTGGCAATTAGGGCGCATATAATGATCGTGCAGGCAGAAGGAGGTATCATATGCACCCATACTACTATGTACAGAATGATTCGGGATACAGACAGAATGAACAGCTTGTGAGGAATATCAGGAAAGCAATAAACGGCGAATACAGCGCTATTCAATGCTATGAAAGACTGGCGCTTATGGCACCGAATGCAAAAGAAAAAAAGCAGATTCAGGAAATCCGCCAGGACGAAAGTAAACACTTCCATCAATTTATGAGGATTTATACAAGTCTTACGGGTAAGCAGCATAGTCCCAAAATTGTTGAGGGTTGTCCGAATCAATATCGGACTGGTTTGGAGTTCGCCTTTCAAGATGAGCAAGAGACCGTTGACTTTTACTTGGGTATTTCTGAAGGGTCCAACGATCCGATCATAAAGGAAACTTTCCGGCGGGCAGCTGCTGATGAACAAAACCATGCAGTCTGGTTTCTATATTTCCTGACAAACCAGCCTTCACGATACAGAGTCTTTTGAAAAGGCCACTGGCCTTTTTTTATTATGGCAGAAGGTGATTTTTACCTTGTCGATTCAAAAGTTCTAAATACATCAGAATCCTGTCGTTTATGATAGAATATTAGGGAGACATCAGATAGGTAGCAGTAGATATTAATATTATAGCGGGTGCTAGCAATTAGGGAGGAACTTTTTCTTGGAAGAGAATGCAAAAGTACAGTTAAATGTGCGAATATCCACGAAGACATATGATCAGTTGGACGAAATTGTAAGATATTATCAGGAAAACACGAAGGTTGGAAGAGTCTATAAAGGCGATGTACTGACAGATATTATCGAAAAGTCTTATGATATTATGGAAAAGCAAAAAAAGAGATCTGTTGGCAATAATTATTGAAAATTTCTATTTTAACACATATTCAACTTCGTTTATAGAAACATGTTTTAAAATCAAAGGAAATCCATTGAAATTTTGTCTATTTTATGAACTTTTCAATTGATTTCCAGGCGGCGTTCTTGTATGATGAGCTTAATAAATGTTATGACAAGGACGTGTTGTTATTGGTTCGTATGTCTGCCGCAAGCATTGCGGGGTTTATCCTTGTATTCGTCGAATCGTATATTGTCATGCAGCTAAAGGGATATAAAACAATTGATTTTGGAGGAATAAGCCCATTCGTAAGTATTTGGTCAATGAACTTTTTCCTTGTCTTTTCAATTTTAACCCAAGTGAAACACTGGTATTTGGCTCGGGAAGAAGAGCGCGAAACTGAATATGCTAAAAACGATCGTTAATGGAATGGATGCCAAATGGCATCCATTTTTTTATTTTCTGTCTGTTTCTTCTTCCTGTTCTTTTTCGGAGTCTTCTGCAGCAGCTAGGAGACTTTTAAAGAATAATTCTTCGTTGCATACCATGCTGTGTTCCGCAGTTTCGGTTGCCCCGCCACTGATTGTGAAAGATTCTTTCGTAGTTCCGCGCTTTAAAGATGACATATCGGCACTCTCCTTTTAAAGTAAAGTATTTGCTAATAGCTTATCCTCTTTTAATTGGGCAAAACCACATTCGGAAAAACAATTATGAAAAGGTTTTACATATAGTGATAAGGGTACTGAGAATATCAAAAGACATTTAGTATGATTGGAAGAAAGGGTGTCGCCAATGGCCAGCAAGGTCAACGTAAAAACCAATGGAGTAGAGATGGAGGCGGTAGAGGGACAAACCGCTCTTCAGCTGCTGTCAAATAGTTCAATAGAAATTTCCGAACGTTTGCTACCATCCGAGCCTTGGGCCCATTGAGACTTGTGATACATGTATTGTTGAAATGAATGGAGAACTAGTAAGGTCTTGTTCAACGGTGATTCATCATGGCGACAGAATTGATACTGTCTCACTGGATGTGAAAAAGGCACAGACGATGGCGTTGGATAAAATACTATATAATCACGAGCTATACTGCACGCTACTGGCGGAGTGCATAATGCTTCGCTTTGTGACCTAAATGGCACAGTCCTTTCCGGGGTCGATATTGGAAGGCATAATGCGCTCGATAAAATATATGGTTATTGTTTAAAGAAGGATATTTCCCTGAGAGACAAGGTTATTGTGTTCAACGGCCGCCTCTCCTCGGAAATACTGTTTGAAAGTTGCTAAAATTGGATGCGTAGTGGTTCTGTCGAAGTCTACGCCGACCGAGCTGGCTTTAAAGCTGGCAGATGACTTGGGCATTACAGCAATAGGCTTTATCAGAGGGAATTCCATGAATGTGTATACACACAACGGGTGGATTAAACAATAAGGAATTAAATCATGTTAGGATGAAAGAAAAAGTGGCAGCCATAGGCAGGTGAAGAAAATGAATGAAATACCGGACCATTTGAAAAAAGGGCTGGATATTCTTTTTGTCGGGTTTAACCCGGGGATGGTGTCTGGAGAAACCGGGCACCATTACGCCAATAAAAACAACAGATTTTGGAGAATCCTCCATGCGTCCGGCCTTACACCGAGAAAGTATGAGTCATCCGAAGATTATAAACTGCCTGATCTTGGCTATGGCCTGACTAATATTGTAGCAAGGGCAACAAAGGCAGCAGATGAAATAACAAAAGAGGAGTATAGAGAAGGCAGGGAAGTGCTGAGAGGAAAAATCCAGTTCTACCAGCCGGGAACCGTTTGTTTTGTTGGAAAAGGAGTTTATCAGGAGTACACAGGAAAAAAGAAAGTAGACTGGGGATTCCAGAGTAATAGCACAGTACCTGGAGTGAAAGATTTCGTTGCTCCGTCTTCAAGCGGCCTTGTCAGGATGAACATGAAGGAGATTGTGGATATTTATCGGATGCTTGCTGAGAAGCACCGTATGGAAAAGAGGTAAAAAAAAACCTGCAAAAGCAGGGCCTCTTCCGTCCGTACAGTGGTTAAGTGTCCCGCAACAAGCGAATGTTCGGAAGAGGCATTCCTATTTTACCACAAAATGACGATAATAAGCTTGGAAAATGCCGCTAGCTTTTCATTTTTCTATAAAAAATGTTATGATAGCTTTGATTTGAATCAAAGGAGATGATACATATGGCGAAAAAAGGATACTTCCTAATGGCCAATGGCGAAAAAATCGAGTTTGAACTTTATCCTAACGAAGCACCAGGAACAGTTGCGAATTTTGAAAAGCTAGCTAATGAAGGATTCTATAACGGCCTTACGTTCCACCGTGTTATTCCTGGGTTTGTATCTCAGGGAGGATGCCCTAACGGAACAGGCACAGGCGGCCCTGGGTACACCATTAAATGCGAAACTGTAGGAAATCCGCATAAGCATGAAGCTGGATCTCTTTCAATGGCACACGCAGGGAAAGACACAGGCGGAAGCCAGTTCTTTATCGTTCATGAGCCACAGCCCCATTTAAATGGTGTCCATACTGTTTTTGGAAAAGTGACTTCCGGACTTGAAACAGCGAAAGCCATGAAAAATGGCGATGTAATGGAAAAAGTGGTCGTGGAAGACTAATGGAAGAGGGCCTTCGGGCTCTTTTTTTTATTAGAGAGATTCTTTGAGAGCCTATGACGGATAAGGGTCTGATCTCTTTGTGAAAAAAATATGAACTAATTGTGAACGGATTGTGACATTTTAATATTTTTTCTGGTAAAATAGTGATAAATCAATGAAAACTGGAGGGAAAGGTTTTGGGTAAACTCCTCACCTATTTTTATTTAACCATTGCCGGTTATTGTGTTGTAAGCGTATTCTTGACCATTGCTTCACATCAATACCAGCATACGATATTATCACTATTCCTTTTAATGTTCAATGTTGCTCTTTTCATGATTTTCAGGAAAGAAGGCAGAGTTCCGCAGCTTAGGCTGATCAAAGGCTATAAAAGATAAAAAGCAGGCATCCAATTTGGATACCTGCTGATGTTTTTCTTAGTGGGAGTGTCCGGAGAACATGACCCAAATGGAACCTGCAACGATGACGACTGCAATGAAGGCTGCATACAGGATGTTGATTGTCAGCGCTGCTTTATCTTCTCCTTCATTCATATGCATGAACATATAAAGCTGAAGAGCTGCCTGGGTAACGGCGAGAGAGCCGATGATCCAAATAATTGTATTCATGGGCAACGAAGTTTGCAATGCTACCCATGCAGCTCCAAATGTGAGCAGAAGAGACATGAAGAAACCGATAACGTGGCTGATAGGGAAACTTTTTGTTGTTTTTTCCATTTAAGACACCAACCCTGCTAAATATACGAACGTAAAGATGAAAATCCATACAACGTCCAGAAAGTGCCAGTATAATCCGATAATAAAAGTTTTTCGGGCAGTTACTGGCGTTAAGCCGCGCTGTAGGAGCTGTATGATCAGCAGGACCGCCCAGCCGATCCCCAAAGTTACGTGAAGGCCGTGCGTACCCAGAAGTACGAAGAAGCTTGAAAGAAAAGCGCTCGTCTGCATTGTTGCTCCTTGATGTACATAATGGGTGAACTCCTGGATTTCCATGTAAAGGAATCCTCCGCCCAGCAACAGGGTAATGACGAGCCATACCAGCATTCCTTTTAGCTGGTGACGGCGCATTTCAAAAATGGCGATTCCCATTGTAAAGCTGCTTGTCAAGAGCAGCATCGTCTGGATCATGACATCTTTGATGATAAAGAGATCTTGCTGCATCGGGCCGCCAGCATGCCGATGGCCAAGTACGCCATATACGCCAAACAGTGTCGCGAAAAGGACGATTTCGGCGCCTAGGAAGATCCAGAAACCTAAAATGTTCATTCTGTTTTGTTCCGTCTGGTATTCGAGCGGAAGGGCAGTATCGATTTTAGCTGACATGGTTTTTCACTCCTTTGCCTACATTTCTCCAGCTGCTTTCCGTTTTGATAATTTCGTCTTTATGGACATGGAATCCCTCATCATAATCAAATGACCGGAAAATCAGCCCAGCGAAGATGCCGATTGATGCGATGGCTGCTGCAATTGTCCATTCAAAGACAAGGAAGAAGCCTGCGACAAGGAAGACGTTGCCCATATAGAACGGAATCCATGTATTGCTAGGCATGTGGATTTCTTCAATTTCATCTTCATTTAATGTTTTAATCTCATTATTCTTTTTCATATGCCAGAAAGCATCAAGACTTTTCACTTCTGGAAGCACAGCAAAGTTATAATGTTGAACTGGTGAAGCTGTAGCCCATTCCAATGTCCTTGCATCCCATGGATCATTTGAAATGTTCCTGTCAGCATAGCGTGCGCTCCAATAGATGTTGTAGACGAGTACCGCAAAGCCGGCTGCCAGAATAATTGCTCCAATAGCAGATGTCAGCATAAGCGGTCCGAAGCCGGTTTCTTCGGAATATGTGTATGCACGGCGTACCGCACCATCAAGGCCAAGGAAGAACATTGGCATGAACGTAAGGTTAAACCCAATTGTGAATAGCCAGAAATGCCATTTGCCGATTTTTTCGTTGAGTATATAGCCGAACATTTTCGGCCACCAGTAGTAGAATGCTGCAAACAGCGGGAATACGACACCTGGTATCAGTACATAGTGGAAATGGGCTACAAGGAACAGGGTGTTGTGATATTGATAGTCAGCCGCAGCCATTGCAAGCATGACGCCTGTCACACCTCCAATGACAAAGTTTGGAACGAAAGCAAGCGCCCAAAGCATGGCCGTTGTAAACTTAATTCGCCCTTTTCTCATGGTAAACAGCCAGTTAAAGACCTTTACTCCTGTCGGTATGGCAATCATCATGGTGGTGATGGAGAAAAAGGAGTTAGCTGCTGAGCTGTTGCCCATCGTAAAGAAGTGATGCACCCATACTAGCATACTCAATACGGCAATCAGGGTAATGGAAATAACCATGCTCTTATAGCCGTACAATGTTTTACGGGCAAAAGTAGAGATCACTTCTGATAGTATTCCAAATGCCGGAAGGACAACGATGTACACTTCAGGGTGGCCCCAAAGCCAGAACAGGTTGGCCCAAAGCATGTCCATGCCTCCACCCGATATTGTAAAGAAGTGAGTGCCGAAAATCCGGTCAAAAGTCATCAGGGCAAGTGCAACAGTGAAAATAGGGAAGCTGGCAACAATAATGATGCTTGTAATGAACGATGTCCATGTAAACATTGGCATCTTAAGCATTGTCATACCTTTAATTCTCATTTTCAGGATCGTAACAACAAAGTTGATTCCTGACATCAAAGTTCCTGCCCCGGCAATCTGCAGGGCGACCGCGTAAAAGTTATTTCCGATCCCTGGGCTGAATTCCTTTCCGGCAAGCGGGAAATAGGAGGTCCAGCCTGCATCCGGCGAGCCGCCGATTACAAAAGAAATATTGAACAACATGGCCCCACTGAATGTGAGCCAGAAACTAAGCGCGTTCAACTGCGGAAAAGCAACATCACGTGCGCCGATTTGCAAAGGCACAACGAAATTCATGACACCAATGAGGAGAGGCATTGCTACAAAGAGAATCATAACGACGCCATGAGTTGTGAAAACTTCATTGTAATGCTGGGCGTCGAGGAAAGTATTCTCAGGAACTGAGGTTTGTGCCCTCATCATCAACCCATCCACACCACCGCGAAAGAACATGAGGATTCCGACAAGGATATAAAGAATCCCGATTTTCTTATGGTCAACAGTTGTCAGCCAATCCTTCCACAGCCATTTCCATTTTTTAAAATAAGTCAGGGCAGCTACTGCGCCAACCGACGTGAGAACAATGGCAATCTGAGAAGCCAGAATTAGTGGATCCCCTGTTACAAAAAATTCACTCCAATTAATGCCCATTGTGTTCACCTCCGTGTGAATCGTTAGTCTCTTCATTCATATTTCCATGCTGGCTATGATCCGTTCCATGTTGATTGTGATCGGTTTCCAGTTTTTCTTCTTTAAATATCTTTCCAGGATAGCCATGTTCACGTTTATAAAGTTCTGGTTTAATATAATTCTGTGACTGTCCCTTGGAATGGTCCACCCAATCAAGATGTGTATTAGAGAATGTTTTTCTGCCAAGATGCGAAGGTTCAAGCATTTTTTCATATTCTTTTTCGGAAAGTTTAGGAGCTGTCGCTTTGACCTCCTTAACCCATTTGTCAAAGTCTTTTTGGGTTTGAGACTGGACTTCAAATTCCATTTCAGCATAGCCTTTCCCGTTAAAGTTTGTATTCCGGCCCATATACGAACCAGGGTTGTCAGCAACAAGATAAAGCTGAGTTTCAGCGTTTGCCATGGAGTACTTTTGTCCGCCAAGCGACGGAATCCAGAAGCTCTGCATGGTGCTTGCAGATGTCAGTCTGAAGTCAATTGGCCTGTCTTCCGGTATATTTACATAGTTTACTGTTTCGATTCCCTGCTCTGGATAGCTAAAAATCCATTTCCAGTCCGCTGAGGTAACATTGACTACGAGCGGTTCTTTTTCCTCATAGCCTTTAGGGATTTTATCCAGCGCATAAATTGTTTTAACAGTAGGGATAGTAAGCGCCACAACGATAATGATTGGTATAAGGGTCCAGATAATCTCAAGCACCGTATTACCATGTTCTTCTGGCGGTTCATAATCAAGGTTTTCTTTTTTTTCCCTGTATTTCCAAACAATAAAGCCGAACAGGGCAAAAACGATAATGATGATCGCAAACATCATGACAAGGGAAAAGTTGATTAGGTCAAGAATGCTCCGGGCGGCAGGTCCCTGTGGCTGAAAAACAACCATATTGTTCTCACAGCCGCTAAGCAGCACAGCACCTAGCAGGGTAGTGAGGACAAGGGACAATTTGGATGCTTTCATTATTGCAGCTCCTTTCGAAAATAGGTTTAGCTATATTGATACAGGGAGGTATCGCTTGTTCAAATGATCACAATCTAAGGCAAACGGAAGGTTTGCTCGATCTATCACACAAAGCTATATAAAAATACTCCCTGAGTCTTCAAGGTGTGACATTTATCACACTGGTTACTTTATAATGATTTTAACATAGAAATTATTAGGATTTGGTGACGGAAATATGAACAATTTGTGAATACAGAACTTGTAAAGTTAGAGGGTTAATATTTTACTCTTGTACAAGATCACTATTATAATAGGAAGGAACATGCTGTGAATTTTCTGTGGATTAAGATTTCTGGAATGTGTTTAAAAAATAATTTTAGGAAAAAGTGAATAAAATGAATCTTTTTTGAAGCACTGCACGTATGTACTTAGACAGAAACACAATACTACCCATCACAGGAGGACACTACATGTTAAAAAAAGCAGCAGCAGCCGTATTGGCTTTCGCAGTTGTATTTTCACCAATTGGATCACAGGTCTTTAATGACCAGACAACGATTGTAAGTGCAAAGGGCTATAAATCGGGAGTGAAACGGTATAACAGCAACCGTTCAACACCTAGTAAAAGCAAACAAAACAATACTTACAATAAGAGTTCTAGCCGAAACAGCAGTGCTAAAAGTAAAAGCCGCGGCTTTATGGGCGGCCTGATGTACGGCGGGATTGCCGGCCTCCTGTTCGGCGGAATGCTGGCAAGCCTTGGGCCAATGGGCCCGCTGTTCGGGATGATCCTGAATATCCTTGGAATCCTGCTCATTATCAGTCTTGTAAAAAGAATCTTTTTTACACGCCGCAACCGTTACAATGAGGACCAAAACCAATGGCGGAAATAGTGATTTCGGAACAGGATATTGTGAATGCCCTTTGCTTGTACACTGCAGAAAAGAAACAGGTAAATCCTGATGATGTCGGAGTCGAACTAATGTATGACGACGATTATGGTTTTTCTGCAGAGACGCATGTCAATGGCAGGAACCAGATTCTCATTACGCAGAATATTATTGAGGCTCTCAGGATGTGGATTGACCTAGAATTAGGAATGGATCCCTATTCTGGTATAGAATTAGCGCTTGATGATGAAGAAGGAATTATTGCGAAAATAAGATAAGAAACAGCCCGTCCAATCTGGACGGGCTGTTTCTTTCCTGCTTCATATTGGCTGTGGATTTATAAAGGGTAACCTGTGTTATAGTTTTTTTCTAAAAAACAGGATATGTCTCTATTCATCCTTTTTAATTCCTTTTTGGAAGGGAAATGTCCTGTATGAAAAGTTTTGTATTCCAATAGGTTTCCAAATAGTTTATGTGCTGGGGCTGCAAGCTTACTATCAGGGAAAAAGATATCATGGGTACCAGTGATAACAAAAACAGGTGATTTAAAGTTCATTAGTTCTTTTTCTGTAGTTAATTTTGGCATCCCTTTTTCTAATGTAACGTTATTAAAAATCATTTCGATAATTTCCCTATCTTTATCCGGGATTTGATTAGTGGACATTGCGTTAGTAATTTTCTTTAAATATTTACTGGATTTAGTTGTTTTGTAGAGTAGTAAGGGGAGAAGTATTTCTTTAATCATGTTCTTTTTTGGTCCCTTCGCAATGCCTGCCGGATGAACGAGAATGGCACAGGCGATTTTCTCTGGCATAAAAGCTGCTAATCTTAATAAAATTCCGCCGCCATATGAAGCACCCAAAACAGCAGTATTTTCAATGTTGTAAAAGTCAAATAAATCTTTCATCCAAAGGGCATAACTGTCGTCTTTGCCTGAGATTCTAGTTTCGTCACTGAAGCCTGGATGACCTATTGTATCAGGTGCATAAATATTATAGTCGTTGAAAGAATCTGTAAACCATGACAGCGTCATTGGATTTATACAATTTCCTCCCTGGAAAATAAACAAAGGTTTTCCATTCTTATTCCCCGTTCTTAGCACATGTGTTATCCCAAACCGTGTCTCAACATATTCTCTTTCTGGCTGTGTCTTAAAATCAGCTAAATATTGAACATATTGCTGCTGGATTGATTGCTTTGCTTTAGGGTTCCGATATATTGATTTCATGTGTCCTCCTCCATGGTTATTCAGCTAACAATACGATTCCAAAAGTTACTTCCTTGATTATAATATATAATAAATACATTATGAATGGACAAAACAGCATATTGTTACGAGATAAATATCCACTCTTGGGGCAGACAGAATCGGGTGGGATGGTTTCTTGCCATGGATGCAGGGCAATATAGATGAAAATAGGTACTGCGGAGAGCTTGAAGAAGGGGACGGTTATGAGCAAATTTGAAGAAACGTATCATGAAGCGATTGAACATACAAAACAAAAATTATTGGAAGATTTGACGCTTTACTTAGGCAGGAACGAGAGCTTGCCGGACTATGGGGACTACAGAGAAGATAGAAAAAGCTATATTGAACAAATATGGATCAATGTTTGGCTGAACAAGGCTGCTAACAGCATTCCGGGAAAAGAGAAAAAAGAGTACTTGAGAAATAGGGGTTTTGCAACAGATGGTATCGATCGTAAACTGATTAACAAGCTGTTCAGGGGAGAGGTGAAAAATCATAAGCCCTTTGACGCATTTACTTGGGTGGATGAAATGTTCGCAGACTGTCAGGATGGCTGGGAGGAGCGCTACGAAAAAGCTAGGGAGGACTACTTAAAAAGACAGGAAGAACTTAAGCTTAAGCAAAGCAGAGAAAAGATCGACAATATCATCAAATCAGCTGCCGAGGATGTAATCGAACAAAATATCGCACACATTTACCTCCGTGTAAGATACCATGCTGCAGTCAGGCTTAAAAAGGACATTGGTTCTAATCCCAAATACCGTTATATAGAACCAATGATGCTTGAAGAGAGGCTTGTGGAAGAAGGCAGTTTCAATCAGGATGACTACCACATGCTTTCGGACTTCTTTAACGAACTCACTGGCGGAATTCACTCGGTCTTGGATTGGGGTAGGAAATCATTTGAGTACGAGTCGTATTATGATAAATATGAAGATATTGTTTTCAGTTTTATTTATGAAGTTGTTCCTGAAATGGTCTTGAACCGCCTCCCTGGCGATCGAAAGAAGCTTTATGAAGAGGCTTATGGTGAAGAGCTTGATGTGTACCTCCTCACTAAAATGATAGAACGAGACCTGCGGGATTTGGCTGATTCTTGCTATGAAGAACTTCAACAGGAATTTTTATCAGATATACTGCGGGTTTCTAATGTACCTTTTGATGAAAAAACTCATTATGATCTGTTTATAAAGGATGAGCAGGAGAGAGAGCGCAGGCTCAAGGAAATCGCGGCAGAGGAAGAACGCAGAAAGGCGGAAGAAGAACGGATTTTAAATGAAATTTTCGCCGAAGAATACGCCCCTTCAGCCGGGAAGAGCCTTAGATATATTCTTCATGTTGGTGAGACGAATACTGGAAAGACTTTCAGGGCATTGGAGAAGATGAAGAGAGCAGAGAGCGGGATATACCTTGCTCCGCTCAGGCTGCTGGCACTAGAAGTATACGAGAAACTGAATGCAGATGGAGTGCCGTGTTCCCTGAAGACAGGAGAAGAAGAAAAGCCCGTACCAGGTGCAGCCCATATGTCCAGTACAGTTGAGATGTTCCGCGAGAAGGATCATTATGAAGTGATTGTGATAGATGAGGCACAGATGATCGCAGATGAAGCTCGCGGCTTTTCATGGTACAGGGCAATTACCAAAGCCAATGCGAGTGAAGTGCATATTATCGGCAGCAGGAATATGAAAGATTTGATGCTTGAATTGCTTGAGGACGAGGACGTCGAAGTGATTGAATATACGCGTGACATTCCCCTCCAGGTTGAAAAAAAAGAGTTCAAGCTGTCCCATACAAAAAAAGGTGATGCTCTTGTCTGTTTTTCCAGAAGGCAAGTGCTTGAAACGGCATCCCGGCTCCAGAGGAACGGTTATCATGTGAGCATGATTTATGGAAGCATGCCTCCGGAAACGAGGCAGAAACAGATACAGCGTTTTATCAACGGAGAGACCCAGGTTGTCGTTGCCACAGATGCAATCGGAATGGGGCTGAACCTGCCAATCCGAAGAATTGTGTTTCTTGAAAATGAAAAGTTTGATGGAACGAGGAGAAGGCGGCTCACCTCACAGGAGGTTAAGCAAATTGCCGGGAGGGCAGGAAGAAAGGGAATATATGAAGTTGGCCGGGTCGCGTTTACTTCGGATATTCCAATGATGGAAGAATTGCTGTCAAAGGATGACAGACCTGTCCTTACTTTTGCGATAGCGCCTACCTCGGGGATTTTTGAGCGTTTTCAGCGATATTACCGGGACCTTGGAGCGTTTTTTGAGCTATGGGACAAATTTGAACCCCCAGCCGGGACGAAAAAGGCGTCTCTCTCTGAAGAAAAAGAGCTTTATGAATATATCCGGGGTACGGAAATTGAAGCAAGAATACCAATGAGGGAACTATATGGATTCCTGCATATCCCATTTGATGCAAAAGAAAGCATTCTTGTGCAACAGTGGCTTGATACTATGCACAGTATCGTCTTCGAATATGAAATACCGGAACCAGTCATCAGGAAAAGAACGCTTGAAGATTTAGAACGCTCCTACAAGTCGATCGGCCTGCATCTTCTATTTCTCTACCGGCTTGACAGGAGAACGGAGGCGGTTTATTGGGAGCGTATCCGGTCGGGTCTTACTGAAGACGTTCATGAGCATTTAAAAAACGAAGTGAAAAACTACCAAAAAAAATGTAAGCGATGCGGCAAAAAGCTTTCTGATGAAGCGAAGTTCCCAATATGCGATTCCTGCTATGAAGGACGATTCAAGAATAAGCACAGATATGGAGGCAAGCGAAGGTGATCATTAGTATTGTGCCGATTCAGGAAGCTGAATCGGCATTTATACTGCTCTTAATCATCGGTGGTATATTTCCAAAATGATTTTATTGATTTTTATCACCATGAGAGATTGTCATTCAATATCATCCTCCTGCTTAAGGCAGGAGGAAACCTTTTCATTTCCTTTTTTTTGATAAAATTATCCTTCGGGGTCGGAATGAATACTCCTAAAAAAAGACAACCACGAATCCTTGATATATAAGGGTTTTCCATGGCCAGCTTTTCCTAGACAATCTTTGTCCGGTGTTTCTTAAATTCCGCCATAACGGTGGGAGCAACTGTGATGGGGCGGAAGCCGGAATCTGTCCTTACTCCTTTTTTATAGCCTAAAGAGGGTTGAATGATTGATTAATCCTTATCTGCGATGTTTCTAAATCAATGCCTTTCCAACGTAACGCAAGTATTTCTTCGGGACGCATCCCTGTGTATATAGGGCAAATACAAATAAGATTTGAATTGACTGAGGGACACATTTGCAATTCTTTTTTTATTACACGATGGCGGAATAGGTAGACGCAAAGTTTCCGAGTCTGATTGGTCAGCCTAATTGCAAGGGCTAAATACCTGGCTTTGAAGATGGGCAAACTGCAAGGTGGAAATCCTTGGTCGTGTATATATACAAAAAGCCAGCTCTAATGCTGGCTAAATTCGTTTCTTCATACCGCACTGTCGGCACTCCCTGATAAATACATAATTACTTACCGAGCTCTTAAAGAGAGCATTGCCGCAGTTATCACAACGGCCGCTGACCTTGTCCGGATATTCGTTGTAGTTATAAATAATGTTCATGTCGTATTCCTGCTTTTCTTTGTCCACTGGTGTCTCCCCTCTCTTAGAAAAATAATAACATAATTAAATCAGGGTTGGAGGTAATATCATGATTCAATGCAATGAATGCAAAAAGAAGTTTCCTCCAAAGTATTTGGAGAAAGAATATGACCAGGGAATCATTGAATCTTATATTCAAGAGAAGCCTTCTTTGAATGGTTTGATGGAGAGTAAAGGAAATAATCCTTTGCTTTTTTTATTATACCGTGATAAAATTCTACCAATCCTTAGCAGGGTGTATCGGTAGGAAACGGTAGGATTTTGGTAGGATACTTAAATAGATTTTAGATTATCCGAAAGAATTTAAGAGTATTACGAAAATCAATTAAACCGTCGAAACATTGATAATAAAGCACTCTTGAGCACTAAGGATCATTTAAGCGTAATTAAAATTTAATAATTGTTCCTTCGGGGTCCCGAGTTGGACGTATCTCAACCGATAGTAAAAATAATAAAAAGCCAATTAAATAGGCTTTTTAAAGGTAATGTCTTTAATTTCGATAAGAGGTCTTTCGCCGAGACCTCCTGAGTGTGATTTTAAACATTCGATTTTTATTGTATCGAAAATAGTAGTCAATATCTGTTTTCTGTTTTCAAACGTGATGTTATACCATTTGGTTTTAATGTTTTCAATTATGCTGTTAATGACATCAGTTGTTGGTGTTTCTTGTCTAATTTCGAGAGAACGGATTAATTCGTTCTCTTTTTCTATTTCATCATCCATTTTTTCTTTATACTCTTTTTTGGTCAAATCTCCATCTACATAAAGTTCTTTCCAGCGTGATTTTCTCTCCTCAATCCGTTTTAATTCCTTTTTAATTTCTTTTGTATTCACTACTTCCTGGTCCGGAACATCAGCTTCAACTTTTATGTAGTGTAAGGATTTTATAAACTCTTGTTCAATCGTATCTTCTGCAATCACTGGCATGTCACAAATTTTATATTCAAACCTTCCGGCACACTTATAAAAACGATGTTCTGACCCGTCAGCTCTTGGTCGCTTTCCTCCATGCATAGCATGCCCACATCGAGCACAGCGCAAAACGGAGGCAAAAGGGTATACGGTTCGAGATTTCCACCCAGTGTTTTTTCGGTCTTTTCGTTTCTTTTTAATGGCATCATACACTTCTTTTGTTATGATCGCAGGGTGATTTCCTTCAACAATTACTTCTTCATAAGTTCGATTACCTTTCTTCGTACGGTAATTCCATCTTAAAGCACCATAATAGACAGGATTAGTAACTACATAATCCACTGCGCTGTGATTCCAAAAAGTTCCCGTCCTAGTTCGAACACCATTCTTATTTAATTCTTCTGTAATCATCTTTTTCCCTTTTGTATGAAAAGACTCAAACATCCACCGAACCCATTTTGCTTCAATTTCATTTATGGCCAAATTTCCGTTTGTGTCTAAATAGTAACCAAAGGGAGCTCGTCCACCATTACGGGAACCTTCTTGGTGTTTTCTTGACATACCCATGTGTGTTCGTTCTGCAAGCTGTTCCCGTTCGAATTGAGCGAGAGAAGCAAAGATATTGATGAGTAACTTTCCTTGTGCTGTGGTTGTGTCGTATGGCTCTGTAACGCTTTTAAAAGCAACATTGTTTTTTTCAAATGTATCAAGTAGGTAATTGATGTCACCTACGTTTCGAGAGAGTCTATCAAGCTTGTAAACTAATACAACGTCAAATTGATTTAACTCAGATAACAGTGATTGCAGCTGTGGTCTCTCCATATTTTTAGCAGATCGGCCTTCCTCTGTATATTCCTTATAAATTGTCCATCCCTGGGAAAAACAGAATGCCCTCATTTTTTCTAATTGTGCTGCTAATGAATATCCCTCTTTGCTTTGCTCCTCAGTGGAAACACGAGGGTATAACGCGGCTTTCATATTATTCACCATCCTTACCATTAATTACATTTGATTATTAAATTTTTTTGTAGCTACAATTTTTTATGCCCACCAAGAGATTAACAGCCATTGCGATTTACCATTTCAAAAAAATGAGAACAAGCACAAAGTTCCTGCATATATTTGCTATAAAAAAGAAAGGGGAGTATTTTGTTTTTTACGCACTTTTCCAAGGGAAAAAACGTTACCTTTCTAAAAAAATCATTCTCGATAAAGACGGAAATGTTATAAGGCTATGACGATTTTGTCGAATGTTGTCTAATTATGTAGTAATCTTGTAAAAACTTTTTAACATATATTCATAAATGAAATATTTAGTGGTACTATTATTATGTACATAAACGAGAACAAGCGTTCCCAATTGAGGGTGGTGAAGTCGTTTTGATGAGAGTGATTGAACAAGTATCGAACGAAAGTAACAACCAATTGGATATCAAAGATTTAATAGCCGCATTATTTGGAATAAATGTCGATTACCAAAAGATTTACGAAAACATAAAAGACACTGCTAATTAGTGTCTTTTTGTTTTTTCAATAAGATATTTAATATTTCAATTGCTTTTTTTGCTTCCTCTTCGTCCAGTTCTTCTCCTCCCCACGTTAGTTTCTTCTCTTTTAATAATTCTTCCAGATCATACGTTTTTGTAATTTCTCCATCAAAAAAATATGCCATCGGTACTTCATATACATCAGCCAGCAATCGTAATGTATCAAAACTTGGTTCTGTCAAATCTTTCTCGTATCTGCTCAATGATTTGTTGTTAATATTGGTCAATTTGGCTACATCCATTTGGTTAAGTTTTTTCTTCTCTCTTGCTCTGCGTAAGCGTTCTCCTACCGTCATATCGCATCACTCCTGAATATGAATATTATCATATCTAAAATAATAAGAAAATTATTTCTAAAAATAATCGATTTTTTTCTTGACGTCTAAGAAAATTAGATGTAAGATTTGGATATAAAATCTAAGAAAATTAGAAATCGGAGGTGAAACAAGTCATGAGCACAAGCGAAAAATTAAAAAACTACATTAAAGAAAATGGGTTGAAATATGGATTTGTTGCTGAAAAATCAGGGATTGACCCCAAAAAATTCTCGAGAATCATTAACGGTCAAACTAGATTGACTGTTGAAGAATTAGAGGTAATTTGTAAAAAGGGTCTTTCTGTTAGCCCGTCTCTTTTTTTAAAATAGTGTTCTAACTTATTGAGATTATATCACGAAAATAAGGAGGAGGAATATGCAAATTTTTCTAAATGAGGAACAATCAAGAATTCTGATTGAAATTGCTTTGAAAGATTTGTTGCCGAAGGAATTGGAATTGATAAAAAAAGAGAAAGAGGCGGCTTTACAACAATCAAACGAGCGCAAAGGCGCATAAGGCACAAAAGATGACGAAATAGAGGGAGTGAAAAGGAAGTGGAACAGGAGATAATTGTTAAACGCAATGATTACTACACTGAAACCGAAGATAGAAACATTTCTAAGCTAAAAATAGATTTTAGGAATATGCACTTCAGCACCTATGATACCTTTAGAAACTACCTCCATATTCAAGTTGGAGAGTATGACGATTTAAACTTTTACCTGGAAATTTCGCCGTATGAAGCAGAGGAAATGTTTTTAGAATTAGCAGAAAAAGCAGGGAAAATTGCTAGAGGATTTTAACATCTAATGTCGCAGTACGATTCAAGTTGACATAAAAAGCGACAGAAAGGAATGAAGGAAATGGCTAATTTAGATGGATTTAAACGCAAGTTTATTGTACTTAAAATGAGTGAGTATGATTTATTATCAACTCCAACAGAGCGTAATCATCTAGCTTCAGTAGGTCGCAAGATTGCAAAACGTAGAGAAGACGAAGGTAAAAAGCCTGTAAATGAGTATCTTGTAATTAATACAGATGAATCATATGCAGATGAAGTTATTGATATTTTAAAGCGTCATGGACACTGGGGCTAATGCACAATTCGACTAAACAGTTTAATACCTATTGAACCATATTAAAAGGAGTGATTTAAATGAAAAACGATAGAGAATTATTAAGAGAAATCGGTTATGATGAAGAACTTTTAAATACTATGTCTAATGAAGATTGCGAAGCGGAAGTTAGTGAAATCCCATACAACGTTTAATGAACATTCCGACTATGAAGCGAAGGAGGTTACCGAATGATAATCAAACGAGATTTGTGGCAGCTCGAATTCATTTCCAACACCATCGACAGGATGATTCGCACGAACGACAAAGCGAGCAATAATCGTGCAGCAGAGGATTTGGATTATTCCCAAGGGATCAATTTCGGAATGAATATCGTAAACGGCGACTTAATCAAAATAAAAAAACGTTTAGATGAACAAATCGAACTTTTGAATAATAAGGCTGAATCTTCATACATGATTGATGATCTAACGTTCGAGGAGGTTGAAAGTGAATGAGGGACCACCCAACAATTGAACAAATTGAGCGCACCGGATACCCGAACATAGTCGCACAGCCGGAACATAACGGTACAGACTACTTTGGGGATGAAATACTTGTGGGTGATGACATTGCCGAAGACGGTGGGGAGCTCATACTGCAGGATAACCTGGAGAAGTATTTAGCAGATGTGTATGGGTTTAAGTTTAAGACAGCAGAATAGGAGGCATTAAGCGTGAGATTATATGAACTCTCAAATTCGTTCACTCAATTATTGGAAATGGCAGATGTCATGGACCCGGAAGTGTTTCAAGATACATTACAAAGTATTGAAGAAGCAATTGAGGACAAAGCAGAGAACATGGCGAAATTGATTCGCTGCTTAGAAGCGGATGCCAAAGCAATCAAGGAAGAAGAACAAAGGCTTGCGGATCGTCGCAAAACGATTGAAAACCGTATTTCAAACGCAAAAGATTACCTACAGAATCAATTGGAGGTTGCTGGATTGGATAAGATTAAACGTCCCACCGTTACCATATCAATCCAAAACAATCCTCCATCTGTATTCGTGAAGGACGAATCGTTAATACCTTCTCACTATATGGTACCAGTTGCTCCAAATCTTGACAAGAAGGCGGTACTCCAATTCTTGAAAGAAGGCGGAGAAGTGCCTGGTTGTGAAATCCAACAGCTTAGGAGTGTGAGGATTAAATGAACATTTACTTAATCAATGGTAAACCTCACACATCCGTCTCTAATGGATTTCAACTCATAAGTGATTATGACTATTGCATGATGCTAGAACAAGGCGTAGAGCCTAGTTTGGAGGTTATAGACAATGATTGAATTAAACATCTATCAAAAACTAATTGAAGTGAGAAAAGCTGTTCCATATCTAAAAAAAGAAGCTCAAGGTAAGCAATACAACTATACCGGTTCATCTCAGGTACTATCCAGTGTTCGTGAAAAAATGGATGAATTAGGACTGCTGCTTATCCCTAGAATCATTAGTAAGCAAGTGTCCGAATCTGCAATTGAATTTATTGGGGATAATGGTCATGTCACCAAGCGAACAATTACTTACTTTACTGAATTAGACCTTACGATGACGTGGGTAAATGCAGATAAGCCCGACGAAACAATTGAATGCCCTTGGTATGGTCAGGGTGTAGATATCGCAGGGGAAAAAGGTGTCGGGAAGGCCTTAACCTATGCAGAAAAATATTTCATCCTAAAGCAATTTAACATTGCTACTGACAAAGATGATCCAGATGCCTTCCAAGAAAAAGCGGAACAGTATCGTAAACCTGAACCTATTACATCAAAAGAAATCGGATTATTAAAAACAAAGGTACTCGAATTTGCAACGCTAAGAGAGAAATCTGACACTGACGTTTACAAGGTTTTGGGTGTTGCGGATGTAACAGGACTGTCCTCTAAAGAAGCGAAGGAAATCCTTGCTAAGCTGACAGGGTGGATTACATCAGCTACAAAAGAACTAGCAAAAAAAGAAAAGAAGGGGGCTTAATTGCCCTCTGTAGGTTCATATTTGACTGAAAATAACGCGGTAAGGGGGTATAAAAATGTGCGATTGTTGGATGTGTAATATGTCAGAGAAAGAACACAACGAGGGCATGATTGAGTACGAATATCAAGAGTATTGCAAGAAAACGGAAAATCCATTATCAAAGGATGAATGGTTAAAATCTTTACCGAGTACTTAACGAACAGTTCGAACCAAGTACGAAGGAGGTAACGCCAATGGGCTATATCTTAACATGCTTTATCATATTTGTTCCAGCTGTCGGTGCGATGGCTGTACTCGAATACAAAGGGATAATAGGGCAGGAGGTAGATGTTAATGAGAGAAATTAAGTTTAAGGCAAGAATTATTGAAACAAACGAAGTATTTCCTGTATTGACTATTTGGAGTGATTCAGTTTGTTTGGATATGACAGACAGTAATAGAGAATGGGATACTCAAGTATTCAGCAAAGAGGATATCGAACTGCTCCAATACACTGGACTGAAAGACAAGAACGGCAAGGAGATTTACGAGGGGGATATTGTCGCGGGTGTGAATCGTCTTCACGAATGTAAAGTTGAACAAAATGTCCAATACTTAAACGGATGCTTTATGTTTGGGAATTGGAACGCACACGAATTTTTTAATAAACATCAATTCATTGAAGTAATCAGCAACATATACGAAAATCCGGAACTCCTGGAGGTGCAGAAATGAGAGAGATTAAATTCAGGGCTTGGGATAATGTCAAAAACAAAATGTATTTTGTTGGCGAAAGTGATGAAGTGGTATTCTCTTTCGATTCTAATGGGATAAATGCAACAGACATAATGGAACCAGAATATGAATTTAAAACACTCCATCATCTAAAGTACATGCAATACACCGGACTCAACGACAAAAACGGTATCGGAATTTATGAACATGATATCATCCGTTTCACTTGGGAGACAGACAGCTGCTGGGGAGAATCCGGAACATATACAGGCTCTATTAGATTTGATACAGGAGTTACTGAGGTTGTCTACATTTCAAGAGAGAATACAAGAAGTTACCCGGACAGGTCTTGGGAGCAATTGAACGAATCCGATGATATCAAATCATTTGTTAGATGGACGGGTCTGGACAACATCGAAGTGATTGGCAACATATACGAAAACAAGGATCTCCTGGAGCAACCATGAACCCCATCCCAATCAGGCGCAAAAACAGAACAGAAGCCGAAAAAGCCGTGACTGAGCTTATCAGTCGCGGCTGCGAAGTCATTGTACCAGTTACTGAAGTGAAAACATCATTACAAAAGTCTGTGGCTGTGGTTTATTTTGCGAAATTAAGGAAGGTGGAGTAATGGGGCCTGAACCTATCTCAATACCTGAACACTTCACGGTGGACTGGTACACGAATCAGAAAGCACAACGTAAAACAGATGCGGAGATTGCGGAAGAATTGTTTGTTTCTTATGCCACCTTTGCCAAGTGGAAAAATCGTATCGGTTGGAAAGCTGGAGCAGGGCTAAAGTATTGCGGACGGAAAGTGCTGCCTGTCACGGATCGAGTAGCGGAGCTTTTCTCCAACAAGCTGAAACTGAAAGATATAGCAATGACACTCGGCATATCTGAACCGACTGTCAGGAGTCATTTAAGAAGGGCAGGGCTAAAACGTGCTAACCCGTAAATTGTACAAGTTGTACAGAAGACAAGGATATAATGACAAGCAAATTATGATTCTTGCAGACTGCACCAGACGTGATATAAGGCACGTTAGAGAAGCTTTCGAGAAAGAGATACCTAAACACCTTTTAGACAAAGCAAAGGCACTAGGGCTAAGCAGTGATGCTGTAAAGTGGCGTATTAGCGTGAAGAAATGGAGTGCAGAGGAAGCGTGCACAATTCCGAAGCAGGAGAAAGCATTCACCATGGAAGAACTCAATAATGCCAAAGTGCATCCAGCTACAGTTTATAAGCGAATCGCTAGGGGGTGGAGTCGCGATCAAGCGCTAAACACTCCTGGGAGAAGGGAAAAGAAACGCTGCCCATGTTGTGGGAAGTGACGTGGTAGACAAAAAAGTGCAGTAAATGGGGTGAGTTTATGAATCGCAAAGTTGCTTTACGAAAATTAAAAAATCATTGTATATGTTGCAACAAGTCTTTTGCGAAAGGTGATATATATTATCGCAAACGGGTTGTCTTTAAAGAATTCGGCGAGATTATTACTTATGAATATATCGTGTGCGCTCGCTGTAAATACGTAAATGAGCGTCAAAGCGAACGGCAAAAACGCTTTATAGATTCAGGGAAATGTCATCATCCAATAACAGATACCATTTGGACAACAATAGCAGGAGAAGCTGTAAAGGAACCATCACATACAGAATGTTGTATCTGTGGAAAGCACGTTTAATACACAATCCGAATAAAGTGCGCGACTTTCCATTCTCACACGTATTATATATTGAGAACAAAAGAAAAGAGTGCTCATGTACTCTACACAAGCACTCTTTCCCTCTTCTTTTTAGCTTTATGACGTTCGACTAACGCTTCATATTTTAAGCCTTTCTCAATCAATTCACTTAGTGCTTCATTGCGGTACTCGATTTCATTCTTAAAACGGTAATTTTGAACCTCGTTGTAAAGGTTTTCAGGAATTGAATAACAGAATGATAAGTTCTTACAGTTCTTTCTTTTGTGAGCCATTTGGGGTACTCTCCTTTTTTAATAAGTTTGTGTAATACAAAAATACATAGGTGGTGAAATTATGCGTTGTCGTGATCCTTCATAAAACAATGTAATACATTATTACTTTCCAAGTGCGAGTAGTTCATGAAGCTCAATATCAAGAGCGTGGCATAAAGTCTCCAGGGTGTCATAAGAAACATTATTGTTCTTGTTATTGTAAAACTTATCAAGTGTACGGCGGCTGATACTTAAACCTTTGTCATCAATAATCCGTTGAAGCTCCGATACACTCTTGATTCCTTTCTCAGCCATGACGATAGCGAGTCTGTTTCTAATCATTTCTATTCACCTTTCTTTGTGTATGCGTAATTTTGACTTAATTATATAATTATTTATCACCTTTGTAAAACATTTTATAACTTTTATACGTTTATCTTATGCTTAAGGTTTCAAAAATTATACCTAAGTAGTAGATTATTCCTTGCTAAATTTACTACAAAGGTGTAAAATTTAATTATAAAGGTAGTAAACGGAAAAGGAGGTGCATCAATGCCAATCCGTAACAACCTGAGAGTCCTGTTGGCTAAAGATGGTTTTCGATCTTTGCTCGAACTCTCGAAACAGCGCAGCATGAAAGAGTTTAAATACGCAAGACTTCTCCGATTCGCTAATCAACAACAAAACAAGCTTGATGGCGAATTAATCGAAGCACTTTGCAAAGAATTAAATTGTGATTTGAAAGACATGCTTTATCTGGAAAAAGCAGAATAGGAGGAATTTATGAATCAATTAGTCTTTATTGAGCAAGGACAGGCTGTTACCGACAGTCTGACTGTGGCTGAAGTGTTTGAGAAAAGGCATGACAATGTTTTATCAGATATTAGAAAGCAAGCCGAGTATGCTGGCGGGGATTTCGCTGCCCTGAATTTTCAGGAGTGCCAATACTTTGATAAAAATAATCGGCCAAGACCGAAGATTAATCTAACAGAGGATGCCTTTACTTTAGTGGCAATGAGTTACAACACAAAAGAAGCTGTACAAATGAAAGTGAAGTTCATCCAAGAGTTTAAAAGAATCAAAGAGCAGCTGCAAAAACAATTCGCTGTACCAACTACATTCTCAGAAGCTTTGCGGCTGGCTGCGGATCTACAAGAAAGAATTGAGTTAGACAAGCCGAAAGTGGAAGCGCACGACAAGTTCATCAGCGGAGATAATTACCAGAAGGTTGGTCAGGTAGCTAAGGCTTTGGGGATTGGTCGAAACAGGTTGTTCGCTTTTTTGAGAGATAACAAGATTTTCATGGGTGACAATACACCGTACCAGCAATTCATTGACAGAGGATACTTTGTAGTAAAGGAAAAGCCTATCACAATGGGCCGACAAGTCATCAATAAGCCACAAACCTATGTAACAGCTAAGGGTGTGGACTACATCTCTCGTCTTTTGGACAAAAAAATAGCCTAGTTGCGCCAACAACTAGACAAGCTTTAAACGACTTGTTAAATAATATGATCCTGTAGCCAAATTATATACCAAAAATATGGTTTTGGCTACAGGAGCATGTGTTCTGTATCTCGGAAGGAGAACCATTATGAATACAACAAAACGAAACATACTGATGTTTATCACTAATTATATAGAGGAACACGGCTATTCTCCGTCTTTTCGTGAGGTTGGGGAAGCTGTTGGCTTATTATCAACTTCGTCAATTCATCATCATTTAACAGCTCTAAAGAAGAGTGGATATATCACTTTTATTGAAAGAAGCCCAAGGACAATCAGGATACTTAAAGTGTAAGGGAAGTGGATGTTCGTGGCTAAATACAGACAGGTTCATGTCGAGTACTGGCAAGACGGTTTTGTTCTTGATCTGACGCCAGAAGAAAAATATTTCTATATTTACTTAATGACGAACAGCAAGACATCCCAATGTGGCATATATGAGTTGCCGAAAAGGATAATCGAGACAGAAACAGGATATAACCGGGAAACGGTTGAGAAGTTACTTCAGCGGTTTATTGATTACGGAAAGATTTCTTATTCAGACAGAACGAGAGAAATCATGCTCAAGAACTGGATTAACTATAATTTTATCAACAGTCCAAAGGTAATCAATTGCATTGAAAAAGAGCTTGAAAAGGTTAAAGAGCAACAGTTTGCAAACGATTATCGTATAGCTGCCAAACGGTTAGGATACGGTATCGATACGGTATGTATAGACTCGGGGGAAGAAAGAGAAGAAGAAAGAGAAGAAGAAGAGAAGAAGAATAATATACCCTTTGTCGAGATAGTAACCTATCTCAACGATGTGGCTAAAACTTCTTACCGATCAACTTCTAAAAAAACACAGTCATTAATCAAAGCCAGAATAAATGAAGGCTTTACACTGGATGACTTCAAAGCAGTAATTGACATCAAAACAGCAGAATGGCTTACAGACTCGAAGATGGTTAAATTCTTACGGCCAGAAACACTGTTTGGCACTAAATTTGAATCCTACCTAAACCAAAAGGGAGGAAGTTATGATCAACCTCAATTCAATATCCCAGAGGATGGGGATAAATACAATTTCGGTTTCTGACAATCGCTGCCCTAGCTGCAGTCGGAAATACTTACTCAAAGAGGGCGTGGAATACTGCTTTCACTGTGACGTTATCGCCAAAGAGGACAAGCAGGTATCAGACGAAATGAGTCTGCTAATTAAAAACAGGGAGGTTGATGAACTATTATCGGCCTTCAAGGAAAAAAGCCTGATGAACGTTGATTTGGAACAGGCAACATTTGAAAACTACAAGCCACAAAGCGAAACACAACAAGCGGCCTTAAAACAATCTCAGGAATATGTAGAATCATTCGACAGTCGGAAACGATTATTACTGCAAGGAAAGCCCGGAATCGGTAAAAGTCATCTTGCAGCATCAATCGTAAAAGAACTGATCAAGCAAAAGCACACAGGAATATTTATCTCTGTTCCTCGGCTGATGACAGAATTGAAAGCTACTTACAACCGAAATAGTACAGTAACCGAAATAGAACTGCTCACAGCGCTTCAGAAGGTCGATTTACTGGTTATGGACGACTTGGGAATAGATAGGGAAGGGCTGACAGACAAAGCAGCTACATGGGCCAAGGGAAAGGTTTATGAGATCATTGACAGCCGAGTTGGAAAATCAACAGTCTATACAACGAACTTCACTGGAAAAGAACTCATGCACATGTATGGAGAGCGTGATTTCAGCAGAATGTTTCAAGACTGCAAAGCGGTAAAAATGGACGGGAAAAATTATAGATTAAAAGACTTTATGTGAGGTGTCAAATGGCTAAAGGGTTGAATGGGCATATTGAATATACCGAGGAGCTTCTAGAAAGAAAATTAAACAATCATGAAAGATACCTGTTTGAATGGGCGTACACACAAGGGTACGAAGATTCTTCAGAAGGCACGCCAATGGAAAAAATGAGCACGCAAGGAATTGAAGATAATGGGTGAAGTAACTCAAATCATGCCAGGGGCGTATCAATTCGCCCCGGTCAATGTAGATCAAGCGGAAGTAAAAAAAGAATGGGATGAGTTCGCAGAAAGGTTGGCGGAATATGAAAGGCTGCATGAACTTGAAATCAGCAGGCAGGCTTGAAGCGAAGTATCTGAAGAACAGACGGCGCTATATATACACTGCGATGGATAACGTCAAGGAAGTGGAGTGGCACTGGTCAGCACCGGACGTAATTGCTTTTCAAGAGTTGTGGGAAGCAGGGATCAGCATCAAGGACATAGCAGCATATTTCAAGCAGTCAGAGTTGAGTGTGTTTTTGCTCTCTCTGGATCGGTTAAGCAAGGACAAAATTACGCCAAGGGAAGGGTGGAACATATGGTGAATGTGAGTGAAGCAATGGCGAAAATGGAATTGCAGGCGGTTGTCGGCCCGAATATGAATTTCGAGGATGTTCCAAAACCTGTTGAAATAGCTTGTAGAACGAAGAAAGAACTTGAAAAAACGCTGCGATATGTTCAGGAACAAATGGGGGATCCGGTTGTTTCGGTGAAGTTGATGGAATACATCGCAAATCTCGAATCAGAGCGTGATCTAGCACAGGAAGAATATCAAAGTACATTCGGCAAACTAGAACGAGTTGATGCCGACTTAGAAAGTCATAAGCACTGGCTCAAAGTGGCTGGTGGAGAAATTGAGAAGTACAAAAACGAAAACAAACACCTATGGGCGCTAATCGGTATCAAGGCGGCTGAAATGAATGTTTGATGAAGTGAGATCTTATTCCAAGGAAACTCAGTTGAGAGGGCATCAGAAGGATAAGGACACTCCAAAATTCAAAAAGAAACGAGTATACACTAAAAAGCCAAAAGTAAATAAGAACGTCGAAGTATTTCACAATCGCAGGATACCACACTGGAAAGAACGTGGTGAATTTAGCCGTAAGACAAAAAAGGAAATACAAGAGATATGGGGTGAATGGTGCTTCGTATGTGGCAACCCTGACATATCGCACCACCACGTATATGAAAAAGGATATGGGAAGGGTGGTAGAGGAGTAATAACAAACGGGCTGCCGTTATGCAACCTACACCATAATGACCATACAGTGGGGATTCATTTCAACAGGAAATTTTACAATGCGGTAAGAGAAATGTTCATCCAACGTTTTGGGCCTCATTACTACAAAGATAAATACGATTTATGGATGGAAGGACACATCGAGAATCCGACAGATGAATTATACAAAAAATTCATGATGAAGGAGATAAAACGATGTCAACAGAAGAACAGTTAGCTTTCCAAAAACTTGTGATACGGGAAGAATACAAAGACCTAGCGCACATCATACCAGCAAGAGATAAAGCACAAAAGCAAGTGGACAGAACGGCCAGACAATCTCTAAAACGGTTTAAGCGGAATGACTAAGCTGTATGTGCGTGAGTGGACGGAAGAAACAGTGGATGAGGACAAACTACAAGTGATTGAGGTATGCGAAAGCAAGTTAGAAGGAACGACATTTTTGATTTTCATAGAAAAATAGCTATAAGAATCCAATTTTCATTATGTGTCAAATGAGCGGATTGGACAAGAGAATTAGTGTTCGGTTTTGACACAAACTTTGCATTAAGGAGGATGAAACATGGTGACGATTGAAGTCTATTTAAAAATGAGAAATAACGGTAAAAGTCTTGAAGAAATTCAGAAGGAAAATGCTTTGAGTGAAGGAACTGCCTATACTTTAGAATTAGGGTATCAATGTTATCTGAAAAAGTTATCACTTGATAAGGCTATTAAAATAATCCAAAAGGTTTGATGCACAATCCGAATCAAAAACGAAGAAAAATTAGGAGTGGATAAATAGATGATTAATCGAGTAATTCTTGTAGGACGTTTAACAAATGCCAGCTCCTAAGACTAAGCAGACTTTTTATTCGCTGCCGATCGCTGGGAATATGCATACTGTTACGGGCAGGAAGAGAACACCAAAAGGGTATGTGGCTTTGTGCATAAAATCGCATCCTTTTAGTGATTCTGTTCACGGTTATGTTTTTGAACACAGAGTAGTGATGGAAATGAAATTAGGTAGATATCTAGAGCTCGGCGAAGTTGTTCACCATAAAAACGGGATTAAACACGATAATCGCGCAGAAAACCTTTCGTTAATGGATCACGGTGAGCATACAGCACTTCATCATAAAGGTATCTCCAGAAGCGAAGAAACAAAGGAATTAATGAGACGCAAAGCAAAAGAGCGATTTTCTGTTAAGGGGAATCACCATTCATATAAAAAAGTCGATAAAGAAATGCTTCTTTTTCTTCTTGAAGAATACGGACCAACTAAGGCAGCCCAAAAATTAGGGGTTAGCAGAAAGACAATTTATAACAAAATTCAAGAATTTAATTTAAAGGAGAATGATTCGAATGATTAATAGAGCAGTTTTGGTAGGAAGATTAACAGCTGATCCACATTTACGCTATACACCGAACGGCACACCAACAGCATCATTCACATTAGCGGTAAATCGTCCATTCAAAAACGCACAAGGAGAACAGGAAGCGGACTTCATCAATTGTGTGGTCTGGCGTAAACCCGCAGAAAACGTTGCCAACTATCTGAAAAAGGGAAGTCTTGCTGGAGTGGACGGAAGAATCCAGACACGCAACTATGAAGGGAATGACGGAAAGCGTGTGTATGTGACAGAAATCCTTGCAGAGAGCGTTCAATTCCTAGAGCCGAAGCAAAGTAACGGAAACCAAAACCAAAGCGCACAGGGGCAACAGAGAGCACCACAGAACACACGAGTGGATGATGACCCGTTTGCAGGCGGTGGCAACATAGATATCTCAGATGATGACTTGCCATTTTAGGAGGAAACTATGAATCTTAAAAACTGCACACTGGGCCAATTACTCTTCTTGGCCCGGTTTACTGAATATAGAATGCAAGCATTAAAGGAATTGGATGAGAGGGTGTACGGAGGATGAATCTTAAAAGACTATTCGAAGCGCAAAAAGTCTTACGTGACCGAATTGACTATAATGAGCCGGACAGGTTTGACAAGCTGATATTGGCATTGCTGGTTGAGTTGGGCGAATGCGCGAATGAGTGGCGGGGGTTCAAGTTTTGGAGCAAGGACCAGAAGCCAAGAGTGAAAGGGAAGTACCTAAAGTATGATTGCGAGTGTAATGGTGGGAATCGGTGGGTTGAGAAAAACCCACTCCTTGAAGAATACGTGGACGGATTGCATTTTATTTTGGAGTTAGGGATTGAGTTAGAAATTCCTGAATCAGGTGATTGCGAGTTTGCAGAAATCTATTGTGGCGATGAGCCAAACGTTACTGACCATTTCATACTTATCTTTCAATTAGCTCAACTCGAAACTTATGAATTTGGGCAATGGCAAGAATTGTTTATTGAATACGTAAGGCTCGGACAAATGCTCGGCTTTACCTGGGAAGAAGTAGAACAAGCCTATTTCGAGAAAAATGCAGAGAATCATGCAAGACAGGAGCGTGGATACTGATGGAAAAGGACGAACTAATCTCCATACTAAGCATGATCACCAGTTACAGCTATGAATATCTGAAATCACTGGAGCCGGACAAGCTGCAGGAAATATATGACGACAGGAGAAGCAAATGAGCGGGTTGAAATCGAGAAGGAAAGGGCAGTCAGCCGAAAGGGAGTTTGCTAAGTTGATAGGCGGTCTTCGTGTACCGTTGTCAGGGGCACAGGAAGGATACGCAAATGATGTTATAGGGTTAGGGTTAGCGTGGGAAGTAAAACGCCGGAAATCAGGATTTAAACAGCTTTACGATTGGATAGAGGATGAAAGAGAAAAACCGGATGCGGTAGCACTTAGGACGGATAACAAGCAATGGATTGTGTGCATGACATTAGATAAGTTCAAGGAGCTGATGGATAAATGAAAATAATTACCTCGCTCACATTTGAAATAAATATGCCTAAACATGAAACAGAAGCATACGAAGCGTTGTCGGAAAATGAAAGAAAAATACGTATTGAAGCCATGAAGGAAGAATTAGCCGAGATTATTGTTGATGAATGTGAAGGAGAAGCAAAATTCACAAACTTCACTATTCACGTTGAAGAAGGCGAGTAAATGACCAACCAAATAGAACTATCCTCTGTTATAGCAGAGATGCGGGAAGTAAGACAAAGGCTGAATGTAGCATCAAAGCAAATATTCAGCCTAGCCACAGCCAAAGCAGAAGCGGAACGGAATTACAAGGTGGCACTAAGGCAGGAGATCTTGAAGCTTAAGAGTGAGGGGTTTCCTGCAACCCTTATCAACGACTTGGCGAAGGGTGAAGAGAGAATAGCACAGCTGA
Organism: Mesobacillus zeae; assembly: GCF_003570705.1. Taxonomy (GTDB): domain Bacteria; phylum Bacillota; class Bacilli; order Bacillales; family Cytobacillaceae; genus Mesobacillus_C; species Mesobacillus_C zeae. Next base: position 154,020 of record NZ_QWVT01000015.1, read on the forward strand.
GACTGGAACGGGATATAGCGAAAGAAATGTATTTGTCGGGGTTGGAGTCAATGAAACAGACGAGGACAGAAGCGAGCGTGCTGCAGACAGTCGCGAAGGTGCAGAGTGATTGGTAGAACCTAAAGGAGGAAGTAACCATGAAATATTGTGAGTTGTGCGAAGTAAACGAAGCGAAAACAGAAGTAGAATACCATGATGTTAATTATGAAGTTTGCGAGCAGTGCAAAGTGTTAGCGGAGAACGAGTAAAGGGGGATAAGGAATGTCAGCATTGGTAAAACTGAAAAAAGCCACTTTTAAACATATAGAATCAGAGTTATACAGCTATCAAGATACATTGAGGGAAATTGAATTCCTGCGGAAGAACATCATGTTCACAAATGAAAACGATGACGAGAATGTAGGTGGGGGAAGAAGCTCTCTTCCGTCATCACCAACAGAGAATATCGGTACAAGGTTGGCGACTCATAAGAAGTTGGTAAGGCTGGAAGAAGTGGCACACGCCATTGAGAAGGTGTTTACAGGCTTGCCAGAGGATTATCAAAAGTTGGTGAGGTTAAAGTATTGGACAAGACCACAGACCTTAACATGGGAAGGGATAGCTGAAGGACTACATGTCAGCAGAAGACAAGCATTTAACTGGCGAGATGAAATTGTCTATGCAGTAGGTGAAGTGTTGGGATGGCGGTAATGAATAATTGACATAAAGTATAACGAAAAATAAAGGAGATAAACGGATGAATGAATATGATGTTGAGGTAAAATTTATTGACGGAACTACTGTTATCATTAAGGTTGAAGCAAAAGACGAAGATGAAGCATTAGAAAAAGCAATGCCAATTAGCTTAAGGCTTTAGTGTTATACTTCGAATAAATTGCGAAGGAAAGGGCGGTTTGAAATGCATGATACTCTTTATTTTCAGGTGAAAAGATTAAAAAGACATTTAACTATTATATTAGGTAGGATGGGAATTTTTAAAATCGCAGAATGGACTATTAGAAAGCTATCAAGAATTATTAAGTAATACACACTTAGGTGGGAATGTGCAATTGCAAACGTTGGAAAAGTCATATTTGACGAAAACTTAGACGCAAAAGGAGTGAAGAAATGAATAGGGAACAAATTTTGAAAAATCTAAGACTTCAAATCGAGGAAATCAAAACGTGGATTATTGACGCAAATAACCGAGATGAACATAACGAAGTGTCTTATCATAACGGAAGATTAGAGGCTTTAGAAGGAATTGAAAATAAAATTAATCAAGGATTTTGGAAGATAGATTAACTTCGCAGTCCGATTCAATTATGCACTATAATTGCACTTTCGGGCTTAAAAACCGTGATATTATTGTATTGTAAGAAGTTTATAAGGTGCGGAAACACCTTATCTCAGGTGTATTTGAATTAGTAAAGCGGCACTGCGACTATGCAGGGCCGCTTTTTTATGGGCATGTACCAAGGTGGCGAGACGTTCTCCAAAACCGTATGTGGCAGGTTCGATTCCTGCCGCTCATGTATCGTCTATTTTTATGCTTATACAAATGTAACCAATGCCGCTGCAGAGGGATACTTGCTAAGGGGCAGAGCTGATAACTCTGACAGGCCTAAGCATCATTGGTTGCATTTTTATGATTATAAAGAGGTGATGTTTATGAAAGAGAATAAGCAACAGGATAAGTCACCTAATAAAAAAGAACACCTAAGCGAAAAGGATATAAAAGAATTAATGGGAATGAACAAGCAGACGTATAAACGAAATCGACACGGGGCGGTAACAAATAAATGATGATGCAGTGGATTAAATCTAAGTTTAGAAATCACCGCTATGTGAATATAGGAACCTCTAGTACAGGTGGAGCTGAGTATAAATGTTTAGATTGTAAACGGCAGCTTTATGTACCTTTGGAGTGGTCTTACATGTTAAATATTAAGAAGATTAAAGGATGTAAAGGAACTATTAGGAGGCGGTGAGGATGTAATGAAACTAACAGAAAAACAAAAGCGTTTTGCTGATTACTACATTGAGACAGGGAATGCGACTCAGTCTTATATTGATGCAGGCTATAAAGCCACAAGCCGACAAGTAGCAGAAGCAAATGCAAGGAAATTACTCGCAAATTACTCGGTTAAGAAACTTATTGATGAAAGAATGGCTGAAAAAGAAGATGAACAGATCGCGAAGCAAGATGAAGTGTTGCGTTATCTTACTAAGGTAATGCGAAGAGAAGAAAAAGAACACCAGGTTGTTACCTTAAGAAGAAGTCGAAGTTGGTATGAAGATGGGAAGAAGCAAACTGTTGAAGAGGAAGTTTCTGAGATAGTTGAAATTCCATCTAAGCTATCTGATGCGAATAAAGCGGCTGAACTTCTTGGCAAGCGCTACGCCATGTGGACAGACAAACAAACTGTCGATGTTCAGGGAGCTGTCACATTCGTTGACGATATAGGTGAAGAGGATGAAACGTAAATTATCCGAATTCATCCCGAAAGCATTCTTTACTGTCTGGAGAGTGGCGCTAGATCCGAAAATATTGAACATCGTCTGCAAAGGCGGCCGTGGTTCTGGTAAGTCCTCAGATATTGCTCATATCATTGTTCAATTGCTTATGAGATACCCGGTTAACGGCGTTGGTATCAGAAAAGTAGATAACACGATCGAACTGTCTATTTTCGAGCAGATCAAATGGGCGATAAGCGAGCAGGGCATAAGCCATTTGTTCAAGGTGAATAAATCACCTATGCGGATTACTTATATCCCCAGAGGGAATTACATGGTGTTCAGAGGGGCACAGGAACCAGAACGGATTAAATCATTGAAATCGGCTAACTTCCCGTTTGCTATCGCTTGGATAGAGGAATTAGCTGAATTCAAAACAGAAGACGAAGTAACTACCATCACCAACTCCTTATTGCGCGGAGAATTGGACGATGGTCTTTTTTATAAATTTTTTTACTCTTACAACCCACCAAAAAGAAAGCAATCATGGGTGAACAAGAAATATGAAACTCAGTTTGTCTCGGACAACACTTTCGTTCACCATTCCACTTATTTAGATAATCCTTTTATTGCCAAGCAGTTCATTGAAGAAGCAGAAGCAGCAAAAGAGCGAAACTTACTCAGGTACGAATGGGAATATCTCGGTAAGGCAATCGGTTCTGGTGTTGTACCGTTCGATAATCTGAAATTCAGAACAATTACAGACGAAGAAATCAAATCATTTGATAATATCCGTCAGGGTGAAGACTGGGGATATGCCACAGACCCTTATTCGTTCGTTAGATGGCATTACGACAAGACGAGGAAAAAGATATATGCCATGGACGAACTGTATGGGGTGAAAATCTCCAACAGAGAAGCGGCCGAATGGAGAAAGAAAAAAAGCTATCATGATACCAACACGACATCCGACTCAGCAGAACCAAAATCCATTGCAGAAATGAAATCGTATGGAGTGAGGACAAAAGGAGCCAGGAAAGGCCCGGGTAGTGTTGAGTATGGTGAAAAGTGGCTGGATGACTTAGAGGAAATCATTATAGATCCGAAGCGTACACCGAACATAGCGAAAGAGTTTGAGAACATTGATTACCAGACTGATAAAGACGGTAATCCAAAAGCGAAGTTAGAGGATAAAGACAATCACACAATAGACGCCACCAGGTACGCCTTTGAGGACGATATGAAACAAAGCAGCATTTCAATTTTAAGGTAGGTGAGAATATGTACCCGAACACACCAACAGAAACAGAAAAACTCGCAGCGCAAATGCAAAAAGACTCAGCAACAGCGCATCAACGGCTTATTAAAGAGTATATCGACAATCACGACACATCTAAAATGGCGGAAGGTGTCAGGTATTACGAGAATGAGAATGACATCACCAAGCGTGTACAATATGCCGTTGTAGACGATGTAAAGATTGTTGACAATGAAAAAACAAACAACAAAATCCCTCACGGGTGGCATAAGCTTCTCGTAGATCAGAAAGCAGCTTACCTTGTCGGTCAGCCAATCAACTTCTCAGCCGATGATGAAAAGCTAACCGAGTTTATCAACGAATACCTTGGCGAGAAGTGGGATGACACAGCGAATGAGTTAGTCGTTGCAGCGTCGAACAAGGGGAAAGAGTGGTTACACCCTTTCATTGATGAAGATGGCGAGTTTGATTTCATGCAGATCCCTGCCGAACAATGTATTCCTGTTTATGCGGATAAACGGAATAGAAAACTCGCTTACATGATCCGGTATTATCCTCATGTATTGGTTGACGAAGAAACAATCCGTGTAGAGTTATCGGATGACAAACAAGTTTGGTTCTATGTAAAATCAAATGGTGAATACATTCCTGATCCGTCAGTAGAGGAAAATCCGCAATCACACTTCTATTACGGCGCAGGAAAGAATATGAAAGGTTATGGTTGGGGCAGAGTACCTTTCATTAAGTTTCGCAACAACGAGCAGGAGAAAGGCGATTTAGCGTATTACAAGCAGTCGATTGACTCGTTTGATAAACGTGTATCCGACAATCAGAATACGCTTGATGAAATCCAGGAGCTTATCACTATTCTAAAGGGCTATGATGGTACTGATTTAGGTGAGTTCCAAAGAAATCTAAGATACTACAAAACAATCAAAGTCGATTCAGAAGGCGGAGTGGACACACTTAAACAGGAAATGCCTATTGCTTCGATTGACAGCCATTTAGACAGGCTGAGAGAGTCGATATTCACATTTGGCTTTGGGGTAGATGTTGGCACGGATAAGTTTGGGAATAGCCCATCGGGGATTGCACTTGAATTTTTGTATTCACTCCTCGATCTGAAAGCAAGCACGCTAGAGCGTAAATTCAGACCAGCATTACAAGAGTTGATGTGGTTTCTTTGCGAATATCTGAGTATATCAGGCAAAGGTGAATTCGACTACAAAGAGGTTGATTTCACGTTCAAGCGCACTATGATGGTGAATGAGCTTGAAATTGCTGACATTGCTCAAAAGAGCGCGGGGATTATCTCTAAGAAAACCATCCTTGCGAATCACCCTTGGGTGGATGACTTGCAACAGGAAATGAAAAGGATTGAGGAAGAAAAAGAGGCATACGTTGACCTTGAAACTCCAATCAAACAGAATAAGGTGAACAACAATGAGCCTGGAAAACAATCTTAAACAATTCGATGCCCAAGCCGAAAAATTAGCTGAACTAACCGAAAAAGAACTGATTAAGTCTTATTCTCTTGCCTTGAAAGAAGTCAGGGCTTACATGGCCGAGGTTTATTATGAATATGGTACGGCTGATGGCCTATCATACGTTGAGATGCAGAAATATAACCGTATGATGACTATCGAAGAAGAGATGAAGAAGCGGTTAATGGAGCTAACCGGAAAGAACGCTAAAACACTCGAACAAGGCTTGAAAGATATTTATGAGTTATCCTATTACTCAACTGGTTATGCGCTTGATACGGCTTCCTACAGCGAAATAGGGGGCATTGGTTATATGCCTGTCAGTAATGATACAGTGATAGCATCCGTACAAAATCCAATCAGCGGTTTGACCCTTACTGAACGACTGGAAAAGAATAGGGTAAATCTGATATACTCAGTGAAGCAGGAATTAACACAAGGTTTAATACTCGGTGAGTCGTATCAAAAGATGGCGAAACGCTTGAAAGAAACATTCGAGGGTGATGCTGCCAAGGCGATTCGAGTAGCACAAACTGAAAGTCACCGTGTAAAGAATGCAGGGCGCTATGATTCCATGAAACTAGCCCAAGCAAAGGGCATAAGATTAAAAAAGAAATGGGTATCTACTCTTGATAAAAAAACTCGCCGAAACCACCAGGAACTTGATGGAAAAACAGTCAACATTGACGAACCATTCAAGAACAACGGAGCAGAAGCAATGTATCCAGGAAGCTTTGTAGGGCACAATTCGGCAGGGCAAAATATTCATTGCCGATGCACCTATATAAGCGTTATTGATGGTTATGAGCCAACTGTGAGGGCATCAAGGGGCGAGGATGGCAAGACGAAGGTAATCAAGTACACCACTTATGAAGAGTGGAAAAAATCCAATATTGAGGGATGATGACTACGAAAATTTATACAGTAACGCATGTGTATTATGATGAAACTGGTTTAGAAATCGCAACCCATGATGAGCAAAAGGCTATAGAAACATTCAAAAAAGATGAAGATAGTGTATTGAATATTTGGGAAAACGATAAACGTGTTTTATCGGTATACCGAGATGGAAATGAACTTCATCCTGACTTTCACGAGGATAAAACAGCAGAAAAATTAAATCAATTTCATAAGATTAAAACAATATTTGATTTAGAGGGGTGATGCGTATTTCTAAGAATAAAAGTAGTCCATTTGTCATTGACTTAAAGGATGTTGGGTTACCGAGACAAGTTTTACTTCTTATTAAGCGTGTCTATAATGACCCAAATACAAATCGACACACAAAGGATTTAATTCGTTTTGAATTGCAAAAGTTATTAGGACGAGAATTTGATATTAAAGGATTTTTAAATAATCAAGATTAAGGCATCCATTCGGGTGTCTTTTTTCGTGGGGTGAAATGATGATACCGAGCAAAGTGAATGTGGCTGGTGTGGAATATAAAGTGGTTGAAGTTGAAAATGTCATTATTGATGGCAGTGTTAATTACGCTGGTTCCTGTAGTTATAGTGCTAGCAAAATCGAAATATTAAATAGTTTATCAGAAACTAAAAAAGAGCAAACACTTGTCCATGAAATGCTACACGCTTGTTTTAACGAAGCTGGATTCAATGAACAGGACGAAGACGTGGTAAATCGAGTGAGTATTGTGCTATATCAAGTTTTGAAGGATAACAAACTGTACTTTGGTGGCCCGAAAATCGTTATTGACGGTATGGAATAAGTTTTTTCGGCTTGCTGAATGTCGTTAAAAGTGAGGAGTGGGAAGATGATAGCAACGATTGACGGTTTAATGGTAAATGGTACACCGGAAGAAATTCATAGGTTCAGAGAATTGAATGTTAAATCCAAGACATCGACAGACATGTTTTTCAAATGTGGAGCAGTAACTACTACAGTAGATATCAACGAAATTGCAAAGAAGTTAGACCATAAGTTGAAAATAGAAGCAAGAAGAGGGGCGACGATATGAAAGTCGTTACCATTTACAATAAGGAAACACATGAGCTTATCGCTTCAGTTGCGGATAACAAAGCTATAGTCAAGGATGGATATGAAGTCATGATAACAGAGGAAACAGAATAGCAACGGTTTAAACAAGGCGCTTTAAAAAGTGCTTTTTCGTGTCTTTTTAAAGGTTAGACACCATAAAGAAACGCATTCCTTAGCGTGGAGGGTTACACGCCAAAAAAACTAATAAGGATGGAGAATATAAATGGATTTAAAAGAATTATTAGGTGAAGACCTATACAATCAAGTCATCGAGAAAGCAGGAGATAAGAAGCTTGCGGTCGTGAATGATGGGAATTGGTTGCCGAAAGAGAAATTCAACGAGAAAAACGAAGAAGTCAAGGATCTCAAAGCCGAATTAAAGCAGCGTGACGAACAAATAGGTCAGCTGAAAACATCAGTTAAAGGCAATGAGGAACTCGAAGCGAAAATTGCAGGTCTGCAAAAAACCAATGACGATTGGGAAGTGAAATACAAGGAAACACAACTGAATACAGCTATCAAACTGGCAGCAAAGGGCGCGAAGGATGCAAACGATGTGCTTGCGTTCATCAAAAAGGATGGACTGGAGCTGCAAGATGATGGAGCGGTGAAAGGCTTGGACGATGCGCTTAAAGCGTTGAAAGAATCCAAGTCTTATTTGTTTGAAGAACCAGGACTGAAGGGCAGAATGCCAAACAATGACCCAACGCCACCAGCAAACCAAACCAATCTTCAAACAGAGTACGAAAAAGCGGTAAGCACTGGGAATATGCCGTTAGCAATATCAATCAAAAATAGAATCTTCCAAGGGGAAGAATAGGAGGAATAATATATGCCAGCAAATGTAAATGGAACAGGAACAACTTGGAACTTGCCAAACTACGCAGGAGAACTTTTCACAGCTTCACAAGTCAATACACCATTCTTAACTATGATCGGTGGTCTATCTGGTGGTGGTAAACAAACTGCCAACTTCGAATTTCCGACTTATTCTGATTACGATTTACCAACAGCAGCACAGCCAGCTATCACCGAAACAGCATCATTAACTGCGCCAACTGCAGAGGAAATTGTCCGCGGTCAAGCAACTAACGTAACACAGATTTTCCAAGAAACGATTTCTATCTCTTATGCGAAACAGTCCAATGGCGGCCGTCTATCAGGATTAAACACACAAGGGCAGCAAAATAATGCACCATCAGAGAAGGATTTCCAAATCGCGCGTAAATTAGAAAAAATTGCGCGTGATGTTAACTTTACTTTCCTTAATGGTGTGTATCAGGTTGCTACAGCGGCAAACGTAGCAAATAAAACACGCGGTATTTTTGCTCTTGCTGCGACTATTAACACATTAGCGGCTGCAGGAGCTGCGTTAGATAAAGCGAAAGTAGATGCTTTATTGCTCCAAATGTTTAATAACGGTGCTAAATTCCAAAACATGGTACTGTTCACAAACGGATTCCAAAAACAAAAGCTGTCTCAAGTTTACGGTTATGCTCCACAAGATCGTAATGTCGGCGGAGTCAATATCAAACAAATCGAAACAGATTTCGGGAACATCGGGATTGTGCTTGACCGTATGGTTCCAGCATCTTCAATCGGCTTGTTCGAAATGAGCGAAATTTCCCCAGTATTCCAACCTGTACCAGGTAAAGGTAATTTCTTCTATGAAGAGTTAGGAAAAAAAGGAGCTGCAGAAGAAGGACAAATCTTCGGCCAAATTGGTTTGGCACATGGTCATGCTTCACTACACGGTTCTATCACAGGACTAGCAACATCTTAAAGAAAAGGTAGGGGTTTTCCTCTACCTTTTTTATTTGAGGAGGGAATAGAATGGGTAAATTGCAGGACGATGTTCGTATTGATAAGACCTTAAAAGAAGTCATTCAAATGCCAACACAAGCAGATAGTGCAGCTGCGGATGTAGCAACATTGAAAACAGATTTTAATGCATTATTATTAAAACTTAAAAATGCTGGATTAATGAAATAGGAGGAATGAAACATGAAATTTAAAGGCGCTGGTTTAGTTTGGAATCCTGAAACTAATACTCTATTAGGGAAGTTTGAAGATGGTGTATTGGAAACAAAAGATAAGAAGGAACAAAAATTGCTGAAAAAATTAGGGTTTGAAGTGTGCGAGGGAGAAGAAAAAGAAGTAGAAGAGGAAATAGAAGGGGGAGAAGGAGAGGGAAAATAAACTCTCTCTTTTTTCATGAAAGAGGGTGTGAAAGATGTCAATAACGACACTCCAAAAAGCAAAAAACGTCCTAGGGATAAGCGGGACAAATAAAGACGAGCGTATAACCGAATTAATACTGTTGGTCGAGGATTGGATCAAAGGATACTGCAACAATGATTATGTTGATGGTTATCCAACTGGATATGAATTGATCGCAACCAAGATGATTGAATACAACCTCAACCAAAAGGCTGGAGTAAGCGCTGAAAGCCTTTCTCGCTACTCTGCTACGTTTAGTGAGGATTATCCTAAATCAATCACCAAAGGCTTAAGGCGGCGGTTAACATGGTGACAATCCAGCGTGTGACGACCGTATCGAATGGATTTGGCGGTTATATCGAAACGTGGACGAATCATATTGAAAATTACGGTACAGCACTCGATCAGTTAAGCGGCAATGAGTTTGTGAAAGCAGACAAAACCTTCCCAGGCTCAACCCATATTCTAATTGGTGACATTGCTGACATTACCGAGAATGACCGGGTACTCCTCAACAATGAGCAATACGACATAAAGAACGTGGACAATCCGATGAACATGGACCGTCACTTGGAAATTCTACTCGAATACAAGGGGGCGGTTACATGATTAAGCATAAGTCGAACCTTCAAAGTGTGTTGAGAGCCTTGGATGATGCAGAAGAAAGGGCGTTGACCGGAGTAGGGGAGTTTGTCAGGAGTGAAGCTCAGGCGCGGTCTCCTGTAAAAACAGGGGAGTTGAGGGATTCTAACGATTATAAAGTTGTATCGGAAGAACAAAAGGTGCTTATCGGCAACAGCACGGACTATGGCTTATGGGTGCATGAAGGTAGTTCTCGTCAGCGTTCTCAACCTTGGCTAAGAAGTTCTGTTATGGAAAACGTTTCTCGGATTAAGAATCTGATCGGCGAGTTGATGCGCCTATGATGAATCTACTAAAATATCTTTTCACGTTGCTTTCTCAAGCGCAGAAGCCTGTCTATTTCGAGCAAGCGCCAGAGAAAGACAGTATTACACTCGCACCACCTAAATTCCCTTATATCGTCTTTAAATTGCCTGACAGTCTGAATGTAGAAAATGATAGGCAAGATTACTCCTTAATCATTGACATATGGGATAACAGGACAGATACAACAGCCTTAGAAAACCTCACAAGCCAAGTTGATAAACTGCTTTACAGGCTCAGGGTGACGGATATGAACCAATTCCTCATGTTCGAACGTGAAAACCGACTTATGATACCAGATGAAGATACAAGTATTAAGCGCAGGCAACTACAATATACAGTCAAACAATATGAAAGGTAGTGAAATACATGGCAATAGAACAAGTAAAAACAATTGGCTATAACGCAAGTGTGCCGGACCACCTCCTATTGGATGCCGGAGCGATTTATAAAAATGTCACGTATGCTGAAGCAACTGGCATATTCTCGGGTGAAGCGCTGGGAGCAACACAGGGCGGCAACGAGTTTTCCTACTCGCAAGAAATCCGTCCAATCCCAATTGATGGAGTAAAAGGCCGCGTTAAAGGATTGCAAGTCGTTGACAGCGAAGAAGCGGTCTTGACTGTCAATCTATTGGAACAAACAGCAGCCAATCTTAAACTGGCGATCGCAGGTTCAACGCTTACATCGGATACGAATTATGATGTGATTACCCCAAAGGGAAAAATTGAGGCAACAGACTACCTCGATAATATCGCTTATGTCGGACGTGTGTCAGGTAGTTCTAAACCTGTTGTAATTATCCTCGAAAACGCTCTATCTATCGAAGGGCTTAACCTTAAACCAGAGGATAAGAAAGAAGCAGTATTGCCAATCAAATTTGCAGCTCATATCGGACCTGATGAAGCAACTACAGGTGTATTGCCAGTGAAAATCTATTTCCCGAAAGCGACGGTGTGATGAATGGATAAAGAGATTCGAGTGATTTCCACTGTAAAGATCAAAGGAAAGGAATATCAGGTTAGGGGATTGAATTTCGATGATACTGAAATCATTTCTATGATCTTGGATAAAACAGATTTTGATCTTGCTAAATATGAAACAGAAGCCAAAGAATTAGTGAAAGCATCTAAGAAGAATAAGGAAAAGTTAGAGAGCTTAGGTACAGCTGTTTTTTTAAAGGTTATCACTGATTTAACGAAAAAATATTATAAGGTCCATAAAGAATTCACCGAGCTGATAGCATCATTAATCGGGGTTAAACCGGAAAACGTAAAGACAATGCCTATTTCAACTCCATTAGTGGTGCTGAAAGAACTGGCGAAAGACGAGGATTCACTTGATTTTTTCTCCTTTCTAAAACAGTAGACCACTACGAAACACTCGACTTCCTTTTAAAGCGGTATAAGGGCATGGATATTGTGTATCGTTTGAAGCCTAAGAAGCTTTTAAAGCTATTAAGCAAGGCTAGAGAAAAGGAATTAGAGGAAACAGTGTGGGAATACTGGCTCACCTTAGATACAGAAGCGCAGAAAAAACAGCCATTTAACGTGTATCTTAGGGAGTTAAAGAAAGCAGCAAGTGATCCGAAAACTTCAGTTGGGCTAACAGAGGAAGAAATCTTGCAAGATGCAGAAAACATATTAAAAAGCATGGGGCGCACTTAGTGCGCTTTTTGTTTGCCCTCGAAAGAAGGTGAGAATTTGGAACTGTTTAAGTTATGGGGAACGGTTGCACTGCGTGATGAGGAAGCGAGACGCGGGCTAGATAACATTGATAAAAAAGCAGAGGGAACAAGTAGTAAAATCGGTGGTTTCTTTGGTAAGGCCGGGTCATTAATGGGAAGTGCGGTGGTAGCTGGGGCTACAGCGGCCGGAGCTGGACTGGTGACACTAACGGGCATCATCGGTAAAGTCGGGATTGACTACAATTCGATGATAGAAAACAGCCAAGTAGCATGGACCACACTCTTAGGCACACAAGGAAAAGCTAAGGATATGTTGAAAGAGATTGCGACATTCGCCAAGACGACTCAATTTGAGACGGAACAAGTCGATATGATGGCAAAGTACATGCACAATGCCGGACTCGAAGGCAAAGCCTTATTTGACGAATTAACCAAGGTTGCTGATGTATCCGGTGCATTCAACATTCCTGCTGCAGAAGCTCAGGAATTAACCCGTCAAATGTCACAAGTGCGCCAAGCAGGGTTAGCCTATACCGAGGATTTAAACGTGCTACAGGACCGTGGTATCCCGATTTACAAAGCGATATCGGACCAATTAGGCATAACTGTCGCTGATGTAAAGAAAATGGCTAGTGAAGGGAAATTGACTTCTGATATATATCTAAAATCATTTGATAATATCGCTAAAGGTGTGGAAGGGTCATCTGAAAAACAAAGTAAAACCTTTACTGGTATGATTTCCACACTTAAAGATAACTTGAAGATGATTAGTGGAGAACTGACAAAAGGCGCTTTCGAAAAGATGAAAGGCGTGCTCGAAGATGTCATGCCTGTTTTAGATAAATTTCTTTCCAATTTGAAAGACGGTGGTTTAAAAGGTGCAATTGCTGGTCTTTTCCCTCCTGGGATGGCTGATAACATCAAGGGGTTTACGGACGGTGTTAGCGGGGCATTTGGTGCAGTAAAAAACGGCATACAAGAATATAAGGACTTTGTCAAGAGTGCATTCTCTGGTGACGGGAACGTTGGTGAGTCATTTAGCAAGATATTTAAATCCATCAAAGATGTTGCACTGCCAATTTTAAAAGATGCAATTGACTTTGTGAAAGAAAAATTCGGGGAACTGAAAGCCTTTTGGGATGAAAACGGTGCTCAGATTGTCGAAGCTGTACAAAATGCATGGAGTATGATCGCATCAATCATCAGTTTTTTTATGCCGGCTATCCAATTGGTCATACAAACAGTTTTGGAGAATATCAAAGGGATTATATCCGGAGCGCTTGACATCATAATGGGGGTTATCAAAATATTCACCGGGTTATTTACTGGTGATTTTTCTTTGATGTGGGAAGGAATAAAACAATTATTCTCTGGAGCGTTTGAATTTTTATGGAATTTATTCAATCTCTTGATGATTGGCAAGTTCCTTGGTGGTATCAAATCCTTTATATCTTCGGGTATTAGCTCATTCAGGTCGTTCGTTGATGACATCGTAAACATGTTTAAGGGTTGGGGAGATAACATTATATCCACTTTTAACAATTTGCGGTCAAAAGGAACTGGCATTTGGAACTCCATGATTTCTGCAGTTAAGAATACAATGGGCCCATTTGTTTCCAACATCAAAACTCGATTTGGTGAAGTGCTGGACAATGCACTGTCAATCTTCAGAAAAGTGAAAGATGCGATCATGAACCCGGTTAGGACTGCAAAGAATGCCGTTAAGGGATTTGTCGAAGAAATCAAAGGATTTTTTAGAAATATGAAATTGAAACTCCCTGACATAAAAATGCCACACTTCAAGGTTAAAAACTGGTCAATGAATCCAAAGGACTGGCTTAAAGCAATGCCGTCTCTTGGTGTAGACTGGTATGCGACAGGTACAAACTTCGCACCCGGCGGATTGACAATGGTCGGTGAGCGTGGCCCAGAACTAGTGCGCCTGCCGAGAGGTTCAAAGGTTGATACAACCAGTGAAACAAAGCAAATGATGGGTAATACAATCAATTTCGAAGGCATGATGAGCGGAGCGACATTCATCGTCAGAGAAGAAGTGGATATCAAGAAAATCGCTCAAGAGTTACGTGATTTAACAGTAAAAGCAGCAAGGAGCAAAGGGGTGGTGATGGTATGATAACACTTGACGAATATGCACCAAGTCATTTCGGATTGCTGTTTTTGAAAGACCATTACCACCCAATGACCCCTGAAATGAGAGAAAAGGCAATGACTATCCCTGGCATGGACGGGCAATGGGATTTTGGCTCTGAATGGGGTTCACGACAATTTAAGCTGCCGTTTGCAATGATTGAATATGACAGATACGAGCTACAACGCAAATTACGTGCGCTTGTGGCTTTTTTATTGGATCCGTATGGTAAGCCAAGAACAATAAAGCTTACGTTTGATTACGAGCCAGATAAGTTTTATGAAGTTAAACTTGATGGGAAGATTGACATCAAAAGGATGATGGACACAGGACAATTTGATTTGTCTTTTGTTGCTCACAAACCTTACGCAAAATTCTTGGTCAGTGCTGATGAAATCGCAGTCGATTCCGACATACCTGTCATGAGTGACTTTACAATCGGAGCGGAGTACGAATTTACCACTAATGGAGAGCAGACAATTACAGTTATTAATGACGGTAGTATCGCTGTTCGCCCAACAATGTTTATCAGCTCACTGCACAGTGCTGTAACGGTTTCGGCAAACGGCAAGGCATTTACACTAAATGAGTCAGCAAACATCGTAGAAGTTAACGGAGAGTTTTACACGGTCAAGGTAAACGGAGTTAATTCATTATCGCTGATGACTGGTGATTTTATTGAATTGCTACCGGGTGAAAATAACGTGACCATCACAGGAACAAGCGTGAATATATCGTTTAAATTTTACAGTCAATATATATAGATGGGAGGGGCGTATATGGTTACGTTTTTTAAGCGAAATGATACAAACGACCGTATTGAGTATATGCCGACTACATCAAACGGATTGCCGGAAGATTTAACAGGCGCAACAGCAAAGTTTGTCATGACTTCAGGTGACAAGACGTATATCAATGCAGATGCTGATATCATTGGCGATTCTCTTGTATACGTGTTTAATGCTGCTGATTCACTTTATGTCGGAAATTATGTCGGTGAATTTCATGTCACGTTAGCGGATGGAACGATACGACACTATCCACGGAAGGGATTTCTAAGCATTGTTATAGAACGAACACTTGACCCTATGAGCGAAACACAGGCTGAGGAAGCGATTGCTTTAAATGTATCGCTTATCGAGGATTTTAAAGCGGATATTAACACGCAAGTTGCGACAATGAGAATGGCGGCAACAGATGCACAGGCAGCAACAATAACAGCTAACGCAGCGGCATCGCATGCACAGACCCAAGGGGATTATGCGAAGAGCGAAGCAGATAGATTGGTTGGTACTGATGTAAGTGTACTCGATAATAAAATCGGCGCGCTAAGCAATTTACAGACGATAAACAAAGATAGTGTGGTTGCGGCGGTCAATGAGACTACTGCACAGTTGGCTGAAAAGGCGACAAAAGATGAAGTTAGTAATATTTCTCTTAATATTGATGGCGTTAATAAAAAGCTAAGCGGTATTAAGTTTTCAGATTTGCAGGAGCCCATTTATTTCGCACACCGAGGTGCCAAAAATATCTTCCCGGAATCAAGTCAAGAGGCTTATCGCGGGTGTGTAAACATGGGCTTAAGTGTAATCGAAATGGACGTTAGGCAAGCAACGGACGGAACTTTAATTGTACATCATGATGATACGATGGAACGGACAACAAACAAAACGGGGTCAATCGACTATTACTCAGCGATGGGATTTAAAAGCGCTGTAATAGACTTGTTGCCTGGATGGGCAGGGACGCCTGTATTGTTCGAGGACTTGTTACGCGAGTTCGGCAACAAGGTTGTATATGCTCCGGAAATAAAAGGCGCGGGCATCAATACAAAACTCGTTGATACGATGATCAAATACAATCTGCAAGACAATGTAATTATTCAATCATTCAGTGCGCCTGATTTAACTTATGCAATCAGCAAAAAAATTCCGGTTATCTATCTTAAAGCAAGTGACGATGTGACCCCGGCTACTATCTTAGGATGGGGGATTAAGCATGTCGGACTATCGACTACTTTGCCAGATTCCTATGTCACTAGCTGTATAAACGCTGGTTTAAAGGTTTACATGTATACAGTAAACAGGCGGTACGAACACACGAAATACTTAAACATGGGTGTACACGGCTTTTTCTCGGACGATCCATTATGGGTAAAAGGCGCTTCTCCTGTACTCGAATGGGATTCGTTTCGTGACCAGGTGTTTTCACACGGCATGTTTCAACCTCCTGTCGATGGTAACGGAGTATTAGGGGGCAATCGCGGCGAGTTTGTCAGCCCGAATAAATTTGGTTGGACAGATGGCGGAACACTACGAGATTTCTGTATGCAAGGATGGGCAGGAGAGTTAAGTTCGGCATTTACACTTTCAGCAAAAATGAATCTTGTTAGTTCTGTGAGCAGTGTTCGGTGGGGCAGCATCGTCTTTTGTACACCGAACGATTACTTCGATGACCAAAATACCAGCGGCAATACATCAAGTGGGTATAACTTGTTAATTCGCGAAAGTGGCTCAATCGAATTATTTCTTCGCAACGGTAGCACAGCAACACAGTTAGGCACTTCTCTTGCAACAACGGCTATTGCAGCTGGTCAGCAGGTTTCAATAAAGATTCAAGCAACAGCGACTCAAATTATTATCACGCGAACAGACACAGGGCACACTATGACAATTAATGATACAACGTTCCGGAAAGGATATCTTCATTTAGGCAGAAATTACAGTGGGGTTACGTTTGAAAATATCAATATTGTAAGGCAAGGTGGTTAATCATTACGTCGGTTGGAGAATATCGCGACATAAATAGCAACACATAAACGGATGCCATCAGGTGTCCTTTTTATTTTGGAGGTGACACAATGAGCAACAAATTAATACCTTTAGAAAAATGGAAAACAGCCTATATAAAAGTGAATCAAGCGATAGACGATTCAGTGGATGCTGTTGTCAAAGCAAATAAGGCGGCAAAAGATTCTACGGATGCTGTCACGAAAGCGAACAGCGTTCAAACGCAATTAGATACCATCGTTGTAGAAGGCGACTCATCAGTCGAAGCAGCACAGGCAAGGGTCGATTACACAGGTCAGGCATTCACGACATTAAAAGCCTTACTTGACAACTACTTACCTATGGCAGCAGATAGTAAAGCAGAACTACCTGGGTTGTTATCTGCAAAAGACAAAGTTAATCGGGGCTGGATAGATGTGCGCGAATATGGCGCTAAAGGGGATGGAGTGACTCTTGACGCAGATGCCATTCAGAACGCACTAAATAAAAAAGGCACAATTTACGTACCTGATGGCGTTTATCTAATAGATAAAACACTCATAATTACAAGTGACACAACGTTATTAATGCACCCAAAAGCGGTGCTAAAGCGCCAAAACAACGCAGTTTACGCTGTTTTAACAAACGGTAAATCAACTGATTTATTCACCGGATACAATGGAAACGGAAATATAAAAATCATCGGCGGAACTATCGAGTTGGATGGCGCAGCAATGCCGACAACTTGCAACGGAATTTCGTTCGGGCATGGGAAGAATATCGAGATTGCTGATGTGGTTATAAAGAACGTATACAACGGTCACCATATCGAAATGAACTCATCTAAAAACGTGCGTATACACGGATCAAGATTCGAAGGTTTCACGCATAATGGCACACGAGCGTTTAGTGAGGCGGTTCAAATTGACTTAGCAAAGAGTTATGATGTATTTCCATTATTCGGGGCATACGACAAAACACCTTGCGAAAATGTAACCGTTGAAAACTGCTATTTCAATAATGTTGGCCGCGGTGTAGGAACACACGTAACTGATGTTGGCGTGTTTCATGACTTCATTGTTGTTAGAAATAATGTCTTTGATACTACTTTAGATTTTGCTGTGAATGCATTAATTTTCAGAAAAGCGGTTATTTCCGGTAATAAAATGCTTGCTGTAACAGGCGGGGTGAAACTGGACGGCGCTTATGAATGCACAATCACGGATAATCATATTAAACAAAGTACAGGTAATGGCATTGAATCATCATACTCGAGCCAAAGTATTATTAAAGGAAACAATATAACAGGCGGAGCAACAAATGGAATCACAATCTTTAACAACGGTTATTCAATAATCGTCACAAACAATTATATTTATAATAATGCCGGCCATGGAGTTAACGTTGAACATCCAGACGTAATAATCAGTGACTGTATTGTTAAGGGTAATGGGTCGCATGGGATTTATGTTCATGATACAAAAGATGTAAGAATATCAAGCTGCCAGATACATTTGAACAACAGACATGGGGTGCAGATTGCTTCAAATGCAACTAACATAACAGTCAGTGATTGCTTTATTGCTTCAAATAACCAATCTAATGACGGAAGTCATAATGTTATCATTGTCACTAACTCTGATGCAAACAGGATAGTCAATAATGTTATAAGAGCAGGGACTCAAACGAATAAACCAGTGAGCGGTATATATGTAGGTTCAGGTTGTGACAATAATGTGATAATAATGAATGACCTTAAATTATCAGGTTCTACATCTAATTTGAATGATTTAAGTGGTAATTCTATCACATCTACAAACAATCTCGTTGCCTAAACAGTATATTCACCCTCTTCTTGTTTTGATAATATAAAAAGCAAGGAGGGGGCAACTATGAACAGATTGACAGTTGGTATCTTAGGGTCATGTGCAACGAGAGATAACTTTAATTCCTTGTTCAATGAAACCTACCAGGAAAAATATGAATGCACCATATTTCAAATGCAAAGCTCTGTTATTTCCGTCATGTCAGAACCAGTGAGATACAACGAAAATAAAATTGATAACCTTAAACATGAGTATTACAAAAAGGATATTGAAGCGGAATTTAAAAAAGATATTCTCGATAGGTTGGTGGAGAAGAATCCGGACATTCTAATCCTGGACTTCTTTGCTGATGTTTATTTTGGTGTTTTTAAATTAGGAAATTCTTTTGTTACGCATAACACTTGGAAACTTCCTGCCACTACGTTTTACAAAGAGTTGGGGTCGATTGAAAAAATAAATGGAATCGACCATAAACAGCAGTTTCTTCAAATATGGAAAGAGAGCGCAAATCGACTTATGGAATTTCTGATGAACCTTTTGCCTAATGCAAAAATCATTCTTAATAAAGCTCGATTTGTTGATTTTTATATCGATGGCGAAGAAGTAAAACGATTAAGCGAATCGGGAAGAATGTACTCTGTAGACGTTGATAAATATAACAACCTGTGGAATACGTTAGATGATCACATTCTAAGTCGTTATCATATTGACAGCATTCCTTTTCCAGATTCACAGTTTGCTGATTTCCATCATCCTTGGGGCCCTTTTTATGTACACTATACCAAAAAATATTACAGGAGCTTCTTTGAAAATTTACAGGTAATTAATAGTTAGGTTGTGATATTTTGATTAAAATACTAAATCAACAACGACAACTTGTTGCTATCCTTGAAAATGCTTTTAAAATCGGCTATGAAAAAGGATTTAATGATATATGGACATGTAAATTTTCGCTGCCGTTGAACGATCCGAAAAACGCAGAATGCAAGCCGTTGTATTATGTGGAGTTATGGGATCACGATGAATATATTGGCTTGTTTAGGATATCACCAGCAAACACAATCAAAAGCGAAAGTACAAATGAAATCACATACGAATGTGAGCACGTTCTAGCTAGTCTGCTAGATGACGTGCTCTTTTTATATCATCAAAAGGATAACTGGACAACAACACAGAATTTGAATTACATCCTAAGCAGCCAGACTGAACAGCGCTGGAAGCTTGGTACGGTTGAGATTACCCGGTATTTTAGCTACAAGTGGGAAAATGAAAATCTATTGTCTGCTTTGTTCAGCGTGCCGAAGCCATTTGACCAGCAATATCAGTGGACATGGGACACACAAAGTTATCCTTGGACGTTGAATTTAGTCAAGCCGGAGACAAAAGTCACTTGTGAAGCGAGATACGGAAAGAATCAGCGCGGCATCGAAAAGGACGAAGATCCAACTGTTGTGTTTAACCGTATTTACGCGCTTGGATACGGTGAGGGCATTAATCAACTTAATATCAAAAAAGTAAATGGTGGCATCCCGTATGTACAGGATACTGACTCGATCGCTAAGTATGGTGTTAGGGCCTATATATTTGTGGATAGACGTTTTGAAAATGCGGACACACTGAAAGCAAATGTAGAAGGTTTGTTAGCAAAGTGGAAAACACCAAAAGTCACATACAAAGGATCTGCGGCTGATATTGCACTAATCACCGGAGAAGATTCAGACAAGCTGAAAATGGGCCGTATAATCCGATGGGTAGATGATGAAATCGGAACATTCGAAGCGAGAATAGTAAAAGAGTCTAAAGGTGATATCAAGGGGAATCCGGGAGACGTACAGCTGGAAATCGCCAACAAAACCGAGGATTTAGGCACAACTACGGCTGACTTGGAACGTAGACAGCAGATAAATGAGTTGTATGCGCAGGGTGCTACAAATATAGACTCTTATACCTTTAATGACAACGTTGATTCAAGTTATCCGGCAATCATCGAATTTCCCTTTCCTGATGATATGTTAAATGTAAATGAATCGATTCTTAGAATTAAAACTTCTAAATTTCGTTCATATAGCAGGGCTGTTAAAGCAGGTGGTAAAGCCATAAGTCAATCTACAACATCTGCTGGTGGCGGAGTAGTTAAAAGTTCAACTACAGCAGCAGGAGGAGAAACAACTTTTACAAGCGGATTTGCTAATCCCGGCTTTTTCTTATATACGTCTATTCATCTTCCGAATCAGACATATGATCCTCATATTCACGCTGTTGAAGTAACCGATCAACTAAATCATGCTCATCCAGTCACTACAAAAGCGCATAGCCATCCTTTTCAAATCCAATTAGATGAACACACACACGGTATGGAAATTAGCATACCTGACCATGTGCATCCAATTGACTATGGCATTTGGGAATATGATCAACTTCCATCTAAATTGGCTGTGAAAGTTGACGGTAATTTGGTGAGTTTTGACTCGTTGGAAGGGGAAATTAATATCATTCCATTCCTTAGAAAGGATTCGGAAGGGAGAGTTACGAGGGATTATCACACAATTGAAGTTAAACCTGATGACTTAGCAAGAGTAAGCTTGATAGTAAGGAATAGATTTTTTATTCAAAGTAGAAGTGGCGGAAATTTTTAGAATGTATTTCGTGTATTAAATTTTGAAACTCTTTGTTAATATATTCGTATATGGATATATTGGGAAGGGGAGTCAATATGAAAAAGCCACTAATAGGACTTGTTGGAGTGCTTTTGGCTGGAGGAGTGATCGGTTTGAGTGCTTTAGCTTATGATGCCAACACTAAAGAAAATGCGGAGGAAGCTAATGTAGAATCTAAAACAGATGACGCAAATTCACAGTCAAATTTAGAGTCAGAACCCCCTGCACCACCTACTGAAAGAACAGTTGATACAGGAGGAGAATACCCGTGGAACTTCCTGGGTGTTAAAGCTCAGAAAGATGCCGTGTATAGCGGAGGGCAAGTGTATCTTATGAGTGATGCTCCTGCATTAGAAGAACAAGCTCTAGGTTATTTAAACAACCCTGTAGGGGATCCGGAGAATATTGTCGAGAATTATGTGGCCTTCGGTGATCAATTAGCTTTACTGGTAGCAGATTTACAGGATTTTTACCCTGATGATAAAGACTATTTTTTAGCAATATCACAGGCAGCTGATGCTTTAAAGTCGAATAATCCAGATGTAGCAAAAGATAAAATTGAGGAAGCTAAATTATTAAGGTAGTGGATTACGATTAAATATATGAATTAGAAGAACTCATTCGTGGGTTCTTTTTTTGTTGTTATAAATGGATAAGGTGGGGAGACAAATGGAGTCAGAACGCATGATGGATCCGTGGAAATCAGGTGTGCAGAATGATATAGAAAATTTAAAAAATGATATCAGGCGGCTGCAAGACAAACAACTTTTACAAGATCAAACCATACAAGGCATTAAAGATGCGCTCACAGAAATCAAGGATGATACTAAATGGCTTAAACGGACAATCACTAATGCTTTGATTTCAACGGCTGTGATTGCTCTTGTTGGTGGCGGGATAGCGATAGTAATTGATGTTTTTAAAGGAGGAATTTAATCATGATTAACTGGAAAGTCAGGTTTAAAAACCCATCATTCATAGCACAGCTCGTGTTATCAATTTTTGTACCTATACTCGGATACTTCGGGCTTACAGCACAGGATCTCACAACTTGGGGTTATGTTTTTGATTTGTTGATGAAAGCAGTCTCTAACCCTTATGTAGTCGGTACGATTATTGTCAGTGTTTATAATGCAGTCAATGACCCTACTACAAAAGGTTTTTCTGATAGCCAACGAGCCAAAAATTACAAAAATCCACAATAAGTCGTCCACCCGGGCGGCTTTTTATTATGAGGAGGAATTAAAATGATTAAACCTAAGCTGAATCTTGTATCTCCAAACAAACACAATATCAAATGTCCTAATGCTATGGATCCCGAATCAATCACAATCCACAACACTTATAATGATGCTTCAGCAGAAAATGAAGTAAAATACATGACCAGCAACAACAACGAGGTTTCTTTCCATTTCGCTATTGATGATAAAGAGGTCGTGCAAGGTATTCCGTTAAACCGTAACGCTTGGGCAGCTGGTGACGGAAACGGACCAGGCAACCGAAAAAGCATTCACATTGAAATTTGTTACAGCAAGTCTGGCGGTACGCGATATTATCAAGCGGAAGGACTTACGGTGCAGTTTGTGGCGCAACTACTAAAAGAACGTGGCTGGGGTGTTGAGCGTGTTAAAAAGCATCAAGATTGGAGCGGCAAAAATTGCCCACATCGAATACTTGCGGAGGGTAGATGGGACAGCTTTAAAAATGCTGTTGCTATCGAACTTAAAAAATTAAACTCAATTAAAGTCAAACCAAAACCGTCCAATAAGCCAACTGGTGGCTTGTATAAAGTCCAAGTTGGTGCATTTAAAGACAAGAAAAATGCAGAAGCACAGGCAGCAAAGTTAAAGGCTGCGGGATTCCAAGCATTTGTAACCAAATAAAAATAAAGCCCTGTTCACAGCAGGGCTTTCACTTTTTCTGTTATATCCTGATCTCCATCATAAATGACTCTGATCAATCCTTCGTAGTAAACATCACGCCGTATCTGCCGGATCCACTCTGCAGCAACTTCTTCTGGCAATCGCCCTTTCAACTGAAACTTCCCTGCTTACAACACTTCCCCAGCTGGAGAGTTGTATTTAATCCTGATTGTCGCGCTCATTTTTTCACCTTCTGTTTGGACTACGCCATCAACTCTTTTCGTAACCTCTGCATTCGGAAACAACTTTTTCGTAATCATAATCGTCTATAAAAATCTCTTTCACTTCACTATTAGAGTGCCAACAATATTCCATACACCCATTGTCTAAATCACAATCATGTTCAAAATATTTACAATCACTGCAAATGCTTCCATCATTGATTCGCATTTTTTTCACATCCTATATGTCACAGTATAAGTCTAATCTTCATATAAATCTCCAACTTCCACACCCAACACCTTCGCCAAACGATACGCCTTATCTATCCTCGGGAATGTTCTTCCCCGTTCATAATCGCTCAATTGCTGCTGAGAAATTTTTGCTTCTTTCGCTACATATATCTGCATGAGTCCTTTGCTGACTCTGATATCTTTAATTCTCGGTTTCATTCCTTCAAACTCCTTAATGCCTAAGATACCATTAATATTCACCATCCCCTTTGTTTATTCCTCCTATATCCATTATATCAAATATTTATGTATTTGTATCAAGAAAACGTGATAAAACAAGCAATTTTTACATCTTTGCTGTATACACTGAACCATACAAAGAAGGGAGGAATGACATGGATCCGTTTACGTTTGGCATTGTCGCTACTGGAATATTCGGAGGATCTCTGGTTGCTTTCGGACTGTTAGAAGATGTTGTACAGATAAACGAAACCATGGTCCGTCTTGTCCTCGAAACATGCAAATATGGCGGTATCTTGTACTTGTTAAAAGTCCTGTACAGTAGCTTCTTCATGTAGTTCATTCTACTTTGTCGTGTTCCATCTGGTTTATAGCTGTATTTCTCCTTGTCCCATTTTCTTCTCTTTTTCTCAGACTGAAATATTTCATATTTCTTTTTCCTGCAACTTCGCAGAAAAAAACAGGAGGTGCAAAATGCTCGAATGGCTTGCCATCCCTGCCCTTGCAATGGGTGCAGCGTTTATCCCGAAAAAGCCTGTTTCCGATGAAGTGAAGATACAACGAATATTTGAAAACACAAATACATGTATCAAGTTTGGAGACAGCCTACAACACCCGAAATTACGCACGAAGAAGAATGGCGATGGTTATGTATCCTATTTTTACAGCGTGCCGTTAGGACTTGGAGAAAGCAATATACAAAGCGTACTTCCGGCCATAAAAGACGGACTAAATAAAGAAGCGGAAATGGAGTTAGATGGATTTCTCAAACTTACTGTTTATGAGACTAAACTATCTAACTGGACATACGATGACAAATTGATTCGACCTGGCACGTGGGAGGTTCCAGTCGGCGTGTCTTATCAAGGAATCCTGTACCACGACTTTGACAAGTTGCCACATATGTTGATGGGCGGCGCGACAAGGTTTGGAAAGACAGTCTGCTTGAAGGCCATCTTTAACACGCTTCTGCTCAATAATCCGGACGATGCAGAATTTTATATTTTGGATATGAAAGCCGGATTGGAGTTTTATAAATTTTCTGGGCTGCCACAAGTTAAAGTCGCTTGTGATGTGTACGAAGCGGCTGAAATGCTCAATGAGATTGTCGAACAGTTAAAAGGGGACGAAAAAATGTTTAGATCACGAGGATGGAATAATATCGTGGATACGCCCATTAAGAAGCGGAAGTTTGTAATCGTGGACGAAGGTGCAGAGCTGTCGCCGAGAATCATTGGTGGCAGCAAGAAGAAATATGCGGAATACAGCCAATCGGCATTGAGTGAAATCAGCCGGATCGGCGGGGGAATCGGGCTGAGACTTATTTACTGTACGCAATATCCGACCAAGGAAAGCGTGAGTATGTCGGTAAAAATGAACATCGTGAGCCGAATTTCCTTCCTAGTTCCGGAAGCCATCGGAAGCAAAGTCTTGTTAGATGAATACGGAGCAGAGAAGCTACCAGCCATACCAGGAAGGGCCATATACAAAGTAGAGAAAAAACACTTTATCCAAGTCCCATACATCAATGACAAGATGATATTTCAAATGATGGGGGAAAGACTCGATGAAAATGGAAAGAATCGAACAGTTGTTAATGACCATAGACAAGCTGGGAGTGGCGAAGATCAAACACCTACTACGCATACATGATTTAAAGAGCTATCGCAATGCTTGCAGGGTTGTGCGGCAATTAGAGCCATATACACATCAGTCCTACTTCGACCGGGAGAAAATCATCTATTTGAACAAAGAAGGAAGGGCGCTGATCGGGAGCACGAAAGAGGTGAAGAAGTCACCATTAATCCAACACAGCCTATTACGAAACGATGCTTTTGTACATTTTAACTGCCCGATGAATTGGCGAACAGAGCACACGCTAGAAGTCGCACATAAGCCGTTGTCTGAGTTTGAAATCATGATTAAGGGGTTAACACTCAAAAGTAAAAAGGTGGTTGCAGATGCCGTTTTTGAGCGAAATGGATACATGCATATTATAGAAATAGATAACACTCGGAATATGATAGACAACAAAAAGAAGATTGAAGCATATAGAGAGATATTGCCGAGTTTGAAAGTGCCAATACTTTATTTTTTTACTGTTAATGAAGGAAGAAAAAAGAAGCTGCAGGAATGGCTGTACGGGATTCGTCATGAAATCCTGACATTTGAGGAGATACGATAAATTATATTTGCATTGATTTATTTCCTAAAGTAATATTATAACAACAACTGAATAAATATAACGACTGTATCGGTTGAGATACGGTCGCCTTCGGGGTCGGGTGTAATTCCCAACCGGCGGTGATGAAGCAGAATATGCTTCTTAGTCCGTGACCCGGTTAACGCATGTTAAACGGTGGATCTGGTGAAACTCCAGAGCCGACAGTTAAAGTCTGGATGGGAGAAGGAAAAAAATTAAACTGGGATTGACAGGGGCAAAATAGCCTTTTGTTATCCTCTGATTTAATATTGTCTTTTTTTAGGCCCCGATGGAAGTTTTCCTTCTTCGGGGTCTTTTTATTTTTACATAGAAAAGGGGGGTCATTATGCAGGACCGGGATTATATGCAGTTGGCAATCGACATGGCCAGAAGCGCATTAGGACAGACATCACCTAATCCAGCGGTTGGTGCTGTTGTTGTCAAAAACGGCCAGGTTACCGGGCTTGGGGCTCATTTAAGGGCCGGCGAACCGCACGCTGAAGTGCATGCTCTCAAAATGGCTGGAGAAAAAGCAAATGGAGGAGTTCTTTACGTCACGCTGGAGCCCTGCAGCCATTATGGAAAAACACCTCCTTGTGCTGATCTTGTAATGAAATCAGGCATCCGGAAAGTGTTTGTTGCTTCTACTGACCCGAATCCCCTTGTCTGCGGCAAAGGCATTGCCAGGCTGAAAGAAGCCGGAATCGAAGTGCAAACGGGTCTTCTTGAAGAAGAGGCGAATAAGATCAATGAAGTCTTTTTCCATCATATCAAGACAGGGCTTCCTTTTGTCACACTAAAAACAGCGATGACGTTTGACGGGAAAATTTCGACTGCTTCAGGAGAAAGCAAGTGGATCACAGGCTCTGAGGCACGGGCGGATGTGCAGCAACTGAGGCACCGTCATGATGCCATTATGGTTGGCATCGGGACCGTGATTCAGGATAATCCAAGCCTGACCGCAAGGATCCCTGGAGGCGGGAAAAACCCAATTAGGATCATTCTTGACTCTAAACTCCTTATCCCGCTTACATCCCGTCTCCTAAATGACAAAGAGGCGTCTGTATGGGTAATTGCTGGCAGAGCACACGACAGAGAGAAAGCAAGTGATCTAAGGGGCCTCGGGGCGGAAGTGATTGAAATGGAAGGGAGCAGACCTGCGGTTATTCCCCTGTTAAAAGAATTAAGCCGTCGAGGAATCACTTCGCTTTTTGTAGAAGGAGGTGCAGAAGTCCACGGGAGCTTTTTAAAAGAGCAGGCATTCCAGCAAATCATTGCTTACATGGCACCAAAGCTTTTCGGAGGCAGAGATGCCCGAACAGCATTCGGAGGAGAAGGAATTTCGAGAATGGCAGATGCAGCTATGGTTGAGTTTACAGATATCAGCAAGGTTGGCAGTGATATCAGAATTACGGCTAAACCGGCACGGAGGTGAAACACGATGTTTACAGGGATCATTGAAGAAATAGGAAAAGTTGCTTTCATCAAAAATACGGGAGATGCCTACCAGCTCTCCATCCTAGCAAAAAAAGTTGTGTCAGATATTCAGCTTGGTGACAGCATTGCTGTGAACGGTGTCTGCCTAACAGCAGCAAGCTTAAGCAGTAATGGTTTTACGGCCGACGTTATGCCAGAAACACTCAAAGCGACGAATATGGGGAAATTGAAACCTGGCTCCTCCGTCAACCTTGAACGGGCCATAGCAGCTGGCGGACGTTTCGGTGGGCATTTTGTTTCAGGGCATGTCGATGGTACGGGCAAAATCATCAGAAAACAACAGCTTGGTAATGCAGTTCAGTACGAAATCGGAACCAGTGAAGAAATGATGGAAGGACTGATTGTAAAAGGCTCTGTGGCAGTAGACGGTACAAGCCTGACTGTTTTTGAAGTATCGCAGGGCAGTTTCACATTGTCGCTCATTCCGCATACACTTACGGGCACCATCCTTGGAGAAAAAGAGTGCGGAGACCCTGTCAATATTGAAAGCGACATGATTGGCAAGTATGTAGGCCACTTTATAAAAGGAATGAAATGTTCTAACAAGACATCCATCAGCGAGGCGTTTTTGCAGGAAAACGGATTTATGTAGAAGGAGGACTGGCCATGTTTAATACGATTGAAGAAGCAATCGACGATTTGAAAGCTGGAAAAATAGTCATCGTTTGCGATGATGAGGACCGTGAAAATGAAGGGGATTTTATCGCACTTGCTGAGAAGGCCACATCTGAGGTCATCAATTTTATGGTCACTCATGGCAGGGGTCTTGTCTGCGTCCCAGTGGATGAAGAGATTGCCAGCAGGCTCGAACTTGATTATATGACAAGCCACAACACGGACCCGCATGGCACTGCCTTCACGGTTAGTGTCGACCATAAAAGCTCGACGACAGGGATTTCTGCATTGGAACGGAGCCAGACCGTCAAGGAACTCATCCGGCCGGACTCTAAGCCTGTCGATTTCAAAAGGCCTGGCCACATTTTCCCGTTGATCAGCAAAAGGGGCGGGGTTTTAAGAAGGGCAGGGCATACAGAAGCAGCTGTCGATCTGGCAAAGCTCGCCGGTGCCGCTCCCGCCGGCGTGATTTGCGAAATTATGAACGAAGATGGATCGATGGCACGTGTGCCGCAGCTGAGGGAAATTGCAGACAGGTTTAATATCAAAATGATCACCATCAAGGATTTGATCAGCTACCGGCACCTCAGGGAAAAACTTGTCAGAAGAGAAGTGGAAATATCGCTTCCGACAGAATACGGAAATTTTAAGGCAATTGGCTATTCGAACGTCCTTGATGGCAAGGAGCATGTTGCACTGGTAAAAGGTGATATCGAAAAAGACTCAGATATATTGGTTCGTGTTCATTCAGAATGCCTTACCGGTGACGTGTTCGGCTCCTGCAGATGCGACTGCGGCCCGCAGCTCCATGCTGCATTGATTCAAATAGAGGAAGCTGGCAGCGGTGTGCTTTTATATATGCGGCAGGAAGGCCGGGGAATCGGACTCCTGAATAAAATGAGAGCTTATAAATTGCAGGAAGAAGGCTATGATACGGTTGAAGCGAATGAAAAGCTTGGTTTTGCCGCAGACTTGCGGGATTACGGAGTCGGAGCGCAAATTCTCCGTGATCTCGGGATTTCAAGGATGAGGCTTCTGACGAATAATCCAAGGAAAATAAACGGTCTTGCCGGTTACGGGCTGGAAGTAACAGAGCGCGTGCCGATCCAGATGGATTTCAATAAAGATAACGAAAGTTATTTAAAAACAAAAAAAAATAAACTTGGGCATTTGTTCACATTTTAAAACAGGAGGAATCAGTGATGGGAAAAACATTTGAAGGACATTTAGTCGGTACAGGGTTAAAAGTGGGAATCGTTGTGGGACGGTTCAATGAGTTCATTACAAGCAAACTGCTCGGCGGTGCTCTGGATGCACTTAGAAGGCACGGGGTTGAGGAAGAAAACATTGACACAGCATGGGTGCCGGGAGCCTTTGAAATTCCGCTTGTTGCCCAAAAGCTTGCAGAGAGCGGGCGTTATGATGCAGTCATCACACTTGGAACGGTCATCCGCGGGGCAACCCCGCATTTTGACTATGTATGCAATGAATCGGCGAAAGGAATTTCCGCAGCTTCTCTGAAATCAGGGATTCCTGTCATTTTCGGAGTGCTGACAACGGAATCAATTGAGCAGGCGATTGAAAGGGCAGGGACAAAAGCTGGCAACAAAGGCTGGGATGCAGCATCTGCAGCGATTGAAATGGCGAGTTTGATGAGAAGCATCGGCTGATATTTTAATAGGAAAGTTTGCTATAATCTTAGGGATAACCTTTTATGGTTATCCCTTTGACATGGAAAAAAGCTTCTTGGAGGAAACAAGATGAAATTAATCTCATGGAACGTTAATGGCCTAAGGGCATGCTGCAAAAAAGGGTTTCTTGATTATTTTACAGAGACGGACGCCGATTTCTTCTGCATACAGGAAACAAAGCTTCAGGAAGGGCAAATTGATTTGCAGCCTGAAGGCTATACTCATTACTGGCATTACGCAGTCAAAAAAGGCTATTCAGGTACAGCCATTTTTACGAAACACAAGCCGCTCTCGGTATCTTATGGAATTGGGCTTGATCAATATGATTCGGAAGGGCGAGCAATTACACTTGAACTTGAGTCTTTTTATCTTGTGAATGTGTATACGCCCAATTCGCAGCGGGATTTGGCCCGGCTGCCTTTCCGCCTCAAGTGGGAAGACAGGCTAAGGGAGTATTTGCAGGAACTTGATGTCCAAAAGCCGGTCATTCTGTGCGGCGATTTGAATGTCGCCCATAACGAAATAGATTTAAAGAATCCCAAAAGCAATAAAGGAAATTCAGGATTCACCGATGAAGAACGTCAAAAAATGTCCGACCTGCTTAGCAGCGGCTTTGTCGATACTTTTCGAAGTCTGCACCCTGATGAGGAAGGGGCCTATACGTGGTGGTCCTATATGAATAAAGTCAGGGAAAGGAATATTGGCTGGCGCATTGACTATTTTATCGTTTCTGAACGACTGATCCCAATGGTGGCTAACGCTGCCATCCAGCCGGAAATCATGGGAAGCGATCATTGCCCAATCCTACTAGAAATGTCGCTGTAAACAGTGTATGGAGTATGCTGCCTTTCACATAAAAGATAGCATCTTTAAGAAAAAGTCGTCATTACTCAGCTTTTCATAGTTGGGAAATGGCGATTTCTTGTTTAAGAGATTTTTTGATGGGAACGGTAAGTCGTTGCGTGATTTTAGGAAGAAAATGAATTTTTCCTTCTTATTTGCTGTGTTAAATCTTAATGTTGATTTTCTAATAAATTTAAAGGGAAACTCCTTTTAAATGGAGTTACCCTAATTAAACTAAGTTATTTCTCACCATGCTTTCCATCCCTAATCGCTTTTCTAAACTTTCCATCTTCTTCTCTAATCGCAATTGCTTCTTCTACACTTATTCCTTTAATCGAATAATATTTTGTACCTTTTTCATATTCGTTTGAGAAGTTACCAGTGTATGTGCCTTCCATATCGGAATACTTTGTCACTTCTCCAATTTCCTCATTTATTTCGTTTACAAAGTCATCACATACTCGATAAATATAACTATCCCACACTACAAATGAAAAAGCCCAGTCTGCTGATGATTTATTAGAATTATCTTCTGAACAACCCGAAATAATCGTTAAGATGAATGAAAATATCATAGCGATAATAAAAATTCTTCTTTTCAATTGATTTCCTCGTTTCTTTAATTAGACGTTTTTATTTCGATTGAAGTTGCAAATACTTATTAGTCAAATTTTGAATTTTGATAAACGTAAACTATCATAAGTATCTGTTATTTCAAATACAAATGATGTTAATAGAAATTCTTAATATTGTGTTTTGTACTTTCATTACTACGGCTACCTATATACAAGCACCACGCAAAGTAGTTGTCGAGGTACTCTGTAGTAACACCCTTAAAACGGTCTATCCATTGTTTCATACGAGAATGGAGACCATTGACATTTTGAATAGGATACAAGCCCTTGATAACGTGTTTGCCATCGTTTGATTTTTAGACGACCACCAACAGAGGATGAAGGTTCAACATAGCGTTTTACCCATTGAAACACTCGTTCTTTTTTTGTGTGTGACAAATTGGCGATATGTTTTAACAAGTTACTGAACGCTTTGCTCAAGCTTACCATATCGCCCGAATGTGTGTTCTTATATTGAACTAAGTATTTAGATAGGTAGCAAATATCAACATTTACCTTTTACAGAGCCTTCTTATTAATAGGCTATCATAGTATCTTCTGCCCGGTGTCATTCTCCCGGCATATTTCTCCACAGACAGACCTCTGTTACCCGTTACCGAACTATTATTCTGAGAGATGTTGAAACTTCAAAATGTGATATTCCCGATAAGCTCGCGGTTATTCCCGATAAGCTCATGGTTATTCCCGATAAGCAGTGATATATTCTCGATCAACGTAAATATATTCCTATTAGATGTGATTTACATCCACTTATGTTGATATATGTAAATATCAAGCAATCATTCTCACCTGAATGCTGACAGCGCTTAACGGGTCGCTCTGCCTTTTTTTAAAGCTGGGTTTTTCGCCAGAATGGATTAACCTTATGTTGAGGCTTTATTAATGAAGGAACTTATGTGGATTGATGCAATGAGAATAGAAGTTTTCCACCGGTAAAATCGTATAAATCAGGTCATCGGATAACTGTTTTAAATTTTGTCATAAAATATATTCCGTCTTCAAACTAATTGTTATATACTATATATGAAAAAGCATAACACAAATACATGTGCTTTATAAAAGGTATATCATATATCGAAAAAATAGAGGGCGGTGACTATTATTAAACTTACGAAACGGCAGGAGGAAATTCTGCTCATCGTTAAAAAGGATGGACCGATCACCGGTAAACAGATTGCTGATAAGCTGTCCCTAACGAGGGCTACGCTGAGGCCCGACCTTGCCATACTGACAATGGCCGGAAGTCTCGAGGCCAAACCAAGGGTCGGATATTACTTCAATCCAAACACTGAATTGAAGAAGCATGCGGCGGACATCGCGAGCCAGATTGTCAATGACTATAAGGCACACCCGATTGTCGTCCAAAAATCCACATCTGTATATGACGCCATCGTCCAGATTTTTCTTGAAGATGTCGGAACTCTTTATGCCGTGGATAAAAATGGATTCTTATCCGGTGTGATTTCACGCAAAGATCTCCTCCGTGCAGCCATAGGCAATACTAATCTTGAGGAATTGCCTGTAAGCGTCATCATGACCAGAATGCCTAATATTGTGACTGTCAAGCCCGAGGAGACACTTCTTGACGCGGCAAAGAAACTGATCCATAACCATATCGACTCGCTTCCAGTCGTAAGGGAAAGTGAGACTGAACCTAATATGATTGAAGTAATCGGGCGCATCACAAAGACAACGATAACGAGAGCTTACGCAGAAATGCTGGAAATTTAACACTGGAGGAAGTGATTATGGATTTGAACAAAAAGGAAGTAGTCTACGTTGTATCCGATTCAGTTGGCGAAACAGCTGAATTTGTCGTAAAGGCGGTTGCCACCCAGTTCAATGGAGGGCAGGTTGACATTCGAAGGAGCTCTTACGTAGAAGACCATGAAGATATTGAAGATGTGATTATTCTTGCCAGACAGACTAAGTCCATCATTGCGTACACCATCGTCATTCAGGATCTTAAGAAATATCTGGACAGAAGGGCAGCAGAAGAAGGAATTATGGCAGTAGACCTTCTGAATCCACTGCTTAGCGCTTTTACAAAGAAGTTTGACAAAGATCCGAACAACCAGCCTGGAATGATGAGAAAGCTTGATGACGATTATTTCAGAAAGATTGAAGCAATCGAGTTTGCCGTCAAATACGACGACGGCCGTGATCCGCGCGGAGTCCTTAGGGCTGATATTGTACTGGCTGGCGTGTCAAGAACCTCAAAGACACCATTATCCATGTACCTTGCCCACAAGCGCTTCAAGGTTGCAAACGTTCCGCTTGTGCCGGAAGTAAAGCCTCCAGATGAGCTGTTCAAGGTACCTCGCGGCAAGGTGGTCGGGCTAATTATTTCACCTGATAAATTGAATGAAATCCGGAAAGAAAGGCTGAAAGCTCTCGGCCTGACTTCACAGGCAAATTACGCAAGCTATGAGCGCATTCTTGAAGAGCTTGATTACGCTGAAAAAATCATGAAACGGGTCGGCTGCCCGATTATCAATGTTTCTAATAAAGCAGTAGAAGAAACAGCAAGCCAAATACTGGACATTTTGAAAAGCGAAAGGAGCTCCAACTAATGGCTAAATTTGTTTATATGTTTAATGAAGGAAACAGCGAAATGAAGGAAATCCTTGGTGGAAAAGGTGCAAACCTTGCCGAAATGACAAAAATCGGTCTTCCGGTACCTTTTGGTTTCACAATTTCCACGCATGCGTGCAACGCTTATTATGATGCAGAAAAAACAATTCCAGCTGAAGTAAAGGAACAAGTGATGGAATCGCTGGCGAAACTAGAACAGGAAAGCGGTAAGAAGCTTGGAGACCCTGAAAATCCACTCTTGGTATCAGTGCGTTCTGGGGCAGTCTTTTCAATGCCTGGTATGATGGACACCATTCTGAATCTCGGAATGAATGATGAAACAGTTGAAGGTGTAGCGCGGCTTACAAACAATCCAAGATTTGCCTACGATTCGTACCGCCGTTTCATTCAAATGTTTTCTGACGTCGTCCTCAATGTCGATACATATTACTTTGAGAAGCTCCTTGAAGAAACTAGGGAGGAAAAAGGATACACGGCTGACCCTGAATTAACTGCGGAAGATTGGATCGAAGTCATTAAGGGCTACAAACAAATCGTTAAAAAGCATACAAAAAACGCATTCCCTGAAGATCCAACGGAACAGTTATTCTTGTCGATCAATGCCGTTTTTGATTCATGGAACAACCAGCGTGCTATCGTTTACCGCCGGCTTAATAAAATCCCGGGTCACCTTGGAACTGCCGTCAACATCCAAAGCATGGTTTTCGGGAATATGGGAGAAGATTCGGGAACTGGCGTTGCATTTACGCGGGATCCTTCTACAGGAGAACATACACTATACGGAGAGTATCTGATCAACGCGCAGGGTGAAGACGTTGTGGCAGGTATCCGTACGCCGCAGCCAATCAAAACGCTTAAAGACGAAATGCCTGAGGTGTTCCAGCAATTTTCAGAAACATGCCGCCGCCTTGAACAGCATTACCGCGACATGCAGGATATCGAGTTTACGGTAGAGCGCGGAAAACTGTATATTCTGCAGACGCGTAATGGAAAAAGGACTGCTCAGGCCGCGATTAGGGTTGCGGTCGAAATGGTGAATGAAGGCATTCTTGATAAAAAAGAAGCGCTGCTCCGCGTTGACCCGGATGCTTTAAATCAGCTCCTTCACAGAAGGATTGACGACAACCATGAACGGAACCAGCTTGCCAAAGGTCTTCCTGCATCGCCAGGTGCCGCAACAGGCCAGGTTGTCTTTGATGCGGATGAGGCAGAGCTTCTGGCTAAGGACGGTAAAAAAGTAATTCTTGTCAGACAGGAAACCACTCCGGATGATATCCATGGCATCGTTGCAGCACAGGCTGTTGTGACAAGCCGTGGAGGAATGACAAGCCATGCAGCGGTTGTTGCAAGGGGCATGGGAAAAGCTTGTATTTGCGGATGCGAAGCAATGAAAATCGACCTTCACGAAAAAGTGTTCCAAATTGGCGGGACCGTTGTGAACGAAGGGGATATCATTACAATTGACGGTGGTACTGGTGAAATCATGCTTGGAGAAATCCCGATGATTGAACCGGAACTTTCTGAAGAGTTCCAGCTATTATTAACATGGGCAGACGAAATCAGGGACCTTGGAGTACGCGCAAATGCGGATAATCCAGAAGATTCAGCGAAAGCAAGAGAGTTTGGCGCGGAAGGAATCGGTCTTTGCCGTACTGAGCATATGTTCATGGACAGTAAACGGATTCCAATCGTACAGGACATGATTCTTGCGGAGTCTTTCGAAGATCGTAAAGAGGCTCTCGACAAACTGCTTCCAATGCAGCAGGGAGATTTTGAGGGAATCCTTGAGGCTATGCAGGGCCTTCCGGTGACGATCCGCCTCCTTGATCCGCCGCTCCATGAATTCCTCCCTGACAAGGAAGAATTGATTGTGGAAACGACAACACTTAAGATCACCGATCCAGATTCTGCGGAGCTTGCGGAAAAAGAAATGCTCCTCAAGAAGGTGCGCCAGCTGGATGAATTCAACCCTATGCTGGGCCATCGCGGCTGCCGTCTTGGAATGATCCATCCGGAAATTTACGAAATGCAGGCCAAAGCCATTTTTTACGCAGTGGCTGCCCTTGCCGAAAAAGGCATCGAGGCTTCTCCAGAGGTTATGATACCGCTTGTAGGTCATGTGAATGAGCTAAAACAAATGAGGGAACTGGTAGTTGAGGCTGCCGAAGCTGTTCAGCAAGAGAAAGGCCTGACTATTACTTATACAATCGGGACGATGATTGAAGTGCCGCGTGCTGCACTTACAGCAGACCAAATTGCAGAAGAAGCCGATTTCTTCTCATTTGGAACCAACGACCTGACGCAGACAACATTCGGTTACAGCCGCGATGACGCGGAAGGCAAGTTCCTTCAAACATATATTGAAAACAAAGTGCTTCCTGAAAATCCATTTGCTGCGCTTGACCGCGAAGGTGTAGGCAAGCTAGTGGAAACAGGTGTGAAGCTTGGCCGCCAGACCAAACCAAACCTGAAAACAGGCATATGCGGAGAGCACGGCGGTGAAAAGAGCTCCATTGAGTTCTGCTACTATACTGGTTTAAACTATGTCAGTTGCTCGCCTTACAGAGTGCCGCTGGCAAGACTTGCAGCAGCCCAGGCTACAATCAAACACAGAAAAAAATGATACAACTATCAGCTCTCCAGTATTGGAGAGCTGATTTTTTTGGATTATCAAATTTCTGATCCTTGTCTGAAAAGTTTGCTGATTTGTCATTTCATTTAGCATTTTTCTCCTTATTTTGTTGTTCCCGTTTGTTGCCGGGCCGAGATAGACGTAAAATAAAAGAGAGGGAGATCATCATTAAGGTTCTGACTGAAATCCTCAGGAAAAGTGTAGGTATTGCTGCTTTTAGGGTATTAGAATGACAATCTAATATTTAGGAGGAAGAACAATGAATGAGCTAATTAAAAAAGGTTTTTTTCTCGGTGTTGGTGCTGCCCTTGCGGGGAAGGAAAAGCTTGAGGAAAATTTGATAAAGCTAGTGGAGAAAGGAACGATGACGAATTCGGAGGCTAATTCTATTTTGCGGGAATTCCTGCGAAAAGGGGAAGAGAAAGGAGAAAACTGGAATCAGGAAGTTAAGAGTTTTGCCAGGGAACAGTTAAAATCTGCAGGATTTGTCACAAAAGAAGAGCTTGATTCTGTTAAGCAGGATTTGTCCCTCTTACGCCAGGAAATAGATGTTATAAGAAACCAGAACCTTGCCAAGGAGACTTCTTTTCAAGAACAATCAAGCATCGGGGAAGAAGTTTTCGATGATTCTTATCTTGACCGTATCGATGATGAAAGATAACCATATGGTGAAAGTATGGTGAAAAATTCATTAAGGCGACTAAACAGATACAGGGAAATCGTTTCACTTTTTGGAAAGTACGGCTTTGGATACATTGTCGAAGACGTGGGGCTCACCCATATGTTATCAATGAAGGCGAAAATCGCATCCGATTTCAAACAGGGAAATATGAAATCAGCGGGGAGCCGTGTCCGATCCCTTTTTGAAGAGCTGGGACCTACCTTTGTAAAAATGGGGCAGATGCTAAGCATTAGGAGCGACTTGCTGCCAGCAGAAATAACAATAGAGCTTGAAAAGCTCCAGGATAAAGTGCCACCAGTCCCGGCAGGTGATATTAAAGACAAAATCCTTCAGGAACTCGGATTCCCTGTTGAGGAACTTTTTCATTCTTTTAATGAAGAATGTGTAGCAGCTGCCTCGATTGGCCAGGTCCATGAGGCTGTCTTAAAGGATGGCTCTTCTGTCATGGTAAAAGTGCAAAGGCCGGGAATTAAAAAAAATATCTTTACCGACCTGCAAATCATGAGGGACCTTTCAAGGTTGTTAGAACAGCGCTATGATTGGGCAAGGCACTACCATTTGGCCGACATGGTAGACGAGCTGGCAGAATCAATCAAAAAAGAGTTGGACTATCTTGAAGAAGCCAGGAATACTGAAACAATCGGAATGCAATTTGATAACCATGAAAAGATTAAAGTGCCCAATATTCATTGGGACTATACAACTGCATATGTGCTCACGATGGAAAAGCTGACCGGTATTAAGCTGACAGAGCTTGACCGCGCGGGCTGCAGCAAGGAATGCAAGCGAAACATAGCAGAGTTGCTTGCAGAAGCTTTTTTAACCCAGATTTTGAAGGAAGGTTTCTTTCATGGAGACCCACATCCTGGGAATATTCTCTATCTTCCAGAAAAAGAGCAACTAGGCTTAATTGATTTTGGCCAGGTTGGCAGACTTCCCGCAAGGATGCGGGATGACGCTGCTAACTTGATGCTCGGCTTGATGATGGAAGATACAGACTTGGTCGTCAAGGCGCTCTACCGTTTGGCAAAGGTTCCCCATACAGTTGATGAAAATCATTTCTACGATGATATTGACCGCATCCGTAAAAAATTGAGCCATATGCCTTTAGGTGAACTTAATTTGGGGTACACCATCAAGGAAATTTTCGCAACTGCGAGGGAGCATCAAATCATCATTCATAAAGAGCTGACTATGATGGGTAAAACCTTAATCACGTTTGAAGGCATTATCAAAGACATGGATCCTGCCATCAACATTATTGAACTTGCCAGGCCTTATGGAGAAGCTCTGCTTCTTGAGAGGTATAATCCGGTTAACATGGGCAAACGACTGTGGAAGGATGCCGAAGGCCTTTCAAGTACACTAGCCAGTATGCCGGGAAAAGTGGAAGAACTTGTTGGTAAAACAACAGATGGGCATTTAAAGTTTGAAATCAGTCTGACTGAGATAAAAAGCATTTTGACCAAATTCGATAGGATGAGCAACCAGATTTCATTCAGCCTAACACTGCTCGCGTTCAGTATTGTTGTATTAGGCTTGATAATAGGGGTGACATTTGGATCTCAATCCATATTAACAGGAATTCCAGCAATGGAAATCGGTTTTATAATTGCCTTTTTCATGTTTCTTTGGATTCTGTATTCCATTTTGAAATCGGGAAGGTTTTAGGAATATAGCAGATTTTATATTGCAGGGCGCATGGATGCCCTGTTTTTTTGTTCACATTAATTGCATTTCCATTTTTGTTTTATAATTGTTCCAGGCTTTATAATGAAGGGAAATAAAACTGGCTGTATTGCCAGGGACAGGGGGATCATGTGAGAAAATATTCGGTACCGGTTATGACCATTTTTTCATTGTTTGTCTTTATCCTGCTATTGGCGGGATTTGGATGGACATTGCAGAACCAGCTTGGGGAGGAAACGGGCAAAGAAACAAAAACAATTAAGCCTGAACAGCCTGCTGCCAAGGAAAAACAGGGGGGAAAAGAAAAACACATCCTTGCGCTTGGCGATTCAT
This sequence comes from Mesobacillus zeae, assembly GCF_003570705.1. Lineage (GTDB taxonomy): Bacteria > Bacillota > Bacilli > Bacillales > Cytobacillaceae > Mesobacillus_C > Mesobacillus_C zeae. Next base: position 193,414 of record NZ_QWVT01000015.1, read on the forward strand.
TGACAAGAGGTACGGGAGATGAAAGCGGCAAAGGCTATACAGGATACTTAATTGACCAGTTGAAGAAAAAATCCAAGGAAGATATTGTCCTCCACAATCTGGGAGTAAAGGGCTACCGGTCAGGACAGCTTCTTCAACAAATTGATCAGCCTGAGGTCCAGAGACAAGCAGCTGCCGCGGATATGATCCTGATTACAATCGGCGGTAACGACCTATTTCAGCAAGGACAAACTTTGAAAGATCCAAGTATGGAAAATGTGGCCGGTTTGCAGGGGAAGTACCTTGCTAATTTGGAAACAGTCATTTCAAAGCTTCGGGATGTTAACAAGGATGCACCCATATATTTTATAGGTTTATATAACCCTTTTATTGACATGAAAGATGCCCCTGGAACCACTAAAGCTGTGAGAGACTGGAATTATGCCACTGGAAACTTGCTCGACAGCGTTCCAAACACCGTTTTTGTTCCAACATTTGATATTTTTCAACTTAATGTTAATAAGTACTTGTTCTCTGACAAATTCCATCCAAATAACAAGGGATATAAGCTGATCGCAGAACGAGTGGCATCATTGATAACATGGTGAGGGGGAAAAACATGGATGAAATAACGCTCTCAGTCAAAGGACTGAAAAAAAGTATCGGCAAAAGGGAGATTATCAAAGGCATTGACATAACGCTGAAGAGAGGCGAGGTCTTTGGTTTTTTGGGACCCAACGGTGCGGGAAAAACCACAACCATCCGAATGCTTGTAGGGCTGATCAAACCGACTGCGGGAAAAATTGAAATATGCGGATACAACGTGGAGACCGAATTTACCAAGGCTATGGAACAGATGGGCTGCATTGTCGAAAACCCGGAATTGTATCCATATTTAACTGGCTGGGAAAACCTTGAGCATTTTTCAAGGATGCTTCCCAAACAAGACAACAGCCATATGAAAGAGGTTGTAAAGCTCGTACGGCTCCAGGAAAGAATTCATGACACCGTTAAAACATATTCCCTTGGTATGAGGCAGAGATTGGGCATTGCACAGGCACTCCTCGGCCGGCCAAAAGTGCTCATCCTGGATGAGCCTACTAATGGACTTGACCCGATGGGAATACGAGAAATGCGGAGCTTCATCAGGCACTTGGCTAAAGAAGAAGGATTGACAGTATTGGTATCGAGCCATCTCCTTAGTGAAATTCAGTTAATGTGTGACCGCGTTGCCATTATCTCAAAGGGTGAAGTACTGGCGGTTGACTCTGTTGAAAAGCTGCTGACGCTTCAGGAAAGGCTGACTTGGAGAGTTACTCCAGAAGAAGAAGGAAAAAAAGTACTTCAATCATTTACCACAGTCAGCAAAGGGATTGACGGAACTCTGGTTACGCCCTATTCGGCGGAAGAAGCAGCCTTGTGGAACAAGGCACTTGTTGAAAAGGGCATTCATGTGATGGAAATCAACCGAAAGCTTCCTGCGCTGGAAGATCTGTTCCTTGAAATAACAGGGGGTGAAACAGTTGATTAACCTCATTCGGAATGAAATGCTAAAAATAATACGCAGGCGAAAACTATTGGTTGTGGCCCTTATCATCAGCGTGCTTGTCGGTTTATTTACATATGCCCAATACAAGGAAGCTGAAAGGACCAGGGAAAGAATCGGATCGCAAGACTGGCGGACCACCGTGCAGCAGCAAATTGTTGATACACAGAACCGGCTAGGCAGCAGCGGGATTTCCGATGAATGGAAAACTCAGCTAAAGCTGAGGATTCAGCAGCAGCAATATTATCTTGACCATGATATTAACCCTTTAGAACCAGGGGCGCCGACCTTTATGAGAACTTTCGCGGAACATTCCATCACGCTCCTGATTCCACTGATGGTAATGGTGATCGCTGCAGACCTTGTTTCCTCTGAAAGGAGCAGCGGTACTGTGAAGCTTTTACTGACAAGGCCGATAAAACGATGGAAAGTTCTGATGAGCAAGTACCTTGCTTTACTGTTATCCATTTCTGCGGTCATTGGAATTTTTGGACTTGTTTCTTATCTGGTTTCCGGGCTGGTTTTTGGCTACCAGGGCTGGGATGCGCCTGTTGTAACCGGTTTTACTGCATTAGGCAGCGAGCTTGATACCGCGGGCGCCCAGCTTTTGCCGCAATGGCAATATATTCTGATGGAATATAGCCTCGTATGGTTCGTGGCCATCATCGTCGGTACAATTGCCTTTATGCTGTCCGTCCTTGTCAAAAGCACGCCTGCAGCGATGGGAATTATGCTCGCAGCACTAATTTCCGGCCTAATATTAAGCAATATGGTTTCATCATGGGAATCTGCGAGGTACTTTTTTATGATTAATATGGACCTGACTGCCTATTTGGCGGGAAATCCGCCCCCAATAGAGGGAATGACGCTTGGATTTTCCTTAAGCATACTCGCTGTATGGGGAATTGCAGCATTGGTGGTTTCTTTCCTTGTGTTTACAAGAGAGGATGTTTATTGATAAGCGGGACAAGTGTACCTTTCGTATTGGAGATGCACGCCCATTGTAAAGTTAAGCTGAAAAAGGATAAAATAGATGTGAGCATCCACTTTTGAAATCCTTAACACAATGTCACAGGATTGGCGCGGGGCATTCCCCGCGTTATTTTTTTCATTGGAATAGATACAATAGTAATGGCTGCCTGCATTATGAAGAAAAATAAAACATGGATAGAATAAAAGAAAGCAGGGATACATTTGACGGATTTTTCCGATCTTGGTTTATCAGAAGAATTGAAAAGAAAGCTATTGCGTGAAGGCATTAGCGTACCAACACCGGTTCAGGAAAAGACAATACCTAAAATGCTTGAAGGAAAAGAGCTGATTGTTCAAGCCATGACGGGTTCTGGAAAGACACTGGCATTTGTGTTGCCAATCCTGGAGCAAATCAAGCCAGGGGCGGGACACATCCAGGCACTTGTTGTGACACCAACAAGAGAGCTTGCCCTTCAAATTACAAATGAAACGAAAAAAATGGCGGGCAGCGATATCAGTGTGCTTGCTGTGTACGGCGGGCAGGATGTGGACAAACAGTTAAAGAAGCTCGAGAAATGTGTGGATATTGTTATCAGCACGCCAGGACGCCTTCTTGATCATATGAGGCGAGGAACGGTTGATTTGTCACAGTTGTCTTGCCTTGTTCTGGATGAAGCCGATCAAATGCTTCATATCGGCTTTTTACCGGAAGTGGAAGAGATTATTGATGCTGCTTCTCCTGATCGAAAAACGATGCTTTTTTCGGCAACAATGCCTTCCGAAGTAAGAGATCTAGCCCGTAAATACATAGACAACCCGGAGTATATCCAGGTTGAAAGAACGCAGGGACCTGCAGTCAGCGTTAAGCAGTCAGCCGTATTTACAACGGACCGGGCAAAATTCGAAACGCTTGTAAGCCTGGTCAACGAAGAGCGTCCGTTTATGGCCGTCATTTTTTGTAGGACAAAGAGAAGGGCCAGCAAATTGTATGATAATTTAAAGGGAAAAGGCTTTTCTTGTGATGAACTGCATGGCGACCTCTCACAGGGAAAACGTGAAAAAGTGATGAAACGGTTCAGAGATGCCGAGATCCAATTGCTTGTGGCTACTGATGTTGCTGCGAGGGGCCTTGATGTCGAGGGAGTTACACACGTCTTCAATTATGATATACCGCTCGATGCGGAAAGCTATGTACACAGAATTGGAAGAACAGGAAGAGCAGGATCGGAAGGAATGGCGATTACACTGTTTGCCCAAAAGGATAAACAACTCCTTCACGAAATTGAAAAAGATCTAAAAATCAAAATCAGAAGAATTAATGAAGCGAGAGAAGATGAAGTCCAGGCTCTCCCTGCAAAGAAGAGCCAAGCCGGGAGAAGATTTGCAGATGACCGCAAAAAAAGGTCGGAAGGTCCATCAGCAAGAAAAAACAACAGCAAAAGCAGCGCCCGTCCGAATGCGCGCTCGGGAAAAAATAAATGGGGAAAATAGGCTAGGGTGAGGAGGAAAAAACATGTTGAGTGAAAATATGAAACAATATATTAAAAAGGCGTCCGAGTCTTCAAACGGAGGAGAAGTAAAGCTTAAGTTATCCGCGGCTGAACTGGAGTATGCAAAAAGAAACGGGATAGTCAGCAGCGATCCAATAGTGGATGAATTGAAACCTTCCAGATTTGCCGGTTCGTACATGGAACGTGGAGACAAGGAAACAGAGCAAATGCTGGCTGTTGAGAATAATGATTTTTTGGCGCAGCGGATCGATTACTTCAAGAAGAACAAACTTGAATTCCTATACATGGAGTCCGAGTGGTTTGACTTGGTTGGAGCTGATTCTGTTTCCTTTGAATCTGATGATGTGTTCGGCAAATATGATGTTATGCTTGGATTAAAGCTTCAAAAAAAATTAGGAGCAGCGATTAAAGCGTTTTTGGATCAAAGTCTTCAGCATGGAGCAGCTTCCTATGACCTGTTGTTCAGTGGAAATGAGGGTCTTTGGACCCTGAACTTTTCCCTGGATGACGCTGCGGGTTTTCGTGAGGACATGATGATAGAAGAAGCATTTGAGCTGATTTACCAAGTTTTATTTAAGCTAGCTGAAACTGTGGAAAACCAGCAAAAGAACAATCATTGAATAGATGGAAGTGTAAGCAATGCGATTTAGTAAAGCCTTGTTAATTTATAATGGAAACGCCGGACAAAAAAACATTGACCTTTCACTTGGTGCTTCGGTACCTGTTTTGTCATCAGCCATTCCTGATTTGCACATAATCCAGACTGAAAGGCAAGGTCATGCGACCGAGCTTTGCGAGCGTTACGGTTCAGAGGTGGATGCTGTTTTCATTCTGGGTGGCGATGGCACAGTACACGAATGTACAAACGGCCTTGCGAGACTGGAAAAACCGCCTGTTATCGGTTTGCTGCCAGGAGGTACTTGCAATGACTTTTCAAGGACATTGGGCATTGACCAGGATATAAGGCGTGCCAGCGAACAGTTAATCAATGGGGTAATAGTACCGGTCGATGCAATTAAAATTGATGATGGCTACTCCCTTAATTTTTGGGGAATCGGCCTCATTGCCCAAACTTCGTTGAATATTGAAGACAGCGAAAAAGATAGGTTCGGTAAAATAGGCTACTTCTTAAGTGCCATCCGGACTGTAAAAGATATGGAGCATTTCGAGTATACAATCGAAATGGATGGAAAAGAAATTCGCGGGGAGGCAAAGATGATCATTGCCATGAACGGGAGCTACATCGGGACAAATCAGCTTCCTTTCCAGGGGATTCGGTATGATGACGGGTTGATTGACCTGTTTATCATTAAGAATACAAACCTGACTCTCATAAAGGAAATTTTAACAAATGACCCTACTGTAAATCCCAATACACTAAGCAATGAAATCGACCACTTTACAGCGAAGCAGATAAAAGTAGAAACGAGTAATGTTACGGAAGCTGACATGGACGGGGAAGTCTATACAGAAACACCAAGCCAAATTGCTGTGCTTAAGCACCGTTTCCGCATGCTGAAGCCTGAAAATGTCTAAGTTCTAACCGGAATTCTGATATATTTCAAACAACAAGGGCAGCCTAAAAGGCTGCCCTTGTTTTGATTTCACCATTTTATCGGTACATCCTCGTCCTTTGCCTTGGCTTTCTTAGGCCTGAGCATCCAGGCTGCTGTTTTGATAGCCAAAGATCCGACCATTTTACATTTTGGGCTTTAGCCCACTCTTACTCCAACAGGAATTCCTTTATACGGAAGCCCTGTGACAGGACTTTTATTATACTCTGGTACAAGGGCTTCATTATAATAGCCATTCCAGTTGGGCTGTTTCTCAGGGCTCCCCGTCAACGGTTTTGTCATCATTTGCAGATGATTCATAAATCTGTTCCTGGATTCCTTGCTGCGAAGCAAGTAGAATAGTGAGCCGACTGTCGCTGCACCTAGAAACGTTTTGTTTGATACCATGCCAGTTCCCTCCTCATTGGACTTCGTATGATTACTTTTCCCTGGGGCGGCATGCCTAAACTATAAAAATAAGGGCAGAAGGATTGTCTATCGCTGCTGCTTATTATTTATGAGGATGAACAAGAGCTGCATGATGAGCAGGAACTGCCTGATGAACAGTTTGATATTCCTCCGTCTGAATCGCCACCGTAACCGCTTTCTCCATAGTGAGGTGAATGATGGCTGCCTTTGAATATCTCATTAAATGTCGTCTCATGGTCACTGTCATCTGAGGCTGCATAGGCAACGTATGAATAGCTGGCATCGTTTGTCTGATTATACTTGTTAACACACATTGGTGTCAGATGTTTATGCTCCTGCTTGCTCCAGTGCACATAAGACTCAAATGAAGCTTCTGCTTCTTGACTTGAGTCACTCCGCATGTATTTTTCTTTTAAGTCCTGCATTGGCAGGTTGGTATATTCCTGGAGAAAGCTGCTTCCTTTATCATGTTTGAAAAACTCGCCCCATATTTTCCTGGCACTTGTATCTAACGTAAACATTTGAACATAGCAAAAATCAAAAAAAGTCCGTTCTTCAGGCTTGAAAGAAGGCTGAGAATGGGGAATATGCTTTAGTTTATGGCCGATAAAACGGTTGGAAAAGTCTTCGTATTCTTTTTCATAATGGAGCAGCGCATGCCAAAGGTCATCTATTTTTTCATTAAACATTTCTACGCTTTTGAACATGCCTGCAAGCATGAAATACCTTTTTAATTCACGCCAATACAGATTGGCTTCATATTGAGTCATTCTGGGGTGTTTCAGACGAAAGGATGTATTTACTCTTTCCATTAAAGTTCTGTCGAGTGATGTATCAAGCCTGTTTATATAGTTTTCAGTAAGGATACTTGTAGGAAATACATCCCAAGTTTCTTTATAGTATTCTCTGAATTCCCGCTGAAAACGATTAGCTTTTGCCTCTATGTTATTGCTCTTTGAGTACATGATTACAGCCAAAAGAATCGCGCCTCCTATAACCAAATAAATCATTTAGTTATCCCCCTTTAACCTTTACAATAGGATTTTTATACCATATAAGTGGAAGATTGAAGAATGGTTTTCACTTTACTACGATAACAAGATAGTATGGTAGTATACTAAAATTTACCAAAAATATTGACAACAGAGACTGCTGGCGAATACAATATGTATAAGTTATTAGTGAATAGATAAAATTCAGAAATCGGTGACATCCATGGTGCAAAATTTAGCAATCGGCAAGATCGCAATTCTGCTTGCCTCCCTAACAGAGGATGAGCTAAAACAGATTAAACTCCCGCTCGAGAAATTTTCTTACTGCCAGGGCAGAGTGGGCTCGATGAATATGCAAAAGGTGATTTCGGCAGTTGAAACTGCTGCAAAGCGAAACGCCCTCATCAATGAAGGCTATTACCGGGAAACTCATTCCTTGTATCATGCCATCATGGAGGGAATCAATGGAGTTACCAGAGGACAGGCAGCCATTGGGGAAATGAGCCGTACAGTGGGCTTAAGGTTTGCGGTAGTCAGGGGTAAGCCTTATGACCATCCAGAAGAAGGGGAATGGATTGCCGTAGCGTTTTACGGAACGATCGGTGCACCAGTCAAAGGTTCAGAGCATGAAACAGTGGGGTTGGGGATTAACCACATTTAAAAATTGAACAATGAAACACATTGCCTATAGTCTATTAGTCAAGAGGAGGCGATGATGGTACCGCTATGCCATTATCGCCTCCTTTTTATTTTTTTTCAAAAACAGGGGGATGAAATGATGGTGGAATTGAACGGTAATACGCTGACACTCGAGGAGGTCAGGCGTGTCTGCTATGAAAGGGAAATCGTGACAATCAATCCGGAAAGCATGAAGAAAGTTGAACAGAGCCGGGCGGCAGTAGAAAAAATCGTTGCTGAAAACAGAACGGTGTACGGAATTAATACAGGTTTTGGAAAGTTCAGCGATGTGGTGATTTCTGAACATGATGTTGATGACCTGCAGTTAAACCTGATTCGCTCGCATGCATGCGGAATTGGGGACCCATTCCCTGAAGTGGTTTCAAGGGCCATGGTGCTTCTTCGTCTTAATGCATTGCTGAAAGGCTTCTCAGGAATCAGGCCGGTCATTGCGGAAAGGCTTGCAGACTTGCTTAACACCCACATCCATCCTGTTGTTCCGCAACAGGGTTCACTCGGGGCTTCAGGGGATCTTGCGCCTCTTTCACATCTCGCCCTTGTTCTGCTTGGTGAAGGAGAAGTTTACCATCACGGCGAGAGAATGCCAGCAGATAGAGCCCTCCAAATGGAAGGATTGGAACCGGTCGTGCTTCACGCAAAGGAAGGTCTGGCATTGATTAATGGGACACAGGCTATGACAAGTATGGGTGTCGTTAACTGGATTGAAGCGAATGATCTGGCACATCAAAGCGAGTGGATCGCGAGTCTGACAATGGAAGGGCTGGAAGGTATTATCGATGCTTTTCATCCCGCTGTGCACGAAGCAAGGGGCTATCCTCAGCAAATGCAGGTAGCCGAAAGAATGCGCGTCCTTCTTTCGGGAAGCCAGCTCATCACAAGGCAAGGTGAGAAGCGGGTACAGGATGCATACTCTCTTCGCTGTATCCCACAGGTACATGGGGCTTCCTGGCAGGCGCTCGATTATGTAAAAGAAAAGCTTGAAATAGAAATCAATGCCGCAACCGATAACCCACTGATTTTCGACGGAGGCGAGACGGTCATTTCCGGAGGCAACTTCCACGGCCAGCCGATTGCGATCAGCATGGATTTCCTCAAGATTGCAGCCGCGGAGTTTGCGAGCATATCAGAACGCCGGATTGAGAGGCTTGTCAATCCACAGCTAAACGATTTGCCGCCATTCCTGAGTGCACAGCCTGGATTGCAATCCGGCGCTATGATCATGCAGTATGCCGCAGCTTCCCTGGTGTCGGAAAACAAGACGCTTGCGCATCCTGCCAGCGTCGACTCAATTCCATCTTCCGCCAACCAGGAAGACCATGTAAGCATGGGAACGATTGCAGCAAGGCATGCACACAATATTATTCAAAATGTACGCAGGGTACTGGCAATCGAATGTATTTGCGCGCTGCAGGCAGTTCAATACAGAGGAGTGGAAAAAATGGCTCCCGAGACCCGGAAATTTTATGAAGAGGCGAGAAAAGTTGTTCCGTCAATTACCGCAGACCGTGTCTTTTCGAAAGACATTGAAAAGCTGGCAGAATGGCTTAAAAAAAATGAAGGGCTTTGGACAGCCGTAGTAGGAGAGGATCAGTTTTTCCCTACCGCAGCAGAAAATATCGAAGCTATTTAAATAAGGATGTGCAGAGTTTCTGACACTGTGATCTTTGATGAAGTGTACCAATTCATACAGAAAAGGGGTAACTTAAATGACGATTCAAGCAAAACGTACGATCCGCGCAAAAAAAGGACTTGAACTCGAGTGCAAAGGCTGGGAGCAGGAAGCAGTACTGAGAATGCTGTATAACAATCTTGATCCTGAAGTAGCGGAAAAGCCAGAGGATCTGGTGGTATATGGCGGAATCGGGAAAGCTGCCAGGAACTGGGAATCATTTGATGCAATCGTGGAGACGCTGAGACGGCTTGAAAATGATGAAACCATGCTTGTACAATCCGGAAAGCCTGTTGCCGTCTTTAAAACCCACAAGGCCGCACCCCGCGTTCTGCTGTCCAATTCCGTGCTTGTGCCAAAGTGGGCAACGTGGGAACACTTCCATGAACTCGACAAAAAAGGCCTGATGATGTACGGCCAAATGACAGCTGGAAGCTGGATTTATATCGGTACACAAGGAATCCTGCAGGGAACGTATGAAACTTTTGCCGAATTGGGCCGTCAGCACTTTGGCGAATCACTGAAAGGCACAATCACCCTAACTGCGGGCCTCGGAGGAATGGGCGGCGCCCAGCCGCTAGCCGTTACGATGAACGGCGGCGTCTGCCTTGCCGTTGATGTTGACAGCGAGAGAATACAAAAACGCCTGGACACCCGCTACTGCGATAAAATGACAACCTCTATTGACGAGGCAGTTATGTGGGCCGAAACAGCAAAGCTGAACGGAGAAGCCGTTTCGATTGGCCTAGTGGGAAATGCCGCTGAAGTTCATCACGAGCTTCTTAAGCGCAATGTGAAAATTGACATTGTTACAGACCAGACATCTGCTCATGACCCTTTAAACGGTTATGTACCTGAGGGCATGTCGCTCGAAGCCGCAGCCGGACTCCGCTCATCCAATCCAGAGGAATATGTGCGCCGGTCTAAGCGATCAATGGCACGGCATGTAGAAGCTATGCTCGAATTCCAGAAGAGAGGCAGCATCACATTTGATTATGGAAACAATATCCGCCAGGTGGCCAAAGACGAAGGAGTAGAGCAAGCATTCGACTTCCCAGGATTCGTGCCTGCATACATTCGCCCGCTCTTCTGCGAGGGCAAGGGTCCTTTCCGCTGGGCAGCGCTATCAGGGGATCCTGAAGATATTTACAGAACAGACAGGCTGATTAAAGAGCTGTTCCCAGAAAACGAGGCCTTGAACCGCTGGATTGATATGGCACAGGAAAGAGTAGAGTTCCAAGGACTTCCTTCCAGGATTTGCTGGCTGGGATATGGGGAAAGAGAAAAGATGGGGCTTGCCATTAATGAGCTTGTCAGAAATGGAGAACTGAAGGCGCCGATCGTGATTGGCCGCGACCATTTGGACTGTGGCTCTGTCGCTTCGCCAAACAGGGAAACAGAAGCAATGAAAGACGGAAGCGATGCAGTTGGGGACTGGGCCATTTTAAATGCGCTCGTCAATGTAGCTGCAGGTGGTTCGTGGATTTCCGTCCACCATGGCGGAGGAGTTGGAATGGGCTATTCCCTACACGCCGGCATGGTAGCAGTAGCCGATGGAACCGAGCTGGCAGAAGAACGATTAAAAAGGGTGCTGACTTCAGACCCGGGAATGGGAATTGTCCGCCATGCAGACGCAGGCTATGAAAAAGCGATTGAAGTGGCAAAAGAAAAAGGCGTCGACATCCCGATGCTAAAATAATTGGGAATCACGGATCCGAAAGGCGTATATGCCTTCGGATCACCTTGTTCGGAATGTTCTCCAATTATTAAAGAGAGAGGGGCAAAGATCATGAAGTATGATTTGCTTGTATTCAATATCGGTCAGCTGATCCTTCCTGATGGAAATTCAGGTCCACAAAAAGGCAAGAATATGGCACAGCTTAACATTATGGAGGATGCCGCTTTTGCTGTACAGGATGAAAAAATTGCCTGGATCGGAGCTTCAAAAGAAGCGGTAGGGCTGAGTGCAAAAGAAGAGAAGGATGCGGGCGGGAAAGTAGTCTCACCTGGTCTTGTTGATCCTCACACACATCTTGTTTTTGGCGGTTCCCGGGAGCATGAACTCGGCATGAAGCAGGCTGGAATGGGTTATTTGGATATTCTGGCGAACGGAGGAGGCATTCTCTCTACTGTTGACGCCACTAGAGAAGCTTCTGAGGAGGAGTTGTTTGAAAAAGCATCCTTTCATCTGGAAAGAATGATTAGCCACGGAGTGACAACTGTTGAAGCGAAAAGCGGATACGGCCTTGATTCGGCAACGGAGCTGAAGCAGCTAAAGGTTGCAAAGCGCCTGAAGGAAGTCTACCCTGTCGATATGGTTTCAACCTTCCTTGGGCCGCATGCAGTACCTCCTGCGTACAAAGGCCGGGAAGAAGAATTTCTTCAGGAAATGATTTTACTGCTAGATGTCATCAGGTCAGCAGGGCTTGCCGAATTTGCCGATATTTTTTGTGAAACAGGTGTCTTCTCCATCGAACAATCGAGACAATTTATGCAAACAGCGAAAGATAAGGGGTTTGGATTGAAAATCCACGCTGACGAGATTGATCCCCTTGGTGGTGCAGAGCTGGCAGCTTCGCTTGGTGCAGCTAGTGCTGACCATCTTGTTGCTGCCTCCGATGAGGGAATCCAAAAACTTGCGGAAAACGGTACAGTTGCAGTACTGCTTCCTGGCACAACTTTCTACCTTGGGAAAGATCAATTTGCGCGAGCGCGGAAAATGATTGAAGAAGGCGTGGCTGTTGCGCTGGCGACAGATTTCAATCCAGGCAGCTGTGTAACGGAAAACCTTCAGCTCATCATGTCGCTCGCCGCCCTCAAGCTTAAAATGTCCGCTGAAGAAATTTGGAATGCAGTAACAGTAAATGCCGCCTACGCAATCGGAAGAGGAGGAGAGGCAGGGGTGTTGGAAATCGGGAAGAGCGCCTCCTTTGTCGTTTGGGATGTACCAAACTATCAATATATTCCTTATCATTATGGCGTGAATCATGCAGAATCAGTCTTTGCCGGAGGAAAAAAGGTATGGGAGAGAATGCCGCATAGCAATGTGAAACTTTCTGCAGCAATGGAAGCCAACCGTTTTTAAAAAGAATGTTACTAAATAAGCTTGGTTTGATTGAACCAATTTCAGCATTTTAAATGTAAAAATATAGAGTCCTGCCACAGCCTTTTGGCTGTGGTATTTTAATTTGAGTTAATTTCATAGAGTTTGCTGGATTTAGTGGTGAAATAGCTGATTTGTCGGGTGAACATATTGAATTCTTTTCAAAACTAGTCACGCTCTAAGAAATTTTCAGAATGGAACTTGTACACTCTCCGCTAATGGACATGTTGAAAAAAATCCTGACTAGGATTGATTTATTGCCGATTAGCACGAGGTTATTCCCCATTAAAGTCGTAATATGCCTGATTAGTATCAATTTATTCCTCGTCATTGTATTATAACTCTATTAATGTTAAAAAAGATTTGAAGCCGCTGATAATCAAGAATGAAAACTAATTTCCTGATTATTGCCCGAGTGTTGAAAGTAGATTGCCAGCTTTAAATCATCCATAATGGTAAGACGCAAAGCAATCGCTTTGTATAAAATGCAGCAAGGGGATAGGAAAAGAGGGGATAAAACTGTGATTAGGTTTGAAAATGTGATAAAGACTTATCCTGATGGTACGGAGGCAATCAAGCCGTTGAATCTTGAAATTAAAAAAGGGGAATTTTTTGTCTTGATAGGACCAAGCGGTTCAGGGAAAACGACCTCGCTGAAAATGATCAATCGCCTGATTGATCTAAGCGAAGGGACGATATATATCAACGGCAAAAAAATCAGTGAATACAATATTCATGAACTGCGTTGGAACATTGGCTATGTACTTCAGCAAATTGCCTTGTTTCCGCATATGACAATTGAGGAAAATATCGCGGTTGTGCCAGAACTGAAAAAATGGGAAGAGAGCAAAATCAGCAAGAGAATTGACGAGCTTCTTGAAATGGTGGGACTGAATCCGGAGACTTACAGAAACCGGATGCCGCACGAACTTTCGGGTGGCCAGCAGCAAAGAGTTGGTGTGGTTCGTGCACTTGCAGCGGATCCGGAAATACTTCTCATGGACGAACCGTTTAGCGCGCTTGACCCGATTAGCAGAGAAAAGCTTCAGGATGATATTCTTACTCTTCAGAGGAAAATAAACAAGACGATCGTATTTGTCACACATGATATCGAAGAAGCGCTCAAGCTTGGAGACAGGATTTGTGTCATGAGAGACGGCGAAGCTATTCAGACTGGGACTCCCGAGGAGTTATTGGATCACCCTGTTGACCCGTTTATACCGGAGTTTATCGGTACAAGAAAAGTTTCTTTCAGCAAGAATGAAAGTATTGAAGGATTGTTGGATTATGCAGTGGAGGAGCTTCCAGAACATGCTGCTATCAAAGCGCTGCCTTTGTCCGCAAGCATTTCTGAGGTACTTTCCTGTTTGGAACAGGAGAAGGCTGTAAGGATTATGGATAATGGTCAATTTCTTGGCGTCATGACAAGGGAAAGTGTCATCTCCTATTTGTCCGGCAAACTTAAGAAGGGAGGATTCTCCCATGAGTAACTTTGCAGATGTTTTTTCAGAAAGACAGGGAGCGCTTTGGACTGCTCTTCTTCAGCATGTACAGATTTCTTTCATTGCCCTTATTTTAGCCGTGGTGATTTCAATTCCATTAGGCATCTATTTGACCCGGAAAAAGAAGCTTGCCGAGGTGGTCATTGGGGTTGCTGCTATCCTCCAGACCATTCCGTCCCTTGCTCTACTGGGGCTGCTGATTCCTCTATTTGGGATTGGAAAGGTGCCCGCAATCATTGCCCTTGTGATCTATAGCCTTCTGCCTATTTTAAGGAATACGTATACTGGAATTAAAGAAGTGGACTATTCCTTGATTGAAGCAGCGACTGCTATGGGCATGAATGAAAGGAAACGGCTGCTAAAAGTAGAATTGCCACTTGCTATGCCTGTGATTATGGCTGGCATAAGGACCGCTATGGTGCTGATCATCGGGACGGCTACACTTGCTGCACTTATTGGCGCAGGGGGATTAGGCGATATCATTCTCCTCGGAATTGACCGGAATGATACAAGCTTGATTGTGCTTGGAGCCGTACCTGCAGCACTGCTTGCAATCCTGTTCGATGTGCTATTGCGAAGATTTGAGACAATGTCATTTAAGAAAACGCTGATGACGTCAAGTATACTTGCAGTTGCGGCAGCGCTCATTATTGCATGGCCTTTTTTTCAAAAGGAAGATGAAAAAATCGTCATTGCCGGCAAGCTTGGTTCAGAACCAGAGATTCTGATCAATATGTATAAAATGCTGATAGAAGATGAAACCGGCTTGGCAGTGGAATTGAAACCGGGACTTGGAAAAACATCTTTTGTCTTTAATGCTTTAAAATCCGGTGATATCGATTTGTATCCTGAATTCACGGGGACGGCCACTATTGAGTTTTTGAAGGAAACGGCTGTCAGCACCGATCGCCGTGAAGTTTATGAACAGGCAAGGGCGGGTATGGAGGAAAAATTTGATATGTCCATGCTTCGTCCGATGGCTTATAACAATACGTATGCCTTGGCTGTCCCACAGTCAGATGCCCAGAAATACGGGTTAAAGAAAATTTCTGACCTGAAGAATGTCCAGCAAAACATGAAAGCAGGTTTCACACTGGAGTTCTCCGATCGGGAAGATGGATACAGAGGGATCCAAAAGAAATATGGCATTTCTTTTGCCGGTATGGTGACGATGGAACCGAAGCTTCGCTATAACGCAATCAAAACTGGAGATATCAATCTCGTTGACGCCTATTCGACAGACAGTGAATTAAGGCAATACAATCTTACAGTACTCGAAGACGATAAAGAGCTTTTCCCGCCATATCAGGGAGCACCATTGCTTAGAAAAGAGACGGTAGAGAAACACCCTGAAATCAAAGCCGCCTTGGAAAAGCTTTCTGGGAAAATCAGCGATGGTGAAATGCGGGAAATGAACTACTTAGTAAATGTAAAAGGGAAAAAGGCAGAGGATGTAGCGCAGGATTTTTTGAAAAAAGAAGAGTTACTGAATGAAGGTTAAAGCGGAGTAACCTTCATCTGTCCCGAAATGTTGAGCGCAGTATTTTTTTAAAAAGACAAGACAGTATTTTTTAGGCAAAGATCGTCCCTACTCGCTGATGTCAGCCGGGTATGAGGCGATCTTTTTTTGGTAAAGGTAAATTTTGATAGTCAGTGGTGAATTTTATTAAAAAACGATGATAATGACTGATTTTGAAGGTGAAATAAGCTTTAGATTTTATATTCACTTGCTTTCTGGTTTTGTAACCGGTTATAAACTGCAGTTTGGAAGAAGACCAGCACAGAAAAAACAGTCTATCTCCGGTAAACGCAATCTATCTACGGTTACGGCCGTTCTACCTCCGGCTAGCCCTCAATCTATCTATAATCATTTCAAGTTTATTCCAAATAGCGATACATAGGTCTTTTTAGTGTAATGAAATGTAAAAGAACTTCTCACAAAAAATGGTGGTTTAGCATATAAAATACCTACCTAACCAAGTTATCAGCAGTCTTTAAAAAAATAAATAATCTTGTAACATTCAAATCTTCCTTTGAATATTATATAATCAAATAGAGGTTTGAATGTTTGTGAGCCAGGGAGGAAGCTAGCTGTGAAAGAGGATGACGTGTGTCAGGTAGAGTGTGTCCACGAAACGAAAGTAAAACAGGTCTTGAACGGCCTAGATCCTGAATTCATTTCGGGAATGGCCAAAATATTTAAAGCGCTAGCGGATGATACGAGACTGAAGATTGCTTATTCGCTCTATCTCGAAGGCGAACTATGTGTTTGTGATGTTGCTTCGATAGCAGGGTCAACGACTGCGACAGCTTCTCATCATTTGCGTTTCTTGCGCAGGAATGGCTTGGCGAAATACAGAAAAGAAGGAAAGCTGGTTTATTACTCTCTCAGTGACGACCATGTGAAACAATTGATTGTGATGGCATTTGAACATCAAAAGGAGTTGAATGACAATGACTGAACAAGATGAAAAGCATGTATATCGCGTCCAGGGATTATCATGAGCAAGCTGTGCCCAAAAGTTCGAAGAGAACGTAAAACACCTGGATGGTGTTTTAGATGCGAAAATAAATTTTGGAGCTTCAAAAATTACGGTTTACGGTGATGCAGGAATACAAGGATTGGAAAAGGCAGGCGCTTTTGATAACCTGAAGCTGCGTCCTGAGAAGGCTCCGCTGGAACCTGAAGTGCAAGAATCATTTTGGAGGGCAAACCTTGCAGTACTCATTTCTTTGGCGTGGATCATCCTTGGATACACACTGCAATACGCTTACGGAGAAAACGATGTCTTAACAGTTTTAGCTTTTGTTGGAGCCATTCTTTCTGGAGGGTTCAAGCTGTTTAGGATAGGGCTTTCCAATCTTGCAAGATTAGATTTTGATATGAAAACATTAATGACTATCGCGGTTATTGGTGCAGCTTTGATAGGCGAATGGACAGAAGGTGCAGTGGTAGTTGTTCTGTTTGCAATCAGTGAAAGGCTTGAAAGCTATTCGATGGATAAAGCGAGGGCGTCAATTCGCTCATTGATGGATCTTGCACCAAGAGAGGCCCTTGTAAGGAGGAACGGCATCGATATGATGCTGGAGGTAGATGAAATTGAAATTGGTGACCTGATGGTGATAAAGCCGGGACAAAAAATCGCAATGGATGGCACTGTCATCAAAGGGCGTTCAGCTGTCAGCCAGGCAGCTATCACTGGTGAATCGCTTCCGGTTGAAAAAACGGCTGATGATGAGGTTTTTGCCGGAACATTGAATGGAGAAGGCCATCTCGAAGTAAGGGTCACCAAAAGGACCGAAGATACGACCATTGCAAAAATCATCCACCTTGTAGAGGAAGCACAAGAGGAAAAAGCGCCATCCCAGGCTTTTGTCGACAGGTTTGCCAAGTACTATACGCCTGCAATCATCTTGTTTGCGGCCTTAACAGCCATACTTCCGCCATTAGTGCTTGATGCCGATTGGGGAAAATGGGTCTATCAAGGACTTGCGGTCCTAGTCGTTGGCTGTCCTTGTGCCCTTGTCATTTCAACTCCGGTTTCCATTGTCACAGCGATTGGAAATGCAGCGAGAAACGGCATCCTAATCAAAGGCGGTATCCATCTTGAGGAAATGGGTTCAATTAAGGCAATCGCTTTTGATAAAACAGGAACCTTAACGAAGGGTGCTCTTGAAGTGACAGACTTTGAACTTCTGGACGAAAAATACTCTGAAATCGAAATCCTTGGAAGGGCCGCTGCCCTTGAATACCATTCCCAGCATCCGCTTGCTTTAGCCATCAATACGAAGGCAGAAGCGGATCATGTGAATTTTAAGGAATGGGTGGTGGACAGCTTCGAGTCTGTGACTGGGAAGGGCATTATTGGAAGCATTAAGGGAGAAAACTTCTATGTGGGAAGGCCTGACTGGTTCGAAGAAATGGCAAATGGACCCCTGCCGCAAACAGCAAAAAACCGGATTGCCGAGCTTCAATCCGAAGGCAAAACAGTTATGGCTGCAGGCTTACATGGAAGAGTTCTTGCTTTAATTGCTGCTGCGGATACATTGAGGGAAGAAAGCCAGCATGTCGTACACAGGTTGCATCAGCTTGGAATCCAAAAAACAATCATGCTGACTGGTGATAACGAAGGAACTGCAAGAGCAATCGGCAAGGTCATCGGTGTTTCTGATATTCAGGCAGGTTTGATGCCGGAGGATAAGCTTACCTATATTAAAGAATTGCAAAAAACATACGGAAAAACAGCAATGGTCGGCGATGGCATTAATGATGCTCCCGCATTGGCTGCTGCATCGGTTGGGATAGCGATGGGAGGAGCTGGGACGGACACGGCCCTCGAGACAGCTGATATAGCGCTGATGGCAGATGATCTTAAACAGCTGCCATTCACTGTCAAGCTTAGCAGGAAGGCGCTTTCGATCATCAAGCAGAACATCACTTTCTCCCTTGGTGTTAAACTGCTTGCCTTGCTCCTGGTCATTCCAGGCTGGCTGACGCTGTGGATTGCCATTTTCGCGGATATGGGCGCGACACTTATCGTTACTTTAAATGCGATAAGGCTAATGTGGCTAAAAAAGTAAGTAGGAAATTGGAATTACTCCTTGACAAATCAGTCGTTCGTTGCCATAATTTTATAAAAATTGACGAACGTTAACGGGGGACCAGTAAGCGGACCTTCTTGCGACAGAGAGCGGGATTTACAAGCTGAAAGATCCCGTAGCATGCAAACCGCTGAACCTGCTCCCGGAGTCCTGTGCAACACACGGGCGCAACCTGGCGTTATCAGGTAAAGCGGGATGCAGTAGCATCCAAACTAGGTGGTACCGCGGAAGATAGCTCTTTCGTCCTATTATTGGGACGGAAGGGCTTTTTTGTTTTTTATTCGAAAAATTGGAGGGATACCAATGGGTAAACAGCGGATTGTTATAAAAATCGGGAGCAGCTCGCTCACCAATGAGAAAGGGAGTATTGACCATGATAAGCTTTCGGATCATGCGAGAGCAGCAGCAGTTCTCCACAGAATGGGTCATGATGTCATCCTTGTATCATCAGGTGCCGTAGCAGCAGGCTTCGCCGGGCTTGGTTATCCTTCCAGGCCGGAAACCTTGAAAGGCAGACAGGCTGCTGCTGCTGTCGGTCAAAGCCTGCTAATCCAGGCATATACAGCAGAATTCTTAAAGTTCCAGATCACCCCTGCGCAAATATTGCTGACCCGCAGTGATTTTTCAAGGCATGAAGGTTACAAGAATGCTTATGCCACTATTTCCGAGCTTCTCGAAAGAAGAATACTGCCGATTATTAATGAAAATGACACTGTTTCCGTTAAAGAGCTTACATTCGGGGATAACGATATGCTTTCCGCACTTGTGGCTGGGATGCTCCACGCTGACAGATTGATCATTCTGACCGATATTGATGGTCTGTATGATGGAAACCCAAGAACCAATCAGAATGCAAGGAAAATCACGATGCTTGAGGCAGTGACAGATGAATGTCTTTCGGCCGCGGGAGATGCAGGGTCAAAATCGGGAACTGGCGGAATGCGATCTAAGCTGATTGCCGCCAGGACGGCGCTGTCGCTGGGTGTGTCAGTTTTCATTGGGCTCGGGAAAGGTGAGGGTAAATTGTCCGAAATCCTTGAGGGCAGAGGCAATGGTACGTATATCGGGAATCATGCACGGAGGGCAGTCAATTCAACGAGACAATGGATCACCCACCATTCAGAGCCCCAAGGGAAATTGTTTGTTGATAAGGGCGCAGAGGAAGCGATTATTTTTAAAGGGAAAAGTCTGCTGCCAGCCGGGATTTCAACATTCCTTGGCCAATTTCAAAAAGGGGATGTTGTTGAAGTCCATGGCAGTGGAAAGCTTCTTGGAAAAGGGCTGGTTTCCTATTCTGCGGAGGACCTTGGCAAAGTTATCGGAAAAAGAAGTTCGGCTGCAAGGAATGTACGTGAGGTCATTCACCGTGATAAATGGGTTAGGATATAGGGAGGAATTTACTATGGGCGAAGCACTTGAAAAAGCAAAACTAGCAAAAGAATCGAGCAAATACACAGCCTCATTGCCAACGGAAGTAAAAAATCACGCGCTTGAATGTATTGCAAATGAGTTGCTCTTGGATATGGATGATATTCTTGCTGAAAATGCAAGGGATTTAGAAGCAGGAAGGCAAATGGGATTAACGGAGAGCGTTTTGGACCGGATTCGTCTCAGTGACGACAGGATTAGAGAAATCGCAGAAGCTGTACGGCAATTGATTCAGCTTGGTGACCCAATCGGTGAAGTCCTGGAAACGATCAAAAAAGAGAACGGACTTGTGATCTGCCAAAAGCGTGTTCCTCTTGGTGTCATTGGAATGATCTACGAAGCGAGGCCCAATGTGACTGTTGATGCCGCTGCCCTCTCATTAAAAACAGGCAATGCGGTTATATTAAGGGGAAGCTCTTCTTCCATCTATTCTAACATTAAACTAGTGTCAGCCATCAGGAGAGCACTTATAAAAAGCGGTATTCCAGAGAACGCGGTGCAATTGATTGAAGACTCTGACAGGGAAACAGCCAAAGAACTTTTTTATCTGAATGAATATTTAGATGTGCTTATTCCTAGGGGTGGGAAAAAATTAATACAAACGGTACTGAAGGAATCGACTGTTCCTGTATTGGAAACGGGAGCAGGAAACTGCCATATTTACATTGATGACAGCGCAGACCCTGAAATGGCGGAAAATATTGTCCTGAACGCAAAAGTCCAGAGACCATCAGTATGTAACGCTGTTGAAACCGTACTTATTTCTGATTGCTGGTTCTCAGAAAATGGCAGTACCCTGCTTGAAGCCCTCCGGAAAAATGGTGTAGACCTTATCGGGGACAAAGCTGTGTGCAAAGCCTGCCAATCTGTTGAACATGCTACTGAAGAAGATTGGCACACTGAGTACCTTTCGCTGCGAGTGAGCCTAAAAATCACGAAGACTATCGAGGAAGCTGTCGACCACATTAATAAGTATGGTACGAAGCATTCAGAGGCAATCATCACTGAAGATGAAACCCGGGCACAGTATTTTATGGATCAGGTTGATGCTGCTGCAGTATACCACAACAGCTCGACTCGATTCACGGATGGCTTTGAGTTTGGGTATGGCGCTGAAATCGGAATCAGTACACAAAAGCTTCACGCGAGAGGCCCGATGGGGTTAAAGGCTCTGACCTCAAGCAAATTTTTTATGTATGGAAGCGGGCAGATAAGAAACTAAATTCATGCGCCCGGATGACGGACGTGCATTGAGGGTGAGACATTGAAAATATTGTCCGTTGATGGCGGCGGGGTGAGGGGCATCTTGCCAATCGCATTTTTGACTGAACTCGAAAAAGAATATGAAAAACCAGCCGGCGAAATGTTCGACATCATTACAGGAACCAGTACGGGTGCTATCATTGCTGCAGCATTGGCGGTGGGGATACCAATGGGAGAACTATTGGAGAGATATATGATTTATGGGAAGAAAATCTTTTCTCCCCAAGCTCATCTCGGAATACTTAAAAGTGTTTACAGCGATCGCTATTTGCGACGCCTGCTGAAAAAGGCATTTGGCACAGCAACGCTCCGCGATGTGAACAAGCCGCTCCTTCTGCCTGCAGTTGACATCACTCATGGAAAGCCATTTGTGAACCGTTCAAATTTCGGCTCCAGGAAGAGCGGGGCGCTTGATATTGAATTATGGGATGCAGTCCTATCTTCTTGCTCAGCACCTGTTTATTTCCCACCAAACAATGTGAACGGACAATACATGACGATAGATGGCGGTCTGTGGGCCAATAACCCTTCGCTCGTAGGACTGACGGAAGCGATGCATGAATTTGGCCATACTCTTGACAATATCAGTATCCTGTCACTAGGAACCGGCCGCCAGAAAATTGATTTTTCCGAGGGACCGGCAAGCAGCTGGGGAATTTGGCAATGGGTACCCGTCCCGCTGGCAACAATGAAGCCAGTTCCCAAGCTGCTTGACCTTGCCCTTGACCTTACATCAGAAGCAGTTTCCCACCACTGCCGCCTCATGTTGGGTGACCGTTATCTCAGGGTGAATCAGGATTTAGGTGAAGAGATTCCCTTCGATGAACCGGTATTTATGGAAAAAATGGGTGTGCTTGGACAAAACGCATTTTTTGAGAATAAGGAATCGGTGTCTGCTTTTCTTTTTTAGTCCTTTAAAAGGTCATTTTATCGGTTGTTTTAATTTCCAACTATATTTTAAGCAGGTTGTGAAAAAATAATATCCGTACGATGACTTTTTTAGGAGGAATGCAATATGATCAAGAAAACCGCCGGCATGCTTTTATCAGCTTCCTTACTTTTGGGGACTGCAGCATGCGGGACTGCCGATAATGCAGCAGATGACCGTGACAACAGGTTAAATATCCTTGGGAACGATAATCTTGGAGATGGTAAAGATGAAGGCATTGACCACAATGGTCCGCTGACAAGGGATTATAACGATAACAGCAAGGATAACGATCGGGACATGAATAAGTTTGATGACCGGAAAGAAGATAATGATTACGACCTTGATGTTGACAACCGGGTTTCAAGCTACCAGACATCCATGGACAGCGGCCGTTATCCTCAAACAAAAGCGGTACTGATTGAAGAAGCGAAATATCAATTCGTTCCTTGCCAGCCGGGAGAAGATACGGGTGCGGCCCAGCAGGCGCCTCCTCCAGTTCAGCCTGGATCACTGCAGCAGGATACTGGAATTGGCAACCAGCAAGGGCCCAAAGCAACAGAACCTGGGATTGGAAACCAACCTGCACCGGCACCTGCACCGGCACCTGCGCCGACACAGCCGCAAACTGGCACCGACAATAAAGCAAATACGAGTGCCAGTAAATATGTTCAGCAGGTTATTGATTTGACGAATGAACAACGGACGAAAAACGGTCTTCCTGCATTGAAGGGCGATGCAAAGCTTAGCAGCGTCGCACAGAAAAAATCAGCTGACATGCAGCAAAAAGGATATTTCTCACATACAAGCCCGACATACGGGTCTCCATTCGACATGATGAGGGACTTTGGAGTATCTTATCGCTCTGCTGGAGAAAACATTGCACAGGGTCAGCAGACACCGCAGGAAGTTGTCAACGCCTGGATGAACAGTGAAGGGCATCGTAAAAACATTTTGAGCCGTGATTTTACCCATATCGGCGTGGGATACGAAGCAGCAGGAAACTACTGGACACAAATGTTCATTGGGAAGTAATTGATTGAAGATCGGGCCCTCGATTCATTGAGGGGCCCTTTTTTTGGACTCATTCATCAATTTTTCTTAAGATTTTTCCACGAATGCCCATGCATTTTTCCGGGGTCAACATATTGTAAATTAACTAAAATCGAAAGGTGGTGCACTGAAATGGGTTACTATGGTTGTGGATACGGTTATGGAGGATATGGTTATGGTGGCAGCTGTGGCGGCGGATTCGCTCTGATTATTGTGCTGTTCATCCTTTTGATTATCATTGGCTGCAGTTGTTTTTGCTGACATACGTTAAAGAAGATATTTTACAAAGGCCTGCAAAAGTGCGGGCTTTTTGTAAAGGAAAGAATAACTTTCCATCAATAATACCGCTTGTCCTTTCCATTTAAATGTAATTAATGTATTCTATATGAAGTCAATCCTTAATTTTGTAATATAGGAAATAGTTTTACATTTCTTGCGGAGGAGGAGTAAAATGGGTGCAGCAGTATCAATCATCATACCTGCATATAACACGGGAAAATATATAAAAAAATGTCTGGATTCTGTTTTAAATCAATCATTCAAGGATTTTGAAGTCATTGTGGTCGATGACTGTTCGACAGACAACACAGTTGAACTTGTTGAAGACTATCATGATCCTAGAATAAAAATCTACGAAAATGAGAAAAACAGCGGGCCATCATTTTCACGAAACAGAGCCATCCAATTGGCCCAAGGTGAATATATTGCTATTTTGGATAGTGATGATTGGTGGGCTCCTAATCGTCTTGAAGAGTTAATTGGTTTTATGAAGGTGAAAAATGCAGACATGGTTTTTGACAATTTGCTATACATACGTGAGAATGAGAATACATCGTGGCAAACATACTATGAGTTCAAAAATTTAACAGTCAATAACCCGACTAGTGTTTCACCAGAAAACTTCATAAAATGGGATTTAGGGATATTAAAAGCGATTATAAGAAAAGGTATCTTGGTTGACCACTCCATAAAATATGATGAGTCGATCAAATATGGGGAAGATTTTATTTTCTATTTAGAGATTACGTTACGTTCTAGTAATGTATGGCTAGTCCCAGATGGCTATTATTATTACTTAACAAGGGAAGGGTCTTTAGTTACCCAGATGCATGCTTTGTCTCTCCAATGTGCTCAATCGGCAGATAACTTCCTGAATAAATCAGGTCGAAATCTTGACGATGAAGTAAAGGAAGCCCTTCAGGTAAGGCATTGGGAGTTTATGAAGATTGCTGCTTATTATGAAACGGACCAGTGGATTAAAGACAGAAAACTGGGTAAAGCCATTAATAACATGATTATGGAACCCTATTTATTAAAGATGGTCGTGACGATACGGCTGAGAAAAATGAAACAGAAGCTGATGTTGAAATAAACTAACCCTTGCTGCCTTAAATGGCATGAAATGATAATAATCAGGGAAAATAACAAGGGAAAGATTTCTAAAGAGTAGGTGGAGGGAAAATAATGGACAAACTAGAAGCAGGAGAAGTTTTTACCATAACCGATGAACAGGATCAGGACCAAGAGGTGGAAGTTCTTGCAGTCTTGACTTTGGATGAGGTCGACTACGCAGCTGTGAGCTTTGTCGA
Organism: Mesobacillus zeae; assembly: GCF_003570705.1. Lineage (GTDB taxonomy): Bacteria > Bacillota > Bacilli > Bacillales > Cytobacillaceae > Mesobacillus_C > Mesobacillus_C zeae. Next base: position 218,232 of record NZ_QWVT01000015.1, read on the forward strand.
GGATCTTCAGCAAGCAACAGAAGAGGATATCGATGTTTTTTTCTTGAAGGTAGATGAAGAAAATGATTTTGCCGCCATCGAATCAGAAGAGGAATTCAATAAAGTTTCCGCAGCTTTCGAGGAAATGATGGCTGCCGAAGAGTAAATAAAAAGCAAGATTTCCATTTGCCGGCCCCTTTGTGAAAGGGGCTGCCTTTTTTATAGAAACTGCCGTCATTTAATCAAGCTCAGCGCATATACTGCTATGACTTTGTTTAAATGGAGGCATATGGAACATGAGAATACTGATTTTAATTTTGCTCCTGATGATGCTCGGTACTTTATCATGGCTCTTTTTCTCATTAGGGGAAGCCCACCGGGAAAACAGCAGGGAAAAAAAGAATTATATTAAAGAGGAATATATCATTACTAAAACCGATGGGGAAGGTTTTCACGGGAAAGCGAAAAACGGCACAGGGATTTATTTTAAAAAAGATAAAATGGTTTCCGGAGAAAAACCAAAGGTGAACGACACGGTTGTTGCCTTTTTTTCCAATAAAGACCGAATAGACGGATTGGTAAAAATTGAAGTGCAAGAATAGCAGAAACAAGAAGGAATAAGGAGTAATACGTCGAATAGCTTCTATAAGGAGCTGAATGATTTGGAGACTGTTATTCTTGTTACTTTTAAAATTACAGGTCTTGCTTCACCCCCTATTCAGGTTGCCTCGGTTCACGAACCGAGCAGGAGCCACATACATGAAAAAATTGAAGAGTTAGCCCGGGAGCAACGCTTATATGGAGAAATCCACTTTAAAAAGCTCCTTCAGGAAAAAGGGCATAAAATGTACATTTACCAGATTGGTGACCATAAATGCATGGTACTTGTCGAGAAACTGGAGAAGGTTATTGGATTTGATAAACAGCCAGAATAGCTCCTTCTTTTATTGGCAAATGGCTGGAAATCATTGTATTTATCTTTTTTCCTCCATTATAGGTCTTGTGACCGGGGAGAATGGAAGGATTTACTTTCTGTTCTTTTTGCCTACAATACTAAGTTGGAGGGATTGCAATGTTAAAAAGACTAATCATTCTTATTTCCCTGCTGGCAGTATTGCTATTATTGGTCCAGTTCAGTGGCTCAAAACCTACAGGCGGTCTTCCAGCAGAGCGTGATAAGAGTGATTCTACTCAATATATAACAAAAGAATATACCATTACCGAAATAGAGGGGGAAACCTATTTTGGGAAGGCAAAAGATGGGACAGGTATCTCGTTCAATGGTGGTGTTATTGAATCTGGCGATGCAGTTAAGAAGGATGATCCGGTCATCTGCTACTTTGAAAAAAATAATGCAGGACGGGGCATTGTAAAGGTAGAACGGAAAAACTAAGGAAAAACCAGCCGCTCTTAAAGAGAGTACGGCTGGTTTTTTTGGGTTTATTTTTTAGGCTCTCCTTTGTTCTGCGATTTAATAAAAGGACGAGAGTGAGTAAATTCACATGGCATTAATGGAAATTATTCAAGAGATTAAAAAACTTAGCACAGCCGACCAACATAGATTGAAAGAGTTTTTTACAACATCATTTGCATCTTATTCCGCGGGTGAACCCTACTTATTAGGAGAAAGAAAAAGTATATATTTTGAAAGTTGGTAGTAAAGTGAATAAAATTCTATCAATTCAAGGCGGTATGGCTGGGGGAAAAACAACACTCACAAAAAGCCTTGAATGTCTCCAAAAAAAAGATGTGCATTTTATATATGAAAACCCCCATCCAATAATTGCGAAAAGAATAAACAAAAAACTAGATATCTATACAAAAGATGGATTTATAGAAAACCAACGATTGTTCATTGAGGCAGAAGTTCAACGGTTTAAAGATTTGCCTGATGGAAAGGTGATTTTCGATAGAGGTCCAGAAGATATTGAATTTTACACCTTGCATTTTCCTGTTGCGAATGGGTTTAGCTGGAGGATTGAACAAGAGCTTAAAGATGAACTTCAAGAATTACGTAGGTGTCGTTCTGATTTTATCTTGTACTTAGACGCTAGTGAAAATACACTTCGCCAAAGGAAACAAGATGATATAAAAAGAAGGAGAAATTCTTTTAATGAAAATTTGAAACTATTCAAGTTTGAAAAGGATTGGTTTAAACAATTTAACACTAGAGTTGTTGATGTAAATCACCAATCACCTCAACAGTTAGAAGAATGGACATTAAACTTTTTGAAAGAAATTCACTTTATATAATCGAGTTATTAAAATAGCTAAAGGACCCGTAATAAAGGGTCCTTATGTTTAACAATTTATCAACATTATCATTTAACAGAGCCTTTTTAAAAAGAATCTGCACTTTTTAGGAAAAGCGTTTTTAAAGAACCAAAACATCGTGTCCGAGATTAATCTTGGTTCATTAGGGGAAAAGTGTTATAGGCGGTATGAATAGGAGGAAAACCATGGACAAAATCCAAAAAGGAAACAATGAATTTTTTATCAGCAGTGAAGGAAAAAAGGCAGCTTTTATTCAGTTCGAGGAGCACGAGAAAGAGCTGACGATTACCCATACAATTGTTGAAGAAGAGTTAAGGGGACAGGGAATTGGTGGAAAACTGGTGGATCGGGTAGCGGAATATGCGCGTGAAAACGGGAAAACCATCAAGCCAGTGTGTTCTTATGCAAGCCATATCATGAACAAGAACAATCATTATCATGACGTATTATCCTCATAAAATCATTGCTTCTGGAGGGAAACCCGGAAGCTTTTTTGTGTAACTCGCAAATCAAATCCTTTACCAAAGTGAAGGTTTTATGCTAAACTCTTCTCTATTGGCTTCCGCAGGGTCCATTCAATAAGGGACGGCTGAGAGAACAACAGGACGGCATCGTTCCATATGCTGTCAATGATCGAGGAGATGAACTGCATGAAGAAGGATCAGCCTGAATTATGGACCAGGAATTTTATTAGTGTTTCAGCTACAAATTTCTTTTTGTTTATGACCTTTTATTTTCTACTTGTTACGCTTCCAATATATGTCGTTGAGAATCTTGGCGGCGAGAAATCAGAAGCAGGATTGATGACAACAGTTTTTCTGCTTTCTGCAATCCTAATCCGTCCCTTTGCTGGAAGGTGGATTGAAAAACATGGGGGCAGAAAAGTTCTGCTTTTTTCGCTGTTCGTTTTTTTAACAGCGACCATTCTCTATTTTTTCGTCAGCAGCATTACTGCCTTAATGGCGGTTCGCTTTCTCCACGGAATCGGTTTTGGCATTGCGACTACATGCACAGGGGCAATTGTTGCCGACATTATTCCTGATTCACGCAGAGGAGAAGGGATGGGATATTTCATCCTGTCATCCACACTCGCCATGGTCATTGGGCCATATGTAGGTTTGACGGCCATGCAGGAGTGGGGCGTCAATGCCATGCTTGACTTTGCGGCAGGGTCTGCGGTTGCATGTGTACTTGCTGGAAATTCCATTCGTGTGAAAAAGAAACAGATTCAAGAACAGAAAGAACGGGTACAAAATCCATTCAATCTCAAAAATTTATTCGAAGCATCAGCAGTGCCGATTGCGGTTACCGGAAGTTTGTTTGCCCTTGCTTATTCCGCAATCCTTTCCTTTGTCTCGGTTTATGCAGGCGAGCTTGGACTCGGTGGCATATCAAGTTACTTCTTTGTGGTTTACGCTGTCGTACTTTTGCTATCCAGGCCATTCACCGGGAAATGCTACGATCTATATGGACAGAACGTAATCGTTTACCCTGCTATTGTCCTGTTTGCGATTGGGATGCTGCTCCTTGGTATCACCGATTCAGCATTTCTATTCCTAGCTGCTGCAGCTTGTGCTGGTCTTGGCTGGGGAACATTATTTCCGACCTACCAGACTATTGCAATCCAATCCGCACCTCCGAAACGTAAAGCGATGGCTACTGCCACTTTCCTCTCCATTTTTGATATTGGGATCGGATTAGGCTCATACATTGTGGGTCTTGCAGCATCCTTGTTTAGCTTCAGGCAGCTGTACTTGTTTGGTTCGGCCTACATTTTGCTTGGAGGCACGCTCATTTATTATTTGCTTGCCGGACGGAAGTTTCACCATATCCGCAAAAACGAACAAGAGGCCGTGCTATAAAAAACACACGTGGTTCCAAAAGGATCTGCGTGTGTTTTTTCATGTTTAAGATAAGTCAGTATAAATGATTAAATTCCTTCCCATGACAGCTAACTATCCCTTTTCAAAAAGCGCGCATATTATAGGTATAGATTGAAGAAAAGGGAAGTGTTGAATTGTCCTTTTATTATCATGTACAAAAATTCACCGTCAATGGAATGAATCAAAATGCAAATATAGATTTTGGAACGACAACCCAAAATAGTCATACATCCAATGTAAAAGTAGTAGGTGCTTCTGTATCCTTTGGTGACTCTTCTCCTGTCACGTCTAAGATGATGAATGTTAATCGGGAACAGAATAAATTTCAATCGGATGATCATGAGTGAGCAATACATTATCATGTGTTAGTCTCTTTATTTAGCCATTTTGTTGAGATTCATGGTCGTTATTGGAGCACTTATAATGCTTGGTGTAATGATTGCTTTTGGTGTGTTCTTAGTGATGGGCGTAAACGCACTGGTCAAAAAAATGAAAAGAGTAAGACATATTTAAAACGGGTTGGAATTTGGAATCAAAAGGTGAAAAACTGTTTTTAAAGCAACGCTTAATAAAGAGGAAAAGCTGTTTGAACCCGCCCCATGCCTGGAGGCGGGTTCTGTTTTATTGGTTTGCCAAAAGTTTTTCAGTATATTCCTTAACCATTTCGTTGGTGACATACTTTTTTTCGGGAATGAAACGGAGACTGATTTTATTGATTTCACGCGTAACGACATTGATTTTATCAGTATTGAACGGAAGGTCCTGCTTGCAGAGTTCGACTGCTTCTTGTATATAGCTTTCACGTTTATCATCAAGCTCAAGGAAGCGCTTGTATTCCAGGTTTTGCTGATTTGCGTGCTGTGCAAGTGCTTTATGTACATCCATTTGACCACTCTCCCCAATATTGTTCACATAAAAATATCATACCATACACACATACTCAAATGGGTTATAAAGAAGGTTCGAAGGGGGAAAATAAGCGAGCGGGAGGTGTTCAAATGCAGGAAAATCTTGTGATCCTTGACTCAGAAGTGAAGAAGAGAATGGAACAGGAAATCTCAGGCATGTCTTTTACGAAAAATTTTCGTTCAGCCACCGCAGAAGAATGGTATATCTTCCTCCCTGGCTTCAAAGATCCGCTTACGGGAGGTGCCGCAGGCAAAGCGATCATCCATTACAATCTTTACGGAAACAGAGATGTTTTTATCAACACTACTCTTATTTTTGATGATCCTGCCATGTACGAACCATCGCTTCATCCGCTCATTTATGCGCTAGCAGATGAAACAGTCAACAAGCTTGTGGGTTATGCCGACACACTCCTTTCAGTTCATGCTGGAAGGAACTCGTATCAGGCTGAATATAAATCACAATCGCAGTAAAAAACTTTTGGAAAAGGGGGGTTCTTCCATGGGCAAAAAGACAGATGCTAAGGAAAGCTTGAAAATTGCAGGAAGACTGTATAAAGCTGATGACCACGACAAGAATGACACCCTCTCATCGGGGCTCGCGATGACCCACGAGCAGGTAAGGGACTGCTATTCAGAAGGGGAAATAAAGTCTGACATTGATCTTGTAAACGGTAAAGATACTTCTATACCCAAGAAAGGTTAAGAGTAGGGACAGTGGTCCGTTTTACCTCACATAAAGAATGACTCAGAAGGGATAATAAATAACGCTGCAAGTAATATGCGGCAAACGAAATGATGGGGAGGAATATTCAATGGGTATTCTTAGCGGAAATCCAAAAAATGAGCCGATGCACTATGGTGAAGTTTACCTAACGTGGATGCATTTGTCCGCTGCCAAAGCATTTGTTGCCGGTTACGAAACACTTCTTAACCATACAGGGGATAGCGACTTGAAAGAATTAATCAAAGACGTCCTAGAAAATGGAACAAAACCGGAAATCAAGCAGATTGAAGTATTGCTTAAAGATCATGGTGTAGGACTGCCGCCAAGCCCGCCAGAAAGGCCGGAAGCATGCATTGAAAACATTCCTCCGGGTGCACGCTTTCTCGATCCGGAGATTGGGATGAAGCTTGGGATGGATCTGGGTGCAGGGTTGGTTAGCTGCAGTGCCGTAATGGCGGAATGTCTGCGTGAGGATATCGCTCTTATGTACGGCCAATTCCATATGAAGACGACACAATATGCTGCCAGGACGCTAAGGCTGTTGAAAGATAAAGGCTGGCTTGTTCCACCGCCGCTTCATATCGATCAATCCGATTGTTAAGGAGGCTTATCCATGTCCCAGCAAGGTGAGTATCAATCCAATGGAGAACAGTATAAAATGCCGAAAGCACTCCGGGGAAAACGCAACTTCCGCTATCGTGTCGGCTACACTGCCAGCACGGGCAATGATACAAACGGGAAAGACGAACCAGGAAAACGAACAGATCTATAAATAGAGAGAAGCTGCCTGTCACCAGAAGGCAGCTTCTTTCACTTTTATTGGAGATTAGGACTGGCGGAGGTTCAATGCTGTCTGGGTAGCCTGAAGGTCAACATTCAACTGTTCCTTCAGGTTATCGGGATGGTAATAGCCCTTGTCGACCATATAGTTGGATATTCTTTCATGTGTTTCAACGGCATCATTTAAATATTGCTTTAATGCCTCACGCACTTCAGGAGTTGATGCCTCAGTAACGGCTACTGCAAGGTTCTTTACGCCTGTTTTGGCAGACACCAAAAAATCGGTAGCAATTACCTGATCAGTCATGGCACCCATGTTGCCGTTATTTTGATTCATGAAGCTGTCATTTTGCATAAAGCTGTCATTTTGGTTCATGCCCTCGCTATTTAGATCGCTGCCGTTTTGGTTCATATCGTTCATTGCGTTTCACCCCTGTTTGTCATAAATTCCTGAATGCGCTGGATTTGTTCCCTTGTCATGCTTGCATCCTCTTGCAGGATGCTCTGCAGTTCAGAATCTTTGGCAAGGCCGCCCATCATTGTTGATTTGGTCAAACAAAGGTTCTTAAACGTCAATAGTTCATGCAGTTCGTACGTTTCATGAGGTGCCATGTAATGTGTGTTGTCCATATGAATCCTCCTCGATAATATTCTAAAAAACCACACAGTCAATAGAATGTGTAAATAAGGAGACTTTATTCTGAGAAAAAGTAAAATATCATTGAATATGACAGTAAGCTCAGGGTTATCATACCGTTGAAAGGAGTGGGACTGGAATGAAAGATATTCTGCAGCAGGCGAAAACCGAATTGGAAAAAGCGTTTGACGAGCGGGGTAAGCATGATCTGACCCTGACTATAAGTGAACTGCAAGAAGCTAGGGAGAAATTCGGAGATAAAGGTACAATGATCGAGGATGCAATCCGTTCGCTGACACAAGCGAAAAATGCACAGAGAGAGCATGAAACAGCAGGGGATATTGCCTCGTCAGCGGCATTTGGCGAAGCGTTCAACAGTCTGGATCAGGCAATTGAATCATATACCAACCATGATAATGACCCTCTATAATAGGAATATCCCTGATCTTAGACCAGGGATATTCTTCAAAAATCAATCGAAATGACCAGCTGCGGGCTGATGGCCTGTTTTTTTTCGTTTAATACTTCGCTAGTCGTGACCTTGAAGGATTGTATTTCGGTTTTCTCTACTATAAAGCCAAGATTGCCTTTCTTTGCTTCATTTTTCCGGATTTGTCCATTCAACTCTTCCAGGTATATGTCTTCTTCCCAGCTTTTAGTTTCAGCGCTGTCTGTTTTTACACTTGCAGCAGGAGCAAAAAACAGTGTTTCATTAGAGCTGTTGTTAACTTCTACAGATAACTTAATAAAATCAAATTTGTCCTCATGTGTATAGCTGTGAAAGAAATCCGTCAGGCTGTAGTCTGGGCGGTAAGTCATCTGCTTTGCCTCGGTAATTTTCATCGTAATAGGTCCAGAAGATATTTTTTCGTTCAATTTTTTATATTCCTTAAGCACTAGCTCTCCTTTTTCATCGCTAAAGGATTGACCTTTGACTTTTAGAGAACGGTCATCTGTCACTTGCGGGTTCGAAACATAAGATGGGGGGGAACTCTCCGGCACTTTTTCTTCAGCTTTTCCGGATTCTGATTTGTGTTTTTCTCCAGTTTCCTCATCCGGCTTCTGGCTGCAGCCAAACAGCATGGCAACAGATAAAAGAACGAATATCAACTTTTTCAATGTATTTCCTCCTGGTTATAAAGAAAAATATCCCGCTGCTGAACAAGCTGCGGGAATTCTATGCTTTTTGTATTTATTTATCTTCAATAATGACGTCTTTGTTCCCTTTTTCTAGAAGGTTGAAGACATGCTTGGCAAGGTCCGTGTTTTCGACTTTGCCTGCAAGTTTTTCCCGAGAAGGTCCGTAAGAGTAAACATTCACATCTTCACCTGTATGGCCGCCGGTTGTCCAGCCTGTATTGGTTCGCTTGTTGAAAATCTTTTCAATACTGTTGTCAATCTCAAGGACTCTTTTCGTTTCTGCAGCTTTGTTAACAGAAGCGAGTTCCTCAGATGTCAGGTCAAAGCCCATATATTTATTTAATGTTTCCTCTACGCCTGCACCTTTGGTAATTTGTTCTGCCATAAAGTCAGGTGTTTTCTTCGCTGCTTTAATCGGCTCTGTAAACCAGTTATAGATCCCATCGGCACCAATGGAGAATCCACCGGTCGAATGGTCCGCTGTTGCAATAACAAGTGTGTGTTTGTCCTTTTTTGCGAACTCGATAGCCGCCTTAAAGGCTTTTTCATAATCCTCCATTTCGCTCATGGCGGCGACAATGTCATTGTCATGACCTGCCCAATCAATCTGGCTGCCTTCCACCATTAGGAAGAATCCGTCTTTATCTTTGCTGAGGCGCTTGATGGCACTGTTCGTCATTTCTTCAAGTGAAGGGACGCTTTCCGTACGGTCAATCATTTTCGGTAGGCCCCGCGGTGCAAACAAACCAAGCACCTTCCCACTATTATCAGCAAGCATTTCTTTTTTTGATGAAACAAGGCGATAGCCATCCTTTTTGAATTCCGCAGCAATATTTCGATCATTTCTGACAAATAAATCTTTCCCGCCGCCAAGAAGCACATCCACTTTATGCTGGCCATTGATACGCTCATCATAATAATCTTCAGCAATGGCATTCATGTTTTTCCTGTGGACATCATGAGCGCCGAAAGAGGCGGGGGTTGCATGCGTCAGCTCTGAAGTAGCAACAAGACCGGTAGCTTTTCCATTCTCCTTGGCTGATTCCAGTACTGTTTTGACCTCTGATTCATCATTGTCTACTGCAATTGCAGCGTTATATGTTTTAATGCCGGATGACATCGCTGTTGCAGCTGAGGCAGAATCCGTTATGTTTTCCTCTGGGTCTTCGGCGTATGTAGACTGCTGGCCGACAAGATATTGATCAAACGCACTGTTTTCACGGAATTTCGTGCCTGGATTGTCCTTCAAATAGCGGTAGGCAGATGTATATGAGGGTCCCATGCCATCGCCAATCATAAAGATCACATTTTTTACGTCAGCATGGTTAGAATGTTTTGTTTCTTTAGCGTTTGCTGATGAAAATGTCCCTGTGAGTCCGCCAATGGCAAGTGTGGAAACAACTGCAAACGGAATAAGCTTTTTTTTATAAGTTCTTTTCAAAGTCTTGGTCCCTCCGGATATCTGGCTTAATTCTTATTATATTACATTTTTGAAAGCGTTTAAATTAATGGAAATCTGTTCTGCTTTTTTATAAAAAACAAACCAGGCCTTATTGACTAAACTTCGGGAAAAGCATGGTTCTTATACAGCATGCAGAAGGAAATGAATAGGGAACATATATCAAATAATCTGTTATTTCAAAGTTTTTTTATGAATTATGCCCCAGTTAGGAAAATAGATTCTTTTTTTTCTTAATCTGTAAAAATATTTTAGTTTTATAAGCTGCGATTTTAACGGCCTGAAGTCCGTAGAGAAGGAAGGCAGGGATTAGATTTCTTTTAGCTAGTTTATTGTATCGGTGTTGTTTGGTTGATATTGTGCTGTTTTTGCTTGATATAATGACAAAGTTGGTCGATTTCACACCCGGATTGATCCATATCTTTAAAAAGTTGGTTGATATTTCGATCTGTATCTGGATTGATGCTTATCCTAGATTGGCTATGGCGGAGGAACGGTGAAGTCCTTTAATGCCCAGCTTAGGATAAATGTATGAGGATTGAGGAAATAGACCTAGCATAATTTGTTAAATTATCGGAATATTGGTAATAATTAATCTTTAAATTTTCGAAGGAGCTTAATACAATAGTAGTGACGTGAATGGTTTAAGTCTTTAGAAGCTTGTACATATATTTTCACGTCCCAATCTATAATTCTATTAAAAGGATGGTGGGGAATTTGACAAGGAGATCCTCCAAGGTTATTGCTTCACTTTTGGCAGCATCATTGGCTTTCGGAACGGCGGGGTATGCTACTGAGGCTGTGAGTAATGGAAACTCTTCGTATTCACAGGACCAAAAAGTAGTCGCAAGAGTAGACGCCCAAAAAGCGATTGAGCATGTAAGATATTTATCGGAAGAAATTGGGACAAGGCCTGGCGGTCTGGAAAACGAGTATAAAGCTGCAGATTATGTTGCGGATACTCTTAAAAGCTACGGATACGAAGTCGAGTATCAATATTTCCCTGTTGCTGACCAGTACATTGCAAATTTGGCACTGAAGGACGGTAAAGTCTGGGAAATGGGGGCTGCACCGAATGGCTTGATCAGCGATAACAGCGTCAAAGCAGAAACGATCTTTATTTCCGGCGGAACCAAGGCTTCAGATTTCGTGAATGCCAATGGAAAAATTGTTTTGATGCCACGTGCCGCGACTGTTTCAGAATACCGTACACAAGTGAAGCTTGCAGTACAGGCTGGCGCAAAAGGGGTGATCCTTCAGAGCCTTGTTGGCAGCCGGGGAAACTATGGCCAGGCTTTTAATCCAAATCTAGCTGAAAAGGTGAATATCCCTGTATACGGTGCGTCCTATATCCATGGGGAATGGCTGAAGGATGAGATTAAAAAGGGGAACAGTGAAATAGGCCTTACAGCCAAACACTACTCGAACTTGAAATCAGTGAACGTCATTGCCACCAAGCGGGCAAAGACGCGATCGAAGGATACGAAAGAAGTGATTCTTGGTGCGCACCATGACAGCGTGGTTGGAGCGCCAGGCGCGAATGATAATGCATCAGGTGTTGGACTGATGCTTGAGCTTGCAAGGGTGTACAAGGGTTATAACACCGACAAAGATTTAAAGTTCATGTCATTCGGTTCGGAAGAGCGCGGATTGCTGGGTTCCTTCCATTACGTAGACCAGCTTGACCAGGCAGGGAAAGATCGGATTGAGGCTGTGTTCGTGCCGGATATGGTGGCAACTAATTATGATAAGGCAAAAAACCTTTATTCCATGACAGTTGACGGAAGCAAAAATATCGTGACGGATTCCACTGCAGCTGCGGGTGCAAGGCTAGGGAATTCAGATATCCTTCCAGGGACATTTGGGTCGAGCGATCATGTTCCGTTCCACCACGCCGGAATTCCTGCTGCCCTGTTCATTTGGATGGGAATAGATAGCTGGGATCCGCTTGTATACCATATTGAAAAAGTCTACCATACACCGCAGGACACAATTGCCGACAATGTGTCCCCTGAAAGGATGCAGTCCGCGCTAGATATCATTGGCTCTGGACTATTTGATGTCGTTAGGAAAGACGTTCCTCCGCTGAATAAGAATTGATTTGTTTTGTAGACCTAGAGAATGAGTGTTTTTAGTAAAGGCTAGGCAGCAGTTTAATAAGAAATTTCAACATCCGGCCGTTCTTTTTTAGGAGCGGTCGGATTTCGTATCATTAAGATGATTTGCATGGCTATATACTCCCGGGGATTGATGGCTGCTATTTATAAGTAAACAGTATGTTTGGCGCTTACAAAGGCGATACTTGTATCTATATAGGAAAAGGGAGTGAAAAAAGTGGCCAGTGAGAAGGAGTACAAGCCAGCGCAATTATCTGAAGAAGAACTTGGCAGAATCCAGTCCCTGGAGTCGAAGCTTGTTGATCAAGCGGAACGGGATATCATTATTATTGCCTACGAAAAAAACGAGTAGGGGCATGATATGATGAGAGTGAAGGCAAATAGTAAAAAAGAAGCAAACAAAAGCAAGCGATCCAGCGAAGGAGTGGAAATTAAGGGGGAAGGTGACGCCAATCTTTCTCCAGATGCCTGAAAACCACTTCTTTAAATATGAAAAAAGTGCCGTAAAAACGGCACTCAGGCTGTCGAGAAAGTCTCGACAGCTTTTTAAAATAAATACACTACAATATATTGTTGTTTAAGTCTTTGGTTAATATCTATATATTGGTCCGAGAGATAATAAAACTTCAAAAACTCCCATTTTCAAAATCAGTAATAAAAAATAGGGGGTTACTCTACAATATGAGTGCCTTTTCTGCTGCTGCTTGAGTCGTTTTCACAGCGCCATCAAGATCGACTAACAGCGTTTTGTCATATCCGGTCTTTCCGCCAGATCCTGCAGCGAATACAATTGCATCGCAGTCTTGTGCTTTATCGGCGATTTCTTCCATGCTGCCTTCAAGGCTAGTCAAGGCTGCTTCCACACCTTGTTCCTCGAACGCAGCTGCCTGATCGGCGCTTCGAACCATTGCTCTCACTGTATGCTCGCTGCTGTCCTTCAGCAGGTTTACAAGCTGTTTCCCAATTTAGCCGTTTGCTCCTACAACAAATACTTTCATTCTTTCATTCTCCTTTCTTATATCGTGTCTCCAAGTTTCTTTACCCTAATTTTTGGTGAAATCTCGGAAAAAGCAGTTTTGTACTGAAAAATTACAAACCATGGTTCTTTATAAAAGATGACAATATAAAAAACAGTCATGCCAAGCGCCCTGTTTTTCCATCTGATCTACTCCTTAATCCAAGCCTGGCTGCTTCCAGCTGGCTTTTTAAAAAGTGCTTTGCGGTAATTCCAGGAAGTAGACTGCCTAATGCTGTTATGGTCTCAAGCCTATCTTTTTATTTAAAACCGCGTATTCCCTAAATTGCGACTATCGCTGTGTATCAAACTTTAAACTGCTTATTATTCCTTTCAACGTCGTGCTGTCCACAGCGTGCATGAAAACAAGAATGTTGAAGGGCTGATATCACCATATCTTTGTTCAAATTGGCTGTTCAATTTCTCCGAATCCTCTGGCGTGGCTTTCCCCGTAAATTCAAATGCAATAGTGGATTCATCCTTGTTTGGAAGAAATGTGATCATCACAATGCCCCCTATTTGCGTGATCTAAAATGTTATAGCTTTGATTCTTCCGCGGTCCCTGACGCCGCATGAGCCAAGTGGCCTTGTACCCTTAGTTCGTCAACTTCTTTTTGCAGACTTTTTTTCTCACGTTTAAGTGCGTAAATTTTCCGTGCCCCAACCGCGCCCATGATGACAACACCTGAAAGTACCGATAGTAGGATAACAAGGATTAACGGCCACTGCCCTGTGCCGAAGAAGTAGTCTATTGTAACGTCTTCTACATTAACAACAGCAAAAAGGGCAACAAGCAAGGCAAACAACAATGCCAGCAGCAAGCTCCATTGAGATTTCAAACTTTGAACCTCCTTTGTCAATCGGATTTCTCGATTAATTAACTTCATTTTACCCATTCGATCTTAAAAAAAACACGGGCTGAACCAAGTGAACTGAATATGGTTTGCTTTGACTATTTAATCTAATTTTTATAAAATTAGATTAAAACATCTAAGTGATAGGAAGGGAGGTAACAGAATTGAATATTCCAGTGTCGATTTTTATTATGGATGTCAGCAGCTCTTCAAGGGGAGGAAATGGGTATGAGCTTGCTGAATATTTGGATTCACTGGTGGAGTGGATGGTAACGGCGGCCGCCGGGATTGTCCCGATACAGGCAAAACACCGGGCGGGAGATGAAATCATCGTAATCGCAGAAGGCTTTAGCACAGCTTACATTCTTGCTTTTTATTTAAGGAGCATATGGAAGTATGGCGGACAGGAGCCCTACTTTGGTTTATCTTTCGGAAGTATTGGTTCAAAAGTTGAAGAAATAGACCCTGAGAAATGGATCCATCCCCTTGCCAAGAAGGCAAGAGAGGCTAACGACCTTCTAAAGCAGGAACAAACCAGCAGGCCTCACTTCAAATTTAGAATCGATGGAAACAAGCCCAGCCTTTTTGATGGATATGGACCCGAGTTTGAATGGCTATTGAACGCAGTGCTCGCCCAGCAGCAGGAATATATCTCAAACCAGACTGAGTTACAAAAAAACGTCTTCTCACTTTACCTGATTTTTAAAAAACAAAAGGTTGTTGCCGATTTGCTCAAGAAAACCCCTGCAACCATTTCCTCACATGTAAAAAAAGGGAAGGGTGAAGAGCTTTTAGACTCTTGTTCCGGGTTGGTGAAAATTTTGAATTCCTTAGAGGAAAAATCCTGCACAATCACTGACAGTCCGTTCTCAATCGCTGAAACACTGCACAGAAGCATCAAGGAAACTCTGAAGGAAGTGTTCAAACCATAAAAAAGGGGGGATATCGTGCTAGTTCTTAGCCTCGTTATTGCACATCTTGCGGGAGACTTCCTTCTGCAGACTGACAGAATGCTAATGGAGAAAAAGAAATATATTTGGAAGCATATTATCCACCATTTCTTACTGTCCGTTTTTGTTCTGCAAATATTCGTACCGCACCATTGGGGCAAGGTGATTTTTACAGCTGGAGCCATTGGGGGAACACACTTAATCATCGACCTTTTGAAAATAAAGCTATTCGACAATCTGAATCAAGAAAATTTGAAAAAGCTTTGGGCCTTCCTTTTTGATCAGCTCTTACATCTCACAGTTATCTTAGGTGTGTGCCACATGTTCCTTAACATAAATATGGCCATTGCCGGTGGAAAAGCCCTTGACGTTCTAAGGGATAATAGCGTGACCCTTGGTACCGTTAATTCCATCCTCTTTACCGTCATTATCGTCCTGCTCGCGACGAGTGTGAGCGGCCATATCGTCAGGATTCTTCTCGGAACTCTTCCAGGGCAACTGATGACTTTTGAGGGGAAGTATTCATTCAGGAATAAGAGGAAGGAAGGCAGCCTGCAAGACAGGAGTGTTAGGAACTGCGGAATAACGGAAGAATATAATTATATGGTCTTCAGCAAGCATGACCTTTCCCGCGGAAAACTCATTGGTTACCTTGAACGGCTTCTTGTCATTCTTCTCACATTTTACAGCGCATATCCGGCCATAGGATTCATCGTAGCGGCTAAGTCCATCGCCCGTTTCAAACAGCTTGATGACCGGGACTGGGCGGAATACTTTCTCCTCGGCACGCTGGCCTCCATGTTACTAGGCATTGCACTGGGCATTCTATTAAGAGAAGCTATTGCCTAACTTAAGAAAACGAATGTAATTATACGTAAAAATCACCCAGGAAAAAGTAGACCGGGCATCAGACCTGATTAATCATTGTCCTCGTAAATTTTTGAAATGGAAGGAGGTGAAACCTAGTAGAAAGGGAGATTCGGACCTGGAAAAACGCTAATGGTAATGCTTTTTAAAGATAGCAAAATACATCCCAAGGACCAGGTGAAACTGTCGCAAGAATTGAACAATGAAAGGAAATTGTGGTTTTTTGTCGAATTTTACGATTTTAGTAATAGATCATGATCAACTTGGTGTATAATCAGGATTGAAAGAAAAAACTTCATATTTGAAAGATGGGTTGTCTTTGAAAATGAATGCCTCTGCATTTAGCAGTCTAGCCATTTTTAAAGACTTAAAAGGGAAGTTGGTGAAAATCCAACGCGGTCCCGCCACTGTAATGGGGAGCTTTCAGCAATCGCCACTGTACAAGACTGTATGGGAAGGCGCTTGAAAGCAATGACCCTGAGCCAGGAGACCTGCCCGATCTTTTCGCACCAGCAAACCTACGAGGATAGGAGGTGTTTGGAAGGATTGCAAATTTATCTTGTTTATCCTTATATACAAACATCTCCATGACAGCAATGGAGGTGTTTTTTAATTTTTTCTGTACACAAAAACATTACATAATTTGGAGGAATAACAAATGAAGAAGTTATACACTATTATTTTTGCCCTTATGCTGGCAGTATTTGCCCTAGCTGGCTGCGGGAACAGCGCAGCTGACAACAAGGACAGCAGTGAAAAGCAGACAGAACAGAGCGGCAAGGCGTTCCCGGTAACCATTAAGGATGGTACGGGTGAAAAAGTGGCCGTACAATCCAAACCGGAAAAAATCGTTTCCTTGATTCCTAGCAATACTGAAATTGCGTTTGCTTTGGGCCTTGGGAAAGAAATTATCGGTGTTTCAGATTATGACAACTATCCGAAAGAAGTCACCAAAAAAGAAAAAATCGGCGGAATGGAATTTAACGTAGAAAAAATTATTTCCCTTAAGCCAGACCTTGTGCTAGCACACGCTTCTAGTGCCCATAATTCCAAAGAAGGCTTACAACAGCTTCGCGATTCGGGTATAACGGTACTCATTGTAAATGATGCAAAAACTTTTGACGAAGTATACGAATCTATCGGGATGGTTGGGAAAGCAACTGGTAAAAACAAAGAAGCAGACAACCTTGTTGCAGATATGAAGGAGAAACTTGGAGAGATTGAAACAAAAGCAAAAACCATAAAAGAAAAAGACAGGAAAACGGTTTTTGTCGAAGTCTCGCCAGCTCCGGAAATTTTTGCTGCCGGGAAAAATACTTTTATCGATGAAATGCTAAGCCTGATCAATGCAAATAATGCCGTAAAAGAAGAAGGCTGGCCAAAGCTGGATCCAGAAGCTGTCATTAAGAGCAACCCAGACGTCATTATCACCACACACGGATACTACACGCCGGAGCCGGTCAAGAATGTCACAAGCCGCGAGGGCTGGCAAGATATCAATGCCGTTAAAAATAATGAAGTGGCCGATGTCCATTCGGACAAGGTGACCCGGACAGGCCCTAGGCTTGTTGAAGGAGTCGAGGGAATTGCAAAAGTCGTATACCCGGACGTTTTTAAATAACCCGGCAACAGCCTATATCATAGCATTGGTGTTTCTCGTTGCAGCCATGCTTGCGGCTATTTCGGTCGGAACTGTATCGGTTCCTGTCCGCGATATCATCGCCATCATAGGAAATGAAGTTTTTCATCTCCCGTTTGCAAGAGAGATTGAACCTATGCATACGAATATCGTTATGAACATACGCCTGCCAAGAGTCATTCTGGCAGGCCTGGTTGGAGCATCTCTCGCAATTGCGGGAGCTGCCTTCCAGGGTTTGCTGAGGAACCCCCTCGCAGACCCATATACACTTGGCGTTTCATCAGGCGCTTCCGTCGGGGCAGTGATCACACTGTTTTTCGGGTTTACCATTCCTGGTGCGGGCCAATTTACCCTGCCAATCATGAGCATCGTATTTGCTTTTCTCACCATCACAGCCGTCCTTTTTTTTGTTCGGAAAATTGACCCGGTGATGAAAGTTGAAACAATTATTTTGACAGGCATTATTTTCAGTTCTTTTCTCGGTGCACTTATTTCCCTTATGATTGCTCTTACTGGGGATGAACTGCGGCAGATTATCGGCTGGCTGCTTGGAAGTGTCTCAATGAGAGGCTGGGACTATATCAAAATCTTACTCCCTTTCTTCCTTGTCGGCTCGTTGCTTCTATTATTCAACGGCAAGGAGCTGAATGCCATGTCCTTTGGCGAAGAACGTGCTCGCCATATTGGAGTAAACGTGCAAAAAAGGAAAATGGTCATTTTGGCTGCTGGATCTATCCTCACAGGAGGAGCGGTTGCTGTATCTGGGACAATCGGTTTTGTGGGCCTCGTCATTCCCCATTTAACAAGGCTGGTATGGGGTCCAGATCACACACATCTCCTTCCCTTATCAATCTTGACTGGAAGCGGCTTTCTCATCCTGGCCGATTTGGTTGCCCGCACGGTCATTTCGCCAACAGAAATTCCGATAGGTGTCATTACGAGTATCGCAGGCGCTCCTGTATTTGCAGCTATACTGATGAAAAAACAACGGGAAAGAAGAGGAATGACAAATGCTTAATGTACAGCAATTAACTGGAGGATATTCCGGTGAAAAGGTTGTAAATGATATTTCTTTCTCTGTCAATAAAGGTGAACTGTTTGGCATTTTAGGTCCTAACGGCAGCGGAAAGACGACCTTACTGAAAATGCTAACAGGCATCTTGCCTTTTGCTGGGGGCAAGGCTTACATAAAAGGAAAACCGATTGAAGAATACAAACTGAAGGAACTGGCCAAGGTGGCAGCCATTCTTCCGCAGCATTCATCTCAAACCTTCTCGTTTACAGTAAAGGAAACAGTGTCACTCGGGAGGTATGCACATCAAAAAGGATTGTTCCAGACATGGACAGAAGAAGACGAATCGGTTGTCATGGAAGTGATGAAACAGACAGAAGTAGACCCATTTGCACACCATGACCTTAACGAGCTTTCCGGGGGAGAACGGCAGCGTGTCTACCTTGCGCAGGCTCTTGCCCAGAAGCCGGAAATTCTTTTTCTTGATGAACCGACAAATCACCTTGATCTATCTTTCCAAAAAAGCCTGCTGGATACATTGAAGCGCTGGACGAAGGAACAGGGATTGACCGTTGTCTCGATTTTTCATGATCTTAACCTTGCGGGGCTTTACTGTGATCGTCTTCTGCTCCTGGAAAACGGAAAAATCCAGAAGGAAGGGCTGCCTGATGAAGTGTTGGAAGAGGATCGGATTCGATCCGTTTATCGGACAAAAATTATGAAGCAGCCGCATCCTTCCGTTCCCGCCCCCCAACTCGTACTTTTGCCTGAGGGAGAAACAGAAGGGGATTTAAGCATCAATGAATCCATGCTTTCGTTTTCACTGGAACATATTGTATTGAAAGCACCCTTTCCTCTCAAAACCATGTCATCTGGTGTGGTCGGATCAGGGACAGGATGGCATAAAAATTTTGTCAACAGGCATGTCGATCGACGATACGACTGCAGCGACCATCGGAATGAAATGAGGGAATATTTGCGTTCTTATAACTTCGAACCGGTAGAAACGGTTGGGATGATGACCGCCGTTATACTGGAGGATGTCTGCCATCATTTTTATGAAGGAAGTAATTTTTCAGTATTGGTTGTAGTGACTGCAGGTGTCGGCAACAGCGTCGATGCCTCAAAAAGTGATGCACATTCCAGCGGGATGAAGCCTGGGACAATCAATACCTGGGTTTTTGTTAACGGAGTCTTAACAGAGGAGGCGTATATTCAGGCAATTGTCACAGCTTCAGAAGCAAAGGCGAAAGCAATGTCGGATATGGAAGTTAAAGATCTTATAACTGGCACAATCGCAACAGGGACATCCACTGACAGTATCTTGATTGCAGCCACGCAGCGAGGCAGCGGACTTGATTATGCCGGCACGATTACATCTCTCGGTAAGATAATTGGAAAAGGTGTGCACGAATGCACGTGCAGGGCGATTCAAAAGAGCAGGGAGAGGGCCGGCTCATGATCCTGCATCATTTGCTTGCCATCACGATCGCTGTTGTCATTGATCTTTTCATAGGGGATCCCCCCGACTGGCCCCACCCTGTCAAAGCGATGGGATCGCTTATCGCCAAGCTTGAAAAACATTGGAATAGAGGTCAAGGGAAACAGGCAAAGGGGATAGGAATGCTGATTTCCGTCATGTTTGCCGCAGGGGGGACTGCTTTGTTGGTCACTCTTATATGCTACCAAATTCATCCCGTCGCGGGCATTTTGACAGAGAGCCTTCTCATTTCAACCGCAATTGCTCAAAGAAGCCTGAAAGAAGCGGCACTCACTGTATATGAACCACTGAACCTCGGCAACATGGCGGGAGCTAGAGAGAAGCTTTCCTATATTGTCGGGCGTGATACGGATAAACTAGAAGAACCAGACATCGTCAGGGGCACGATTGAAACGGTTGCGGAGAATACGAGCGATGGGATTACAGCACCATTGTTCTGGGCACTGATAGGCGGTGCTCCTGCGGCCATCATGTATCGTGCAATCAACACCTGTGATTCAATGGTTGGCTATAAAAACGAGAAGTACCTCGAGTTCGGGTGGGCGTCAGCAAGAATGGATGACCTTGTAAACTATATCCCGAGCAGGTTAACTTCTTTCGCCATGCTGCTGTCATCCAGACCGGAGCATATGACGGTAAGACAGGCTTGGAGGACAGTTTTTCGTGATGCGAAGAAGCACCCGAGCCCGAACAGCGGCTGGGGGGAAGCAGCTGTCGCAGCGCTCCTCGGCATCCAGCTTGGCGGTGTCAATTACTATAATGGAGTCATCTCTAATCGGGCAACAATGGGCGATCCGGTTGTTACAATGGGAAAGGCACATATATTAAAGGCTAACAGGATTGTCTCAAGGACTGTCCCGACGTTTATGATCTTTTTATGGCTGGGAGGAATGCTGTTTGAAATGGCCGCCACATGGTTCTAACCCACAGTATTTATTTGAAACGCTTGGTTTGAGGATGCCTGAAAAGATTACAGATTTCAGCGCGAATATTAACCCCCTTGGACCTCCCCCTGTTCTAAAAGAAAAATGGAATACTATTTTTGATCAAATATCCGACTATCCGGACCCGCAAGGTGCTGTGCTCAAAAAAAAGCTTGCTGAAAAGGAAGGGATACATGAATCACAGATCCTGATCGGCAATGGCGGCGCTGAAATCATCTTCCTGATTGGAAGGCTCCTTGCAGGGAAAAAAGCAGTCGTTGTAGAGCCTGCTTTCTCGGAATACGAGCAGGCCTGCCGTACGCATTCCTGTGATGTCGGGTACCACCAGCTGCAGCCGGGCGATTGGGAATGGGAGCAGCGGGACTTATCCAGCAAATTGAAGGATGCAGAAGCCTTATTTTTATGTAATCCCAACAACCCGACTGGCGTTTACTATAGTAAGGAGATTATACGGCACCTTTTGGAAGAGTGCCTCAGGAATGATTGTCTCCTCATTGTGGACGAGGCGTTTTATGATTTTGTGCCGGACTATGAACCGATAGTTTCCTACATAGAAAACTATTCGAATCTGCTGGTCATCCGGTCGATGACGAAAATGTTTGCCATACCAGGTCTCCGGCTCGGCTATATTATGGGGAACTCAAAGATTGTCGGAAAGCTCGCAGGCTATCAGCAGCACTGGAGCATCAATACACCCGCCCTCAAGGCCGGAGAAATATGTCTTGAAAGTGAATCTTATGTGGCTGAAACAAAAAGGCTTGTGAAAAGTGAAAGAGAAAAGCTGTTTACTTTTTATGAAGAAAATGAGTTTACTTATTCTCCATCCTCCACAAATTTCTACCTTTTGAAAGATCCGACAGCAAAAAGCCAGCTCCCTCTGTTCAGATTCCTGCTTGAGAACGGGATAGTTCCGAGGCATACGATGAACTTTCCTGGCCTTGAAGGAGACTGGCTAAGGTTTGCGGTCAAAGGCTCCAAGGATAATGGCACACTGATGGAGAGGATTGCATTATGGAAAAAAAGCAGTCATTGATTTTCATCACTGGAGGAGTCAGGAGTGGGAAAAGCTCCTTTGCTGAAAAGCTTGCCGCTGAAATGGCGGGACAAATATCGGGAAATCTTCACTACATTGCTGCAGGAAAGCGGAGCGACCATGAGATGGACCAGCGGATAAAACGTCACCAGGAGGATCGCAAAAAAAGCGGCCTGAACTGGAAGACATGGGAGGAACACAATCTCGCAAGCCTGAGTGGCGCTTTTTCAAAGAGTGATATCGTATTGCTCGATTGTTTAACTACCCTGCTAAACCAGGAGTTCTTTCAAAACGGGGAAGAATGGAGGGACCCTGTTTTTCAAGTACGGACGATGGACAGAATCGTTAGTGGGGTCGAAGAAATTGCCAGAAGCGCATATAGTCTGATCGCTGTCAGTAATGAGATCTTTCACGAGCCTGCAGGCAGCACCAGCATGGTGCTTGCCTATACAAGGATGCTTGGTAAGATTCATCAAAGAGTGGCAGAGAAAGCGGATACATTCTATTTAGTTGAGGCGGGTATTCCGCTGCTTTTAAAAGGAGATGAAGCACCATGAAGGGAATCATGATTCAGGGCACAGGTTCTGACGTCGGCAAAAGCCTCATCGCTACTGCAGTATGCCGCGCATTTTCAAATGAAGGGGTGCGCACAGCGCCTTTCAAGTCGCAGAACATGTCCAATAATTCCTATGTCACCATCGATGGGAAAGAAATCGGACGGGCTCAGGGAATCCAGGCAGAAGCTGCAAGGACGGAAGCAACCGTCTGGATGAACCCAATCCTGCTAAAACCCCGATCAGACAGCCAGTCTGAAGTTGTTTTACTCGGCAGGGCCGAACAGACCTTATCAGGAAGGGGATACCGTAATTCTTTTTATGAGAGGGGTTTAGAGACAATCCGGGAAGCTTTGCATCAACTGGAGAATAATTATGAGGTCATTGTCATGGAAGGTGCAGGCAGTCCTGTCGAAATCAATTTAAAAGACAGGGAGCTTGTCAATATGAAAGTCGCTGAAATGGCAGATGTGCCGGTTGTTCTTGTAGCGGATATCGATAGAGGCGGAGTGTTTGCGAGTATTGTCGGAACGCTTGAGCTATTTGAGCCGAAGGAAAGGGCAAGAGTAAAAGGACTTATTATCAATAAGTTCAGGGGTGACATCAGCCTGTTTGAGGACGGAATTGAGTGGCTTGAACAAAAAACGGGCATTCCGGTGCTCGGTGTATTGCCTTATATGGATAATCACATGATTGATGGAGAAGATTCGCTGTCCATCCCGCAGTCTCACCGAAGCAATGAAGCTGGCCTTATCGATATCGCAGTCTTTAAGGCTCCCTATATTTCAAACTACAGTGATATTGAGCCTTTTTATTATGAAGAGGATGTGTCCATCCGCTGGGTGAGCACACTCGCAGAAATAGGAAGTCCTGACGCAGTCATCCTCCCGGGAACGAAAAGCACTATCCGGGATTTAATGTATTTTAAGGACGCGGGCCTTACTGACTGGCTGAAAAGCTATGCTGAAACAGGCGGATATATTGCTGGCATATGCGGCGGCTACCAGATGCTCGGCGAGCACCTTATTGATCATGAAGGAAGTGATACAGGCGTTCCTTTTACTGAAGAAAAAGGCATTGGGCTTATTCCGGGTACCACCACCTTTGCAAAGGAAAAAAAGACGGTCCGGGCAGAAGGCGTGATTCACCAAGGAACAGGGTTAAACCAAGTTCCCGTCAGTGGATACGAAATCCATCTTGGAGAAACGGTGTTCGGGGAAAAAAGCCTGCCGTTTTTGCAGCTGAACGGGCATAAAGAAGGATATTGCGGGAATGACGGCCGTTTGATCGGAACGTATCTTCATCATCTCTTCCATAATGACGAATGGAGGAATTTATGGCTGAACCGATTGCGGGAAGCCAAAGGAGTACCGATGCGGGAAACTCTCCATAATAGCCGGATAAAGGATGAAAAGTATGATGAGCTGGCAGCCCATATGCTTAAGCATCTTGATTGGGAGAAGCTGAAGTTAATCATTGAACAATGGAGTACACATAATGAAGTGGTTTAAAGGTTTTCTCATCAATGTTCAATTTTTCACCAGTATACCAATACCTTTTGCTCTGCCTATGGACCGCGAGCACCTTGACCGCGCTATGAAAACATTTCCGCTGCTCGGATTGCTTTTGGGAGGAATTGTTACTTCCCTTCTATACATAATTCTTGTATGGACTCCTCTATCTCCTCTAGCAGCTGCGTTCCTTATTTGGCTTGCGGGAATCGTACTGACCGGAGGTATCCATCTTGACGGCTGGATCGACTGCAGCGATGCATTCTTCTCTTATCAGGACAGGGGAAAAAGACTGGAAATTATGAAGGATCCGCGTACAGGGGCATTTGGCGTTCTGTCAGTCATCATTATATTGGCGGCGAAGTTCCTCTTCATTTATGAGATCATCCTTATGATTCAGCCTTTCTCCTATGTATACATCCTGCTTCTTCCGTTTTTTAGCAGAATGGTGATGGGTGTGTTGCTGTTGAGGGTTCCGTCAGCGAAAAATGACGGTTTGGGACAGATGTTTAAAAGCTCGGCTGGAAAGGGCACTTTAGCCATTTACGGGTTATATGCAGGGCTCTTCCTTGCGATTGCTGCGTCCTTTGGCCAAACGCTGCCTTTTGCACTGATTCTCATGGTTGTCTGCTTTTTAGCGGTGCTGTATTTAAAACAAAAAATACTCTCATGGTTTGGCGGCCTGACAGGTGACGTCCTTGGAGCCAGTGTGGAAGGGACGGAGCTACTGCTATGGATGACACTGTGGCTATTGCATTATACCGTCATGGGCTGACAGAGGAGAACAGGCGTCGCGCCTATCTTGGCTGGACGGACTCCCCGCTGTGCGATGAGAAATTAAGTACGGTTCCCTGCAGCTATGACATGCTTTTTTCAAGCGACTCTGGCAGATGCTTGAAGACGGCGGAAATTCTTTTCCCTGGCAGGAAACCTGATCGTCTGAGTGAGCTGAGGGAATCTCACTTCGGTGTTTGGGAAGGAAAGACATATGAGGATTTAAAGGATATAGCCGAGTACCGCCGCTGGCTGGATAATCCCCAAACAGCAAAGCCTCCTGGAGGGGAATCTTTTACGGAATTCACAGAGAGAGTGGAGCGCGGCTGGAAACGGCTGATTGACCGTGTACTGATGGCTGAGGCCGAATCAGCAGCAGTCGTAACCCATGGCGGTGTGATTCGATTTTTATTGACGCGTTATGCACCAAGTGAAAAGGATTTTTGGGAATGGAAAGTTAACCATGGACAAGGCTATGAGCTTGTTTGGCAGCGAGCTGGCTTAAGGAGGGGTGAAAGATGCATTTTGTTACGGGAGGCAGCTTTAACGGAAAAGGAAAATGGATAGGTTCATTTTACGGACTGGACAACACACCCCATTTGTGGATATCAGCATATAAAGCCGAAGGTATTCCCCGCCTTCCTTCAGGTCAGAACAAAGAAACAGTTGCTGTCCTTGAAGGGATGGAAATGTGGCTGAAGGAATGGGCCGGCAGCAAGGGTGCTGATGGAGCGCGTGTGGAATGGCAAAAACAGCTGGAACAATGGCTGAAGTGGGAAAAACAGGAAAGCGCCCGCGTGCTGATCATCATCGCGGCTGACATTACAAAAGGAATTGTCCCAATGCTCGCAGAGGAACGGAGCTGGCGGGACGCTGCAGGCTGGGCATGCCAGGAAACAGCTTCACATGCTGAACGAATGGATGTTATATGGTATGGAGTTAACCAAAGAATCAAATAAGGGGGAATTATTGTGAGACTGTATACACGGACGGGTGATACCGGAAAGACAAGCATTATTGGCGGACGGGTCGACAAGGATGATATCAGGGTGGAAGCTTACGGGACAGTGGATGAAGTGAACTGTTTTGTCGGACAGGCAGTCACGCAGCTCGATCCGAAGATTTTTTCGGATGTTCTGGAAGACCTTGAGAAAATTCAGCATGAATTGTTCGATTGTGGAGGAGATTTGGCAAACGTGACAAATTCACGTGAGCTTAAATTGAAAAAGGAATCTGTGGATGATCTTGAGGCTAGAATTGACGAACTGATCGTTGAGGCGCCGGAGCTCGAGAGATTTATTCTGCCTGGCGGAGCCCCAGCAGCGGCATCCATTCATTTGGCGCGTACAGTCACAAGGAGAGCGGAGAGGCTTGTTGTCTCCCTTGTAAAAGCTGAACAGGATGTATCGCTAACATCTCTTCAATTCCTTAACAGGCTGTCGGATTATTTCTTTGCCCTTGCCAGGGTCATCAATTTCCGCATGCAAGTGAAAGACGTGGAGTATATCAGGAGTGGGAAAGTATTTAGAGAAGGGAAGAGAAAAGATGAGAAATCAGAAAATTAGGGGAATGATCTTAATATCGTTATTTGCTGCCTTATCAGCAGTTGGGGCTGCGATTAAAATTCCGGCTGTTATCACAAGTGTTGCGCTGGATTCTTTCCCAGCCCTGCTTGCGGCTGCGCTTCTCGGGCCAGTCGCGGGAGCTGCTGTAGGCGGGATCGGGCATATGCTCTCTGCATTGATGGGTGGCATGCCGCTCGGTCCGCTTCATGGCCTTATTGCAGTGGAGATGGCCGTACTGGCAGCACTATTCTCCATTTTGTATCGTTCTGAAAGAAAATGGAGTGCGGCTCTTTTCTTTATTCTCGCTAACAGCTTCGTCGCTCCGCTTCCGTTTATGTTCATTATCAGCAAAGTATTTTATATCGCTCTCATACCTTCGCTGGTAATAGGTTCTGTCCTTAATACAGCATTTGCCATGATCGTCATTCCACGACTTGGCCGTATATTGAGCGGCAGGAAGGGAGTTGCCGATGAGAGACGTGCTGATAATTCCATTTACCGATGAAATGTCGATAATAATTGCAAGCGATAATAGTGGGGCAATCGGGATGAAACCTGCTGATTCTGTGAAGGTGCCTTATGACACCCTTGGCTATTATTCCTTAAGAGTCGCAGCAATGGAGTGCATTGCTGCAGGTGGTGAGCCGTTTGCTGTTACCCTGCATAATTTTTGTGGTGAAACAGCCTGGAATGAGATCACAGCAGGAATTCGTAAGGGGCTGTCTGAGCTTGGTATCGAAGAAGTGGAGTTAACCGGGAGTACGGAGACCAATTTTCCGATGGAACAGTCTGCTCTCTCTATCAATGTGCTGGGTAAAAAGAAAAAAGGCAGTGCGGATGAAAAGCTTCATTATGACAATAAATCAAAAATTGCAGTGATTGGCGCTCCGCTTGTCGGGAATGATGTGATTAAAAGAAGTAGTGAAGGAGCTCCTTTGGCCGTATTTAAGGAAGTAGCCTCACATCTGGACATCATTACACTTCCAGTCGGGTCAAAAGGTATCCTTGCCGAGTTGAATGTGCTTTTTTCGAACAGGCATTTTAAAAAGAGCGAGATTGAAACAGATGTCGATCTCCTTCAATCCGCAGGTCCGTCGACTTGCTTTATTGCCGTCTACAATGCCAGTATAGAAGAAGATATGAAAAATATGACAGGACCATATTTTCATAGCGTGAAGGTACAGGGGTGAAAAAATGCTGCAATTATATGTGATCAGGCATGGAGAAACAGAGTGGAATGTCGAGAAGAGGTCCCAAGGCCGGCTGGATTCAGCTTTAACTGAAAAAGGCAGACGTGATGCCCACTCGCTGGGAGAGCGGCTGAAAGAGACTGAGTTTGAGTGGATTTATTGTTCCCCAAGCGGACGGACAATGGAAACCGCAAGCATTGTCGCTGGAAATCGTTCCATCCCACTCGTAACAGACGAGCGGCTGATGGAAATTGACTTAAAAGATTGGCAGGGTAAAACCGAGGATGAAGTGAAAAAAGAATATCCTAAATCCTTTCAGCAATATTGGAACGAACCCGAGTTGTATGATGGTGGATCAGGTGAAAGCTTTGCTGATGTAAGGAACAGGCTCGCGAGTTTTCTTCAGGAATTAGAGGAGTCTTCTCTTTCTGGCAATGTGCTTGTCATCACGCATGGAATTGTGATTAAAACGCTTTATCTACTGTGCCGGGAACAGGAAACGGAAAGAATTTGGGATCCTCCGTTCATTCATGGGACCTGCCTGACAATCGTGAAAATGGACGAGAATGGAAAAGAACTCCTGCTTAAGGGCTGTATGGCGCATTCAAAAGCGTAGCTCTAATTTTATAAGCTAAGAAAAGGCACTCGCAAGTATGAGTGCCTTTTCTTTGTTTAATCACCATACACATCAAACAGATAGCTATACGCTCCCTTATCTTCGTTTCTATGGTCCTTTTTAACTTTTAAGGTAGCTGCCATATAAGTTAAAATGAGAATCGAGCAGCACATAAATAATAATGAAAGTACGCCGACTAGAATTGACAAAGAAAATCCCTCCTGTATTGTTGTTCAATATTAGGTTAAAGGATGAAACGCGTTTCAGAGCAAGCGAAAATGAGAAAGAAATGGTGATTGAATGGCAAATATTAAAGATATCGCAAAATTGGCAGGAGTTTCGGTTACAACTGTGTCCCGTGTTCTCAATGATCACCCGTATGTAAACAGTGAAAAGAAAGCCGCGGTTTGGCGTGCAATTGAAGAAACTGGATACCAAAAAAATATTAACGCGGTCCATTTGAGCAAAGGAAGAACATTTCTGGTCGGGGTAGTTGTCCCTTTTGTGAATCACGCGTATTTCGGGCTTCTCGTGGAGGGAATCGCCAAGGAAGCTTTAAAAAACGAATATCAACTGGTCCTTTTCCAATCAAATTATGAAAAAAGCAGGGAAGAGGAAGCCTTAAAAATGCTTCGGAATAAACAAATCGACGCATTGATTATTTGTTCCAGAGCTTGTGATATAGAGAGTATTGAAACGTATACAGTTTATGGCCCGGTAGTGTTATGCGAGGATGCGAGGGGAACAAACGTTTCTTCCGTCTTTATTGACCATTATGATAGCTTTTTTCAGGCATTAACGTATTTGTACTCAAAAGGTCACCGGGAAATCGGCTACTCCATCGGAAGGCAGGCAGGAACCAACAGCAAGCTGAGGGAAGCGGCCTACAAAGACTTTATCCATCAATATGGACTACCACATCGCCAGGATTATATTTATCATGACTGTTTCAATATGGAGGGCGGACAGACGGTGGCAAGAAGTATCATAAATAACGACCACCCGCCTACTGCATTACTGGTTTCCAATGATGAAGCAGCTGCAGGAATCCTCATATGCTGTAAGGAAAATAATATGAGGATCCCTGATGACCTTGCAATTATAGGATTTAATAATCAGCCCATCGCAAAGCTAATGAATATTACCACATTGGAAATACCTCTCGTGGAAGTGGGTCAGAAATTATTCCTTCAAACCATGAGTGGAGGGGATTTTTCTCATGAGGAAGTACCGGTAAGGTTGATTGAAAGGAAAACGGTATAGTTTCCTGAGACCATTTTTTTTGCGCTAAGGAAACAATTTCTCCTTTCTACATATAAATAAAGTAAAGGAGGGAGAAAAAATGAGACAATCGGGGCGGATCAGGAAAAAAGTCATTTTTTATTCATCCATTTGCAAGGCATTGGGAGTCATTGATGCCTCACAATATAAACAGATAACGGGTTCAACCCTTAATAAAAGAGAAGAAAATTGAGTCGGGATTTTTTTTTTGAAGTTCCTCTCGGACGTATTGAGCAACATGCTGAAAAGGCATGCTTCTCCTCATAGCGGTAATGGAGATACATAAAACAGCTGTCAGTTGGCGAAAAAATAATTTATGCTCATTTTCTCTTTATCAATTACCTACAACACGGATGATTGGATTAAATACTTACAGTAGAATAGAGGTGGAAAAACACGATGATAAAAGGTTTTAATCATTTTCTTTTCTCGGTTTCCAACCTGGAAAAATCCATTGCTTTTTATGAAGCTGTCTTTGATGCTAAGCTCTTGGTAAAGGGGGAAAATACAGCCTATTTTGACATGTGTGGTATGTGGCTTGCCCTGAATGTTGAAAAGGATATACCAAGGAATGAAATAAACCAATCATACACACACATTGCCTTTTCAATCGAGGAAAAAGATTTTGATAAAGTTTACGAGAAACTGAGGAAATTAAACGTAAACATTCTGTCAGGACGTGAGAGAGATGAAAAAGACAAGAAATCCATCTACTTTACAGACCCTGATGGGCATAAGTTTGAATTCCATACAGGTCATTTGCAGGACCGATTGGAATATTATAAACGAGAGAAAACACATCTTGAGTTTTTTAGTTGGTGATTTCATCCATCATCAATCATTTGGATTTATAATGGCGAGCACTACATGATCTTCCCACTGACCGTTGATTTGGACATTCTTTTTTGCTAACCCCTCCTTATGGAAACCGGCTTTTTCAAGCACCCGAATGGAGGCGATGTTATGGGGCATGACCCCTGCCTCTATTCTATGCAAGTTAAGCGATTCAAAAGCATATTCGACAATTAACTTTGCTGCTCCTGTTGTGTATCCATTTCCATTGAACTCTTTGTCCAGGAAGTAACCTATGAATGCGCTTTGTAAATTTCCTCGGAGTACTTGGAATAAATTAATCGTTCCTAAGAGTGTGTCATCACTACTTCTGTATATTCCAAATTGGTACTCCGTATCGGATTTTGCACCCTTTTCCCATTTCTGTATGAGTTCTTCTTGCTTTTTTAAGGTGTAGTAATCCGAAGGGCGTGTGCCTGAAAATTGATCAAAAAAAGATTGGTTTTTCTTTTGCAGCCGCAGCAAATCCTCCGCATCCTCGATATCAAATGGCCTTAAGTATATGTTTTTACCTTTTAGCATTCCATATCACCAACCCCTTTTAACAATATATTTCATTATATAACAGATATTGTATATATGGTAAACTGTATGAGTGAATATTTAGAACTGTTGAATTGGTTTCAGTTCAGGAGGTGGGAGCGTTATGAATGATCTCGAGAAAATTGTTGAATTAGATTG
This sequence comes from Mesobacillus zeae, assembly GCF_003570705.1. Lineage (GTDB taxonomy): Bacteria > Bacillota > Bacilli > Bacillales > Cytobacillaceae > Mesobacillus_C > Mesobacillus_C zeae. The sequence continues at coordinate 248,975 of NZ_QWVT01000015.1, forward strand.
TGAATATATTGAAAGTTTTTCGAAAGCGGAACGAAGAGACTGGGGAATCCTTTTTCATAATGAGGATCAGCCAGTGTATTATGATGCAAATCATGCCCATATTTGGAAAGAAGTAAGAACTCCTTTGAATGTACTTCAGGATATCAAATCATTTTATGAAGAAAAGGCGTTAACTCCCCGCATCTATCTGTATAATCTTGAGAAAAACAAACAATTTCTCGAAGAGTTAAAGAGTTGCGGCTTCAAATATGAAGAGTTTGAACACCCCGTACAGCTATGGGATGGAACATTGCCAAACCGACTGGTTGATTCAGACATAAAGATTGAACTTGTTACAAACGAGAACTATATAGAGGCATTGGAAATAGAATGCTGCATCCAAGAATTGGGTGGTCGCACAGTAAGAGAAAAATCTTTCCCGCACGAGTTTGCACATCCACAATTTACATACTATTTATTGCGCTACAAAGGAATTGCTTGTTGCACAGCCTGCTTGTTCAAGAGTGACAAACAAGCACGCATCGAAAGTGTTGCCACTCTTGAAGCTTATCGCGGAAAAGGATTAATAGGTCATTTAATTCGCTATATACAAGAAATAGCCCTGGAGAATAATATTGAAAAGCTATGGATATTCCCTATCAATGAGAGCGTTGAGCGGGTATATCATAAATCAGGCTTCAAAACGGTATCCACAATCAGATCACTGCATGCTTTTACATGCGGCAAGAGCATAAAGGAAATCCAAGGATAGGAAAGACCTTGCAGAACAATTAAACCCGAGAGTTACAGTGTGGCTGGGACAACAAATAAACTCGTCATCTGATATTTGGCATCCATTTTTGATAGAAAAGAGACTGAGGGACAAAAAAATTATTGTTTCTGCAGGCAAGAAGCAATAAGGATAGCCCCTCATTTTTACAACACAAGAGAGGACATAAAATACGCAGTCGATGAAATTGTACGATTAAGCCGGTAAACAACTAAGTCCTATGCAAAAAAGGTGGATTATAAACTTTTATAAGCAGGGTGATATTCATGACTAAAATACCAGAGAACATGATTTCGTTAAGTTATTATAGGCCGGAATACCAATCATCTTTTGAAACCTACAGTTTGTCACAAGAGCAGCGGGAGTTCACAGCTATGCCGCTTGGTGCACTGGCAGTTTGCGAAACAAGTGATGACCGACATCCAATCGTTATACTTTACAAAAATGAACTTGCAGGCTTTTTTGTGCTGCACGGGTGGGAAGGTGTAAAGCATTACAGTGATAATCGCCACGCAATCCTGCTCCGGGCCTACTCAGTTAATGAAGTATACCAGGGTAAAGGAATTGCTAAGGAATCGATCCGGCAGCTTCCTGCATTTGTTAAAGAAAATTTCCCGGATAAAAATGAAATCATCCTTGGAGTAAATCGAAACAACAAGGCCGCGCAGCATGTTTATCAAAGAGGCGGGTTTAGAGACAAGGGAATTCGTTATATGGGGGAAAAAGGTGAACAATTGGTGCTGCACATGGATTTAGTGTAGCGGAAACTTGAGAAAGATGTTGATATTATAAGTGCATTCTTCATTTCCTTCATGTTACCTATTGTTCTATTGATATGTATTGTTCTTTTTAAGCTTTTGTTCCAAACGCAAAAGAAAAGTTTAACCATTCATTATTTACCCTTCGATACAGTAACCGGAAACACAAGTGTGACCTTCCATGAAGAGCAAAATAAAGAAGAGGATGAAGCGGGTGAAGGTGACGATAAAAACAGAAATTAAAGGCAATGTCACCAAAATTTCAAATAAAGGCAAGAGGCGGGCAAGCTAATGAGAGAATATATATTTTCTAAGACTCTTGGTGTTACTTTGGGCATTATGACAATCCTTGGAGCAATAAGTTTTGGCGCGCTGTCTTTAATTGGAATGGGATTAGCAAAAGCATTGAACACAGGACATGAGTATTCCTCTAATGAAAAGCAATTAGCAGTGTGGACCTTTATCATTGCACTTAGCTCGGGGTTGATCACTCTTTCCGGTGCCTTCAAGCTGCAAAAGAAAACATGGAGGTTGTTCTATTCTATTTTTTGTTTAATGATTGGCGGTGGGCTTCTGACACTGCTTTTTGTTTCTTTGGGGGCACTAGGATACAAAAATGAGTGGTTCATTTTAATAATTGGAATGATCTATTTATCCCTTAGCATTTTGGTGAAAACAGGAAAATGAGTCATTTATATCATTTTCAACAAAAGGAGTCCTATCATTGGAAAAGTTTGTAATTGGCATAGCTGCTGTCATGCTGGTTTGCTTAATCGCAGGCATGTTCGTTTATCAGGAAATACCTAAAGCGACCGTGCCCCCATTCGTCAGCGAATCAGAGCAGTTACAAAAACAACAGCAGGATAGCCGATATGCTGACGAAACGATTGATTATTCATTACAAAACGATGAGTTAAGCATTACCTATAATAAGGGGAAAGACTGGATTGGTGTTCCTGTTGAGAAGGAGGAGCTTTTTGCTGGGGACTATAGCGGGAATCAAGAGGAACTGATTCGTCAAAGCTATATCCTCACGAAAGAGCGCGCTGCCTTTTTATACTGGAAAGGTTCAGGAGAGGTAACATTATCCATTTCCCGCGATAACGGACAAACCTGGCAGCATGTCACGGTTACTCAGCAGTATCCCTCCATTCGTTTCCGGAAAGTCGCTTTTTTAAATGATCGTTTTGGATATGTCATTCTGTCTGGAGACCGAACCATGTCACAAGAAATGTCCAATGTATATTTGACTAATGATGGCGGAAAAAGCTGGGGGGAGACGGGCAGTTCCAATGTGACAAGGTTAATTTCAGACGGTGGATTTGTTGATGAAAATACTGGGTTTTTATCATTTGGCATTATTAACCCAGAGGAACCCCAGCTTTACACTACGCAAGATGCAGGAGCAACCTGGAACGAATCGAGAATTGAAATTCCCGCTGAGTATCATAAAATCTTCGCTATTGCTGAAATGCCAGTCAAGGAAGGAGACAACCTGATGATGCTGGTGAATCAAGGTCCCAATGGTGACTATAAAGGCGGTAAGGTAAAAGGAAAGTTTCGTTCTAAGGATCAAGGATTAACATGGGAGTTTGTTGCGGAGGTAGAATCAAATGACACAGAGTAAAAATAAAACAAGGAAGTTTTTCGGTTTCATGCTTTTCCTTTTAGCCGCATTCTTTTTCTGTCTGCAAATGGGATACCTGCTGTTTCATTCAAGGTTTCAGGTTGAATATATCCATAACGGCTTATTTTATATCATCAATATCCTGATTGCTGTTTCACTTGCACTAGCGGTTCTATTGCTTTTTACTTTACCAAAAAAAACGAAAGTCATTAGCGCGGTTGGAATCTCCGTGTTCCTTCTCGCTAATATAGCGCTTTTGATTACGGAAGGCAGCAAAGTGAAACATATTGTCAGCATTTCACCAGATTCACATGTTTTGCTGATTAAGGAAAATGAGAAGACGGGACAGGCAGTTTACTACAGAATATATTTTTCCTTCCTTGCTAGGGCAAAAGAAACCCTGCCGCAAGAGATAGCGGGGAATTATAAGGTGAAATGGCTGGAAAATGACATAGCGGCAATCACATACAAAGATGCCGACAACCGCATTCAGCAATTCATCGGCACGTACGGCGACCGCGGTGATGGCGGGTCCTACTACAATATTGGCCCATCGATTCAAGGAAACTGGAAAGGTGAAAAAATCAAGGTAATAAGCAAGCCGGATGGAATTATGGTCATTCAAAACAACGAAGTTCAAACATTTGACTGGGAACATACCAAGCAGTTTGGAACATTGGCCATTGTATTAATGGAAGACGGACAAGCCGCCTGGACCATTTCCTTAAAAGAAAGCTTCAACGCCGATCAAAATGTCCCTAGAAGCAAGTCGGAACAAATCAGTCTATATAAAGCGACAACGGATGAAAATGAGCCAGTGACACTTCAATACAGTATGTAAAAATCATGAAGGGCTATTTTTTATAATTTCGTCAAATAAGCTAGTATTTACAACACAATGTCTAGATTAGAAGTTAAGTGAAATTCACTTTCTGGTTGGCAATTAGCGCTTCTTAAACGGTGGTACAGTAGCTGTGATCCAGGAGCATCATTAGAATGTCATAAAAAGCAGGTTTCCAGAATTAAATTAGTCAATAAGTGTTTATATGATAGGTTGATAAAAATACTTAGCATGGGGGAAACTTATGCATATTAGACCGTTTAATGACTCGGATAAAGAATTTATTTTAAGCCTTGCTTTGCGTTTTATGGACTTTAACCTTATGGATTGGCGGGATCCTCAAAAGATGGGGGAAGCACAAGTAAGAATCGCTCAAGAATCACTGGATGATCCTTCTCCCGGGACAGAGGTCTTCGTCGCTGAAGACGAGAATGGAAAGTTACTCGGTTTCCTTGAAGTAAAGCCACATACAGACAATTTGAGTGGAATAGAGCAAGGCAATATCGTCGCAATCGCTGTTTCTCCTGAAAGTGAGAGCAAGGGGGCCGGAAAAAGACTATGGAGAAGGCTGAAGAATGGTCACGGCAAAAAGGATACCGTCAGATTGTCCTGAATGTATTTTCAAAGAATGACCGGGCTGTAAATCTCTATAAACATTTAAACTATGAAACCGAAGTTCTAAAAATGGTCAAAGAGATTTAGGTGTGAGATGAACTAAAAGATTGATGAATTGAGTCTGGTTTACTGGAATAAACAATGTCTATTTAATATAGTCAATAATCAGATTCAAATTTAATTAAATTAAATCATTTTAATGCGAAGAGGTGAAATCTGTGCTCGATGTCGAAAGAAATGGAATTTATCTCATCACGGGAGTTATGGCCTCGGGAAAATCGACGATTGCACAACTTCTTGCCGAAAAATTTGATAAAGGTGTTCATTTGCGGGGAGATACATTCAGAAAGATGATTGTCAGCGGGAGAGAGGAATTGCTGCCGGATTCTAAGGGAGAAGCGATAAGTCAACTGCGTTTACGTCACCAGCTCACCGCTGCAGCTGCAGACGCATACTTTGAGGCTGGGTTTAATGTCGTGTTGCAAGACGTTATTATCGGTACTATGCTTCAGGAAACCATAAATCTTATTCGAAATCGGCCCCTATTTGTAATTGTGTTGACTCCATGTGAGGAAGCAGTAGAAAGCAGAGAAGCGGCTCGACCGAAAAAAGGATATGGGTTGTGGACGGTTTCCGAATTAAATAAGAGACTGCATAAAGAAACGCCCAAAATCGGCATGTGGATCGATTCATCCGAACAGTCTGCAGTAAAAACAGTGGAGCAGATTTGGCAGAAAGCTTGGAAAGAAGCGGAGGTATAATCACTGGATTCCCTATTACACCTTGTATTCAGTGAGGTGAAGTGTATAATAAAGTAAATAAAATAAGTACTAAAACGCGATGATGGGAAGAGTAAATCAAATTTATTCTCTTACAGAGAGCTTCGGTAGCTGAAAAGAAGCATTGAATGATTGATTGAATATGGTCTCTGAGCTGCATAGCTGAACTTCATAACAGGAGTTAGGCTGTGACGAGAGTTGGCACTCGTTATAAATGTCAGGGTATAAGAACGCAATCGTTCCGTACTTATTGAGGCTGACCATGTGAGTGGTTGGTAAATTAAGGTGGTAACACGAGTATAACCTCGTCCTTAGACAATGTTTTTTGTCTTAGGGCGAGGTTTTTTTATTGCTTTTAATCATATATGGAGGAGGAAAAAACAATGAATATACTAATTGGAGGGGCTTGGCCATATGCAAATGGATCTTTACATCTTGGTCATATAGCCAGTTTATTATCAGGTGATATTATAGCTCGGTATTTTAGGGCGAAGGGCGAGAGTGTTCTATATATTTCGGGAAGTGACTGTAACGGAACTCCAATAACTATCAAGGCAAGGCAGGAAGGGGTAACAGTTGAGGAAATAGCAGATAAATATCATGAAGAATTCAAAAACTGCTTTCAAAAATTAGGCTTTACCTATGATTGCTATACACGAACAGATACTGCTCATCATCATCATATTGTACAGAGTATTTTTATGAAATTACTGGACAATAACAAAATCTATAAAAAAGAAATTGAACAGGCATACTGTCATACTTGCGAACAATTTTTGCCTGATCGATTTGTTGAAGGAACTTGTCCCAACTGTGGTAAGGATGCAAGAGGCGATCAGTGTGATTACTGTTCAAATATTTTAGATCCGTTGGACCTTCTTGATAGGAAATGCAAGATATGTGGTGATACTCCTGATACAAGGAAAACAGAGCATTTTTATTTTACATTAAGTACCTTTCAAGAAGACATCCAACAATATGTTCAAAAGGCTAAAAAGTATAATTTATGGAGGGAAAATGCAGTTCAATTGACCGAGAGATATTTGAATGAAGGATTGCATGACCGGGCTGTTTCGCGTGATTTACCGGTAGGCGTACCAGTACCTGTTAAAGGTTACGAGGCAAAGAAAATATATGTATGGATTGAGGCGGTTTCTGGCTACCTTTCTGCAAGTAAAAAATGGGCAAAAGAAAATGATGAAGACGATGCTGACTTTTGGAGTAAAGGAACAAAATCGTATTATATTCACGGTAAAGATAACATCCCTTTTCATTCCATTATCTGGCCGGCGATTTTGTTAGGAGCAGGGATTAACAGTTTGCCTACTCATATTGTATCGAATGAGTATTTAACAGTGGAAAAGAAAAAACTTTCAACAAGTAAAAACTGGGCAGTATGGGTTCCAGATATGCTGAAAAATTATCATCCAGATTCTATCCGTTATTATTTAACCATTAATGCACCGGAAAATAGAGACACTGATTTCTCCTGGCGGGAATTTATCTATAGCCACAATAGTGAATTGTTAGGGGCCTATGGGAATTTTGTTAACAGAACATTGAAGTTCATAGAGAAATCGTATGACAGCAACATTCCAGAGGGGAAAATTGACGGTCAAATAAAGAAAGAGATTGAACATCTATATAGCAAGACTGGCCAACTCATTGAGGATGCTCACTTCAAACGCTCGTTAGAAGGAATATTTGAGTTGATTAGGAGTGCCAATAAGTACTTTGATTTAAAGAAGCCGTGGACTCAAATAAAAGAAGCGGCTGAAGAATGTAATGATACTATGGCAACCTGTGTATATATCATCATAAATTCAGCGCAATTACTCAGTCCCTTTTTACCTTTTTCAAGTCAGGAAATAAAAGAAATGTTAGGAATGTTCGACTTTCGATGGCAACCTATTGAGTACAACCCGGCGGCATTGGTTAGTGTTAGACCGTTATTTAAACGTATAGACACTGAAAGGATATCGATTGAAATTGAGAAATTGAATCAGCAAGCATTTTATTAATTTTTAAAACTTTGATAGGGTTTTAAAAATGACGAACGTATTATTAAATAGGAGTCTAAAAATACATCGATGGGGATAAGCGTTGCGTTTGGTTGAACAAAATAAAGTTGACCTCAATTTAACTATGCCTTCACGTAGCCGATTGTCCAGAATACTCTTTTAATCAAGTAATTAAAATCCAAGGAGTATGAAATCTTGCGAATAAGCGAGTATTCGTGAGAAAAGCGTATTAAACTGAGGGAGTTGAAAAAGGATTTTCAAAAATACAAAGAAGATGTTCGATTTTAATGGTTAGCATGGAAGATAAAAGGGGTAATTCAGCACATAAAGGATATTATGTTGCATTCGGAAGCCTTCAAATTATATAAATCTGAGGGCTTCTTTGAGTACCAATATGAACGATTATGTTACCTTGATTTGTATGGGATGCAAAAAAGGAAAATCCGTCTGTTCAACGCCCAACTCCCCCATGGAGTATACTTGATGTTAAAAAGGCTCCAACAGGAGGAAAGGTATCACTAATGATGGGAGGTCCCGTGAGAATTGTATCGGTTGTAGCAATCCAAGTTCCATACTCACCTGTTTGTAAAGAGGGAGGCTTCATAATAAGCCGTCCACTTAAAGTAGAATGTCGAATTTTAATCGAGGGATCATCAAATATAGTTAAATTACCAGAATACGTGGCATAAGGGGAATCAAATCTTATTTGTTTGGTGCTTTTATCCCAATATCCATTAATCGGAATATCCCTACCACGAAAATTAACTGTACCAGTTACCCTGTTACCTGTAAGAGAGTTGATGTTGAATATGCCAAAAACGATGGGTCTACCACCTACAGAAGCGTGAATACCCCACCGTGATGGGAAAGGTATACTAACCCTGGTTTCCTGTGCAGTTTGCAAAGTTGATCTCTCCTTATATTTAAAAAATGAGGAATACACAAATGAGACTTGATAAACTTAATAGCTGATATTGCAATGATGGATAAGGTAATTCAGATGTTTATTTACTGCCCTGTTGAAAGGAACAATAAAGTATATGCATCGAGTATCAAATTGGGAATACGGAAATTGTTTATAGAAAAAACTCTATCTCTATAGTTGGTAACATCCATATTCCGGGGTGATTAATCAATGGTTGATGTTATTTAACTATAGGGTCGTTGATCCTGGAAGGATTACCGCGCTTTTTGTTAAATCCTTATTGAGCTAACGGGGCAGCATTCCTGTAATGAAGGAAAATGGAGTTTGAGGAGTTTGAATAAAAAAATAGCCTCTTGGTAGAATGAGAGAGTCCTGAAGCTGGCCAGCGAAAAGGACAAAACTCAAATACCAGGAGGCCGTGTAATGAATTATAACCAAAATGAAAAGATTGCTCAAATCACTTCTCAATAAGAAGATGCAGTCCTTAATTACCTTTTTCAATAAGCTGATCCGTATTTTCTTTGCCATTGGTAATAAACAATTTGAGTTCAGTGAAGAAAGAATGATAAAGGATATCCCTCATATGAGAGCAAAATTACCTCTACAATTATGGGAAGGTAAAAAGCACCTTAAAACAAAACCCTTTCTTCAGCAAAGCGTCCTTCTTCCTGCTGGAATCGGTACCGCATGAAATCCCCTTTTAAGCAAAATACATGTATTAAAGCACATAGCTAAACCCTTAATCCTAATAACTCCTCGATTATTTCAGAGGGTTCTTTGTCAATAATCTGTTGTAAATATCGACTAACCTTGCTGTGATAATTATCCAGCTGAAACTTGTCCTGAAAAAATGAAGCCAACTGCTTTCCCACTGATTGACTGTTTTCCTCTTCCAGCTTTAATCGCATGATAATACCCAATCTTTCAAGCGTTTGTAAATTTATCTCTTCTTGACCTGGAAGACAATGATAGATAAAAATAGGTTTCCCCTTAAAAAGGCATTCGCTTAATGTGACACCCCCTGGTTTGGTCAGAATGGCGTCAGTTTTATCATATAAATCATTCATTTCCTGGCGAGATTCAATATATTCAATCGGTGTAATATTGCTTTTTTGGAAAGATTTTATTTTTCGGAACAAGTTCCTATTTGTCCCACACAAAATAGAAAAATGAACATTCTTATCATTCCCGATTTTTGATACTAATTTCTCCATTGCACCCACTCCGAGGTTCCCTCCGGTAACCAGAACAGATAAGGGGAAGGATGGATTAGGTGTTTTAATAAGTATTTCTTTTCTTATTTTATGGTGAATAGGTATGCCTGTCAGAAATAATTGGCTTTCTTTAATACCACGTTGGTTTAAAAACTTCTTCATTTCATATGTAGGAACAAAATGGAAATCAATATGTTGGATTCCCCACACTTTGTTGATGAAAAAGTCTGTATAAACATTAATTACAGGAGTCGATACTTCTCCAATTTCTTTTAGGTAATTTAATAAATAGGATGGAAGGCCATGTGTACAGACAATCAGGTCAGGCTGTTTTTCTTCCAACAGCCTTCTCATGTATTTAATAAACAATAATTCATAAAGCCGGAATCGCTTGTCCCTGGCAAGGTTGGTATAAGCATTCCAGCGATATACAATGTTGTAAGTTTGGGGCAATATTTTGATCCAGCCAAGATAAATATTTGAAACCAGTCCTTCCATTTTGCCAAGACTATATGAGAGGATATCCACAACTTCACATTTTATGTCAGGCTGCTTTAATTGAATTCCTTCCAACAAAGCTTTTGCGACCTGGTGATGCCCTGATGGGATTTGTAAAAATGGTAAAAATAGTATCTTTTTTTTGACAGTAGGTCGTTCCATTTTCACACCTCTATTATATTAGTTGAAAGGGACCAGTGGTGGTTCCATCAATTACCTTACATTTAAATGCTTTATTGCCTGTATAATCAATACGGAGGTGAATAACAATTACTAGTATTTTTCTAACCTTTATCTTTTTATTCCTTTTTTGGGCAATTGCACGTGCATATAAAAATACAAAGGATGTCGCTATTAACAGAATTTCAATTGAACAAAATCCCGGTGAACGAACTAAAACCGATTTAAACATATTGCATTTGTCGGATCTTCACCTTGAAAATATCTCAATATCCCCGAATGAGTTGTACCATAAATTAAAGAGCGAAGAAATAGACCTGATTGTGTTAACCGGCGATTTTCTGGATCGTACACGAACAATCCCTAAACTTGGTCCGTATTTAAGAGCTCTGTGCCAAATCAATGCAAAATACGGCATGTACGCTGTACTGGGTAATCACGATTATGTGCTCCGTGGAAACAATCTGCAGCTGTTAAAGGATACCCTGGAACAGCATGGCTGTACTGTCCTTCAAAATAGCAGCAAACTTATCTCTATTGACGGGATATCCGTTAATATCATTGGCATTGATGACTTCAGTACAAGGCGGAGTAATCTCGCAGCCTCCTATGCAAACCTTGAACCAGGATACAATCTTGTGCTGACACATGACCCGAATATCGTCCTTCATATGCAAAAATTCCATTTTGACTATTTACTGTCCGGCCATTTCCATGGGGGACAGATCTGTTATCCAAAAGCCTATCACCTCGTGAAAATGGGTAAGCTCGTCAGGATGAATATGATTAAGGGTTTGCACCATCATGATGGGAAACCCTTTTATATTAATGAAGGCCTCGGCCAAACAGGGGTTAATATCCGGGTCGGGAGCCGGCCTGAAATCACATTTCATCAATTATCACTGTCAACGGTTAAATGCGAATCCTCCCCTGCTGTTTAAACTAGCTGTTAGCTCAATGTTAACAGCTTTTTTCAATATTCCAAGGCCATCTTCATTCATTAGATTTTGTAAAGCTTGCTTAATTTATCCTTCGACATGAATAAATAGCTGGGCGGTGGCTTCTTAACTAATTTTTTTATGGGAAGCTCATTAGCCGACAGCAGCGTAATAGGCAGAAAGGTAGCCCATTTAAGCCATTTGTATACTAAATTGGAAATGGAAAAAACCTCAAAACCTAACCGCGTACTGCCTGTACATAGGGTTGTAATTCCAATGATCCCTTTAATTTCATTAGAACGCTTATGAAAGCGAATATATCCTTCAATTCCCGGGAGTGACCTTTGAACATGGTAAAAAATCAGCTTCGCTTTCCTTACTTCGCTCCTGATTGAATACAAATCAGTTAACAGCCGGACATTATGCAGGTGAACCTTTACAAGCAAATCATTTTTTGTAATGTGTGTACCGTCTGAAAGAATGACATCCCTTCCTTTATATCTTGTCAGCCGCACGCGAAAGATGTTCCGGGCTGTTCCTGAATCCTGAAGCTTAGTTAACCTGGTAAACCTATAGTACAAAGGGTCAAATATGCTCCATGCCGATAATAAATAATATCTCATTGTTATACTCCCTTTATTCTATGTCGAGAAATATTTGTTGGCTGGGAAAAGCTAGGATCTATTTCCAACTAACTCTATTGTTGCAATAAAAGGCAAATGATCCGATGCTTCATCTTCACTCTTGATTACTTCACAATCAATGACCTGCATTTGTCTTGTGACAAATATGTAATCCAGCCTTCGAAACGGGCGTTTCGATGGAAAGGTATAGCCTCCCTGCCTTCCCGGATGCACTTCTGCCCATGCATCAGTCAGACTTTCTGTAACCACTTTCCACGTTCTTGAAGCGGGAGTCATGTTCCAGTCTCCCATAATCATTGCTGGACCTTTTGTTTGAATGATCTTATTGATTATGAAGGCGGATTGCTTTTTGTGCTGAAAAGGTGCCAGGCTTAAATGGGTTACAAAAACCGTCAATTCTTCTTCTCCTGCCCTTAATTTAACTTCCAATAAAGCTCTGTCTTCAGTTATTCTGGGCAAAAAGTCAAAAGGGTGATTATTCACTTCCAAAATCGGAAATCGTGTAAGCAGTGCATTGCCAAACTGCCGTGTCGGTGTACCATCCTCTGTTTCAATTGTAAGTGCAGGCCCATACGCATGGTTTATCTTCAACTCATTTCCTAAAAACTTTGCCTGGTCCAAATAGTGGCTTCTTTTAGAAAAATATCGATCAACTTCATTCAGGCCGATAATGTCAGCGTTGGCTGTTTTAATAATATGGGAAATTCGCTGCAAATCGAGCTTTTTATCCCTTCCTTTTCCATGGTGGATATTAAAAGTTAAAACCCTTAAATTCAAAGATGCACCTCCTTACTGCATGAATAAAATCCTCTTTTATCTTCTCCCGTCCGAAAAACTTTATAATGAACGAATCCTAAAATTTAAATTCCAATTATTTGAGATACCATCGATCAGTCGTTGGCCATTTCCATTTCAAGGTGATAAACATGAAAATTCCTTTTTCAGAACATATTAAGGAGAAGATATTAAGCCAAATGAATAAGGTGAGTAAGTATGCATGAAAAATCATCAAATACGAAACCAGTCATCCTGATTATTGTCGACACATTAATGGATGCACCATTAAAAGAAGCCATGCAGAAGGGCATGGCACCGGCATTTCAATTTTTAAAGAAAAAGGGAACCTATTATCCGAACCTTGCAGCCCCTTTTCCAACCATGTCGGTAAATGTTGATGCGACTCTTCTAACAGGTACTTTTTGCAATGAACATAATATCCCTGGCTTGGTGTGGTTTAACAAGAAGGAAAACCGATTGGTTAACTATGGAACTCACTACCGTGAGTTGTTGAAACTAGGTCTTCGTCAGGCCATTGAGGATTTGTTATTCAATATGAACGAAGTCCATATAAGCCGGAATGTCACTACCATCCACGAGGATCTAGAAAATATGGGTAAGGTGTCTGCCTCCATTAATGCCCTTGTTTACCGCGGAAATTCGCCACATTCTTTCAAATTGCCCAGACTCTTAACTTGGATAACGAAAATAAGGCAAAATCGCTTAGTCCAAGCGTCTAAAATTTTCTCTTATGGAAGATTTTCAAAGCTTGACCCTTCCAGCCGGTATCAACATATGTGGCAAAAAATGGGCGTTAATGATGCCTCATCCGTCCAGCAGCTTACTCAGCTCATCCAGCATAAAAGACTTCCTTCGTTCTCCATCGTTTATTTCCCGGAACTTGATCAGCGCATCCATAAGAAAGGGCGCATGGACCTTGCTGGAATTCAAATGGCCGATCAACAAATGCAAAAAATACTTAACTTGTACGGCGATTGGACGAACGCGCTGGAGCAGAATACATGGATCGTGATGGGAGACAACGGGCAGGCATGGGTGCATTCAAAGCGCAGTGAAGCAGTTATCGATTTGAGAAGAGCTTTAAACTCCTATAAAATCATGCGATTACGAAAAGGAATTAAAGCAGAGGATCAGGTTATACTGGCAGTAAATGACAGAATGGCTTATATATATTCCCTTGATTTGATAAGCACTCCGCTTGCCAAGTTGGCAAAAAAATTACAGGAGGAAGAGAGGATAGACATTATCGCATGGAAGAATGCAAACCATATTGAAGTTAGATCAAGGGAAAAGGATGGAGAGTTAAGATTCTGTACAAACGGAAAGTACACTGACCAGTATGGCCAATCCTGGAGTGTTGAAGGAAACGGGGATATATTAAATCTTACACTCGAAGATGAAAAAATTAATTACGGAGTATATCCAGACGCTTTGGCCAGGTTGTACAGCAGCCTCTACTCCCATGAAGGAGATTTCCTTATTGTCAGTGCAAAGCCAGGCTATGAATTCGTGGGCGAGGGCTCCCCTGTTCATCTTGGCGGTGCGGGACACGGCGGATTGCATGAACAGGATACGCTCGTCCCGCTAATTGTCGCAGGCACGGACTCATATCCTGACCAATTGCGGGTGGTCGACATGAAGAAATGGATTCTCTCTTTGATTAACTAGAAATAAGCATGAAACAGGGATAATTCATTGGTAAATTCCCTTCTCATTTTGAGAAGGGATTCACATTGATAATTTCGATTTATGATAAAGTACCTTTGCCTAAAGTAAAAGATGTATCAATGATAGAACCAAGGTATGTTTTTAGTGGATTACAAAGGGATTATGATCTAGAAGCTGAACACAACATAAAAATATTACCAAAGGGAAAGTATTTAACGATAGCCTTTAGTAAAGAGAATGAGGAAGAATGCAGAAGGAAAATGGTTAAATATGTGAAAGGGAACAATTTATAAATAAAAAGTTTTATTGAAGTAGAGCTTTATAACGATTTGTTTAATACTGAATCTTATAGTTGTTAAATTCAAATGTTTATAGAAAATAATGAGTCAGTTGACTGTTATATACATAATAAAAAAACGACATAAAAACCCCTTTTTTTGGGGGGCCAAGAGTATCTGGGCGCGCATAGAAGCGGTCAGGCCTTTTTCTGCACATGCCATGGAGGGTTGAAAACAAAAAGGAGAAAGCGAGTGCAGGTCATGTTTTGTTCTACGTAATGATAATTTTTCCCCAAGTGTTTCGTAAGGTTCATCTCCCAAAAATCTGGGCCGTCCGTTGCAAATTCAAATAATTGGTGGTACAGGTTTTTATGTCACTACTTTGGCGAGTGTTTTGCTTTTATATACCAATAAGCAATTTCTTTCTCTTATAGTACAGAAAAAATGCTCCATAAGTTTTAGTCACCTTTCGTAAAGGAAATGGGTATACCTGAGCGGGTTGGAATAGGGCAATCAGATTTAGCCTTGGAAGGTATACAACCAGGAACGAAATTGAACAACTGGTTAAAGAAAAAGATTTTAATATATTACCATGCAAAAAGGTTAAACTCTTGCATGGTTTTATTTATTTTGAGGCATAGGAGTTTACAAAAAATAATCCGCAATGTTATTATTCAACTAATCGATTGAATAGTTTAGTGGGGATGGAGGGGATTTATATAGAAGCTCGGGAATTTAAGGATTTCATTTATGGTGAATTTGCTCGAATTGGAAAAGCGATCTCTAGTCCAAAAAGAATTGAACTTCTAGACCTGTTGACTCAAGGTCCTAAAACGGTTGAAACTATGGCTGCGGATACGAAAATGAGCATAGCCAATACCTCAAAGCATCTACAAACATTGCTTGATGCAAGGCTCGTAACAAATTCAAAGGACAAAAACTATGTGATCTATCGTTTGGCAAGTGAACAAGTGTTTATGTTTGTATTGGCATTAAGAGGAACTGCAGAGGATCGAATTTCAGATTTAAAACTTGTTAGAGAAGATTACATTCTAAGAAAAAACGCACTAAATACCATTTCGTTTGATGAGTTAATTGAAAAATTGAAAAAGGATGCTGTTACTTTGCTGGATGTTAGACCAATTGAAGAATTCAATCATCATCATTTGCCTCAGGCCTTATCAGTTCCGATTACGGAACTTGAAGATAACATGGACTTATTGCCAAAAGATAAAGAAATTGTGGCATACTGCCGTGGACCATTTTGTGTTTATGCTACTGAAGCAGTAGAGATACTAAAGTCTAGAGGATTTCGAGCTACCCTGCTTGAAGCAGGAATAAATGAGTGGAAACAAATTCAGCACTAATATAGGCGGAGAAATGCTATCTCGTTAATATTTTCATATGAATCCTACTGCAATTTCATATTTGTTTGGTTGTGTAACATTTCACAAGGAGTGGTGTTGACCCGTTAGAAGAGGTTGATTTCTACATCAAAGAAACGGAACACTCGTGATGAATATTGTTTATGTCTTTGATACACACTTACATGCAAATATATATACGGAGCTAGAAAGCTAGCGAAAAAAACATTTTCTGGTTCTGTTTATGGCAGAGGATTGAGCGGAAAGCCATCATCAACAATTGATTTCAAAAAGCGCTTTAATCTTTGCCCCTTAGGAGGACTGAATTTGTTAAGTTTATGCCTAAAAATGTTCCACTACAGCCAGAAAACTTCAAGGAAATGAGAAAAACGAATCAAGGAAAGTAATATCCAAAAGCCTGAATATTATTCGGGCTTTCTCTATGGAGGTTAAAATGATACAACCTAAGATCGGAATAAAAGAAAACATCGTTCAATTCATTCTGTTGGTCGTGACAAACCTGTTTGTTGGTTCAATGGTCGGGATCGAGCGCACCGTCTTACCATTGCTAGGGGAAGAACAGTTTGGATTAGCTTCTGCAAGTGCTGCGCTATCGTTCATCATCAGTTTTGGGTTTTCAAAAGCAATTGTAAACTATTTCGCTGGTCAAATTGCAGATCGGCTCGGACGTAAAAAAGTGTTGCTTTTAGGCTGGACTGTTGGTCTTTTAGTACCAATTCTTATCATTTTTGCTTATGCCTGGTGGGTCATAATCGTTGCAAATATTTTGCTCGGAATTAACCAGGGGTTAGCTTGGTCAATGACCGTAAATATGAAAATCGATATTTCAAAGCCAAATCAGCGTGGCACTGCGGTTGGATTAAATGAATTTGCAGGCTATTCAGGTGTAGCAATAATGGCTGCCGTTTCGGGATATGTTGCCTCATCTTATTCATTAAAACCAGAACCTTTCTATATTGGGATAGGTATTGTTATCATAGGGATTTTACTATCGTTGATTGTCAAGGATACAGGAAAACATTTAGAGCTCCAAATCAAGAATAGTGTAACAAGTGGTACAGGAATAACCTGGTCCTCAAATGAAGTATTTGCTCTGACAACATGGAAGGACAAAAACTTATCAACTATCAGTTTTGCAGGTTTGTCGACGAATCTGAAGGATGGGATGGCCTGGGGTCTGTTCCCAATGTTCTTCGCTACTGCTGGATTAACTGTTGGGCAAATCGGTACTATTGTGGCGATATATCCGGCTGCCTGGGGCATTTTTCAGTTGTTTACAGGACCTTTAAGCGACAAGGTTGGTAGGAAGGTGCTGATTACTTATGGCATGTGGACACAAGCTGCTGCATTGTGGTTCATAATTGCAGCAAACCAATATTCCTTATGGATTTTAGGTGCTCTTATGTTGGGCCTTGGAACAGCTATGGTATATCCAACCTTACAGGCGGCAATCAGTGACGTAGCCGCACCAGAATGGAGAGCTTCCTCAATGGGAGTATATCGTTTCTGGCGTGATAGCGGCTATGCATTTGGCGCTCTAATTGCGGGAATCATCGCAGACATTTTAGGTGTTAATTGGGCAATTGGATTAGTAGCTTTACTTCCATTTACAGCAGGTGTTCTTTCAATGAAACGGTTAAAGGAAACATAAAAACACTGATTGTAGAGGTGCATTTTAACCTAAAAGGGTTAGTGTACTTTTATAATTTTTAAAAGACTTCATGTATTTGATAATGCAATGCCAAAATAGAAATTGGAGCGAGTATAGATGTATGGACACATTTAAGTTAAGTCCTTTTCCTAGAAAATAAGAGAGGACGTGTCCATATGAAACAAAAACGCTACAATCAAGAATTCAAAGAAACAATTGTCAATCTCAATCGTTCTGGTACACCCGTCAACCAACTTTCCTACAAATATGGTGTTTCTGAAGTAACCATCTATAAAAAGATTAAGCTGCATTCTCCAATTGAAGGTTCGAACCAAATGACACCGGCTGATATATCAGAGATTCAGAAAGAAAATTTACGTTTAAAACAAGAGGTTTAAATAAGCCATAGGGGAATACACAGGTAATTCATCCCTTTTTAAGAAGTTATCATTCAAAGATATCACCTTTGAATGATAACTTCTTTTTATATGAATCCTAACTGCAACAGTATAAATAGCTTAGGATGACATTAAAATAAAGAAAAAACCGATGAGAGACCGATTAATATGAACATGAAAAAGTTGGAGAATAAAACGGTTTTGATTTGGAAGATGGCTATTGTATCGGCCATTTCCTGGAAAGTGGCAAAATTAGTGGGCTCTGAACATCCATATTTAGCACCTCTTTCCGTTTTTTTGTGTTTGCAGTCGACGAATAATCAATCAATCGCTCTTATTTTCCATTCACAGTATTGTGGGAACTGTGGTAGGTTTAATATTTGGGGGCTTGCCACATCGAAACAAAGAAATTGTTAAAAGAATTAAAATAAATATTCCTGGTAGGGAATATACTTATAAAGATGCATATTGACACGTAAAAGTGGGGGAAATACGTGGATGATCTTTATCGAATATTAGAGATAATAGCAAGTTCAGAAAAAAGCACAATGGTGCTGGCCACGATAATAAAAGTGGAGGGGTCCGCCTATAAGAAGGAGGGTTCCTCTATGTTGATAATGGAAGATGGTTTGAGAATTGGAACATTAACAGCAGGATGTCTTGAAGTGGACCTTAACGAACGAGCAAAACAGGTTTGGGCTGCAGGCCAATCATGTACAGTTGAATATGACCTGAATGATGAAGATGATTTGTCATGGGGGCAGGGTGCTGGCTGCAATGGGGTTATCACGGTTTTATTGGAGCCAGTAAAAGAGGAACTACGGCGAAACCTTATTTCACTCAAGAAAAGACTGGATGCAAGGAAGACAGTCACGAGAATAAAACGGTTCACGAAAAAGTTAGAACCAAAAGAGGATGTTTATGTTGTGGAAGATGGTACGAAATTTGGAAGCTGTGATTTTTTTAATATTGAGTACTTTGATGTGCCCGTAAAAGGAGGTAATCCGTACAAGTCAGAAAAAGGAATGAAATTGAAGGAGCACACTTCTGACTTATTTTTCATCAATCAAATGGTACCGAAACCGTATTTGTATGTGTTTGGTGCAGGGGAAGATGCTAGACCGCTGGCTTCATTGGCAGCCCGTACTGGTTTTAACGTTTCCATGATTGATTGGCGTCCTGCTTTATGCCATAACAGAAATTTTCCGGAAGCCAAGGAGCTTTTTGTTGGACCAACAGAAGAAATGATGAAAAAGCTAATCTTTACAAAAAAGGATTTTGTGGTTATCATGACCCACCAATTTCAAAAAGACCGTTATATCCTCTCTCAATTACAAGACAAAACCTTATTTTATTTAGGAGTATTAGGTCCGAAAAAACGTACGGAACGATTATTAAGAAATGCCCGTGTTCCTGATCATATTTATTCACCAGCCGGGCTTTCTATTGGGGCAATAGGACCTGAGGAAATTGCTGTTAGTATTGTTGGTGAGATGATCGGAAAAATTCGTAGCAACAGAAAGACTAACTTATGAGAGTTATAGGAATTTATCTGGCAGCCGGTGAAAGCAAACGGATGGGGATTGATAAGAGGTACCTGCCTTTTAATCAGGTACCTTTAGGATCTGTCGTACTAAAAGAGGCGTTGTTATCTAAACTTGAGCATATTGTAGTTATAACAAGAAAGGATGACTCCCTGGATTGGCTTCAGCGTATTAGTTTCTCAAGCAAGTGGAGTCTTATGGAGTGTGAGCATGCAACTGAAGGGCAAGGATCCTCCATACAATGCGGCTTAAAGAGAGCTGTTGAATCCAATGCTGATGCTGCCATGATACTTCTTGCGGATCAGCCTTTTGTAACAACAGAGGTAATCAATACTTTAATAGAATCCTATCAACAGGACCCCGACTATTATTATATTGCTGCAGGAAATGGGCAGATTCCTATGCCACCTATATTGTTTTCTCCTGCATGTTTCCCGTATCTGCACCAATTAACGGGAGATCAGGGTGCACGGTATGTAATCCGTGGAGAGCTTTTTAATAAAGGGAAAATCATTGACTCTCAAAAGGCTTTGATTTTTTTCGACGTGGATACTCAAGAGGATTATTCTTACCTGCAAAGCAAAGAGCAACTTAATGATTAAAGGGGTGATTAAGTTGGGCTATATTGGGAAGAGTGTCATTCGAAAAGATGCATTTGAAAAAGTAACTGGGGAAGCAAAATATACAAATGACTACCAAGAAATGGGAACGTTGCACGCTAAAATGATGATAAGCCCGTTAGCGCATGCGAATATCGTTTCGATGGATTTTTCAGAAGCATGGAAAATTCCAGGCGTAAAAGCGATATTGGGTAATGAACCCTATCCGTTAGTAGGGGAAGAAATTAAAGACAGATCCCCGATTGCCTACAAAAGAGTGAGATACCATGGCGAACCTGTGGCAGTGGTAGTTGCAGAAACCCCGATGATCGCTAAAAGGGGAGTAGATGCAATCAAAGTTTCGTATGAGCCTCTTCCAGTTGTCAATTCCCCACGTGATGGCTTACAAAAAGATGCCCCCCTTATCCATGAAAATCTGGAAAGCTATGAAAAACAGGAGGGGGTGTATCCCAATCCCAATACTAATATTGCAAATCTAAATAAAATCAGAAAAGGTAACATTGAGAAAGGTTTTATGGAAAGTGATGTAGTTGCGGAGTTTAGCGTGTCCTTTCATCCCTCCGATCACGCAGCAATGGAAACACGAGGAACGATAGCTGAAATCCGTCCGGACGGAACAATTATTTTTACAGCATCTACCCAGGCTCCTTTTGCTATAAAAAAAATTATGAAATGGTATTTTGGCATTGAGCCTGGAAAAGTCATTGTCAATACACCATTTGTTGGCGGTGCATATGGGGGAAAGGCTTCTGTCCAGTTAGAGATTATTGCATATTTAGCATCAAAAGCAGTGGGAGGCAAACCAGTTAAATTGGTCAATACAAGAGAAGAGGATATCATCACCTCTTCTGTTCATATAGGACTTGATGCTACCGTCAAGCTAGGCGCAACTAAGGATGGAATGCTAAAGTTTGCAGAAATCCAGTTTTTATTTGATGGCGGGGCTTATTCTGATAAAGCAGTGGATATAAGCCGTGCAGGAGCGGTCGATTGCACAGGACCATACCAAATTGATAACATATGGTGCAACTCTTTTTGCATATATACCAATCACCCATATGCCGGTGCATATAGAGGTTATAGTCACTCTGAAGTATTATTTGCATTTGAGCGAACGATGGATGTGCTGGCTGAAAAATTATCAATGGACCCACTTGAACTTCGTTATAAAAATGCAATTCGCCCCGGAAATACCACACCTACCCAGGTTTTGTTAAATTCTAGTAAGGTTGGAAACCTGCATCAATGCATTAAACGTTTAAAGGTATTGATGAACTGGGATGAGGGACAGATCATTGCAATGGATGACCGGAAAATTAGAGCAAAAGGCGCTTGCTGTGTTTGGAAAACATCAACCTTTGATACGGATGCAAGCTCCGGTGTGATCCTTACTTTTAACTCTGATGGAAGCATCAATCTAATGTCCGGAGTGGTTGAGATCGGAACAGGGACCAAAACAGTGCTGGCTCAAATTTTAGCTGAACGGATGAAAATGGACATCAATAATATCCATGTTAAGATGCTTGTCGACACACAGACTACACCTGAACATTGGAAGACGGTGGGAAGCCGGGGAACCTTTATGGCGGGAAGGGCTGTACTAAAGGCTGCGGATGATGCGATCAGACAGTTAAAGGATCGAGCAGCCTGTATTTTGAGGGTTCCAGTTAAGGACCTCGAGGTTGGTTATGGAAAGGTGTATTTTGTGGATAGCCCGCAAATTAATGTTGATATAAAAGATTTGGCATACGGTTACAAATTCCCGAATGGTCATACGATCGGAGGGCAAATCATTGCAAGCGGAACCTATACGTTAACACGTCTGACGTATTTAGACCCAGAAACGGGGAAAGGCAATCCAGGACCTGAATGGACTGTCGCTGCCCAGGGAATTGAAGTTGAATTAGATACAAGAGATTATACTTATAAAATTCTTAAAGCCTACTCAGTTATTGATATTGGAAAAGTAGTAAATGAAAAAGCGGCCTTAGGTCAAGTGATGGGGGCGATGAGTATGGGAATTGCCTTCGGGGGAAGGGAAGAATTTGTGTTTGATGAATTTGGCAGGGTGTTAAATCCACAGCTTAGAACATATCGGCCACTCCGATACGGAGAACACCCTGAATATATAATAGACTTTGTTGAAACCCCTCATCTTGCTGCCCCATATGGAGCCAGAGGTGTTGGTGAGCATGGATTGCTTGGCATGCCTGCAGCTTTAGGGAACTGTTTGTCTGCTGCCCTTGGTGTTCAATTGAACCATTTACCGCTTATACCAGAGCAAATATGGCGCATGAGTGGTGGGGGTAAAAATGCTGCCGTTTAATTTCGAGTATTACAAGCCACAAACCATTCAGGATGCATTCAGGCAATTCTATAGTTTTAGGAAGGAAAATAAAAAGACTATTTATATTTCTGGCGGAACCGAATTGATTACATTAGGCCGGTTAAATCAAGTCTATACAGACGCTGTCATTGATTTAAAAAGAATTCAGGAGTATTCTTCTACTTTCTTCCATAAAGACTATTTAGTCATAGGCGGAGGGGCAACTTTAACGACTATTGAGGAAGTGAATGCTTTCCCATTGCTAAGTAAAACAGTAAAAGAAATTGCAGACAGAACAGCTCGGAACAAAATTACTATCGCCGGTAATATATGTGGCCAAATTTTTTACCGTGAAGCAATTTTGCCTTTACTGATAACAGAATGCTTATTGGGGATAGCCGGAGCAGAGGGTATTTTTCACCTGCCTTTACAAGATATATTTAATAAAGAAATACAGTTAAGAGAGGGAGAATTTATTTTTTCCATTCTCATAGAAAATAAGTATATTAAACTGCCATATGTAAGCATTAAAAGGAGGAAACAGTGGGACATTGGCTATCCGCTTGTCACCGTAGCAGCTATCAAAAATAATGATGAAATCAGAATGGCATTCAGTGGGGTAAGTCCTTTTCCGTTTCGATCGGAGGAGATGGAGAAGGTGCTGAATGATAGGGCGCTGTCATTAGAAGATAGAGTTGAGAAATCTTTACTTTCCTTGCCTGGACCTGTTCTCAATGATGTGGAGGGTTCTTCAGGGTATCGCTTATTTGTGCTGAAAAATACGATGATGGATGCCATCGAAGAGTTAGAGGGTGAACGGAATGTCAAGTGATCCTATATTGAGTCTTTTATTTCTTGTGAACTCTGAGGAAAAAACGGTAACTGTAAGACCGGCTGACACACTGTTGTATATCTTGCGTGTACGGTTGGGACTTACAGGTTCAAAGCCCGGATGTTTGAATGGTGATTGTGGTGCCTGTACTGTATTAGTAGATGGAACACCGATGAAATCATGTTTAATGCTTGCAGTCGAAGGAGAAGGCAAGCAAATCACTACAATTGAAGGACTCGTAAATACTCCGATTCAAAAAGCCTTTATTGAAAAATTTGCTTTTCAATGTGGTTATTGTACATCGGGTTTCCTAATGAATTGCCATGCTTTAGTTAATATAGAACCGAATGCTAGTGATGAGAAAATAAAAGATTGGCTGGAGTCCAATATTTGCAGATGTACAGGGTATAAAGAAATTGAAGAGGCTGTTAAATCTGTTCTAAACACAGCCGAAGGGAAACATTAATGTAGTCTCTTTAAGGCTTATAGTAAACTTAATGTTCGTAAAACTCTACGAGAACCTTTTCTGGCATTTACGTGGTGAATCACGAATGGCTTTACCTTATACCCCTGCATAAACTATCATCTCCTAGATTGGCAAGTAAAACAATAAGCTGAAGTATTTCTCTTACTTCTTTTGTATTTCCTTGAGTAGCATCTACGTTATTAATGATTGATTTTACTGTACCCATGAATATTAACCTCTAATAATTTTTTGGTTACAGAAGGCCCTCTGCGTTTCTTATAGTCTCCCTTTCAAGTAGCACCATTTACATCCAACAAAATTACATTTTATAAGGTAGATCATTAAATAATATCGACGGGCGATACTAGCCCGTCGATATATGTCATTTAACATACTTTCGATGATAATGGGACAAGGCCTGCAATGGAAAGATATAGCGGTAGCTGTGATAGTGAACATAAAATCCGCCTGCCATTGCTTGCCCCTTAGGATAATCTGTAGTCCAATCTTCTTTTTGCAGCGATTCAAGTAAATACGTGATTCCTCTTTGAATTTCTTTGGTTGGACTTTCTTCAACTGCAATCAATGCATCAAGTGCCCAGGAGGTGTCCGTCAAGGTACTTATACCCAGTGGAACGTATTTATTTTGAATATCGCTTAAACAGGATTCTCCCCAGCCGCCGTCCCTATTCTGAATGCTTTTTAACCAAGTTACTGCATGTTGTATGGTTTTATGGTTTGTTGATAATCCAACAGAAATAAGACCTGTGACTGCGGACCAGGTTCCATATAAATAACAAATTCCCCATCTTCCGTACCATGACCCATCCGTTTCTTGATATCTTAGCAGCCATTTTACCGCTTTTTTTACTGAAAGATGATTTCTTGGCAAATTTGTATAGTTGCCGAAAAATTCAAGGGTTCTTCCAGTTAAATCAGCTGATGAAGGGTCGGCGAACATAGACTTGCCTTTTTCAATTGGGAGTAACCCGAGCCATTTATTCTTGACATTTTTTTCAAAAGAAGCCCAACCACCGTCATCATTTTGCATGGAGAATAGCCAATTTATACCCCGATCCCATGCCATATGGTTTTGTGGATTGATTAGAATCCCCCTGGCAATTGACCTTAGTGATGCTGTTGAGTCATCTACATCCGGATTGAATGTGTTTACATCAGAAAACCCCCATCCACCTGGTAAACTATCTGTATTATGAATCACCCAATCACCGAATTTATGATGTTGGCGCTCTAGTAAGTACCGGTTTGCTTTTTTAACAACGGGATCATCAGGAGGAACTTCTGCAAGCTGCAGAGCAGAGTTAATTAACGAAGTATTCCATACATTGGCAGTTGTATATTGCATATGGGGCAACCCGTTTATTTCAGTTTTCATGGATTTCAAGCCATTTATAGCATTAATGATAAGCGGATCATTTTTTGAATATCCAAGTGATAGTAATGCAAATATCATTAAGAATGTTGAACTGTAATAACTGTAAAATGTCCCATCTGATTCAATGCGCTCCAGCATATATTTTTTTACTCGATCAATCGCGAAGGAATGAAGCTGAGCCGGTAAGCCAATTAAACTTTTTACGCATACTTCCATAGATGAAAATACCGATCGCCACTCAGCATTAATTTCCCATTCTTCTTCTCCAGTTCTTTTTAAAAATAAATCCGATAAATTCGGACACTGTTTCGTCTTTATCCTAAATTTTTTATCTGCCAAAATTAGAATAGGGGCTAGGTTTACTCTTCCAAAAACGGAAAATTGGTAAAAATTTATAGGGAATGAAAGGGGGAAAAGAATAACCTCGATTGGTATTGGGAAAAAAGCAGGCCATTTATACTGTCCTGTTAATGCAAGCATGATTTTTGTAAATACATTTACCTTTTCCATCCCGCCATGTGCAATAATAAAGCTTTTTGCAGCTTTCAGCCGTGGATCTTCTTTCTTAAAATACCCTGAGTACAAAAGCCCGTAGTATGCTTCCAAAGTAGTCGTTAAGTTACCATCTTTTTCATCATAAAATAACTTCCAAGCTCCATTTTTTTCTTGTTTGTTGATGATTCTTGATGCAAGCCCTCGAATTAAATCTTCATCATTTATTTCCAATGTCCGTAATAAAATGATCATGTAAGCATCTGTTGAAATTCCTGTTTCAAATGGATAGTTCCATGAACCATTGGGAGATTGATCTTTTTTAAGTATTTCGATTATCCATTTAATGCCTTGATAAGTATTAATCGTCAAATATTCTCATTCCTTTCCCCAGTAAAAGTCCATCATTTATACATATTCACAGTATAGGAGGAGAATTCATGAAGGAGGGATGGCGTATTTTTTTCAGAAGGAAATCAGAAAAAACTCCTATTGAAGTTATAAAGGAAGAATTAAAGAGAAGAAAAAAAATAACTATTGATAAGAGCTTAACTAAAGAAGAAGAGATGATCATACGCCAAATTAAGCTAAAAACAAAGGAATGGAATAAAAATAATGTTACTAGAACAAAAGCGTACCTGGATTTCTACCAACTTCACCCTGAAGTCCATTGGGCTTTCTTAGGACATATGGTGTCCCGAAATGGGGGTTGGAACATGACCGATTTAAAAGGTGAACTCCTATCCAATTTATTATCCAGAAAGGAAAAAAGCTCCTTTTTTTCCTTTCTGGAACGGGGAAATTGGCTTATCTTTGAAGATGCCTATCCACAGTTTTTACTATACCAAGAGAGCTTTAAAAGAAACAAACCGTTGTTTTCACTTTTTCGTTTTTTCAATATTTCTATCTTCATGGAAACCGTTTGGAGCTATTTTTGGAGAAATCAAAATAAATCTCTTCTTACGATTGCCCTTATTATTAATGAACAAAATCATTTAGAAAAAAGGGTCGTTAAAAATCCAGTCTATATAAGCCAGGTCTTTAATACGCTGGAATTTAAACTGCAGGATGTATTGTCCTTTAATCACATTCTTTTTCCCTATCTTGATAATGGAACTTTAAATGTAGCGGGACAAACTCTTAATCAGTTCCAATCAGCACATGAACGAATTTTATTAGGAAAGAGACTGTATGCAGTTCTTTTTAACAAAGATGTTTTAAAAAGCGCAGAACAGTGGGCAAAGAGTCACCCTCATACTGGATCTAGAAAAGATTATTGGCCACATATTTTTAACAATGTCCATGAAGGATTACCAGGGAAGAAGTACGAAATTCGTTTGAAATCCTGTAGATTAAGACCTGGAGCAAGAAAAATTTATAGCCCTAACCTCGAAAGTGTATGGAAAAATGTAAAACATTTTGAATCGGAGGAGGGGGAATGGTTTGAAGACTTTCAAGTATTGGATTACTTTATAGAAAAAAATGAAGCACTCGATGGGGGGATACTAAGTGAATACTGTAAAACACTTGAAAGACTTGAACTTGCAGCCCTTGCGAAAAAGGCAATTTTTATATGGGATTAAAAGCTATATTCCAGCAATGGTATTATCTTCTTTATTAGGAACCTATTTAGACCTTTTATTTATTGGGAAGCAACTTTATTTCTTCCCGAATAGGCCATTCCCGGCTGTTTTTTCTATTAATATATTATTTACATTGGTTGGGCTTCCAACCCTTATGGTGGTCATTATAAAGCTAATGCAAATGCGGAGTAAATGGAAGAGGGTGTTATTCATTGTATTCATTGGTTTAGGAATGGCTGCTCTCGAAAAAAAGGCAGAGGAATTAGGCTTTTTTGTTCATTCTAAACAGTGGAACCATTTGTATACCTTGATAGGATATTGTCTATTTTTACTAGTTGTCTTTAGATTTCATCAATGGATTAACGAAAAACGATTATAAAATCAAGCGTTAGTCATTTGAAGAAATTACCCGGTACAGGAGTTCTCTAAGGTGGATATCCATAGAAGAACCATATAAGCTTTTTTTACGGGTAGAATTAAAGGTGTATTATTCTTTACGTTTAATAGTGAATAATAAGATTCAAAAAGTGGATAATAACCCTGTAAAAAAATTAGGAGGTTTTAATAGTTGGTGTATTTTCTACTTCGCCAACAACTATGGATAACTGTATTGAGGAATGTGTAAAGTGCGCTAGGGCATGTGAGGAGTGTTTAACAGCATGTTTACAAGAACCGGATGTCCAGGCGAGAATAATGTGTATCCAAATGTTGAATGACTGTGCAGAGATTTGTTTTGAAGAAGTGGCTCTAATGGCACGAAACAGCCAGTTTTCCAATCAGCATTGCAAACTTTGTGCTGATATTTGTGATGCATGTGCGGGTCATTGCGAGCAATTATATGAAAACTTTAGACTATTTGTTGCAAAGGACTATGGGGAAATAAATAAAGCAAATAAACGCATCACTACATTTCACGAAATGAATAAGGAACGTGATACTGCTATTGTATCTTTATTCCTGGGATCAGGTTTAAGTTATCTGAACTAGTATGGTCAAATTTAGAGGATATCGATTTAAAAAAACAGTGTAAGAGTAATCAGAAAAGGTAACAAAGAACAGTATGTGTACTTTAGCGAGCAAGCAATGACTGATTTTAAAGCATATCTGAATAATAGGGGTAATAAATACAAAATCCCTAAAGAAAATAAAGCGGTTTTTGTTGCTGCTTCTATGGGACCTGAAGGAACCACAAGAAGACTGTCAGCAAAAGCTATCGAAAAACTAATTGAAAAATACGCAATTTCATTTGGAAAACCATCCTTATCAGTACACAAATTAAGACATTCATTCGCTACAAGGTATCATGCTGAAATTAACGATGTACCCAAGTTAAGAAGACAACTTGGCCATTCCTCAATTGAAACAACAATGATATACACGCATTTAAAAAACGAGGATCTAAAAAATGCAATTAATAAACTTAATATGCCAAAAGAACAATGATTACTAATGTAGGTAGATTCTCTTCAACGGACATCAGCAATTAGAGGTAAGGGTTAAAAATAAACATCATTTCTCTAGTTTACATAATATAAATTCTAGGAAGTTCTATGTAGTTTGTTGTTTCGTGTCTCAATTGTTAAGTATACTCAAAATAGTGAGACGAGATTGATTTTTTTAATCAAACTGCTCTGGTTTATAATTACGGTCTAAGAATCGTTTTTTAGCAAAAAAACAAGGACAAATGATTAGTAGTCCTTGATCATACGTCCTTGTTTTGGAGTTTCGTCTATTTTTAAAGTGTATTATCTCTGTTTCATTTTGAAATTAAGTTCAGCATTTCCATGGTCTTGTTTTTATAACTTTACATAATACCTTTATATAAAGTTATTATTTACTTTTATTTCCACAGATGTTGATTGTCATTATGTTTTGCTGTCATGGTGTCATTCCGATATGTGTGACGATTAGGACGGCTGCTGTTGTAAAAATTGCCATATGGACTTGTTTTTTTGTTTTATCCCGTTTTTGGCTGATTTTAGCTCCCAGCACTATTGCAAGGAGGATTGCGATTACGCCTGTAAGACCCACCCACTCCCTGCCTGTCAGTTCCCCTTCAATGATATACATGATTGTTCCGTGGCTGACAGCTGCAACAACGGCTAGGATGCCGAATGGGATATGAATTTTCTGGCTGTTTCTGTACGCCTTTGCTGCCTTCGTTTTGCCGACAATCCTCCGCAATACAGGACGCCCCCACTTTCTCAGCGGAAACAGCAATCCTGCTGCTACAGCAAATGCAATGATGCTCCATCCCAAGATTTCACCCATACTCGCATTGAGGCCGATGACATTTCCAAGCACTCCTGGCGTAAGCAAAAAGGACTGGTTCATCATATTCGCCTCCAGTTTACTAGCTATCTTACACTTATATTTTACCTCGAATTCAGAAATTTAACCATTATTTTCAGAAAGTTCAGCGCTTGTTCAAAAACAACTTTTTCCATAAAAAAAATCCAGGCTACGCCTGAATAATTGATCTCTGCTGCTGCGCTGCCATGGTTAAATATTGCCTTGGTGTCCCGTAGTAAATAATATCATTATACTCTGGGTAACTAGACTCAAATTGGACGAGAATAGGACAATCCAAAAGCCAAGGATGGTTGGTGAAAAATGATTGGTCACCATAAACCATTCCTGTCAGCGCCAAGCTGAGCTCCCGCTTAAAAATCATGTAACGAACCTTGGATATCTTTTCATCAAACTCCCCACCGCTGATATATACCTTGCAAAGTAGGAGATATTCCCCGTTTCTTGTTGTCCATTCTCCAAGCACTTCATCACGCAAATCATAATCAATGCTCCCCGTATTGTATCTCGCTCCAATGGACAGGAAAATCTCCCCTGTTTTATCTGAATGAGTCAATGTATATTTTCTTCCTTCAATTGGCGCAAATTGAGAAGCGGGAGGCATATATTGGACATGCAGTTTATCAGGATTGAACTTGTTCATGTCTAAAGAACTCCTTTCTTGAAAAAAGCTCTTTTCTTACATTAGCCTATGTTCAAGAAGGTCCTTTCGTGACAGGGGCCTATTTCTCTTTTGATCTCCAATGGAAAATGCCTTTTCTTTCTTTTTGAGTTCCGGTTTTCTTAACGTATGTTTTCGAAAGCACCCATTTTCCATCCTTATAAACCCAATGAGATACTACAGAGGCTATTGCGTCTGCCTGATAGGCACCGCTGACCCGTTGTATACCTTTCAAACCATATTCTCCGCTCTCAAGCTTTACGGGCTCTAGTAATCCATAAGGCTGTACCATTAGCTCCGTCGGTTCATTCAGTTTTCCGTCCTGGTAAAGTCCCAGCCGCTCATAATCCGCTTTTCGGCTCGACAAGTCAAAAGTATATGTCTTGCCTGTCTGGTCTAGAGTGATGGATGCCTTATATCCATCCTCAAATTGACTTGTAACCTGTAATGGATCCGGTACAGTCAGATTACTTGCAACCCCGTATTTCATTGTATACAGGAAGTAGTTTGATAAACCCCCGCTTCCGCCTGTCGGGATTCCTACGAACATATCTTTGATACCATCATGGTTCAAGTCTTTCAATGTAAGCTCAGGGTCGTACCCGCCAGGAAGTTTGATTGTTAGCTTCTGTCCATGAGAAGTTATTGTTTCTAATAGGACGGCTTTCAAATAAGCTGAGTTTTCTTCAAATGAAACGCCTTTCAAAAGTATCGTATCTTTCTTATTATCACCCGTCACATCCGCTTTTTTCTTAACAAAAATTTTCGGTTCCTCCAATGCACTGACTGCGTTAACACTGGATATAGCAAACAGGGATAGCAGCACAATGGAAGATATCGCAAACAGAAGGCTTTTCCTCACAATTACTCCTCCTCAAATCTGTTTGCTCATAGCATGCCCGTTAGTGGAAGAAAAATGTAAAAAACCCTCTGGATTTCAGAGGGTTTTTCATATTAAAGCATTGTTTCTTTTTTGTCGTCACCTTTCGCTTCCCATGACTCAATTCCCGTCAGACCAGGAATCGAATCAGAATAAAATACAGGGTCTTTTCCTTCTCTTCTCTGGTTTCGGTAATCCTTCAAAGCAGCTAACGCAATCTTTGCGAGCATCGCTATCGCTGCAAGGTTGATTAACGCCATGATTCCCATAAAGAGGTCGGCCAGGTTCCAAACAATCTTCAGGTCAACAAGGGAACCGAAAATAACCATGCCGATCACTGCAAGCCGGTAAATGAAAATGGCTAGCCTGCTATTCTTGATAAATTCAATATTGGTTTCACCATAATAGTAATTCCCGATGATAGAAGAAAATGCAAACAAGAAAATAGCGGCTCCGATAAACTCAGGTGCCCAGGATCCTACATGCTCTGTCAATGCAACTTGTGTGAGCTGGATACCGTCAAGTTTAGGATTTTCGTATGCTCCTGACAGGATGATAATAAAAGCTGTAGCGGAACAAATCAGGATGGTATCAACAAATACGCCGAGCGTCTGGATAAGCCCTTGTTTCGCTGGGTGAGAAACGGCTGCTGTTGCAGCGGCATTTGGAGCACTTCCCATACCGGCTTCGTTAGAGAACAAGCCCCGCTTGACTCCCATTAGAACAGCTGCACCCATTCCGCCGCCAACGGCTTGTCTAACGCCGAATGCGTCTTCGATAATCAATTTAAGCATGGAAGGTACTTCCGTAATGTTGATGATAACGATATAGAGGGCGAGGATTAGGTATAGGACAGCCATAATTGGCACGATGACCTGTGAGACGTGGGCAATCCGGTTAACACCACCGAAAATGATAGCCGCAGTAAGTACTGCCAATACCATTCCGATCCAGAAACGGTCAATTCCAAACGCGTCATGGAATGCAAGGGAGATTGTATTGGACTGGACAGAATTGAATACAAGTCCAAAACAGAAAGTAATGATAACCGCGAACAGGATGCCCATCCAGCGTTTATTCAAGCCGCGTTCCATATAATAAGCGGGTCCCCCACGGTATCCATCTTTATCTTTTACTTTATAAATTTGAGCAAGCGTGCTTTCGATGAAACTAGAAGCTGCGCCAATAAATGCAATCAGCCACATCCAGAAAACTGCTCCAGGTCCGCCTGCTGAAATTGCGGTGGCTACACCTGCCAGGTTTCCTGTACCAACCCTTGAAGCTGCACTGATACAAAAAGCCTGAAATGAAGAAATTCCCCGCTTACCTTCTGCCGATATAGCGGATTTGTCCCCGAGAATCCGGAACATCTCCAAAAAATAGCGGAACTGGACGAACCTCGTTTTAAACGAGAAATAAACGCCGAGCGTTATTAGGACAGTAATAAGGACCTTCACCCATAAAAAGTCGTTCAATTCGGTGACAGCAAAATTAATACCATTTAAAAAATTTTCCATTAAAAATCTCCTTCGAAGTAAAAATATCCGCAAAAATATTTCAGTATAACGTTAAATATAACAAATTATCTTTCTTTTCACAATATGAGAAATTTCACTCCTTTTGAATTACCGGCTGTTATGCATGAAAGAAACAATACATTTTACCCTTTGAAATACAAAAGAAAACCCCGGTACATCAACCGTACAGGGGTTTAGTATAATTTTTTAACACATTAGAGCTGATTACTATTAAAAACTATTTTTGCACCGCTGGTTTTTCCACTGGCGTTTCCTTCCAAAGTTCACCCAATTTTCCGCTTTCTGCCTCATCAAACACAAAGGAACCGTTTGAATATCGGTCACCGAAGCGAAGCTCCGATACTTTCAATGAATGAATCTGACCTTTTGCCGTTTTCAGGTGAATAGTATCTTCGGGGCTTGCCATTTCAAAACCGCAAACTCGATGTGGGTTTGCCTTTAATTCGCGAAGCATGATGACGCCGCGTTTGGCTCTCGAGCTCCGTTCGAACTCTGAAAGCTTCATTTTCTTGAGAGCGCCGCGCTGTGTCGCAATCACTGCTGCCGAGGAAGGACCATCAATCACCTTTCCGCCGATGACATAGTCACCGTCCTTAAGGTTAATACCTTTAACACCTGCAGCTCTTGTCCCTACGGGTGCTACTTCATCTTCGCTAAACCATAAACCGTAGCCAAGATGGGTGGAAAGGAAAAGATCTTTGGTCCCATCGGTAAGATGGACATCGACCACTGTATCGTCGCCTTTCAGGTTGATGGCTGTAAGTGCTTTTGAATAGCGCTGGGCTTTGTACATCTTTAATTCTGTCTTCTTTGCCATTCCGTTTTTAGTAACGAAAAGCAGGTACGCTTGCTGTTCAAAGTCCTTAATGTGGATCGCCTTGATAATTTCTTCATCCCGGTCAATCGGCACGATATTACCAATGTGCTGCCCAAGGTCTTTCCAGCGGATATCCGGGAGCTCGTGGACTGGCAGGTAGAGAAAACTGCCTTTGTTTGTGAACAATAGCAGGACGTCTTTAGTGTTCATATCCAATTTGGATAGAAGCCTGTCAGAATCCTTCATTGCCAGATCCTGTCCATTTGAAGCAGCGAAGGAACGCTGACTCGTCCGCTTGATGTATCCGTCTCTCGTGACGGATACAATAACATCTTCGCTGGCAACCAGCACTTCAAGATTGATTTTTATTTCCTCGATCTCTGCTTCAATCTTTGTCCTGCGTCCATCTGCAAATTTCTTTTTAACTTCTTTCAGCTCTTTTTTTATGACAAAAAAGAGCTTTTTCTCGCTTCCAAGTATGGAAGTTAACTCTTCAATCTTCTTTGCAAGCACTTCCGATTCAGCACGCAATGCCGTGACATCAGTGTTGGTGAGGCGATAAAGCTGCAAGGAAACAATTGCCTCTGCTTGGGCTTCTGTGAAGCTGAAGGCTTTAACGAGGTTTTCTTTAGCGTCGCGCTTGTCTTTTGATGCGCGAATAGTGGCAATCACTTCATCCAGTATGGATAATGCTTTGATCAAACCTTCGACAATATGCTGGCGTTCCCTCGCTTTTTGCAAATCAAATTCGGAACGTTTTGTTACCACGTCTTTTTGGTGGGCGATATAAGCATCAATTAGACTGGCAAGGCCCATAAGCGTTGGCCGCTTCTTATGGATGGCGACCATATTAAAGTTATATGTCACCTGCAAATCGGTGTTCTTATAAAGGAAATGCAGTACGCCTTCTGCATCAGCTTCCTTTTTTAATTCAATGACAATCCTGAGCCCGGTCCGGTCGGTTTCGTCCCTGACTTCTGAAATGCCTTCAACCTTCCTGTCAAGGCGAAGTTCATCAATCCGCTTAACAAGGTTTGCTTTATTGATTTCATAAGGAATTTCTGTCACCACAATTTGCTGACGGCCGCCCCTAACTGACTCAATGTCGGCTTTGCAGCGAATGATAATTTTTCCTTTTCCTGTCTCATAGGCCTTCTTAATGCCGTCAATTCCCTGGATAATCCCGCCTGTTGGAAAGTCTGGCCCTTTGATGCACGTCATCAGCTGATCAACCGTGCAATCCGGCTGGTCAAGCCTCATAATGACTCCATCGATGACTTCGGCAAGAGAGTGCGGCGGTATATCCGTCGCATAACCTGCGGAAATTCCTGTTGAACCGTTGACAAGCAGATTCGGGAACATGGATGGAAGTACGGTCGGTTCTTGTGATGTATCATCAAAGTTTGGAATGAACTCTACCGTTTTTTTGTCAATGTCCCTGAGGAGCTCCGATGCGATCGCTGATAGCCTTGCTTCCGTATAACGCATGGCAGCTGGCGGATCTCCATCGATGCTTCCGTTATTTCCGTGCATTTCAACAAGCAGGTTTCGCACTTTCCAGTCCTGGCTCATCCGCACCATTGCTTCATAGACAGATGAATCTCCATGCGGATGGAAGTTACCGATAACATTACCGACTGTTTTGGCTGACTTCCTGAAATTTCGTTCCTGTGTATTGCCATCTGCATGCATGGCGTATAGGATACGGCGCTGAACAGGCTTTAATCCGTCCCTTGCATCGGGAAGCGCGCGTTCCTGGATAATATATTTACTGTAACGTCCAAACCTATCGCCGAGGACGTCTTCAAGCGGGAGGTCCCGGTATATCTCTGTTGAACTCATCCCTCAGAAACCTCCTCTGCAACCATAATATTTTCATTTTCAAGAATATTTCCGTCTTCTTCGAGTCCAAAAGCGACATTGGCTTCTATCCATTTGCGCCGAGGCTCTACTTTATCCCCCATAAGGGTCGTAACGCGGCGTTCTGCGCGTGCAGCATCATCAATCATGACACGGATAAGCGTCCGGGTTTCTGGATTCATGGTGGTTTCCCACAGCTGATCCGCATTCATCTCTCCTAAACCCTTATAACGCTGAATCATATAGCCCTTGCCGATTTTTTTGATGGCGCCTTGAAGTTCATCATCACTCCAGGCGTACTCAATGACTTCTTTTTTTCCAGTCCCCTTGCTGACCTTATACAAAGGCGGCAGGGCAATGAAGATTTTGCCTTCCTCAATCAGAGGCTTCATGTATCTGTAAAAGAAAGTCAGGAGAAGAACCTGGATGTGAGCTCCATCAGTATCAGCATCTGTCATGATGACGACTTTATCATAATTGATGTCTTCCACTGTGAAGTCGGTGCCTACCCCTGCCCCGATGGCATGAATAATTGTATTGATTTCTTCGTTTTTAAAAATATCCTGCAGCTTTGCCTTTTCAGTATTGATGACTTTTCCCCTCAAAGGCAGAACAGCCTGGAACTTCCTGTCGCGACCTTGTTTTGCAGAGCCGCCGGCGGAGTCTCCCTCTACAAGGTAAAGCTCGTTTTTCGCCGAATTCTTTGATTGTGCCGGAGTAAGCTTTCCTGAAAGCATAGCATCAGAACGCTTTTTTTTCTTCCCGCTTCTGGCGTCGTCTCTCGCCCTTCTCGCAGCGTCCCTGGCCTGGTAGGCTTTAATGGCTTTTTTGATCAGCAGTGAGCTGAATTCAGGATTTTCTTCAAGGAAATAGGCTAAGTGCTCGGAAACCACGGAATCCACTGCGGATCTTGCCTCGCTCGTCCCCAGCTTTCCTTTCGTTTGTCCTTCAAACTGGAGCAGCTGTTCGGGAATTCGGACTGAAATAATGGCTGAAAGACCTTCACGAATATCTGCACCATCAAGGTTTTTATCTTTTTCTTTCAATAGCCCCACTTTGCGCGCATATTCATTAAAGGCCCTAGTCATGGCGGTTTTTGATCCTGCTTCGTGGGTTCCGCCGTCTTTAGTACGAACATTATTGACAAAAGACAGGACATTTTCCGAATACCCATCATTGAACTGGAATGAAAATTCCACTTCGATGCTCGCACTTTCGCCTTCAATGCTCACAACTGGATGAAGTGTATCTTTTTCCTCATTTAGATATTCTACAAAAGCCTGGATTCCAGTTTCATAATGGAACGTCTCTTTAACATCATTGCGTTCATCGATCAGCTCAATTTTCAGGCCTTTCAGAAGGAATGCAGATTCCCGGAGGCGTTCGCACAACGTATCATAGTTATAAGTCAGCGACGAAAAAATTGTATGGTCTGGCTTGAAATGAATGGTTGTACCTGTCTGGTTTGTGTTCCCTTTCTTCTCCAGTGTGGTAACAGGGATTCCTCCCTTTTCAAATCTCTGTTCATATATGGATCCGTCACGTTTGATGGTAACAACAAGCCATTCAGACAGTGCGTTGACAACAGATGCACCTACGCCATGGAGTCCTCCGCTCGTCTTGTAACCGCCCTGGCCAAACTTTCCGCCTGCGTGAAGAATTGTCAGGATGACTTCAGGAGTCGGTTTTCCAAGCTTATGCATTCCAGTCGGCATTCCACGCCCTTTGTCCTGTACGGAGACTGAATTATCTTTGTGTATTTTAACAATGATGGTGTTTCCGAAACCTGCGAGCGCTTCATCAACGGAGTTATCGACAATTTCATAAACCAGATGGTGAAGTCCGCGGCTGTCTGTGCTCCCGATATACATGCCCGGCCTTTTTCTTACAGCCTCAAGGCCTTCAAGTACTTGGATGGCATCATCATTGTATTCATAAGACTGCTTTACTGCCACATACATACCCCTTTCATACTAACAACAGCACATTGACTTTTAATTTTAGTATGTTGTCAATGCTTCTTTTAAGTATTCATCCTAAAAGGATCCATTCCCTCCCGCAAAATGAGGAAAAAACCGACAAGGGAACGAATGTTCTTATATATATTTTACCATATTTCCAGACATGGTCTATGCTTTATTGTAGCGATTTATCCTGATTTAGCAAATTGAATTTGAGGATTCATCAATAATTTGTAATATTTTGGACCAAATAAGGGCAAATAAGAGAACAATGCAAAATTGATATAATATGCCAATTTACCGCTTGTTCCATTGATTTCCGCCTTTAATTTCGCCTCCATATTGCAAGCTATAAATAATACTGGAGGTGACTTTGTGAAAATAACAGGAATTCTGCTCTTTGTCTGCATGCTTGTCTTCCTGGCTGTCTGGCCGGAGTTTAATAAAAGCGTGGAGGATCGTGGAAATGCCCATGTCTTTACGCGCGGCGAGAAAACGCAACAATCGGGTGCCAAAGATGCCCAGCCCCGCATGGCTAAAGTCAACAATATTAAAATGGGTGAACATATCAAAAGCCTTTTAAACAACCATGAGGAAGTCAAGCTTGTCCACCATAACAGATTAGATAAAAGCCATTATTATGATCATGAAGTAGCGGTCGATTTTACCCAGGAGCCTTCACAGCAGGAACTTCAACAATTCTGTGAACAGATTGGCGGCAGTGCGGTTAAAAGTTTTAATTCAACCGTTATTTTTAACTCCCCGACTCGTCAAACAGAAGATTTGCTGCGTTTTTTCTCAGATAAGCCAAACATAGAATTTGCTGAGCCTCATTATATCCTGATGCAAAACGATGTTCAATTGCCGAACGATGTCCTTTATACAGAAAAATATCAATGGAATCTGCCTGCCGTTGGGGCGGAGGAAGGTTGGGCCATCTCACGCGGAAGCAATAAAGTCACGATTGCTATTGTTGACACAGGAGTAGACATTGCACATCCTGATTTAAAGAAGCGTTTAGTAGATGGCTACAATGTCCTCCATACAGACCAGCCGCCAGCGGACGACAACGGGCATGGAACCCATGTTGCGGGTATCATCGCTTCAGAAACGAACAATCGGGAAGGCATTGCGGGTTTGACCTGGTACAATAAAATCATGCCGGTAAAAGCAATGGGAAAAGACGGCTACGGCTCTACTTTTGACATTGCAAAGGGAATTATTTGGGCTGTTGATCATGGTGCAGATGTCATCAATCTTAGCCTTGGCAATTATCAGCCGTCAAAGGTTTTGAAAAAAGCGGTGCGGTATGCGTACGCTCACCATGTGGTGATGGTTGCAGCTGCTGGGAATGATAATTCCAGCCAGACTTCCTTCCCGGCAGCATATCCGGAAGTCATGGGAGTATCGGCTGTCCATTATAACGGAAACAGGGCCGACTTTTCTAATCATGGCGATTATATTGATATTGCGGCACCTGGAGTGTATATTCCCAGTACTTATTACAAACAGCAATATGCGGCGCTGTCAGGTACATCGATGGCTGCCCCCCATGTAGCAGCACTTGCCGGATTGATCCTTTCAGCCAATCCCGAGCTATCGAACAGTGATATAATGAGAATTATCCAAACCTCAGCCATAGATCTTGGAGTAAGAGGGAAAGATTCTGATTTTGGCTATGGGATGATTGACATAAGACAGTCACTTCAAAATGCATCAAAAGTAAAACAACCAAGGGACAGGATTCGGGAAAAGCTTGACCTTTTCCAAAGAAAATGAGGGTACCTACCATTGCTTCCCAATCTTTATGACCTGTGCGATATTCTCTGATACTCTTTCTAGATAGCGTGAAGCATTAGCTAAGGCAGCTTCCCTGGTAACTACGCCAGGCATGATACTGAAAATTGCATTTACGCCAGAGCAGTACAATTCGCTGCTGCCTTCTGTGGCTTCACCTGCTAAAAGAATAACGGGAACGCCATGTTTTTTTGCTGCTGCTGCTACTCCGACCGGTGTTTTACCGCTTAGCGACTGGCTGTCAACCTTACCTTCGCCAGTAATGACTAGGTCAGCTTCCATGATTTTCTCTTCAAGATTTGTCGCTTCCATCATAATAGAAATTCCGCTTTTTAATTTAGCAGGCAGGAATGCAAGGAGTCCTGCTCCAAGACCTCCTGCAGCCCCAGAACCTGGAACATCGGCAATAGATTTGCCGGTTGTCTTTTCAATTATCATGGCGAAATGGGACAAGTTTTTGTCCAAGTGCTTAACCATTTCATCGTCGGCCCCTTTTTGCGGCCCAAATACGGCTGAAGCTCCCTTCGGCCCGGTAAGAGGGTTGTTTACATCACAGGCGACTTCAATTTTCACCGTTGCTGTGCGAGGGTCAAGATTGCTTATATCAATCAGTGCCAGATGTGATAGTCCGCCACCACCATCCGGAATGTCGTTTCCGTTTTTGTCAAGCAGCCTTATGCCGAGAGCTTGTGCCATCCCTGCCCCGCCATCATTTGTGGCGCTTCCTCCTATACCAAGGATGATATGCTCCGCTCCTTGATCCAAAGCAGACAAAATCAATTCACCAGTTCCTTTTGTTGTAGTAAAGAGAGGATTCCTGTCCTTTGGCGGAACAAGGTGGAGGCCAGAGGCAGAAGCCATTTCAATAACTGCTGTCTTTCGTGAGCCAATGAGACCGAAAAAGGCCTCTGTTTTGGTTCCCAGAGGCCCAGTGACTGTAGTTTGGATGATTTCGCCGCCTATTGCATGAATCATTGCCTTGACAGTTCCTTCTCCACCATCAGCCATCGGCATTTTTATGTATTCGGCTTCCGGAAATACTTGCCGGAAGCCCTTCTCTATGCTGCAAGCTGCTTCATAAGCAGTGAGACTTTCTTTGAAGGAATCTGGGGCAATGACGATCCTCATCGTATACTTCTCCCTTTCAGAAAAACTGTATAAATAAAGGATAAATGGTCCTTACAAGGGATCCCGCTATTTTGTCAACGCATGCTCAACCTTGATGCAGCGGTCCATGATCACCGGGTATCCCTTTTCCTTAAGGAATTTATAGGCTTCCTCATTTTCTACACCCAGCTGTGCCCAGAAGATGTCTGCGTCTATTTCTGCAAATTCCCGCGCAATTTCAGGAAGGTATTCGGACCTTCGGAATACATTGACGATATCGATATGCCCCTCAATATCCTTTAAAGATGCGACCGCCTTTACTCCAAGAATTTCATCAGCCTTCGGATTAACCGGAATAATTTCATAACCAGCTTTCTGCATAGCCTCGGAAACCATGTATGAAGTCCTGTCGGGGTTATCGCTCAAACCTATAACCGCAATCCTTTTAGCTTTTTTGAGCATTTGCCCGATTTCTTCCCGTGATGGATTGATAATTGTCATCCTTAACACATCCCTTCAAAATTTGTTCTATGTTAATTGTAACTGCTGGACGTGGTGAAAGAAAATTAATTAGCTCGCCTATTATAACCATCTGATTCTTCGACACATAGGATATAAACGAAGTCATGTGAGAGAGGATGAAATAAAAAGATGAGTATGCCTACTATCCCGCCGCAGCCCGACCGACCTAGCCAGGTAGAGGTCGTTGTGGATCTCATGGAGTCGATCGCGTTGGAGGAAATAGCTTTATCCCATTTGCTGAATGCAGAGGCTGAAAAAATCCAGGCTTTTGTCGGTGAATGCCTGGATTTTCCTACAAAACCTTCTACTTGTGAGATCATCATGTTCAATAAAGAA
This sequence comes from Mesobacillus zeae, assembly GCF_003570705.1. Lineage (GTDB taxonomy): Bacteria > Bacillota > Bacilli > Bacillales > Cytobacillaceae > Mesobacillus_C > Mesobacillus_C zeae. The sequence continues at coordinate 290,010 of NZ_QWVT01000015.1, forward strand.
GTTGTACAGTTCCTTGAAACAATTGTAATGAAAGAATGGCTCCTTCTGAGGAAGTTTGAAAATGTTACGAAACTGATTCCTTTTCATCATTCTGATCAATGCAAGAAGGACTTTGGTTGCGACTGTTAACTTAATTTTAAAGACTGATAAGGAGGCTGAGGTATGTCTTGTCATTGCGGATATGCACGGATTGTTAAATCGATGTGTTCTGTGTTTGAGATAGAAGCAGCGATCGCGAAATACTTGAAATCAATCAGGCTTTCTTTGACTGCAGTTGATAAGACGATTCGGAATCAAGAGCCCGAGGAACTTATCCTCAGCATCAATCACAGCATACTCCCGGCAATTCGTGCTGCTGCCAGCCTCCAAAAACACACATATAAAAAATTTGTCGATTTCGCAGAATCCTTTGATACGGATCAAGGTGAGAAGTTTCTTCTCGTGATCACAGCTCTGTTCCAACAGTGTAAAACAGGAAAAGACCTTTCCGAACAGGTTTATGAATTGATGAAAACCGTAAAAAGAAGCCATTCTTCTTCCAAACTAAAGTCAGGCATAACAGAAATACTGGAGGATATGGAGATAACGGAAAAGAAATGGGTGCAAAAGATTGGCAACCTTGGGGGCTGGAAAAAAGATAATAACCATGGGAAGGTTTGGACTGTCAAACCAGTGAAAAAAAATACCCATAACAGGAGACGTTAGCCTGCTTGGGTATTTTTTTCGTTTACCGTTTATTTTTCATTGTCAGCTGGTCGGTGAAAATAGCAATTAAAGTACCGAGGATTAGGCCATTGTTTAAAACCGATGTCAGTATGGGAGAAACATCGTTAAATGCAGTGGAGCTGACAAACATCGCTCCTGCCCCTGTCAGGATGGAAACCCCTATGACGAGTCTTGTACGTTGTTTATCCTCTTCTCTGTCAAACTCTGAAAAGGCGATACCGACCATGTTCGCGAAGATGACAAATGTGACGGAATAGCCTACTGGTGCAGGAAGAGATGCAATGAATGACATCAAAGTAGGATTAAGGCTTGCTCCCATTATTAACACCGAGCTAACGAGAATAGGCAGAACTTTCGTGAACCCTGTTGTGGCGATAAAACCTGCAGCACCTGAAATCGGTACAGAGCCGATGGCAGAGAACACCCCTCCTAATAACTGGTTAATTCCAGCAACGAAGCCTCCCGCACGATATCTGTCGGTGACAGCCTCCTCTCCCTTCTGCTTCAATACTTCGCCAGTCACCCTGATGCTTGCGAGCATATTGGTTACAAGCAGCAATGTAATAAAGACAGAAGTAAGAATTAGTCCAGGATGGAAAATAGGCTTACCGAAAGTGAACAGTTCAGGAAGTTTGATTAAGCCTTGGCTATGGACGGCATATGGTTTTGCAAGCCCAAAAAGATAAAAGGCAATCCAGCCGGCAGCCAGGCTGATCAGGATGGAATATTGGCTGATCCATCTGATTTTATGTCTTGAGAGGTAAAAGGTCATCAGCACCATCGCAATGCTGAATCCTGCAATGGGAAGGTCCAAGCCGGCCTGACGGTATCCTATCCCGAACATTCCATTCAGAAAAGACTTGCTGAGCTGGAGGATCAGTAATAATAAATAAATGCCACTGACGACTGGAGTAAACAAACTGGCAAGCTTCTCGACAAGCTTGAACAGGCTGAGTCCAAAGAAAACAAGCCCACTGATGATCATTGCCCCCTGCAATGCCTGCAGTGTTTCAAATTTCGAGGTGAACATGGCTGTCCCCAGGCTTGCGTATATGGCAAATACTCCCCACCATAGCCCTGCCGGACCTTCATTTATAGGCAGGCGATGGCCAAATAATGCCTGCAAAAAGGTAGAAGCCCCAAGCACAAAGATGGTTCTTTGGACGAAATCGGAAGTTTCTACCGGGCTGAGCTGAAAAAGATCAGCTACTGCAATCGGGGCAACGATCGTGCCCGCAATCATAAAAGCCATCCATTGGATGGCTGCCAAAAGTGTTTTCATGAAGCAAATCTCCTATACGTAAAAATTCAAATTCCAATGTCTTTCTTGTCCTAGAAAAAGAGCTGGCCTCCCGCTGCTCCCAGTATGACGACAACCCATGGAGGGAGCTTCCAAAATGCAAGGAGAACGAAAAGGATGGCAGCGAAGGAAAAGTCACTATTTTGATGGACAGAGCTTGTAATGATGGGATCATAAAGAGCCGCGAGCAATATACCAACAACAGCTGCATTTACACCAGCAAGCGCTCTTTTGACACTTTCCTTTTTCCTGAGAATGCTCCAGAAGGGCAGCGTACCCCCAACCAGCAAAAAAGCAGGGGTGAAAATGGCTAATGTGCTGACAAGCATTCCTTTCCACCCGGCAATTGCCATTCCAAGGTAGGAAGCAAAGGTGAACAGCGGACCAGGGACTGCCTGTGCTGCCCCATAGCCCGCAAGAAAGGTTTCGTGATCCAGGAATCCCGGGACAATCTCGCGTTCAAGCAGCGGAAGAACAACATGGCCACCTCCAAACACCAGTGCGCCGCTGCGGAAAAAGCTGTCATACAAAATGATTCCTGCAGATGTGCTGTTGTTTGCAATCAACGGAAGCAGGATTAAAAGTACAGCAAACAATGAGAGCAGAAACAGTCCTGTCCGTTTACCGATTGGGACGTGAAATGGTGAATCGGCATCATCCGGCTCATTCTTCAGAATAAGCATTCCTGTAACCGCAGCACAGGCAATCACGGATACCTGTGCCAAATTTGATTGCCAGAGAAGCGTTGCTACAGCTGCAGCAGCTGCCATGCTTCCCGACGCTTTTGTGGAAGCAAAGCTTTTACCCATCCCCAGAACAGCGTGAAGTACAACGGCTGCCGCAACTAGCTTTAAACCGTGCAGCCAACCTTCGTTTCCAATGCCCATCCCCTGTATCAGCATGGCGAATAAGGTTAGCGCGACAACGGACGGCAGAGTAAACCCGATGAATGAAACGAGCCCGCCAATGAGTCCCCCTCTAACCATTCCGATCCCCATTCCCGCCTGACTGCTAGCAGGTCCGGGAAGAAACTGACACAAGGCGACCAGGTCAGCATATTCCTTTTCATTTAACCATTTACGTCTATGTACATATTCTTCGCGAAAATAACCGATATGGGCGGCGGGCCCTCCGAAGGATGTCAATCCTAGCTTTAGGGATGCTGAAAGGATTTCAAGCAGCTTGCCTGAATAACTCCGGGGTTTCATCAATCTACCTCCCTTATCCTATAGTTTTCCTAATGATAGTTACATTGTTTATCATAACAAAAACCGAATCGAGGTGGTAAAATTAAACCCTTCATTTCATGAATGCATCCCGAAGATGATGCCAAATTTCAAGAATAATAGGAAGTGCATTTTATACTTCAGACAACTCCCATTATTAAACCATTGCGCATAAGTATTTGACTTATATGCTTTTGCCTGTAGCCCTGTTCTATGATAGAATATTATTCCGGCATGAAAAGGAACAAAAGGCACACACCAAAATGAATGTTTTTTATAAGGTTCTTCTTATTTTTAAAATATTAGAGTCATGGAAAGCCACGACTTTTCGTATAATGCAAATAACCTTGGAATAGCAGAAGGCAAAGCATCCGGGATGCTTTGCCTTCTCTTATCTAATCTTAGGGTATGGTTTTAGTCGACTAGCTTTACGAGCATATGTGCAAGTTTGTGCTGTTCTTCCTGTGTTCCGGCTTTCCAAAGCTCCTGAAGCAATTTTTCTTCACTGTTTCTAGGTTCCTCGCGCTGCGCAAGGTAGTTTGCTACTTTTTCGGCTGCTTTTGCCAGCTGTTCTTTTTAAGACCCATTTTTTCACCCATTGAGACTTTGTCGCCGAGGTAAGATTTGAACCGCTCAAATCTGTAAAGAATTTCTTCTTTTTGGCCCTCGCCAAGGTTGTTTAGCTTTTGTTCGACTTTGTCATTCGTGTTTGTTGCATTCATGTTATTTTCCATGGTTCATCTTCCTTTTAGGTGTTTTAGCCTGCAGTTAATAGATTCCCTTTGCCATAACATTCAAACCTCTGTTTTCTTATAGAATGGGAATGGCTTTCATTTTGGGGTAATCTTACCTTTTCTTGTTAATTTCACAATGGTGTTTTTCGAGTATCGTGGTACAATAACGATAGAATTTGTAAAGGAGAAATTTTGATGGCAGTTTATGGGATTATTATTTTGCTTGCGTATTTAATTGGGTCAATTCCGTCCGGCCTGATTTGGGGCAAGCTATTCCATGGTATTGATATCCGCGAGCACGGAAGCGGAAACCTTGGTGGTACCAATACATTCAGGACGCTGGGGATAAAGGCTGGAATCGCCGTCACGCTTGCTGATATATTAAAAGGCACACTGGCAGCCTGCCTGCCGTTGCTGTTCCATTCGGATATGCACATGCTTATTCCGGGTGTTATAGCAGTATTGGGACATATGTATCCGATATTCGCGAGATTCCGCGGCGGAAAAGCGGTTGCGACTTCAGGCGGATTGCTACTTGCCTACACACCGCCATTATTTTTATTTATGTTATTATTTTTTATTGTCAGCCTGAAGGTAACAAAATACGTTTCGCTTTCATCTATTCTCACAGCCGTAGCCACATTGACTTTAACCCTGTTTATCGGGGATCCCGTTCTAATTATTGTTGTTGCAGCCCTGGCAACCTTCGTAATTTACCGCCACAGGGCAAATATCGGAAGAATCCGGAACGGAAGCGAGCCAAAAGTGAAGTGGCTCGACCGCAAGCCAAAATAAGCAAACAAAGAGAAGAGCCGGGATTTTTCGGCTCTTTCTTTTTTTATCGTTTTTATATAAAGGAATCCGTTAGAGAAAATTGTCTTTTTTCGTCATATGTAAGGAAAGTCAGCCATATTATTTAGCATGGCTGCTATGATCAGTTGGCCAGACTATCCCTATATAAAGGAATGACAATATGAATAAAAGGGAAAATTCATTTTCTGTGCTTTTAGATGATAAAACGATAGTCGTGCATACTTCCAATCATGAACGTACTGCAGAGGAAGTATTTGCGGGGATTGCCCATGAGATCAGGAATCCGCTCACTGCAATCAGGGGATTTATCCAGCTGCTAAAGCCGGATTTGATTGAAATCGGCAAGGCAAAATATGTTGACATTTTGATGGAGGAAATTGACCGGACAAATGGATTGATCAGCGAATATCTTGGATGTGTAAAGCCTTCCCCGAAACCGAGAAAAATTGTGTCTGTACAAAAGCTTATAGCCGATTTCTCCTTCCTGTTTGAAAGCGAAGCAATCATCAGAAATGTTAAGTTTTCAGTGAACTTCCCAAATGAGGAAATCCATATTAAAGCCAATGAAACTCAAATCAGGCAGGTGCTTTTCAACCTTGTCAGGAACGCGTTTGAAGCAATTGAAGAAAAAGGCTTCTCCGATGGTGAAGTGAAAGTCGAAATTTCGACTGATCCGCAGTTTGCCTGTATGACGGTATATGACAATGGGATTGGCATGGATGAAGTCACATCACAAAAAATGTCAAAGACCTTCTTTACAACAAAGGAAAATGGGACAGGAATCGGGCTATCGATCAGCAGAAAAATCATCGAGGAACATGGCGGGAGGATTGAAGTGAAAAGCCAATCAGGGGTGGGTACATCAGCAGCCATCTTTCTGCCTCTTAAGGAGGAAAAAGATAATTCGCAAAACTGACAAAATAAAGGTGCTGTCATGATGCTTTGTAGAGTTAAAATAAAAAGAAACCCTAAAGGAGAAGGATAAGATGAGTTCAGTTTCACAGAAAGCTCCTGCTTTCCAGTTTGTCACAACTACTGAAGCTACTTCTTCCCCTGATGTTTTCATTGTAGAAATGACACCGCTCCATGATGGCTCCAGTCGCAATACTCCATTAAAGATTACAAATAACTTCGATGAACTGCTGGATTTTCTTGAAGAAAATTGATAACCACAAAGAAAAAGGCCAACTGTCTCGAGTTAGCCGGCCAAGCAGATCCTCTTGTGGCTCTGCTTTTTTTTATGAAAGGCAGCAAGAATCAGGTTCTATCGGTCAGTTCGCCCAGCCAATCCGCTTTTCTTCAGGAGAAAACCTCCACCCTTTTCATAATCAAGTTCCGTTTGTTCAAAATATACAAAGTCGTTTTGATGAATCAGCACTTTAATTCCATCCTCTTCGAAGATTGTATCGCTTGATAGTGGCTGCTCTTCCAGAGACAGCTGCAGTTTTGGGCCCACTCAGCCAATCCCCATTGAAACCCGCACGTACAGATTTTCCCTGCTATGTTTCCGTTCCCTTTCCATTGATTCCTTTATGATCTCGCTGGCACTTTCCGAAAGTTTGAACATGAATATCCCCCTCGTGAAAAATGATTTGCTCCGTTTCTACCCTGTTACACTTATTTTTACACATGGTGCCATGATTAGACATTTTTTTTGAAACTTTCCGCTAAAATCAATCATTTTTTCTCATATGTACTATACTATCCTTAAGCAATAGAAAAATAAAAGAACGAGCTTATGAAAGCAAGGAGAAAACGATGAGAAAAAAACGGTACGCACTTTATGTCTTTATCATTTCATTCCTGTTAGTGATTGCTTCTAGTCTGCTCATTGTCCGAATGTATCAATCAAAAGGAACGGGTTCTTCGGATGCTGTTCAAACAAGTGCACCACTTCCTCAAAAAAAGGCTAGCGAGGCCGGGAAGGAACTTGAAGAAAAAGTCACGCTCGGTGCCATCGGTGACATCCTCATCCATGACAGGGTATATATTGATGCGATGACAAAAGAAGGCTATGATTTTAAGCCGATGCTTGCATCAGTAAAAGATATCCTGATCCAGCCTGACCTCCTGCTTGCGAACCAGGAAACGGTGCTTGGGGGAATTGAACTTGGTTTGTCCGGCTACCCCGCTTTTAACAGTCCCCGTGAGGTTGGAGATGCCATTATTGATTCGGGCGTAGACATTGTTTCGACTGCCAACAACCATTCACTTGATAAAGGGGAAAAAGGAATTCAAAGCGCCATCGGTTATATGGAAACCACGAGCCTTCCTTATGTTGGGGCATTTAAGGATCCAGAGGATAAAAAAAAGTTGCGGATACTAGAAGAAAACGGTGTTAAGATTGCTTATCTATCCTACACTTACGGGACAAACGGCATACCTGTCCCGGAAGGTAAGGATTATTTGGTGAATTTGATCGACAGGGCCGCGATGAAGGAAGAAATCCGGAGGGCGAGACAAAACGCTGATGCAGTTGTGATGAGCATCCACTGGGGTAATGAGTACGAACGCACTCCAAATAATTCGCAAAAGGATCTTGCGAAGTTTCTTGCCGATGAGGGTGTTGATGTGATTTTTGGGCACCACCCCCATGTTTTGCAGCCAATGGAATGGATTGAAGCAGAGGACGGAAGAAAAACGCTTATCGTCTATTCATTAGGTAACTTCCTATCAGGGCAGGTCAGAGATTATAAGGATATTGGCGGTTTAGTAACCGTCGAACTCACAAAAAATGTCACGCCGGGCGGTAATAGCATCACAGTGTCCAATCCGGAGTTCACTCCGACATATGTTGCAAGCCAGGCAGAGCAAAACTATCGGGTTGTTCTTTTGAAAAATGCCGGCAGTCACGGTTTGCCGAATGCAGAGGAAAAGTATAAAGAAATAATGGCTCACATGAATGGGCCGCTGTCACCTTAATACAAAGCAAAGTGTTGTAAAGGATTATGATGGAGTTCCATTTAAGAAAGCAATATAAAAACGCCGCTGCTTAAGTTCATTGTAAGCAGCGGCGTTTTTTATACCCTATTATTTTTCGACTGATGCCAACAGTAAAAATTTCATCAGCTCTCAGGCTACATTTTAGCTTTTATGTAGGCTTCATGCCACTCAGGGTAAGACTTTCTGATTGAAATGGGCCTGAAGGTATCTTTTTTAACACAAACATGTGATGAAGATGCTGTTAAAGCAATTTCACCTTCATTGTTAAGTATTTCGTAACCATAAACAACCTTTATACCGTTGTATTCGGCAACCCATGTCTTCACCAACGCTTTTTGCCCGTAGCGGACAGGCTTTTTATAACTTACCTGGATATCAACGACAGGTGATAAAACACCCTCTTTTTCCATTTCTGCATAATTATAGCCGAGTTCTTCTATTAGGCCTGTCCGCCCAAGCTCCATCCAGACAAGATAATTGGCATGGTAGACAACCCCCATCTGGTCTGTTTCTGCGTATCGTACTTCTATTTCTTTTGTTGAGATTACCAACTTATTTTCCTCCTCTTCCCAATTTCTCAAGTGCTGTTTTAAAATCAACATCTTCCAGGATGACGGCTTCCTTGCCAAAATCCCCGATTTCCCCATTTTCCATCAGTCTGAATGCTTGTGTCTGGATTGCTTCATCGATGATATTGATCGCAAGACGGCCATTCCCGTGATTCTCTGCTCCGGAGAGTGAGTGAACAAGAAATTCTTTTGCCCGTTGTGATACCGTGTACTGATATTGCTCTGCTCTAGTTTCCATAATATCAAGAAGTTCACCCACGGAATAATCATCAAAGTTAAAAAACTTTTTAAAACGTGATTTGAGACCTGGATTGCTTTCAAGCAGGATATTCATTTCAGCGGGGTATCCCGCAAGTACCACCACAAGATTTTCATTGTGGCGCGTCATTTCTTCAACCAGCGTTTCGATGACTTCCCTGCCAAAATCCCCTTCCGATTCACTTAAAAGAGAATACGCTTCATCAATGAATAGGACACCACCAAGTGCTTCACGGATTTTCTTCCTTGTTTTACCGGCTGTTTGCCCTACGTAGCCGGCAACAAAATCAGCACGGCTTCCGATAATCAAGTGGCCTCGCTTCAAAATTCCACAGTCTTTCAACAGCTCTGCATATATTTTCGCAACGGTTGTCTTTCCGGTTCCGGGATTCCCGGTAAATACAGAGTGCAGCTGAATTGGGACCTCGGGCAGCCCTCTGTCCCTCCTGTACTGCTGCATTCTTATAAAAGAGAAGAGGCTCTTTACTTCTTCTTTTATTTCCTTCAGTCCTATAAGCTGTTCAAGCTCAGCATGTGGATCGCCACCCTGAACCGGAAAAGGGGCTGAAAAATCTTCTTGTTCAAGAAGCGAAAGAGACAGCAAGTCCGGTTCGTTGCCTGATTCCGCACCTTTCTTAAACACAGCATCATCAATTATACTGCGGACAGTCCTTGCATTGCCAAATGTCTCATCTACCCGTTCAAGAACAATTCGCTGCCTAAGACCTTCACGCGCTCCTTCAGTTAGGACATAATCGTTATCCCAGGCCGCTTGCTCCCCTATTTGCATCAATTCTTCATCGCTATAGTCAGGGAGGTGGATATGGGATGATGTCGGAAACCGGCTTCGAAGCCCTGGGTTAGCGGCCAAAAACTGACGCATTTCCTCTGTATATCCGGCAAGGATGACAGCGAAATTGCCTCCATAGTCATTCCCTGTCATCAGTGATACAAGGGTGTCGATCGCGGTTTGCCCGTAATCGTTTCCAGATTGCCCCGCCCGTTTAAGGCTGTAGGCTTCGTCGATGAACAGGACTCCGCCCAATGCGCTTTCAACAGCTTTTCTTACATTTTCTTCTGTTTGGCCAACAAAGGATCCGACAAGCTGGGAGCGGTCTGTTTCTATGACATCCGCTCTTGGCAGGATGCCGAGCCTGTTATAAATTTTGGCTAACAACCTTGCGATCGTCGTCTTTCCGGTTCCTGGGTTTCCAGTTATGATCATATTCAGATTAAGTGTTTCTTTTGTCCTGTACCCCAGGTCTTTTCTTTTTTTCTGGTAGGATAAATAGCGGTAATGGTCCCGGACTCTATTCTTTACTGACAAAAGCCCGACCATATTATTCAATTCATCAAGCGGGTCAGTCTGATTCGAAGGAGATTCGCTTGCATCAGTAAATTCAGCCTCCCAGGAATTTTTAAGGAGGTCAATATTTTTAAGTTTTTCCTTCATTTCCTCATAGTGGAGAGATGTATGAAAAACACCAGCAATGGATTCATCATACTCCAATGAGGCTTTCAGCAGAGCAGCAGTTTCTTGAAGAATTTCCTCCAGGAGGCTGGTCAGTCTGGTGTAAATATCACTTGAGGAACCTGCGGATATCTTCATCCCTTGCCTCAAATCTTCTAAGTGGCCTTCTCCCTCAGCAAGAAACTGCTGGCAAACCGATAAAAATTGCTCTGCGGTTTTTTTCTTTGCCGCAGGGTTGTCGGTTTCCCTTAATACAGGAAAAACGAGGGATGATAGTATTTCTACCTTCCCCTTCCACTTGTGTGTAGAGAGCGCTATTCGGCTTCTTGTATCGGTGGGATTTAAGGCAACTGCTTTCTCCAGCCAGTCCAATGCTACAGGATCTATTCCTTTCCTCCCTGCCCTGGAGGCAGCAGCGAGCGAAAGGAGAGAGGACAATTCGCCAGGATGTTTCTCTGCTGATAATTTGCTGATCAGTATAAGCAGTTCAGCTTCGTCTGCAATAAACCCATTTTTTTTCAGTTCTTCTTCCCATTTCTTGATTTTTTGAACGCCAATATTGCCTTTTCGTTGATGCTCTTCCATATTGAATCACTTCTTCTAATAGTTTATAAAGGGTATCTTAACATAGATCTTAAAAAACGGAAAAAGACCCGCCTTGAATATGGCGGGTCTCTGTCTTATCTTATTGGTCTTCTCCATGCTGCGCTCTATACTCATCTTTGATTTCTTCACGGAAGCTGTCAATGCTATCCCGGCGGCGTTCGTTTTTGGCCTTGATCGTGGCCTGGTCCTGCTCGTTTGAAAACGCCATTGCATCCTCTGCTTCCTCCATATTTTCAATGGTATCATGGATCATTTTCTGCAGCTTCTCCACGTTATCGCTTCTGTCATCAGGTTTTGGCTTATTGTCAGGCATGAAAACATTCCTCCTTCAAAGAGTACAGAGATAGTTTGTGTTTACAGGATTTGATTTATTAAAGGTAAGTAATGGACGAAAAAATCCCGCCGTACAGGCGGGATTAGATTTCTATTATTTTCATTCGCCTTTTGTCTGAATGACCTGTGCGTGCTTTCCAGATGTATCAGACATTTGTTTTCCTTTGTTTCCGCTAAATCCTCTTGGCTGTGTGCCAAGATGGCTTGGAACATAATGTTTGCTGTCTTTTTTCGGATTACCCAATTTGATCCCCTCCTCTATCTATATTTTAGCCAAAGAGGAGTAAATCATTTATGGAAAAAAGAAGCGTATTATTCAGCCCTGCCTAGACGTTTTTCTTCAAGCTTTTCCTCGAGTTTTTCTAATGCTGCACGGTCATTCATAATTTGACGCTTATTTTCAAGAACTAATTCTGCAAATGAACGTTTTCTTGGTTTTCTCATATGTCTCACCTTCCTTAGTGTCATATTAACAGTAATTATGCCCTGAAACGGTTTCAATTATTACAACTTTTTGAAAATTTAATTCTTTTTTTGATTTATTTATACGAAAAAAGTCTTAGAAGGGAATCTTGGTTCTATATAACAAAATAAAGACACCAAATTCTGGTGTCTTTACTTTGCATCCATGAATTGCTGCATTTGCTCAAGAGTCATGGCACCTATATATTTTTTGACTACATTTCCCTGTTCATCAATCACAAAGGTAGTTGGAATGGATAGGATGCTGTATTGCTGGCTCACCTTATGATCTTGATCAAGTACGACTGGGAAAGTAAGTTTGTTGTCCTTCATGAAACTTGCAACGTCATTATCTGAGTCAATATTAACAGCAAGAATTTCAAACTGCCCATCCGCTTTCTGGTAAAGTTCCTGCATAGCAGGCATCTCGATTTTGCATGGTGGGCACCAGGTTGCCCAGAAATTCAGCATCACTTTCTTTCCTCTATAATTAGAAAGTTTAATGTCCTTTCCATCTAAGCTTTGAAGATTGAAGTCAGGGGCTGAATTGATTGCGGGGATCTTTTGTTCTGGATTCTTTTCTTTTTTGGCGGCCTCGGCAATAGGAACAGTCAAAAGCATGATCATTAGCACAGCGGTGAAGATTTTATTGAGCATGTGGCCCCTCCTGCAGTTACATTATTTTGTTAGGAATATGGTACCCTAAAAAAACAGAAAATATAAAGTGCGGAAAAGCCAAAAAGATGTGAGGAATGTAGCAATTCCATATATTCCAGCCTGGATAAAAAGGTTTCCAGGCCATTTTTTTCGCTTTTTTTGCCACAATAGGTAAAGCGACGAAAGCAATAGTGCCGTTGTCCACTCTTTCCATCCCCCCGACAAATAAAGGGCGCCAACAGGATTGGTAAAAAGAAGGTTCGGCTGATAAACAAGAATAGCAAGTTTATAAATGACGATGCCCATTAAAAGAGCGTTTAGAAGAGAATCAAGGAACTCGTCACGAAAGCGAATATCCTCTTTGAGAAATTTCCTGATGGTCCAATAGGCCGCTGTTCCTGCTCCAAGACTAAAAATCCAGCTTATCTTGATGATAAATGGCCCCAGTTTAAAGGCTTCCATTATAATCTCTCCTTGTAATTGAATCCATATAAATCATATATCTTCCATTCACTGTTTTGAAAGGCTTCAACTTCTTAATGTACTGCTGGTTTTCACTAGTTCAAGAAAATGGCGGGCAGGACTTGATAAAAAATGGTTCTGCAGCCAAATGATCCCGAGTGATGAATTCATGTCAGTATCGAGGAGCGGGACAGAATTCAAATCATCCAGTGCATACGATTGAAGAACCGACCGTGGCAGGATGGTTGAACCAATTCCTGCTGTTACAAGCTCGATTAGCACTTTAGTATCGGAACATTCCCCAATGGTGGCAGGTGAAAGATGCTCACGTGAAAAAGCTTCTGCAATTGTATGGTAAAGCCCAAGGCCTTCTGTGCTTGGCAGGATGATTGGGTACTCCGCTAACTCCTTTAGCGATATTTGGCTCGGGGTCTGTTCCTTTGTAACAAACACAAATGGCTCGCTGTACAAATGCTGGTAGGTAAGATCCCTCTGCTCAAGCGGCAGCCTGATAAAAGCAAGTTCAATGGTACGATTCCTAATCTGTTCTGATAAAAACGCAGAATCGTTTTGGACAATCTTAAATGTGACCTGTGGATATTGACCATGAAATTGATGGAGAAGCTCTGTTATTCCTGGAAAGGAAAGCGTGTTGATTCCAAGTGCTAAGGTTCCTTTTCTGCCTTCCTCGGTTTCGGCCAGTTCGTTTTTCACTTCTTCGAGCGAATTGACAAGGTGAAGCGCGTGATTATATAGGAGGCGGCCTTTGTCTGTCAATTCCATTCTTTTACCGTTCCGTTCGACAAGATTTACGCCCAATTCTTGTTCCAGCTGCTTAAGCTGCATGCTGAGCGGCGGCTGTGAAATATGCAGCCTGTTTGCGGCTGCAGTGATGTTTTTCTCTTCTGCGATGGCAATGAAGTAACGCAATTGTCTAATATCCATTGTACTCCCTCTTCTATACGAAAAAAGTATGGTTTCTATTTAAATTATATATTTTTCAAATAGCCACTGTCTATGCTACGATAATGCCATTCGTTCTGGCAGTTACAGTTTTTTCAATTGAGAGGAGAAGTACCGTGGAAAAGATTTTTCGTTTTCAACAAAATAATACAACAATGGGCAAGGAATTGTCTGCCGGCTTGATTTCGTACATAACCGTTGTTTATATTATCGTGGTGAATGCAACGATCCTGTCGGCGGCAGGGATTCCGCTTGAAGCTGGGATTATCGCAACCATATTATCGGTTTTTGTCGGCTGTATGGTCATGGGGTTCTGGAGCAATACACCCATGCTTATGATTCCGGGAATGGGATTAAACGCCATGTTTACTTATACAATTGTCCAGTCGGGAGGCTTTTCGTGGCAAGAGGCGCTGGCAATGGTCTTTGCGGCTGGAATTATATTTACCATTATATCGTTCACACCATTGGCAGGGACAATTATTCGTTCTATCCCCGATTCTCTGAAAGAAGCCATTTCAGTAGGAATCGGCATTTTATTGATTTTGATTGGTTTTGACAACAGCGGGATTATTACAAGTTCGGAGCATACTCTCCTTGCTATCGGCGATTTGAGCAGCCCCGAAGCTCTTGTAACAATGGCTGGTCTTGTCATAACTTTCGTACTGTTTATTAAGAATGTACCAGGAAATCTTTTGCTTAGTATCGTCATTACTTCCGTATTATCCATTCTTGTATCTGGCGGGAAAACTTCTGGTTCCCTTTTAGAAGTTCCTTCATTTCATGAATATTTTTCAGTTTTTGGCCAGCTTTCTTGGGCAAAAGCAGGTGATTTCGTATTTTGGCTGACTGCTTTTTCCCTTGCAATGGTCGTTATTTTTGAGAATATCGGTCTTGTACATGGTCATTCCAAACTATTGGGCCGTCCGGAATCATCTAAGAAAGCGCTTGAAGCTTCAGCTATTTCAGTCGTTGCGTCTGGTATTCTTGGAACAAGTCCAACAGTAGCATCGGTGGAAAGCGCAGCTGGAATTACAGCAGGAGGCCGTACAGGATTGACAAGTGTTGTGACGGGAGTCCTGTTTCTGTTTTCACTTGTGCTGATTCCCGTAATCAAAATTGTGCCTGCAAGTGCCGTATCCCCTGTCCTGATTTTGATCGGTGTCCTCATGCTTCAGGGGATTACGCATATCCCTCTAGATGACCTTGCCGAAAGCTTTCCGGCTTTGCTGATCATTGTGTTGATCCCATTAACCTACAGCATCGCGGATGGGATGGCGATTGGATTCATTCTCTACCCTTTGACAAAGGTACTGCTTGGCAAAGGGCGTGAAATTTCACCGGCCCTTTATATGATTGCACTGTTATTCCTGAGCAATTTTGTTCTCCAATACGCACTGTAAGTAGAAAAGCGAAAGCGCCTTGCTCAGGGGCGACAAGCATAAGACGAGACGGAAGGAAGGTCGTTCTTTGACCTTCTTGACGGAATGGCTTATGACTCGAGCTCCTAGGCGCTGTAGCTGGACAGAGAAAAGCGAAAGCGCCCGTTAAGCGGCGTATGCTGGAGCCACTTAATCTATTGCGGCTCCTAGCCCCGCTTTCCAAAAAATGATGCCCCGGAACGATTGTTCCGGGGCATTTATTATACCTACTTTTCAATAATTATCGTTTGGGCTGCTATTTTAGCCCCAATATATGACTGCAGGAAATTGTATTGAGCAGCTTGCACTTCGTTGATTGTCGACATCCCGTTCATCATCAGGCTCTTCTGCAGTTCTTTCATTGGCTTTAGCTGATCATCTTCATGTTTTGCGTAATATAGGCTTTCTCCGCAGTCTGGATAGTAGGATTCTAATGTTCCTTCACTTGATAGGATGTGGTATTGGATAGCCCCTTCCTTGGAGATACCGCCAATAACGGCTTCAACTGGAAGTTCTTCACGGAGGCGAATGGCAATTTCCTCAAGTCCTTTTCCCTCTCCAGCCATCATGACAGCTAACTTAGCTGCATTGTCACCATTTTCTCCGGGACTTTCGTAAATAAGGAATGACTCATTTGGTTTAATGATCCGGAAATTTGCGGACTTACGTAGTTTAGGCAAGAAAGCTTCTGCAACAACCGAAATAAAATCCTCTCTAGCGACGATTGAAAAAAGATTCATATAGATCTTCCTCCTTTTCGGTTCCCTACTTTAACCATAACCTTTTTATAAATGTTTTCAATAGTATAACAAGTTTTATTGTAAGAATTTTATTACAATTTAACGAGATAATCATCCTGACGTCTTTTCCAATAAAAACAGCCCTGCGAATCTAAAAATTCGCAGGGCTGATATAATACTAGTTTTTCAGTTTGTCACGCAGAACCATTTGCAGGATGCCGCCATGACGGTAGTAATCGATCTCGACTTCAGAGTCGAAACGGACAAGCACATCGAATGACTTCTGTGTGCCGTCTTCCGCTGTAGCTGTAACTGTAACAAAGTCACGCGGCCTTACAGTCTCGTCAATCTTGACATCAAATGACTCTTTACCTGACAGTCCAAGCGTTTCAGCGCTTTCGCCTTCCTTGAACTGCAGCGGCAGGACGCCCATTAGCACAAGGTTAGAACGGTGGATACGCTCAAAGCTTTCCGCAAGAACTGTTTTGATACCGAGAAGGTTTGTTCCTTTTGCAGCCCAGTCACGGGAAGAACCCATTCCGTAATCTTTGCCGGCAAGGATCATAAGGCCAGTGCCTTCTTCTTTATACTTCATGCACGCATCAAAGATGGACATGACTTCGCCTGTTGGCCAGAATGTTGTGAAACCACCTTCTGTGCCAGGGGCAATTTGGTTTTTGATGCGGATGTTTGCGAACGTTCCGCGCATCATGACTTCGTGGTTACCGCGGCGGGATCCGTACGAGTTGAAGTCGCGTGGTTCCACACCTTTGGAACGAAGGTATTTTCCGGCAGGAGTATCCTTGCCGATTGCGCCAGCCGGTGAAATATGGTCGGTTGTGACCGAATCACCGAACTTGCCGACAATTCGAAGGCTTGACAATGGAGCTACTTCTCCGGCTTCTGGAGAAAGACCCTCAAAGAATGGCGGGTTCGCAATGTATGTGGACTCATCATCCCATGTGTAAAGCGGCTCGTTGCTAGTCTTGATTTCATTCCAGCGTTCGTTGTCGCTGAAGACATGCTCATATTCGCGGCGGAACAATTCAGGTGTTACCACACGGTGAACCACTTCATTGACTTCCGCTGTTGATGGCCAAATATCCTTGAAGAATACGTCGTTTCCATCTTTGTCCTTACCAATTGGATCATTTTGCAGGTCGATGTCAACAGTGCCAGCGAGGGCATATGCAACTACTAGCGGCGGTGATGCCAGGTAATTCGCTTTTACAAGCGGATGGATACGTCCTTCAAAGTTCCTGTTTCCAGAAAGTACGGATGTTACAAGCAAGTCAGCATCGGCAACTGATTTCTCAATTTCAGGGCGAAGCGGGCCCGAGTTTCCGATACATGTAGTACATCCGTAGCCAACAAGGTTAAATCCAAGTGTTTCTAGGAACGGAAGCAACCCAGAGTCGCGAAGATAGCCTGTGACAACCTTGGAGCCTGGTGCCAGTGAAGTTTTTACGAATTTTGGCACTTCCATGCCGAGTTCGACTGCTTTCTTCGCAACAAGGCCTGCGCCAACAAGAACGTAAGGGTTGGAAGTATTCGTACAGCTGGTAATCGCAGCAATGGCAATCGAACCAGTCTTCATGACAGTTTTGTCGCCATTATTAAATTCAATTGCAGCTTCTTTGTTCAGTTCTTTACTGCCAAATCCGAACCCTTGGTTCCCAGCCGGAGCTGTAAGAGCATCATGGAAGCTCTTCTGCATTTGCGAAAGCGGGATTAAATCCTGCGGACGCTTAGGGCCGGAAAGGTTAGCTTCAATAGCAGATAGGTCGATTTCAACAACATCAGTGTAAATTGGGTCAAAATCAGGATTAAAGAAAAGACTGTTAGCTTTGCAGTATTCTTCAACCACTTTGATTTGTTCTTCTGAGCGGCCTGTCAGACGCATATAGGCAAGCGCCTCGTCATCCACAGGGAAGAATCCGCAAGTAGCGCCGTATTCCGGAGCCATATTGGCAACGGTTGCACGGTCTGCAAGCGGCAGTGTAACAACGCCAGGACCGAAGAACTCGACAAATTTGCCGACAACACCTTTGCTTCTCAGAACCTGCGTAACCTTCAGTGCAAGGTCTGTTGCAGTTGCGCCATTTGGCATATTGCCAATCAGCTTAACGCCGACAACCTCAGGCACAGGGAAATAGGAAGGCTGCCCAAGCATGCCTGCTTCAGCTTCAATACCGCCGACACCCCAGCCAAGAACACCGATTCCGTTAATCATTGTAGTATGGGAGTCTGTTCCTACCAAGGAATCCGGGAAGGTTTCAAACTCGCCGTTTTCATTTTCCACCGCATGGACAACGCTTGCCAGGAATTCAAGGTTAACCTGGTGAACGATTCCGGTTGCAGGAGGAACGGCACGGTAATTATCAAATGCATTCTGGGCCCAGCTTAGGAACTGATAACGTTCGGCATTCCGTTCGAACTCAAGCTCCATATTGACATCAAGAGAGTCAGCTGTTCCGTATTTGTCTACCTGGACCGAGTGGTCAATGACAAGGTCTACAGGCTTTTCTGGATTGATTTTGTCTGGGTTTCCTCCAAGGTCGGCCATTGCTTTCCTTAATGAAGCAAGATCGACTACTGCTGGAACACCGGTGAAGTCCTGAAGGATGACACGTGATGGCTTGAATGGCACATCAATTTCTTTAACTTCGTTTGTTCCCCATTTTGCAAGGTTTTCCACATGTTCTTTTGTTATGACACGGCCATCATGCTGGCGAAGCACTGATTCAAGCAATACCTTGATTGAATAAGGAAGCCTGGATACATTGCCTGCACCTGCTTCTTCAAGTGCAGCCAGACGGTAAAAGTGATAGCGTTTTCCGCCAGTTTCAAAAGTACTGCGGGCGTTAAAAACGTCATGATTTGACATAAATCTACCCCCTTCTATCGTAACAATCATATACCAAATAAATGCAAATGTCGAAAAGTTTGAATTCGTTTTTGTTATCCAAACTCTTCTTACAATTAAAATCTTAATATATTATGGTATATAAGTAAATAACAAGAAAGTTATTGTTGTTGATAAGAAAAACTTATGATTAAAAAATGGTTGTAGGGCCAAATACGACCCTCGCCATATTTATGGTGATATGAAATGAGGAGAAGATCAAAACTAGCTTCCTTTTTACTATTTCAGGAAAATGAAAAAATGTGAATGTAATGATGCCGGGAGGAAAAAATATCATGGTGGGATGGAGGTGATCTTGATGTCCAAGCGAAAAGCGAACCATATCATTCCCGGAATGAACGCTGCAAGCGCGCAAGGGAAAGGGACAGGCTACAATGAAGAGCTATCCAACGAACCTTTGACTGAGCTTCAAAAGCAAAACAACAAAAAACGGAAGAAAAACCAGTAGTCTAAAAAAATTTATCATGTAAATGAAGCGGAAGGGTTCCTTCCGCTTCAAATTATTTCTTTCAAACCCCGTTAACTTCCTCAACAATCTTTTGGAGATCTTTTTTATACTGCTCCAGCTGCTTTCGCTGATGTTCAGATGCAACTTCAAGTGCTTTTTCAATCTGCTGGTAAGCTTCGTTCACTTCATTTTTCACATGTTTCAGCTGATGTCCGTAGCTTGCACTATCATGGACGATTTCGTGGTAAAGATCCTGGACTTCTTCGTATTCTTGCTGTGCAGCCTGGAAAGCCTGCTGTTTATTTTTATGGTAAGGCATATTTTTTCCTCCTGATGTTTATGTGAAGCATCGTGGTGTACCGTTAAATTGTACATACTACATGCCTTTTATTCAGTATAAAACATGGCAGGGCTTTGCAAGCTAATCCTTGAGGAGGGATGATAAAATGACGAATAAGAACGATGGCAAAGATATGCGGAAAAACGCGCCCAAGGGCGATCAAAATGGCCAGCCAGCACCGCTCAGCGGCTCGAAAAAAGTTAAAAATCGTAACCATACCCGCCAGAAGCACGGCGGCGGACATGATTTGTAGGAGAAAACAGGGACTGCCGGTGAAGGCAGTCCCTGCTTTTTCTATGCCAGCCGAATAAGGGCCTGGAGAATGAGCTCTGCTTCTTCCTGCCCCACTGTCCGCAAGTCGAGAATCAGTTCCTCTTTTTGGATCCTTGTGATAATTGGCGGATGACTTTCAAGCCTGAGGCTGCGTGAAAGCTGTTCCACTGTCATGTCCTTGTGTGAAATGGCCGCAACAAACGTCGGAAGCTCGACATCAGGCATTGTTCCCCCGCCTACCTGGCTTGTGGACGGCTGGATTTTTACCGAATAGGCGTCGGTGGCTGCTTCTAGGTTTGTCACTAGTTCTTCGATACGTCCCTTTAGTTCCTCAGAGGTTGTCAGCAGGTCCCTTACAGCCGGGATTTCCCTGATTCCCCGCTCTCCCCTTGCATAGTCCACAAGCGTTCCCTCGAGGGCGGCAAGTGTCATCTTATCTACCCTCAGCACCCTTGCTAGCTGGTGTTTCTTCAGCTTTTCTATCAAGGACTTTTTACCTGCGATTATGCCAGCCTGCGGGCCTCCGAGCAGCTTGTCGCCACTGAAGGAAACAATGTCAGCGCCTTGCCTGAGGACTTCCCCAACTACCGGTTCCTCCCCGATTCCATTGCTGCTGAAATCATACAAAACACCGCTGCCAAGATCTTCATAAAAAATAATATCCTGCTGTTTTGCAAGCTCTGCCAATTGGGCAGTATCAACGCTTTTTGTAAAGCCTATGATTTTGAAATTGCTTGTGTGCACTTTTAAAATCATGCGAGTCTCATCGCATATTGCGCGTTCATAGTCATAAAGGTGGGTTTTATTAGTGGTTCCTACTTCAGTAAGATTCGCACCGCTTTCTTCCATTATGGAGGAAATACGGAAGGAACCCCCAATTTCAACAAGCTGTCCTCTTGAAACGATGACTTCTTCTCCGTTTGCCAGCGCCTTTAGGATAAGAAATACAGCGGCTGCGTTATTGTTAACAACCATGGCCGCTTCTGCTCCTGTTATTGTTTTGATCAGCGATTCAACATGTGAGTGCCTGGATCCTCTCTCGCCTTCCGTTAATTTATATTCAAGGTTGGAGTAGTTTTGCGCAATATCAACTACATGCCGGACGGCACGGTCGCTTAATCTGGCCCTTCCAAGGTTTGTGTGAAGGATTGTTCCTGTCGCATTGATTACTTTCGTAAGGGTATATCCCTGTTTTTTAGTAATTTTGGACCTTGCTTCCGCAAATAAATAGGCATTAAAAGCTTCGGTGCCGGGTTCTGGTCCATCCCATTCCCCGCTGACGATTTCCGCCCTTACTTTGGCGAGAAGAGACTGCATTTCTGTTGTTAAAATAATGGCGTCTATATCAGTCTCATCAATAGTCTGGTTGAATCTCGAATCTTTCTGGATTTCATGTACCGGCGGCATCTGCCGCAATAAATGCTTCAAGCCTTTTTCCTCCCATAGCGAAATATGCCCATTCATTATAACATCCCTGAACCACCTGGCGTTTAGCCTGTTTCATCGAAAAAATGAATTTGTCCCGCCTTGTCCTTTCGGGTTGTTCACCTGCATATAATGTACCTGAATATGTAACCAGGAGGAAACTATGTTTACTTTAATTGAAAAAGCTGTACTTGGCATGGCTGTCCTAAGGCTGTTATCAGGAAGCATAGAAATCATGGCGGCGCTTTTGATGCTAAAACTGAACGATATTGGCAAAGCAATGATTATCAATGGCTCGCTCGCTTTTGTTGGGCCGGTTGTGTTGATTTTGACAACAACAATTGGTCTTCTTGGCCTGGCAGATAAAGTATCATTCGAAAAACTGTTTTGGGTTCTTCTGGGAGTCGGCTGCATTCTTTATGGTGTCAAGAGCAGCTGATAAGCTTGAGCAGAATCCTTCCGACAATTCTCCTAATAAAAACCCATTTTAAAGAGACAATAGGAGATAGACAAATTCAGGAGGGATGATAATGGGCATTTTAAATGGCAATCCGAAAGATGAACCTTTACACTCTGGTGAAATTTTCAGCCTATGGTCGCATCTGCTCGATACAAAAGGTTTTCTTGTCACACTTCAGGTTTTCATCAACCATACAGGAGACCACGATTTAAAGGTATTCCTTGGGGACTTGTCCGAGAATTGTATCACACAAGAGGAACAGCAGGTAGAGACGATTCTGAAGGAGAACGGCATCCGTCTTCCGCCAGCCCCGCCGGATAGGCCGATGGTCCATGTTGAGGACATCCCTGCCGGTGCAAGGTTCAATGATCCGGAAATCGCATCATTGACAGGGAGAGAACTGTTCGCGGGAAAAGTCCTATGCAGCTATATTATGGGGATTTCTATACGTGAGGATATCGCAGCCATGTATAACGAATTTCATACCCAGAAAGCGGAATACCATGAAAAACTGCTGCAAATTAACAAACAAAAAGGCTGGCTTGTACCTCCCCCTCTAAACATCAAATAAAACGGGAGGCATTCCAATATAAAGAGGTGCATGAAATTGTCTTCGAGAAATAACAGCATGTCGGTGGCGGCCATCGGTTCAATTCCCCTGATCATGACACTCGGGAATTCCATGCTCATTCCGATTCTCCCTCAAATGAAGTCGGAGCTTAACCTTTCGCAAATGCAAGTCAGTATGACTATTACTGTGTTCTCCATTGCAGCAGCTATTTTTATTCCGATATTAGGGTATTTGTCCGATCGGTTTTCCAGGAAAATAGTGATTATCCCAGCTTTGTTCATTTATGGAGCAGGAGCACTTCTAGCTGGAATTGCTGCGGCATCTTGGGATAATGCGTATATCTGGATTTTATTAGGGCGGACGCTCCAGGGAATCGGGGCTGCAGGTACTGCTCCCATTGCGATGGCACTTACAGGCGATCTGTTCAAAGGAGGAGAGGAAAGCCGCGTTCTTGGCATTGTCGAAGCCTCGAATGGATTTGGGAAGGTCCTTTCCCCTATTATAGGTTCATTGCTTGGCCTCGTCGTTTGGTATGCCGCTTTCTTTGCTTTCCCATTATTTTGTATCATTTCTATTTTCCTTACGTGGATGTTCATTAAAGAAAAAAAAAACCGGCAGGCGCCCCCGCCATTTGCGAATTATGTCAGAGGGCTGTTAAGTGTTTTCAAACATGAAGGGCGGTGGCTGTTTACCACGTATCTTGCCGGCGCTACCTGTTTGTTCACGCTTTTCGGTATTCTGTTTTACCTCTCGGATTTTCTGGAGATTCAGTACCAAATAGATGGAGTTGTAAAAGGACTGATTTTGGCCATTCCATTGCTTGTAATGGGTACAACATCCTATATTACCGGTGCGAAAATCGGTAAAAATATGTATTTGATGAAACGATTGATTGTACTTGGGTTTATGCTCATGACTGTATCTTACTTGCTTCTTACACTTGTCGAGAAGCTCGTCCCTTTCCTGTTTATCCTTGTGTTTAGCAGCATAGGGACTGGTCTGGTCCTTCCTTGCATCAATAGCTTGATCACAGGGTCTGTCGGTAAGGAACGGAGAGGGTTCGTAACATCTTTGTATGGATCGGTCCGGTTTTTGGGTGTTGCCGTCGGCCCTCCCATCCTAACGCGGCTGATGGACTGGTCCAGGACTGGAATGTTCTTGTCACTGGCGTCCTTGACGCTTATTGTTGGCCTCCTCGCACTTCTTTTAATCCGTGTGGCGAAATCGGACGGCAAAAAGAAAAAAGCATCAGTCCGCTATAAGTACGTGTAGCCGAGTGATGCCTTTCACTTTTTCCTCATCCCAAGCGTATAGGTACCGTAAAACTCAAGACTGCATACAAGGTCCACCACTTTCGTGGAAATCCACTGGCTTAAAAGTGCCTGGATGATGATTTGCCAGTTGATGATGGAAGCGGTAAGGAGAAAAATCAGTCCATTGATCCAGAACAGCGGCCTGCCCGGGAGTGTGTTCCGGTATGTCGCAATAATCAGTGCGATGACTCCGACTCCGCCATTTGATACACCTTCCCGAAGCAGGATTCCAACACCTGCTCCAAGAAAAAGTGATCCAAATAAGATGTCAATCCAGAGCGTCCTCACAGGTAGATGAAGAAGCTCTTGGAAAAAATAGACGGAAAATGACGTCATGGTGATAGATACCATTGTCCAGAGGGCTACGCTGTTTCCAAGAAATCTTATAGCCGCTACCAACATTGAAAAATTTACCAGCCAAAGTGCCAGCCCCATATCAAGGTCCAGCCAGTAATTCAAAAGTACGGCCAGTCCCCCTGCTCCCCCGGAAGGAATGGAGTGCGGAAACAGGAATACGCCCATGCCAAAACCCTGGATAATACCGCCTGCAAGGACCAGGCCGTTTTTTCTGAAAAAAGAATGCATCCTTTATCAACCCGCATTACACATTCCGGGGTACCGGAACAGATTTGGATAAGCTCCCCTTATATGTATTCAAGGATTTTTGTAATATGAATGGCTTGTATTATTTCATAGTAAAAAGCATAGCTGCCGTATACAGGCAGCTATGCTTCCATTCTTTTAATGATCTCACTTGATGAGGGAAATACTCCTGTGGAGAGTTTTGAATAAAGGAGCTGATGATTGACCACGATTTCGAAGGCTCCCCCAGAGCTCGGAATAAGTACCATTTTTTCAATTGCCTTATTAAAATGAGTAAATAATTCTTCTGCGAAACTCGCAGCTTTAGGCGCATAGTTTCATTGCATGCAAAACGTGATGGTGACATCAAACGTTTTCAAAGTAGTTCCTCCATTCTTTTTAGGTTTTTAAAGTCATTTTAGTGGAAAACTGTTTTATCCGCAACAAAAAGGATTGCAGGGTGATTTTACAATTCCCCTCATGTATACTGGAATTTGGAGGTGTTTTAGTTGAGCGAACATGAGAAGATTCGACTTACGTCATTATCAACAAAAGCGGGCTGAGGCTGCAAAATTAGTCCTGAGGACTTGACGCAAGTTTTGCGTCTGCTGCCGAAACAAAATCCTGTTCCCGAACTTCTGGTTGGCCATGAAACTTCAGATGATGCCGGCGTTTACCAGCTGACGGATACGATAGCCCTGATTCAGACTGTCGACTACTTTACCCCAATAGTGGATGATCCATATATGTTTGGTCAAATTGCAGCAGCCAATGCGCTGAGCGATGTCTATGCAATGGGAGGACAACCGAAAACAGTTCTGAATATTGTCGGCTATCCCGTTAAAAAACTTGGGCCTGATATCCTTGCCGAAATCTTGCGAGGAGCCGGGGACAAAGTGAAGGAATCCGGAGCCGTTACAGTAGGCGGCCACTCGATTGATGATCAGGAACCGAAATTCGGATTATCCGTCACAGGGATTGCGCATCCAAAAAAAATCTGGAAGAACGTTGGCGCTCTGCCTGGTGATGTACTTGTTATTACTAAACCGATTGGTGTCGGCATCATGACGACAGGAATCAAACGGTGTGCTGTCACTGCTAAGCAAGAAGAGGCTGTGACCGAAGTAAT
The DNA here is from genome assembly GCF_003570705.1 of Mesobacillus zeae. Taxonomy (GTDB): domain Bacteria; phylum Bacillota; class Bacilli; order Bacillales; family Cytobacillaceae; genus Mesobacillus_C; species Mesobacillus_C zeae. The sequence goes on from NZ_QWVT01000015.1 coordinate 315,161, forward strand.
GGCGCTGCTTAATAAATCTGCAGCTGAAGCACTGGAGACTTTCAATCCGCATGCAGTGACAGATGTGACTGGTTTTGGGCTTCTGGGCCATAGCAGCGAGATGGCACGCGGCAGCCGTGTGACACTGGAAATAAACCTGTCGAGCGTTCCAGTTCTCGAGGGTGCGTATGAGCTCGCCGCAAAAGGAGTTGTCCCTGGTGGTTCTAAAGCCAATCATAAATGGCTGGAAAACGATGTGGTCTACCATGATATTTCTCCAGAAGAGCAACTGATTCTTGCTGACGCCATCACATCTGGCGGACTGTTGGCTGCGCTGCCTGAAGAGGAAGCAGAATTGTATGTACAGGCTGCCCGCAAGGCCGGCCTTTCAAGCGCGACAATCATTGGCCGGGTAAAGGAATACAGCGGAAAACTGATAGAAGTAAATAGGTAGCATGTTTGGAAAGGGTCGTCATTACTTTAGCTAATCTTAGCAGGGTAAGGCGATCTTTTTTTTGACTCCATCCTTTCACGCCTCTTTTAATAAAAAAAGATTGCCTCACTCCAAGCGTAAAGCTTAGTGGTGGCAATCTTTTTCATCCTCTTTTTCTCAGCCTGTATCTTTGTGGAACAAACCCATGACTTCGACTGTTTCAGTAATGTTGACAAAGGCGGTTGGGTCTACATTGGCAATGAGTGACTTTACTTGCGCTAATTCATAGCGGGAGATAACGGTCATCAGTACATTTCTGCGCTCATTTGAGTAACCGCCAATTCCGTCTAGGACGGTTAAGCCGTGATATATATTGCCAAGAAGCTGTTTCTTCATTTCTTCGCCTTTACCGGTTATAATCATCAGCGTTAATTTCATATGGTGCGTGTAGACCGCATCGATGACCTTACCTGTTGTGTAAATGGAGACAAGTGTAGTTAAGGCGGTATCCCAGTCGAAGAAAAAACCGCTGGCCAAAATGACCACAGCATTCATGCTGGAAAGCAGCATGCCAATTGGGAAATCCTTTTTCCTTGTAACAATCATTGCGATAATGTCGATTCCGCCGGTAGAACCTGCGGAGCGAAAAACAATCCCGATGCCGAGCCCTGCGACTGCGCCCCCAAAAAGGGCAGAAAGGATTTCGTTTTCAGCTATGCTGCCTGCCGGTAGTGCGTAAAGGCCTGCGGAAAGGACCAAAACAGAGAGCACCGTATTCCAAATGAATTTCTTCCCTAGTTTGAGATATCCGAGCACCAAGAGAGGCAAATTCAAAAGGAAATTGGCAACCCCTGTGTCCATTGGCGTCAGCATTCCAATCATCATCGAAATCCCGCCAAATCCACTGCTTAAAATTTGGTGTGGGATCAAAAATAAATTGAATGCAATGGCCACAATCAATGACCCAAAAACGATTCCCAGGGTTTGCATAGCGGGTATCCTCCTGTAACGTCTTCTCATCTATATATTGAGAATACAAAGCCGCTCCTCTATTGTAAACTTAATAGTTTCTTATAATAATTTCGAGAAATCAGTCACTTTTGGAAAGTTATAGCAAGAAAAAACAAAACCAGCTGTTTGGCTGCTGGTTAAACCAGTCATCACCTAAGATTAAGAGCCGGACTTTAAGAGCATTGAAGAAATGAGCCGAAAAGATTCATCAAAAGACTTTTTGCAAAATTCACTGCTGTATGGATTAGCAAAACCATGATTGGCATCGAACAGCTGGATATATACTTTCTCTTTTCTGTTTAACTTTTTTAGCAGGGCCTGAATATCAAAGGACTTTTCCTCGGAGGGGAATAACAGCAATGCCGGGCACCTGGGAACAATTTGGATGTAGTCCCTTATTCTTGAACCATAGAAACACACAATTCCGTCAACAGGAACTTTATCGCTGCATAACCAAGCAACAGTTGCGCCAATACTGAATCCTGTCAAGAAAACTTGTTGGTAGTTTTCCTTATTCTCTTTAATTAGTACTTGAATGATATGCGCTGCATTCGAAAATCCAATATTGTTAATAAAATAATCATAGGCTTCTTGTTCTTGATCGTAAGAAAATCGTTTATCAACGGGATATAAATTGGGGCAAAGGACATCGAATCCTAAATGATGAAAAGATTGGGTTATGAATTCCATGTGTGGGTTGATTCCGTAGATTTCATGAATAAGGATGATTAGCCTTTTTTGTTTGTCCAATGTGCCACTCCCTAAAAAAGCATATTAAGGAAAACCTTAATATGCTTCAACGTGATCAGTATTTATGTTACTTTCTCTCAGCCAATTTTCACCTTCAGCTTTTCAAGCATGTCCGTTGTCATGGAAGCAAGGCTGTAATTTGCTTTAAAGCCCCATTCTTCTGCTGCTGCAGATGAATCGATAGAGTTCGGCCAGCTGTCGGCGATGTTTTGCCGGATAGGATCAACGTCATAGTTCATTTCAAAACCCGGGATATGCTTTTTGATTTCTGCTGCGATTTCTTCCGGTGCAAAGCTCATTGCCGTTACATTGAATGCATTTCGGTGCTTCAGCTGGGATGCATCTGCCTCCATTAGATTGACAATCGCATTAAGAGCGTCTGGCATGTACATCATATCCATATACGTGCCTTCTCCGATATAGGAGGTGTAACGGCCATTTTTGATAGCTTCATAATAAATTTCAACCGCGTAATCAGTGGTTCCTCCTCCAGGAGGCGCCACATAAGAAATCAATCCAGGAAATCTCAGGCCTCTTGTATCCACTTCAAAACGTTGATGATAATAGTCTGCCAATAGCTCGCCAGCTACTTTGTTCACACCATACATCGTTGTTGGGCGCTGGATGGTATCCTGCGGCGTTGCGTCTTTAGGCGTACTCGGGCCAAAAGCTCCAATCGAGCTTGGAGTAAAGAACTGGCATTTAAGTTCGCGAGCTGTTTCAAGTGCGTTCATCAATCCACCCATATTAAGATTCCAGGCGAAAACGGGATTTGCCTCTGCAGTGGCTGACAACAGGGCAGCCATATGGACAATGGTATCAGCACCATGTTTTTTTCCGATATCGGCCATTTTCTTTGAATCCATTACATCAAGTACTTCAAAAGGCCCTCCCTTTGCAGCTTCGCTTTCATTCGTCCTTATATCGGTGGCCAATACATTATCCACACCGTAAATCTCCCTTAGCCTGCCTGTAAGTTCTGAGCCGATTTGACCTAGGGCACCAGTAATCATTATTTTCTTCATCCTGTATTCCTCCACATCTATCCCGTCGTATAACAGTTTGAAAATGGCAGGTCAGTCCTGCCTGTTTGGAATGAGCTGAACTGCAGGTCAGCCAATCAGTCCCATTTCTTTGCCGACCTTTTCATATACTGCGAGTGCCCTGTCCAGCATCTCTGTTGTATGGGCGGCGGAAGGCATGTTCCTCACGCGTCCTGTGCCTTTAGGAACAGTCGGGAATACGATGGATTTGGCATATACCCCTTCATCGTTAAGCCGTTTGCTGAATTCCTGTGTTTTTACCTCATCCCCAATAATGCAAGGCGTGATAGGCGTTTCGCTGTGACCAATATTAAATCCAAGCTTTTTCAAGCCTACTTTCAAATAGTCGGCATTTTCCCAAAGCTTTTTGTTTAGCTCAGTGCTTTCTGTCAAGATCTCAATCGCTTTAATGCATGCAGCGACATCAGCAGGTGTCAGGGATGTGGAGAACAGGAATGGCCTGCTTCGGACTTTAAGCCAGTCAATCAATGACTGCTTCCCTGCGACATAGCCTCCGACAACTCCGATTGCTTTTGAAAGGGTGCCAATTTGGAAATCAATCCTGTCAGACAGGCCAAAGTGCTTGACTGTTCCTGCTCCGTCCCCAAGCACACCTGAGCCGTGCGCATCGTCCACATAAGTGATCAAGTCGAATTCTTCGGCAATTTCAACAATTTCAGGCAGTTTGGCAATGTCTCCATCCATTGAAAAGACACCATCCGTGATAACCATGATTTTATTGAATTGGCCGGATTCTTTCGCTTCTTTAGCACGGGCGCGAAGGTCTTCCATGTCGGAATGGTTGAATCGGATGATTTTCGACCTAGAAAGGCGGCATCCGTCGATGATGGATGCGTGATTCAATTCGTCTGATAGAATGGCATCATTTTTGTCCATTACTGCTGAAATTGCAGCCATATTGCAATTAAAGCCTGACTGATAAGCAATTGCAGCTTCCGTTTTTTTAAATGCTGCCAGCTTTTCTTCCAGTTCAAGGTGAATTTTCAGGGTACCATTAATAGTACGAACAGCGCCTGCTCCTGTTCCGTATTTCTTCACTCCAGCGATTGCAGCTTCTTTCAAGCGCTCATCTGTTGCCAGTCCCAAATAGTTATTGGATGAAAGATTGACTAGATTCCTGCCGTTAATGGTGATAATCGGGCCATTCGGGCTTTCAAGCGGGTCAATGGTATTGTACAAACCCTTTTGCTTCAAGTCCTCTAAGTTTTCCTTCAGGAATACATCTAATATTTTACTTGACATGAAAATCCCCCTTCCATTTCAAAAGCAAACACAATTGTCTATTCAGCATGGACAAAGCAAAATTGTCCCATCCCGGATTAACTGTTTTTTCTCAAATATACTTTATCATAAAATCCTTTTCTGTACACACATGAGGGACATAGTCTGCTGAAAAATTTATTCAATTAATAGGCTTCCCCAAAATACATGGGGCATTTTGACTATAAAAAAACATATTGTTCCAATTTGTTAGAAAATTATCACTTTTAAACTCAACTCTGTTTATTTTTTTCATATATACTGAAAATGAAAGTTATGAGAGCTAGCGAAATTTTTCTTGTTACTTTGAAAAAATAAGGGGCTGAAAACATGTTTAAGTTCAGTTCTCCGGTGGGCACTACCCCAGTATCCCGATTGTCCCTCTTGTTTCTCGCATGTTTGGGAATCAAGGCTATTGATATCTTTTTGATTGGCATTCCAGAAAAGAACGTGCCTATTACCATTACCAATACAGCAGGTCTTCTTTTCCTGATCTTCTATCTCGCCGCAGGCAACAAGGACCTTAAGTCGATCGGAATCCATACAGGCCGCTGCCCTTGCTGTTTTGTAACAGGAATGCTTTTGATTGCAACTGCCCTCTTCATCTCCTACACAATCGACTTTCTGCTCATCATGATGAACGGTGAGAATCCAGGCATCATGCTTGCCGCTTCTGGAGGGAACGGTGTTTCCGACTATTCCCTCCCAATATATCTCAAGCCTGTCTTGGCCATCCTCCTTCCTAGCATCATGGACTCCTTTCTCGATGAAGGCCTTTTTAGAGGCGCTATTCTTCATGATATTACAAACGTCACCTTTCTAAAGCTTAATCTGGTTCAGGCATGTCTTTACAGTGTTTGGCATTCTGTTTTGCCAATCGGGACTATTTTTATCACTGATACCTTTCCTTCCGTCGCACTTGGGGAAATATTAATAGGCTTTACCTTTTTTGTGATGTTTGGATATGCCTTGGGCCTTTTAGCCTTTTTTACCGGCAGCTTGGTAGCTCCATGGACTGCAAATATAATTTTTATGTCTGTTTTTTCAGTCCTTCATATAGAATCGTCAGGTGAGGCTGATCAGCAAATACCTTTGAGGCTTCTCGTATTAGCTGTTGTTTTTCTCTTCCTCTCCTATTCTTGGTACAACGAACGAAAAACACGGGAAGTAGTGTCAAACGATATACTTTGACAGCTTTTGTATCTTCTTGTGATGTGTTATTTTTACGGGATCAAAAGAGCCAGCCCCTCTTTTTATCTAATAAATTTTCATGAGGTGAGGAACATGGGTAACCAAAAGAAACTTGGATTCTTTTCACTCATCGCGATTGTCATCGGGTCGATGATAGGCGGCGGTGCATTCAACCTAGCAAGCGATATGTCATCAGGGGCGAATGCGGGCGCTATCATTATCGGCTGGGCAGTCACCGGAATCGGTATAGTTGCACTAGGGCTGTCATTCCAAAACCTGGCTGTAAGGAAACCGGAACTTGAGGGAGGAATTTACAGCTACGCGAAGGAAGGATTCGGGAGTTTCATGGGATTCAACAGCGCATTTGGATACTGGCTTAGTGCCTGGCTTGGGAATATCGCTTATGCAACCTTGATGTTCAGTGCTATTGGATATTTCTTTAAAACCTTTGACGGCGGACAGAATATGGCCTCAGTGGTAGGCGCCTCTGTCATGCTATGGCTAGTCCATGCACTGGTTCTTCGTGGCGTTCACTCTGCTGCTCTTGTCAATCTGGTCACGACGATTGCAAAGCTCATCCCTGTACTCCTCTTTATTATCATTGGCATATTTGCCTTCAACATAGATCAGTTCACAGCAGATTTTTGGGGAAAAGGCGGCGCTGCTTTTGAATGGAGTTCGGTTGGCCAGCAAGTGAAAAGTACGATGCTTGTGACACTGTGGGTATTCATCGGGGTTGAAGGAGCGGTCGTTTTATCAGGACGGGCCGAAAACAAAAAGGATGTTGGCCGTGCAACTGTAATTGGACTTGTAGGTACCCTGTTCATTTATGTCCTGGTTTCACTCCTGTCACTCGGAATCATGTCTAATTCAGAGCTCGCAGGACTTGAGAATCCTTCCATGGCTTATGTTCTTGAGCATATTGTCGGCAAATGGGGTGCTGCCCTGATCAATGCTGGGCTGATCATTTCCCTCCTTGGAGCCTGGCTTGGATGGACGCTGCTTGCAGCAGAAATACCATATATTGCAGCAAAGGACCATGTTTTTCCTAAGTGGTTTGCCAAGGAAAACAAAAACAAAGCGCCAACGCATTCCCTGTGGCTCACAAATTCTCTTATCCAGGTATTTTTGCTTACATTCCTGATTTCAGACAAACCGTATAATTTTGCTTTTTCACTTGCTTCATCCGCAATTCTTCTCCCATATCTGTTCTCGGCCCTGTTTCAGCTTAAGATTTCTTTGACCGGGAATGGATATGCCGTCACGGAAAGCCGGACGAAAGACATCATTTTAGGGATAGTATCAAGCATCTACGCCATCTGGCTTGTATACGCTGCGGGAATGGAATACCTCCTTCTTACGATGGTTCTATACGCACCAGGCATTATAGTGTATATGATTGCTGAAAAAGAAGCCCAAAAAAAGAAATATTTTGGCAAAAGCGAACTTGCTGTCGCGTTTGCCATTTTCCTCCTAGCTGTTTGGGCTATTATTGAACTATTTACAGGCGCGATTGAAATTTAGTGCCGCAGGACATTGAAAGGAAAAAGGAAAGGAGACCCTGGTTGGGTCTCCTTTTCCTTTTTCTCTCATCATTTTGGTTTTCTTTTCTTACCTCTGAATTTGAATCCTTTGATTTTCAATCGCTTTGGCAGCGGCATCTTAATGAAAGTGATCCTTGTTTCCTTTTCTTTCATATACCTTACGACAATGAAAAGAATATAAGTTCCGAGCGCAACGTAAAAGAAGAATGGCACTTGTTCAAACTTGGTCTTGGCTGCAAGGTAAACCATATAAAAGATAAACAATGTAATCAACATGCTGTTTTTTGGAAGACCTATTTTTTTGAAACTTGGGATTCTTACTGTGCTGACCATCAGGAAGCAAAGAGCGTAGAATAGAATTAAAAATAGGCCTGTATGGATGTAATTATGTAGCAGCACCAGAAAAGTGACAATGCCCCCTGCCAGCGTAATGGGAATCCCGGAGAAATGCTTTAGTGATTCTTCCGAGGAAGTGATATTAAAGCGTGCAAGTCTGTATGAACCAAAAACCGGGAACAATCCCGCCATCATAATTCCGTATATATGAAAGTCACTGAAATATGTATGTGCTGCCAGGAATGCAGGCGCCACTCCAAATGAGACGATATCTGCTAGAGAATCAAGTTCTTTCCCGATTGGATTTGAAACACCGAGAATTCTTGCCACTCTTCCATCAACTGCATCAAGCATGATGGCAATAAAAATAAGGATGGTCGCGTTCCTGGCATCATTGTTCATAATATAACTTATTGATAAATAGCCGCAAAATAGATTTCCGAATGTAAAAAGATTAGGTATATGCTTTTTCATATAACACGCTGCCCTTTCTTGATTGCTTTTTTAAGTAAAATTTAAGTCTGTTTTCCTCTTTTAATCCAATATAATGTAGTATTCTTTAAAAATATTCCATTCCCTTTATTTTTTCGGCGACTCCCCTGCAAAAATTAACACGATATAAAAAATAACAGAATAAAAACCGGATATTCCCTCTGGCAGGCACCGATTCCCAGCAAAAGACGAACCGCAGCCCAATTATCTTCCGTTCACATTATAACAGTAAATACTGCTTGGTCAAAACTGGCTCTGAAACCAATAACAGCGTTTACGATTTTAAACTCTAAAATATTGGGTATAGTAACGTAAAACTTATGTACCAGAGATAGGAGGGTAAAGATGAACAAGAAAACCTGGAGAAAGTATGGAATGCCCTTAACAGCAGTGCTGCTGTTGTCAACAGGAGCTGCAGGCTGCTCTTCCGATGGTGATGCGGATAAAGAAAAACCCGTACTCGATGATGAATTCAAAAAAAGTGACCGAAAATCAAACGATACCGGGAAATAAGAAAAGCGGAAGCACCGGTTCACTGCGTATCAAGGTGCACGCAGTACATAACTGGATAATTTTGAGGGTGAATTTTCTTACCCTATAAAAAAAGCCTTCAAAGTCGAAGGCTTTTTTTGGACTTGGCAGCCTGCTTAGGCAGGTTCCCTATATCATTAGCTGAAGTTATCATGTTGTTAACAAATAGTCCTGTAATTCCCTCATTAATAGTTCTGCGCCTTCCTGGCTCAGGCAAATTTTTCCGCCTGCGAGGGACACATTGTCCGTGCTTACTGTTCCAGTTACCATACAGGTCATATCCGGCTGATATTTTTGGAGGATGATTGTATCTTCATCCACAAAGATTTCAAGTGGATCATTCTCATGGATGCCCATTTTTTTACGTAATTCCATTGGGATGACAATTCTGCCGAGCTGATCGGTTTTTCTTACAATACCTGTCGCCTTCATACTAACCCCTCCTTTATATATACAATTATAGCAAAGCGAGGTATATTTTGGCATCAATAAGCATTGGTTTTTTCAAATTTTTCGATAATAAACGCCAAGATTCCCTAAAAAGGGCCATGGTGTTTTGGTAGATAGTGTAAAAATCGTTTCATTCTTTTATCTTTATGACAATCTTCCCTTTTGCATGATGCGACTCACTTAATGCGTGAGCCTCACGAAGTCCAGCCTCGGTAAAATCGAACGTATGTCCAACAATCGGCTTCAATTTTCCTTCTTTCATGTGCCCGGCAAGTTCTCCAAGCTCTTTCCCGTCAGGCTTCAGCCAGACAAAGGCCGAATTAACCCCAAACTGATCGGCAACATTTTCGTTTGGCGGCTCAACGATAGACACGAGCCTACCTCCATTTTTCAGCACCTTGTAACTCTCAGACTGAATACTTCCGCCCATCGTATCGAAAACTAGATCATATCCTTCCAGCACTTCCTCAAACTTGGTGTTTTTATAATCAATACATATATCTGCCCCAAGTTCTTTTAGCATGGAATGGTTTTTGCTGCTTGCTGTTGTTGCAATATGGGCTCCTTTTTCGCGAGCGAGCTGAATCGCCAAACTTCCTACCCCGCCGGATCCTGCGTGAATCAGTACTTTTCCTCCATCCTCAAGACCTCCAGCATCAAAGAGAGCCTGCCAGGCAGTCAAACCCGCCAGAGGAATCGACGCGGCTTCCTCGAAACTTATATTTTCCGGAATTCTTGCTGCTAACGATTCCTCCGTCACGATATATTCAGCATAACAGCCAAACCTGGTCGTTTCAGGACGGACAAATACTCTCTCGCCAACAGCGAACTTTGAGGCGCCAGGCCCTACTACTTTAACAGTTCCCGCTGCATCCCACCCCAGTATGATTGGAAAGTCGAATGGAAGCATGTCCTTTAAGTACCCTTCGCGCACCTTCCAGTCAATCGGATTGATAGAAGTGGCATTCATTTCTATCAAAATTTGCCCTTCTTTCGGGATAGGGGTTGGCACTTCTCTCTCCCTCAGGTTTTCTTTTCCGCCGTATTGTTCTATAACAATAGCTTTCATGTTCTTCCTCCTTCGAATAAAAAGTTCTCCATTCACTGTCTTTTCCCTTAGGAGCGCAAATTAATCATGCCTGCTTTTTTACCTTTATAAAGTGCTGGTCGAAAAGCCTGTAATTTAGTATCATCGTATAATGGATATAAACTTATTGACTTAAGACAAAAGCGAGGATGTTATAACATGAGTCTATTGACTGTTGATCAATTAAGCCATACTTTCGGTGACCGGACACTGTTTAAGGATGTATCCTTCCGGCTGCTGGCAGAAGACCATGCCGGCCTTGTAGGTGCAAATGGGGTTGGAAAGTCTACGCTGATGAATATCATCACGAACCAGCTCATCCATGATTCTGGAAAAGTGGAATGGACTCCTGGTACACAATACGGATATCTTGACCAGCATACCGTCCTGACACCAGGGAAGACCATCAGGGATATTCTGCGGGACGCTTTCCTTCCACTTTTTAAAAAAGAAGAAGAGTTAAATGAAGTAACTGGAAAGATGGCAGAAGCATCACCAGAAGAACTGGAATTGCTGCTTGAACAAATGTCCGAAATCCAGGATGAACTTGATGCTGGCGGTTTCTACACCCTCGATATCAAAGTTGAAGAAGCAGCCCGCGGCCTCGGCCTAGATGCTATCGGCCTTGACAGAGATGTCGCAGCACTGAGCGGCGGACAGCGGACGAAGCTCCTTCTTGCAAAATTATTGCTCGAACAGCCTAAAGTGCTCCTGCTAGATGAGCCGACGAACTATCTCGATGTTGAGCACATCCGCTGGCTGTCTGGCTATCTCAAGGATTACCCTTATGCTTTCATCCTGATATCCCATGACACGGAATTCATGAACTCTGTGTCAAATGTCATTTTCCATTTGGAATTTTCAAAGCTTACGCGCTATACAGCAACATATGAAAAGTTCCTTGAATTGGCAGAAATCAATAAAAACCAGCATTTAAATGCCTATGAAAAACAAAAAGAATTCATCAAGAAACAAGAAGATTTCATCGCCAAAAATAAGGCTCGCTACTCCACAACAGGCCGCGCAAAGAGCAGGCAAAAACAGCTTGACAGAATGGAAAGAATTGACCGGCCGGAAACCGCAATCAAACCTTCCTTTGAATTCAAGGAATCACGGAGCAGCAGCCGTTATGTGTTTGAAGGAATGGATTTCGAGATTGGGTATGACCATCCATTGTTCCCGAAAATGTCAGTTACTGTTGAACGCGGTGAAAAAATCGCCATTGTCGGCATGAACGGGGTCGGTAAATCCACTCTTCTAAAAACGATGCTTGGAAAAATTTCGCCGCTTAGCGGAAGGATCGAACGCGGAGACTTCCTGTTCCCTTCCTACTTCGAGCAGGAAGTCAAAGCTGGCAAGATCACGCCAATTGATGATGTATGGAATGAGTTCCCTGCGCTGGACCAGCATCAGGTAAGGGCTGCCCTGGCACGCTGCGGGCTGAAAAATGAACATATTTCCCGCCCGCTTAATCAATTGAGCGGTGGAGAGCAGGCAAAGGTACGCCTTTGTAAGTTGATGATGCATGAAAGCAACTGGCTAGTCTTTGACGAGCCGACCAACCATCTTGACGTTTCAGCAAAAGAAGAACTGAGGAAGGCGTTAAAGGCCTACAAAGGGACGATTGTCCTCGTCAGCCATGAGCCTGATTTCTATGAAGACTGGGTCACGAAGATTTGGAATGTAGAAGAGTGGGCAGGGAAACTATCCTAGCTATAACAAAAAACAACCTGGTGATTCCATCAGGTTGTTTTTATGTTATCTAGTAAATAGATACTTGAATATAAATGTAATTGATATATTGAATTGATAATCTTTTTCATTCAGGTGTAGTATTTGATATGTATATTGCCATTAAAGGAGACTGCAACATGAAAAAAATGCTTATGGTATTAGTAGCAATGATGGCACTCTTTTCCCTAGTCGCCTGCTCCTCGGAAAGCGACAAAGGAAAAAGTAAAGAGAACGAAAAAGCATTTAAAATTGGCGCTATCCCCGACCAGAATGCTGCGGATTTAAATAGAAGCATGGACGACTTCGCAAAAGACCTTGGGGAAAAAACAGGCCTTAAGGTAGAATATGTCCCTTCTGTCGATTATTCGGCGCTTGTAACAGCATTCGACCGCGGAGAGATTAAAATGGCGTGGTTTGGCGGGCTCACCGGCGTCCAGGCCAGAAATTTGGTCCCTGAAGCTGAAGCGGTCGCACAAAGGCCGATTGATAAAGAGTTTCAAAGCGTATTTATTGCCCAAAAAGGTGTGGAAATCAAAAAGCTTGAGGATTTAAAAGGAAAAACCTTCACTTTTGGAAGTGAAAGCTCAACTTCTGGCCACTTGATGCCCCGCTACTTTCTTAATGAGGCTGGCGTTAACCCTGATACTGATCTTGATGGTACTCCCAACTATTCGGGTTCGCATGACAAGACATACAAACTTGTGGAATCGGGTGCATTCCAGACAGGTGCGCTGAACGTCTCAGTATGGGATGCGGCAGTTAAGGAAGGAAAAGTGGATACAGACAAAGTTTCTGTATTCTATAAAACACCTCCTTATTATGACTATCACTGGACGGTCAATAAAATGGACGACGCGACAAAGAAAAAAGTAAAAGCTGCACTTCTAAGCATGAAGTCTGATGATAATGAAATCATGGAACTTCTTCAGACAGACAAATTCATCGAGACAGACAACGACAACTATGCGGCCATTGAAAAAGTGGCGAAACAGCTGAAAATTATCAAGTAGGTGATCAAAAGTGGCCCAAGAGACCATGATTGAACTAAATAGAATATCGAAACACTATGGGCGGAAGATAGCATTATCTTCCCTTTCTTTTGTTATAAATAAAGGCGAACACGTGGCCGTTATTGGCCCAAGCGGTGCAGGTAAAACGTCGATGCTTAATATTCTTGCCTCCATGCTCCCGGCTGACGACGGCGAGATTTTGGTAGATGGAAAGCCTCTTGATTCATATTGTGACAGGAAAAGCCGCGCGCAGAAGATAGGGATGGTTCGCCAGCAATTCGATCTTGTGCCGCAGCTTGCCGTCATCCACAATGTCCTTGCGGGCAGGCTGTCTGACTGGTCTTTGTGGAAGTCAGTCCTTTCCCTGCTTATTCCCCAGGACAAAGGAAGAGCAATTGAAGCGCTGGACCGAGTTGGCCTTTCAGATAAGGTTTTCGAGCGCACTTCCAGCCTCTCTGGAGGAGAACAGCAGCGCGTAGCATTAGCGAGGCTGCTTGTCCAAGATCCTGAAATCATTCTTGCTGATGAACCAGTGGCCTCCCTCGACCCAGCGAGAGCGGAAGATATATTGAAGATGCTGACAAGGATTGCCGCGGAGGAAAACCAAACATTGGTGGCCTCCCTTCACTCTGTTGACTACGCCCTGAAATATTTTTCAAGGGTGATTGCTTTGAAGGATGGAAAACTCTTTTTTGATCGTCCTGTTTCCGAAGTGTCCGACACCCTGCTTGCTGAACTTTACAGTTTGGAAGGGAATAGTCAGAAATGATGAACTTTGAATTGCATAAACGAAAAATTTTAACCTTCATCCTTTTGCTGGCTTTCGTTTGGAGCCTCCTCCCTGTCGACTGGGATAAAGGACTCTTGCATGCGGGAGGACTGGCGATGGCAGGACAAATTTTTGAAGCTGCGCTCCATCCGGATTTTTCTCCTGACATGATTATGCTTGCATTGGAGTCTGCCTGGATTACGCTTGCCTATGCGACTGCCGGGATGAGCCTCGCTCTCGTGCTGGCTTTTTTTCTGGGATTGCTTGCGTCCGGAATCCTTGCTCCAGGGAATAAGAGCAGGAGATGGTTAAAGCGTATTTTCCGGGGAGTGCTCAGTTTTATGCGGGCCATTCATGAGCTTGTCTGGGCCCTGATTTTTGTGGCTTCATTCGGTCTGACACCATATGCCGCCATTTTTGCCTTGGCCATCCCTTATGGCGGTATGCTTGGACGGATTTTTGCCGAAATGCTGGAAGATGTTCCGGCCGAACCAATCCAGGCGTTAAAAATGACTGGCGCTTCTGCATGGCAGTGCATTTTTTACGGCTACCTGCCGATTGTCAGAGCGGGAATTATCAGCTACTCAATGTATCGGTTTGAATGCTCGGTCCGTTCAAGTGCCATTATGAGTTTCATTGGATTGGGCGGTCTCGGGTACCAAATTCAGCTTTCGCTTGATGATCTTGCCTACAGTCAGATGTGGACGTTCCTTTTCTTCCTCATCCTCCTTGTTGTTATTATTGACGGATGGAGCACGCTGTTGAGAAGGAGGCTCGGTTCATAAAAATGAGAAAGATGAATTTTGTTACACTCTCAATGATGCTTTTCTTCCTTCTTTTCATAGGTTCCTGGTATTTTGTCATCGTTGCTGAAAATGCAAGTCTATCGGAATTGTTTACGGAAAAGAACGCCTCGCATGCTGCGGAATTTTTCAAAGGACTCATAGGGGTCGGAGAAGATAACAATGCGTTTCTTAGCAAGACAAGCTGGAAACAGGCCTTGGGACTCACCCGTGAGACACTGCAGATGAGTATGATGGCGATTGGCTTTTCCACGATTGTCATGTTTCTGACAGTTATTCCTGCAGCCCGCAATGTAGCTGACGGAACACTTACATTGTCGCAAAAATGGCATAGCTGGCTTTCATACGGACTTATAAGAGCTTCATATGTTGTGAGCAGGGCAATTCCCGAGCTTGTCTGGGCTATGATTGTCATCTTTATTTTCAAGCCAGGCATACTGCCGGGAGCCATTGCGCTCGCACTCCATAATTTCGGAATCCTGGGCAAGCTTTGTGCGGAGGCGATTGAGGACAGTGATTCCCGGCCTGTCAGGAATCTCGCGGCAGCAGGCGCAAGTAAAACGCAAATTTTGCTGTATGGAGTCCTCCCTGCCGTGTTGCCCCAGTTCCTAACCTATATTCTCTACCGGTGGGAAGTCATCATGCGTACGACCATCGTAGTTGGAATGGTTGGTGCGGGCGGTCTTGGCCAGCAGTTCAAGTTAAACATGAGTTTCTTCCATTACACGGAGGTATCGCTCCTCCTCGTTTGCTATTTAATTCTTGTTTTCATTGCGGATTTTATCTCTGAGCGTTCGCGTTCCTTCGTCAAATAAACTGCTGGCACATTGCCTGGCAGTTTATTTTTTTTACATAATTTGATCTATTATTTCCTTGCTTGGTTTAACTGTTTTACTTACAGGGGAAAGAAATATACGATAGACAAAATATACAGGGGTACTGGTATGTGGTTGAATAAACCGTTTTTTAAGTAAAGTACGGGGATGCTGCTCGTTCTGCTTATTATCTTTATGTTGGGCAAGATTGATTTTTTTGTATGGCCCGTCCAGGAGTTTATTGCAGCCATTTTCTTTCCGGTATTGATTGCAGGCTTACTCTACTATAAATTGAGGACGCCGGTGCGGCTGCTTGCAAAAAAACTTCCAAAAGTGGTCAGCATTTCTGCTCGTCTTTTTTGCGGTAGGTGGTTTGATTTTCACCTTCTTTTATTTTGCTGGACCAATGGTTGGTGAGCAAATCTCCGATATTACAGGTCAGTTCCCTGAGAAAGTGGAAGAGTTTTCTACAGATTCGGAAAAAGTGATGAAAGAAAATAATTTAGGGTTTATAGACACTCAAAAGCTCAAAGAGAAATCATTTTCGTTTCTTCGCAGCATTTCCGAGAAACTTGGCGAGAACACGATCGCGCTCCTGTCGACAATCACAAGCGTTGCAACTGTGCTGGCTGTGGTACCCTTCCTTCTGTTCTTTTACCTGAAAGATGAGGAAAAACTGATGCCGTATATCATTAAATTGGTTCCTGCGGAGCATGAAGGCGAAGGAAAAAGAATACTGGCCGATGTGGACAAAGCGCTGTTTACATATGTCACTGGGCAGTTTATTATTGCTTTTGTCGATGGAGTACTCATGTATATCTGCTACAGATTGATTGGGCTTGATTTTGCACTTATCCTTGCCATGTTCGCCATGTTTTTGACTATCGTCCCTTTTTTCGGCCCAGTCATGGGAATGATCCCTGCTTTTTTTATCGCTCTTCTCGACAGTCCGTTTACTGCCCTGAAAGTCGTGATTGTTCTGGCCGTTGTTCAACAGCTAGAGGGAAACCTTATCATCCCGCAGGTAATGGGAAAAGGGCTCAACCTTCATCCAATCACTGTTATTCTCCTGCTTATCGCCGCAGGGCCCTGTATGGCTTTATCGGCATTCTGATTGCCATACCACTTTATTCTATAGTGAAAATAATTGTGAAGGATATCAGGAGGTTTTATCGACTGCGCCAAAAAAGGCAGTTTCTACAGTATGAAAAATAAATTCAGACAATAATGCCTGAATCCTTATGTTTGAAATTAGATAGGATGTTAGGAAAAAATCGTCACTACTTAGCTAATCATAGTAGGGAATTCGCGATATTTTTGTTTTCATAGTAATTTTTTTCTGGCCTGCTGTTTGCTCCTTGATGAAAAAGATCTTAGCACGGCTGTAAATGATTGAAATGCTGTTAAACTGCGCTGTCTGGCTGTGACAGCTCTTTGTCAATTAGAGCATCAAGCCGTATGAGGCTTTCCCGCGCACGTTCCCTGTCAATTTTTCGATAGTGGTGAAGGCCGCCCTGCTCTTCGTCTTTTTCGTCTGCCAACTTTACGACTTTTTGCAGCTTTGTCCTCTCAATATCATTAGTAGGGAGGAAAGAGTCTGTATGGAAAAGGATGGCTAACGAAATCGTTTTAGCTTTCACTGGATTTTCACCCAGCCGAATAAGCAGCTTGTGTGCCCTTTCAGCACCTTTAATGGGGTGGATATCATTTTTTCGGTAGAGCTCGTAATCCCATTTTCCGTTCCGGTACCAGGTAAAATGGCCGATATCGTGGAGAAATCCAGCTTTGGCGGCGCTGTCGACATCCTCGTTCCCGTCTTTGGCAAGGTTAAAAGCATGATAGGCCACCGCTATGGCGTGGGCAAACCCTGACCGTTTTACATATTTTTGTGTGATAGGATGCTCGAAAATATCCAAAAGTGTTACATCCCTCATAAAAACTCCTCCTCCTAAGAATTAAAAAGAAATTTCACGGTGAAGCTTTCATTAATTTTTAAATGTTATCACCTGTAATCTATTTTTCCGAGGATAGCATAAACAGAGGAACTCTGCAATTCTTTACATCGGGCAAATGTTGTATATCTGAAAAGTATTAATATTATAGGCTGCTCTCCCAGGTGTTATTTTAGGATAATTAAGGGGAAGTTTTCTTTCGTAAGAAGTTAGCACCTGGTCCTAATGAAGTTGGAAGTGTCTTCCTCACGCGCACAATAAAAAATAGCACGCTCCGGTAGTGGAACGCACTTTTTGTTTCCTGATTAAAGAAAGACTGAAAAATGACTTGCCTGGACGGATCAGTTTACTTTCTTGTCATAAAGTAAGTAGTGTGCTGACATGATATTAAGCCCTTTTGTCTCAGCAAGTATGGCAATTGTGTCCTCCGATTCCTCCTGCGTGAATTGTTCTTTCCTCATGATGTCCGCTGCTTTCGATAATTCCATTTCCGTACCTCCCTGAAACATTTGCTCTTTATTTAGACTACTTCAGGCTTTTTAAAACAAGAAAAACATGGGAAATAAACATATAACATAGAGAAACCCGGCATCATACTTGATGATGCCGGGTTTCTTTATCTCTTATGATTGCAATCCAATAGAAATATATTTCACTTCGAGGAATTCCTCGATGCCGTAATGGCCGCCTTCACGTCCTAGCCCGCTTTCCTTATATCCTCCGAAAGGAACCTGGACAGCAGATGGCAGCGGATCATTAAGTCCGACGATACCGTATTCCAGACCTTCGCTCATTCTAAAGGCTCTGCTGAGATCTTCGGTGAATACATAGGCTGCTAAGCCGTAATTAGAGTCGTTCGCTCTCTTCAGAACTTCTTCCTCTGTCTCAAACGTTGCAATAGGTGCCACTGGCCCGAATATTTCGTCCTTCATGCATTGCATTTCGTCTGTAATGCCTGTCAGGATTCTTGGGGCAAGAAACTTTCCTTCTTCAGCATCAGGTTTTTGTCCAGTGTAGGCCACTTCCCCGCCTTTTTGCAGTGCGTCTTCCACAAGTGTATTGACTTTTGCAATGGCTGCCTGGTCAATCAGCGGCCCAATGTCCACTCCAGGTTCAAGGCCATCCCCGACTTTCAGCTTTTCAAGCTCTGCTTTGAACAGGTTAGTGAACTGTTCAGAAACCGATCGCTGGACATATACGCGGTTTGTACAGATACATGTCTGGCCGGCGTTGCGGAATTTTGACTGTACAAGTCCCGCAGCGGCTTTCTCAAGATTTGCGTCAGCCATGACTATGAACGGCGCATTTCCGCCCAGTTCAAGCGAGATCTTCTTGACTGTTTGCGCAGCTCCCTTCATCAAATGCTTCCCAACTTCGGTTGATCCTGTGAAAGTAAGTTTAGTCACGCGTGCATCATGGAGCCACGCGTCTCCAATTTCTGAAGATTTGCCTGTTACGATGTTGATGACACCAGCAGGAATTCCGGCTTCGATGGCCAATTCAGCCATTTTAAGTGCTGTAAGTGGAGTCTGGTTTGCTGGTTTGACAACGGCTGTGCAGCCAGCAGCAAGCGCAGGTGCAACCTTTCTTGTGATCATAGCGGCCGGGAAATTCCACGGTGTGATCGCCGCAATTACCCCGACAGGCTCTTTTCTCACAAGAATCCGTTTATTCGGATGCGAAGCAGGAATCGTTTCCCCATAAATTCTTTTGCCTTCTTCTGCATACCAGGAAATGAATCCATTGGCATAGTCGACTTCCCCAAGAGCCTCTTTCAACGGCTTTCCTTGCTCGGTTGTCATAATCCTTGCAATTTCTTCACGATTTTCTTCAATAAGGTAATGCCATTTCAATAAAAGTTTGTAGCGTTCGTCGGCTGTTTTCTTCGACCATTTGGTGAAAGCTTCCTGGGCAGCATCAACCGCCTGGACAGCTTCGTATGTCCCGCCCGTAGGAACGGCACCGATCACTTTATCTGTGGCAGGGTTCACAACCTCGGTTAGGAATTCGCTGTCATGACCGACCCATTCCCCGTTAATCAACATTGGATAAATTTCGTATTTTTCTTTAATCATATCCATCCTCCTTTAGCTCCCCAGCGGCACGGCGTGCTGTCCTGCAAATACCGTTTCTGCAGATTCTTCCAAAATTTGAAGCCCTTCCTCGAGCTGTTCGTCCGTTATAGTCAAAGGCATTAAGAAACGGAGGACATTGCCGAAAAGGCCTGCACTCAGAAGAAGGAGTCCTCTGTCCGCTGCTTCCTTCACAATTCGGCCGACAGCTTCTTTATCGGGATTTTTCGTTTCCTTGTCTTTGACAATTTCCATTGCGCACATTGCCCCGATGCCGCGTATATCCCCGATTTGCGGATATTTTGAGGCAAGTTCCTTCAGTGAAGCTGTGAGCTTCTCGCCTATGTGAGTCGCTCTTTCATTCAATTTTTCCTCTTCAATGATGTCAAGTACAGCAAGTGCAGCCTTACAGCCAAGCGGACTGCCCGAGTACGTTCCGCCAAGCTCTCCTGGGTTGGCCACGTCCATCAGTTCTTTTTTTCCAATGACTCCGCTGATTGGAACGCCTGCCCCCATTGACTTTGAAATAGTGACAAGATCAGGCTCTACTCCGAAATGCTCGATAGCAAAGTATTTTCCAGTACGGGCAAACCCAGTCTGGATTTCATCCGCAACAAAGACGATTCCATACTGAGTGCAAATTTCCCTGACTCTTTGGACAAACGCCTTGTCTGGAACAATGAATCCTCCCTCGCCCTGGATCGGTTCCATGACGACGGCGGCAATCGTTTCAGGTGCAACCTCGGAAATAAGGAACTGTTCAAACTGCTCGATCATGAAGGCGGAATACTGCTCTTCGCCCATCCCCGCAGGCCTTCTGTAGGTGTAAGGATATGGAGCCTTATACACTTCCGGAGCAAATGGACCAAAGCCAAACTTGTAAGGCTTTACCTTGCTCGTCATTGTCATAGTCATCAATGTTCTGCCGTGGAAGCCTCTTGTAAATGATATGACTCCTTGTCTCCCAGTATGTTTCCTCGCGATTTTCACAGCATTTTCAACAGCTTCAGCACCGCTGTTGAAAAATGCGACTTGTTTTTCTCCGGAAAATGGCGCAAGTGCTGCCAGTCGTTCCGATAGTTCGATATAAGATTCATACATCATAACGTTGAAGCAAGTATGGATGAACTGTCCAGCTTGTTCCTGTAGCGCCCTGACAACTCTTGGATGGGCATGGCCGACATTCAAAGTACCGATAGCACCGGCAAAATCGATATGTACATTCCCGTCAATATCCTCGACAATGGCCCCGCTAGCTTTTTTCACAAATGATCTGCAGTTGTTGCTGATTCCGCGCGGAACAGCTTGATCTCTCCTTTCAGCCCACTCTAATGACAATGGACCAGGAACCGATGTTACTATTTTCACAAATTTTCTTTCCAACTTCAAATACACCGCCTTTTAAATATTTTAAGAGAGCCCCAATCCCGGAAGGATTGGGGTGGATAACACTTATGCTTTCACTTTGCCTAGAACTTCTTTAAAGGAATTCACAACCTTGTCGACTTCATCATAACGAATGGTCAATGCAGGTTCGATCCGTATTGTTTTCGAGTTAATCAGTGTTCCGGCAACGAGAATTCCGTTATCGAACATGCCTTTGGAAACTTCATAGCCAATTTCGTCTTTATGGAATTCGATTCCGATCATGAGACCTTGGCCGCGGATTTCAAGTACCTTGTCTTCATGCCCTTCCGCTGCTTTTCTAAGTTCGGACAAGAAGTACTCACCGACTTCCGCTGATCTTTCAGGAAGCTTTTCTTCAAGCAGGACGCTGATTGTCGCAATAGCTGCCGCGCAAGCAAGCGGATTGCCGCCAAATGTTGTCGTATGCATGAATGGATTTTCGAACCAGCTTTTGAAAACATCTTCCCTTGCAACAATCGCACCTGCCGGCATAACGCCGCCACCAAACGCTTTGGCAAGACAAATGATATCCGGAACAACCTCGAACAGATCTGCTGCGAACATTTTACCTGTCCGCCCCATCCCAGTCTGTACCTCATCAAAAATTAGAAGTGCGCCGAACTCGTCACAAAGCTCCCTTACTTGCTTGTGGTAGCCTTCAGGAGGAATGATAATCCCGCCTTCACCCTGGATTGGCTCGAGCAGTACTGCTGCGACATCCTCGCCGACCATTGCACAAGTTTCAAACGTTTTTCTCATCATGTCAATATCGCCGAATGGCACATGACGGAAGCCGGGAATAAGCGGCATGAAAGGCTTCCTGAACATGCCTTTTGCTGTACCGGATAAAGACCCAAGGCTCTTTCCGTGGAAAGCTTTTGTTGTTGAAATGAAAGTAGTTCTTTCACTGTACATCTTGGCAAGCTTCAAAGCAGCTTCGACGCTCTCTGTTCCGCTGTTTGTAAAGAAGGCATATTTCAAGTCTCCCGGCGTGATGTCAGCGAGGATTTTTGCAAGCATCGCCCTAAGCGGGTCTAGTAAATCTTGGCTATGGAGCGCCTGGCGCTTAAGCTGGTCGGTCACAGCTTTGACAACCTTTGGATGGCGATGGCCGACATTGTAGATCCCGAATCCGCCGAGGCAGTCAATATACTCTTTCCCGCTGACATCCTTGAAGCAGGATCCGCCGTCGGACCATTCAACAGCAGCGAATTGCCCGTCTTTTGTAACAGTTTTCCTGTAAGAAAGGAAACCAGGGTTTACGTGTTCCCTGAATCCATCAACTGTTTCCTTTGTGATCCAGTTGGCATCCTCTTCTGTGATTTCCTCCTTTTCTATTACATTCAAAACCTTGTTGATATATTCTGTAATTTGATTTATTTCAGTTGCTTCTGTTTCACGCTTTAAATCGATTCCCATTTGACACGCTCCTGTGTTTGTTTTTTGTTTATTCAATTCTTCTTTGCTTTGGCCAAAACTGCTATTTGGAAAACCAGCCTACAGGTTCAACTTGCAGATTGATGTTGATTTGTTTGATTTCCTGGAATTCCTCCAGACCGAACACTCCGAGGCTTCGGCCGATACCGCTCTGTTTATACCCGCCCCATGGCGCTTCGTTATAGGTTGGGTGGTAGGCATTGATCCAAGTGATTCCTGAGCGGACTTTCTTGATGACGCGCAATGCCTTCGCACCGTCCTGGGAAAAGACTGCTCCTGCAAGGCCGTATACGGTTCCGTTTGCAAGCTTTACCGCTTCTTCTTCATTGCTGAATTTTTGAATTGTGACAACAGGGCCGAAAATTTCTTCCTGGACGACTCTCATATCCTGCTTCACATCAACGACGACTGTTGGCTGGACAAAATATCCATTTTCAAGGCCATTAGCGGTGATGCGGTTACCCCCACAAGCAATCCGGGCACCTTCTTCTTTTGCCAGCTGGATATAGCTCAGCACCTTGTTCATATGTTCTTCGCTAACGAGCGGTCCCATCTCAGTATCTTCCTTGTCTCCAGCGCCAACCTGAATGGTTTCTGCCCGCTCGACAAATCTTGCAACAAATCGATCGTAAATGCTTTCTTCAACCAAAATCCTTGATCCTGCGGAGCAGACCTGGCCTGAACCGGCGAAGATTCCGAAGAGGGCATAATCGACAGCGGTTTCAAAATCAGCATCCGCAAAAATGATGTTCGGGGACTTTCCACCGAGCTCAAGCGATACTTTCTTCATCGTATCTGCAGCGGTTTTCATGATATGTTTTCCTGTTTTCGTTCCGCCAGTGAATGACACCATATCTACTTCCGGATGTGAAGCGATTTCATTTCCAACGACAGGACCTGCGCCCATGACCATATTAGCTGCGCCTTTTGGCAAGCCCACTTCTTCGAAAATTTCAAAAAGCTTTGTCGGTGTAACAGGTGTGACTTCTGATGGTTTGAATACAATCGAATTGCCTGCCGCAAGAGCCGGGGCAATTTTCCAGACGCTCATAAGCAGAGGGTAATTCCATGGTACAATCAGGCCGCACACACCAACAGGTTCGCGGACGACCATTGCCTGCATGGGGTCGGCAACATGGTAGGTATATCCATCAGGTTTTGTAATCAGCCCTGCATAGTATCGAAAACACGCAGCCGCATCCCCAACATCATATCCTGCTTCCCTCAACGGCTTTCCGTTGTCCATTGTTTCAAGCTCTGTCAATTCTTCAGCATTTTCTTCAATCTTGTCCGCTATTTTAAACAGGTATTCAGCACGCTCCTGTGCAGAAAGACCTGACCATACGCCATCTTCGAAAGCTTTGCGGGCTGCAAGGATTGCTGCATTCGCGTCTTCAATGGTACCTTCAGGCGCATATGTAATGATTTCTCCAGTTGCAGGATTGACAACAGGCCTTCTTTCCCGCTTTTCAGCTTCTTTCCATTCACCATCAATGAACATTTTCAGTTCTGCCACTTTGTTGACCAGTTCTACCATCCAAACCATGCCTCCTTTGTTTTCCACACTAATATATTATGCAAGGAACGTGCCAACATGGAAAATGCGGTAAAAAAGCGGATTTGACAGAATTTTAGGTCAAAACACTATGCAATTGTGCATAATCTATTATCCTGCGAATAAAAAAGCCCCAATCCGTTTGGGATCAGGGGGTGCTAGATATACTTCAGAGTTTGCTGGCTTCAACTTTTCTTTCTTTTTCACTTACGATCTTTTGATATTTCCTGCTGACGGATGACTGGCTGATGCCAAGAGCCTTAGCTGCTCTTGTTGTCGTCTTGTACTGCTTCATCGCGAGCACAATCAGCTGCTCTTCCACTTGTTCAATGGCTTCCTGCAAAGGTACCACTCTTGTAATGACTGGTTTGTTCTTTTTGGAGTCATATCCTCCTGTCACAAACTGGCTTACCAGTTCAGCCGTAATCGCCTGGTCATCCGCGGAAACGACAAGCCTTTCAATGATGTTCTGCAGTTCACGGACATTTCCTGGCCATGAATAAAACTCCAGAACATTGATTGCATCAGGCGTTAAATGATAGTTTTTGTCGTATTTTTCGTTGAGCTGCTGGAGAAAATGGAAGGCCAGAACAGATATGTCCTCGACCCTTTCCCGCAGAGGAGGAATCTGGATTGGAATGACATTCAGCCGATAGTACAGGTCTTCCCTGAAAGTGCCTTCCTCGACCATTTTCTCTAGCCGCTTGTTTGTGGCGGCAATGATTTGTACATTTACCTTAATTGGGATTGTGCTGCCAATCGGCACTACTTCCTGTTCTTGCAGGACACGGAGGAGCTTGACTTGGAGGTGCATCGACATTTCACCGATTTCGTCGAGGAAAAGAATCCCGCCATCGGCTTGTGTGAAATATCCATCTTTACCGTTTTTGTCTGCCCCTGTAAAAGCACCCTTGGCGTAGCCGAATAATTCACTTTCAAGCAGGTTCTCAGGAATCGCACCGCAATTGAGCTTTAGGAAAGGTTCCTCTGAACGCTTGCCCAGCTGGTGGATTGCTTGGGCGATAACTTCTTTGCCGACCCCTGATTCCCCGTACAGAAGGACCGTAGAGGAAAAATCGGCGATTTTGCGTGCTTGGCTGATGATTTTTTCCATCTTCGGGCTCGTATAAATCAGTTTTTTCAGGAAGCGGTCTTTGCTTTTGAAGTCATCAAGCTCCTTTTTGTACTGTTCCGTGATTCTGCGTATTTCATTTAGCTCCGTTTTTAGCCGGCTTGTTTCCGTAATGTCGCGGGAAGCAATAATAATCCTGTCTAGCTCATTTTTTTCATTGAATACCGGATTACCGACGGCCAGGATTTTCCGTCCGGTTTTTGTTTCCTGGACGACCGAAACTTTTTTCTGCTTTTCGAGAACGGCTTTGGTGACAGATGGAGTAAATAAACCTTGCTCCTCGAGGTCGATGACATTTTTGCCGAGAAGCTCTTTCAGGTCAACATGCCAGAAATCCGGAATGATATTCTCGCTGTAGCGGATGAGCTCGCCTTTATGATTGACGACAAGAATTTCGTCATAAATACTTGAAAGAATGGCGTTTAAGTCTGTATTTAAACTTTTGATATGTTCAGTTTCCATTGCCATCTGCTCGACCATAGGAAGATCCTGGACGATAATCAGGATTCCTTCAGGCTCCTGTTCGAAGTTCATAATCGGGCTGTAGTCAACGAGGACGCTCGAATCGCCTGGAAATTCAAGATGATTCAATACAGTTTTCCCGTTCTTGAAGACCCCTTCAATATGCTGTGTACTGAAAATATTGCCCGCATGTTCGTGAAGTACCTGCGGAGAGCTGGACTTAATCATTTTCAGTCCGGCATCATTGCAGTTAATGATTCTCCGGTCCCGGCCCACAACAAAAATCCCCATCGGGATAGAAGTCAGAATAATCTTTAGCAGATCGACACTTTGGTTTTCCTGTTTGAAAAGTTCGGCAAGCACATCTTCTCTCAGTATGTATCCCTCGGGCTTATTTTGTGCAGATACCATCAGTACGAGCGGTTCACCGATAATCTGGAATAATAACGGAAGCGAAATTTGCTGGTCGGGCTCGCAGACTGCTGTCACCGGACGAGCATATTCCTCCAGCAATTTTTGTGGGACAGCTTTTTCACCATCACAGCGATGGTGAATATTACCCAGTTGGACATAACCCGACAACTCTCCGTTTTTCTCAAGAAAAATATAGGGTTCCTTTATATCACCGACAGAGATTGTCTGCTCCTCATCGAGCTGGTTAAGTGAAACAGTAACCACCGGCTTTATCTTCTCTTTCGCCATTGAAAGCATACTCTCCATCCCCCCCTGAAAAAATGTTTTCTTCCATATTAACATTAAAAGATGAATATTTTAACTATTTAAAAAATAGGGAGTGAAAATTGGGAATAACGAACTAATATATATAGTTGTTATAAAATTGTGCGGGGATGGAGGAGTTAATAAGGGTATTCCCATGTTATTTTGATTGATTTTCCCATGGTTGGATGTTTATTTCCACTTATTCGGAAGCATTTTCCCAGCTTTCGGCAGGATGGGAATTGGAGGTTTTTTATTAGTTTAGGTTTAATTTATTATGTGGGCGGGCTTGTTTTTGAAGTATTTTTAATGTAAGCCGACAAGTTCATACATAAATACAGGTATGAAAATAAAGGTCAAAGTAACCCCTAATACTGTCTGATTATGGGTACTTTTATTGCTTTTTAGGTTCTTTAAAAAGGTTACAAGATTTAGAAACCAAAATGCACCTATTATCGCTAGAACTAAGAAAACTATATAAAGAATAGTAAAGACTTCCCCCTTAATATAGAAAAATTTTTCATTTTTTGCATATCATAAGTTTAATATACAAAAAAAGAGACGGTTTCCCGCCTCCTTTTTCCTTTCCTTTTTGAACCGGTCAGTACTGCTCCACGTAGACTGATCCCTGAAGGGTCATGGAGAAGAATTCCTGGAATTCTCCAATGTCCTCTTGCTCGATCCCAAGCTGCGGCGCCCAGAATTGCTCGGAATAAATGTCCTCTGAACATAGGAGAACCATTTTTCCTGTTTGAATCGAGGTCACCATGGCTTTACCGTAGAAATGTTCGGAGTAAGCGATGATTAAATCATATCGGTGGCTTCCAGATAAGATGCAGAAATAGTGGCACAGCTGCTGTTCTTTTTTCTCGGAAATGATGTCAAGATGCATTCGTGTTCCTCCCTTATTTAAAATTTGATCCATCCCCTGAGGCGACATGTTTCAGCAAGCTTTTGCACGCCTTCTATATAGGCAGCGAGCTTCATGTTGACGTTGAATCTTTTTGCTGTGCTTGCGACCTTTTCAAAGCTTTCGGCCATTTTTTCCTTCAGCCGTTCATCAACCATATTTGCCGTCCAATAATAGCCCTGGTTGTTCTGGCACCACTCGAAGTAGGAAACGATCACACCGCCGGAATTAGCCAGAATATCCGGTACGACTGAGATGTTCCGGTCTTCTAAAATTCGCAGTGCCTCTTTCGTTGTTGGTCCATTGGCAGCCTCGATCACAATCCGGCAATTGAGTCTCGTTGCATTATCTTTATGAATGACAGAGCTAATCGCGGCTGGTATGAGGACGTCACACTCTTTCTCAAGAAGTTCCTGGTTGGAAATAGAGTTTTGGAAACGGTTTGTAACAATTCCGAACGAATCCCTGTTTTCGAGTAGATATGGGATATCCAAGCCGTTTTCATCGTACAATCCGCCCAGGACATCGGAAATTCCCACAACCTTCGCGCCCAGTTCATACAGGTACTGGGCAAGATAACTGCCGACATTTCCAAATCCCTGAATGATGATACGCATACCTTCTACAGGAATATTTTCCTTCTCGCTAACAGTCTGCAAAGTATAAAGCACACCCTTTGAAGTGGCTGTTTCCCTTCCAGCAGAACCGCCGAGCGCCACCGGCTTTCCGGTAATAAATCCTGGTGAGTCAAACTCTCTGATGTGATCATATTCATCAAGCATCCAGGCCATCACCTGCGAGTTTGTATACATATCCGGTGCAGGGATATCTTTCGTAGGGCCGACAAGCTGACTGACAGCCCTTACATATCCACGGCTGAGCTTTTCGAGTTCATCCATGCTCATATGACGAGGATCACAAATAATTCCGCCTTTCGCCCCTCCATATGGCAAACCTGTGATACCGCACTTTAAACTCATCCAGCCAGCCAATGCTTTCACTTCATCCGAAGTAACATCAGGATGGAATCGAATACCGCCTTTTGTCGGCCCGGGAGCGTCATTGTGCTGTGCCCTGAATCCCTGGAATATTTTTGTTTCCCCGTTGTCCATTTTAACAGGAATGCTTACTTCAAGGAATCTCATTGGCCTCTTCAGCAGTTCGTACACATGCGGGGGATAATTTAATACAGAAAGCGCTTCCTCCAAAATGTCTTGGAATTCTTTTAACGGTTCATCATAGGCAATGATTGGCTCTTTCTTGGAAGTAGCTCCTAATGATTCGGTTGACATGTTAACACCTCTATTTTTTTGATTTACTAACTATATGGCAATTTTCATGCCAACCTGAAAAAGCGTGATATTACCGGTGGTTTTATCATGTTCTTGTCTATTTTTATGAATGGGTGAATGGATTATGCCATTGTGCATGGACTTAATTTTTCAAGGAAAAAGAAAAACGCATCCATTTTTTTATGGATACGTTTCGTCTCTAAATCAGATCTGTACCTCTTCACTTTGATACTGAGGAGGTGCAGTCTTAAATGCCTTGGTGAGGTACAGAAGATAAATAAAGCCTGCTGAAAACCAGGAAATACCCATGATGAGTGAACTCCATTCAAGGTTAATCCACAGGATCCCGACAGATGCAGCACCGAGCAGCGGCATGACAAGATAATTAAAGAACCCTTTCGGTGTCCGATGCTGCTTTTTCTTGATAACAAAGTAACTGATGACGGATAGATTGACAAATGTGAAGGCCATCAAAGCACCAAAATTAATGAGTGATGTGGCAGTAACGAGATCAAAGAACCAGGCCGAAAGCGAAATGACCCCGACGAAAACTACGTTGAAAGCAGGTGTCTTCCACTTTGGGTGGATAAAACCAAACCACTTTTCCGGGAAAACCTTATCCCTTCCCATAACATAGAGAAGCCTGGAAACGCTTGCGTGCGATGCAAGTGCAGATGCCAATGTATTAATGAAAGTAGTCATCAGGAATATGGACTGAAACAGCTTTCCGCCTACATACAATGCAATTTCAGGCAAAGCTGCATCCGGATTGTTGAAGCGGGAATTATCCGGGAAGTACGACTGAATGAAGAAGGATGTTGTGATGAAAATGACGCCTCCCCAAAGTGCTGTATACATAATGGCTTTAGGGATCGTTTTTTCCGGATTCGGCGTTTCTTCCGATAAGGTTGTGACCGCGTCAAAGCCGAGAAAGGAAAAACATAGGATCGTCGCACCGGTAATCAATACGGAAACATTCATTCCCTGCTCAAAGAATGGCTGTAGCGAGAATCCGCTGGCTGTTCCCTCTCCACCCTGGAGTCCCCTGATAACGAGGAAAATAAAGACTGCCATGATGGCCAACTGGATCAGTACGAACAGCAAATTGAAATTAGCCAGAACATTGACACTCCGTAAATTTAATAAGGTTACGATTCCAACAAACACAATAACCCAAATCCAGTCCGGTACTGTAGGAAAAAGAGCATTCAGGTATAATTTTGTCAAAAGGGCATTGACCATTGGCAAAAATAAGTAATCTAGCAAAGAAGACCATCCTACCAGAAAGCCGAGATGACCGTTTATTGCCTTTTGAGTGTAAGTATAGGCGGAGCCTGCTTCTGGAAAGACTTTGACAAGCTTTCCGTAGCTGGCCGCCGTAAACAACATCCCTACCAAGGCAATGATATAGGCCATTGGAACATGGCCTTTCGTTTCGCCGGATACAATCCCAAATGTATCAAAAACCACCATTGGCGTCATATATGCAAGTCCCATGATGACAACCTGCCAAAGCTTTAGCGACCTTTTCAGCCGGACTTCATTTTCCATCTATCATTCCTCCTTGTTTCGTGTAAAACGCTTACAAATTACTGACCCCTGTTTGCTGCAAAATAAAAACCCCATCCCCCTCTTTGTTTTTAGAAAATTCAGTCTAACTAAATTGCAATTTCCATGCCAGATTACATAATTCTCGTTATTTTTTACGTTTGGCTTTACAAACCGGGTTGTCAGGTTTCACCTTTGAAAAGAATTGTCGAAAATAACGCCAGACCTATTCACTGGTGAATAAGATATTCGAGTTTTCATAATTTTTAATAAAAAAAGTGAGGAGCCAGTGATAATAAAAGGGATCACACTTTGGCACAATTATTGCAAATTTTTATATGTGAATATTTTTAGCGGAACAGGAGGAAATAGATCATGCAATATCCATTATCACCAGATGTAAAACCGGAGTTTTGCACGACAGGTACCTTCATGAGGCTGCCTTCTTCCAGGGAGGACGCACGCCTTGCCATTATTGGCCTGCCGTTTGATACTGCAGCGTCTTTCCGTGTCGGTGCACGTTTTGCTCCGCAGGCGATCCGCCAGGCTTCTATGACTCTGTTTCCGTACCATCCAAGTCATAAGGTATTTCCGTTTGAGGATTGCAAGGCAATTGATGTAGGGGATGTGAGCGTAATTCCTCATAATATCCATCGAAGCTACGAGCTGATAGAAGAGGCCATTAACGCCCTGATGCAAAGTGGCATTACGCCGATCGGGCTTGGCGGCGACCATTCTGTAACGCTCGCGAATTTACGCGCTGCCGCCAAAATGCATGGTCCAGTTGCATTGATCCATTTTGATTCGCATACAGATACCTGGGATTCTTATTATGGAGAAAAGTACTGGCATGGCTCACCATTTATCCGCGCATTCGAGGAGAATCTAGTTCAGCCGGATAAAGTATTCCAGATTGGAATTCGAGGCACACTTAACCATCCTGGGGACCTGGAGGGAAGCACGGACCTTGGATTTCGTGTCATTACTACCCCTGAATTGATGGAGCGTGGTTTCGATCAGGTTCTGGCAGAGATGAGAGCCGCAATTGGAGATACTCCCTGTTTCCTCAGCTTTGATATCGACTTTGTCGATCCGTCCTGCGCGCCGGGAACAGGAACCCCGGAGATCGGTGGTCCGAATAGTTATGAGACATTGCGGATGATCCGGTCGCTGACGGATTTTAATTTCATAGGTTTCGACCTTGTTGAAGTGCTTCCGCCCTATGATCCAACCCAAATCACCTCCCTGCTCGCAGCGACAATCACGCACGAATTCGCAAGCCTAGCCGCACTAAGGCTGCAGCAGTCACAAACTAAAGCACTAAAGCGTGCCTGACCCCCAGTGAGGTGAAGAGATAAAGTGTTAAAGCGTGCCTGACCCCCAGTGAGGTGAAGTGTTAAAGTTTTAGAGAAAAAGGGGCCCGCGGGCCCCTTTGGCATTCGAGAAACATAACTAACAAAACTCAAGTGTGCTTTATTCAGATATAGACAGGACTGTTTTGATTATTTACAGGAAATACGAATCCATCTACATGTATTTGAAAATGCTTTACTGCAATTGTTGATAGAACGGCCTTTACCGTAGATAGCACGCATTACAAAGCAAATTTCATCTTAAAATGTATTCGTGGAATCGGTCACAGGTCTCAACTGTAAGACGATTTGTTGATTAAGAGGATTAATGTGTATTTTCCTCCTTAATACTAAAGAAAAATGACCTCATTTCCTCAAAAAGCTAGCTGGGTTTTTCAAAAACAAGAAATCACCTTCTCCATGCTAAAAGCTAGGCACTGTCGATTTCTTTTGCTTAATCTTAATCTCAAAACTAATTCCTTAAGAAGGAGTCGATTAATATTCAGAATTTTACATAAACTTGTCGTTTCCTGCGCTTTCCCGAGAAATAATCCCTTGCTCCACTCAAAAAAACTGGTCCAGCGCAACTTGCCGAAACAGCAATCTCATAAAGTGTACTTCTGTTATAATTTTGTCTACCGCCACCCTGCAAGCTGCGGTTTTGCCTTGTCCCCCGGCTGCTCCGAATTGTAGAGATGGCAGGCGGCATAGTGTTTTTCCTCAACTTCCTGCCACACGGGCTTTTCCGTTGCGCAAATGTCCATTTCAAATGGGCAGCGCGTCCTGAAGACACATCCTGAGGGCGGGGTGATCGGACTTGGCAATTCACCCTTAAGGATAATGCGCTCTCTCCGGTCTTCGACATCTGGGTCTGGGATTGGAATGGCCGACAGTAATGCCTGTGTATATGGGTGAAGAGGTTTTTTATACAGCTCCCAGCTGTTGGATAGCTCGACGATGTGCCCTAGATACATGACAGCGATTCTGTCGCTGATTTGCTTGACCATACTTAGATCGTGAGCGATAAACAGATAGGTCAGCATCTTTTCTTTTTGCAGGCGTTTCAAAAGATTGACAACCTGGGCCTGGACGGAAACGTCAAGTGCGGAAATTGGCTCGTCCGCAATAATAAATTCAGGGTCGAGTGCCAGTGCACGGGCAATGCCGATCCGTTGTCGCTGGCCGCCGCTGAATTCATGCGGATACCTGTTCGCATGCTCCCTGTTCAGGCCGACATCCTCAAGGAGCTGGTAGACTCTTTCAAGCCGAGCCCGCTTGCCTGAGTGAAGGTTATGGACTTCCATCGGTTCAAGAATAATCTCTTTGACGGTCGAACGCGGGTTCAATGAAGCATAAGGATCCTGGAAAATCATTTGCATTTTCCGATAAAAAGCAAAGGTTTCCTTTTCATTCATCCCATGCACATCATCTCCGTCATAGGAAACCGAACCATCCGTACGGTCATAAAGGCCGATAATGGTCCTCCCTGCAGTTGACTTCCCGCAGCCTGATTCTCCCACAAGGCCGAACGTTTCCCCCTTGAAAATCTGAATTGAAATCCCATCGACCGCTTTTAACACTTCACCTTTCTCGAGGAAAAAATGCTTTTTTAGATTCTCCACTTCTAGTAAAACTTGTTTTCCCATCATGATTCCTCCGGTTCTGCCCAGTACCGCCGCGCCACACAAAGCTCACGCTCGTACATTGTTCCCTCAAGCCCAATGATTTCGACTGTTTTTCCTGTGTTTGGAGAATGAATCATTTTCCCGCTGCCATGGTATATTCCAACATGATGGACCGCGCCTTTACCTTCTTCATAAGCAAAAAACAGCAAATCGCCAGGTTCCAGCTCATCAAGCGGAACGTCCATCCCGCTTCTCGCCTGTTCACTGGCATCCCTCGGAATTACCCTTCCGTTGGCAAGGCACATTGTATGGCTAAATCCAGAACAGTCATACCCATAGCTGCTCATGCCTCCCCATAAGTAAGGCAGTCCCAGGAACTGCTCCCCAGCCCTGACAATGTCCGAACCGCTACCTAAAGGAACTTCCTCCCTTCCCGAATACACATCTACATCTTCTGCCAGCAGGAATCCGTTCCCTAAGGGTGTTTTCACACTAATCCATTCACCTTGAGTTTCCGCAACCGGTAAAATGGTTTGAAAACATAAAGTCATCAATGGCTTCGTAGCATAGAGCATGGATTTTCTCCCGCTCACAATAGCGATTGGTCCCTCCTTCCCATTCCACTCAGAAACTTCGGCAACCTGTCCCTTTGGCATCCACCCGGGATAACCCCGTTCATCTTTTCCGGTCGGCTGGTCCGGCACCGCAACTTTTACCCAGCTTTCATTTTCGTCAAGAACGACAACTTCTCGGCCGAAAAGTGCTTGTGTCTGCACAAGATTTTCTTCACATAAGGCCAGCCGCTGCTCGTAATTCATTGAATCCAGCCAGCGCTCCATCATAATAGGGTTTGAAACTGCCTCTGAATCCGCCGCCCTTGCACTGTCAAACGAAGTCCAAACTGTCGCGACAGGCACATTTACCACCCGTTTAACTTTGCTCGTCATCCGCCCCGCCTCCTTCAGTATTGATGCCGCTTTCGACTCTCAGCTCCTTTTTACTTGTATCCAGTTCCGCTCTTGCACCTAGAGGGACAGAAATATGCGGTGAACAATGGCCAATTTTAAAACCGCTCATTGCCGGCCGGCCAGCCTGCCCAAAATAATGGGTGAGCACTTCATCTAGTGACAGGCTCTCATCACGTTCAGGAACGCAATTGTTAAAATCAGCGACCACAATACCTGATGCAGCTGTGAGTTTCCCCGCCATATATAATTGATTGAGCATCCTGTCAATTGCCCTTGGTTCCTCATTGATATCCTCAATCAGAAGCAATTTCCCTTCCGTTTCTATTTCAAAATCAGTGCCAAGCGTACTTGTAATAAGCGTCAAATTACCGCCTGTTAGCTCACCAGAGACAATTCCAGGAAAGTGGACCTTAAGCGGAGAAATTTCTTCACTATAGGAAAGAGGCATCTCTCTAAACAGCTGATTGAAAAATTGTTTAGAGACAGGGCTCGCGCCTTCCTTCCCGATATCTGATGCAAGCATCGGGCCGTGAAAGGTTACGAGGCCGCATTTTTGCCTGATTGCAGTGTGCAGGAAAGTAATGTCGCTGTATCCCCAGAAAATTTTTGGATGTTTTTTCACTATTTCAAAATTGATGCGTTCAGCAATTCGGGCAGTTCCATAACCTCCGCCCCCGCAGAATACCGCTTTTACCTCATCGTCGAGGAACATGTTGTGGAAATCCTCAAGCCGTTCAGAATCGTTTCCCGCAAGATAGCCATTTTTTTCATAAAGATATCGGCCTTTCTTCACCCTTAAGCCCAAACTCTCCTCCAAAAATTGTATCCCTCTCTCAAGGCTGTCCTGGTTCGGCGGACTGGCGGGGGCAATTACTCCAACAGTGTCGTCAATCTTGAGTCCAACAGGTTTTTGCGGCATGATGGATCCTCCTTCGAATGCTTTCTACTATATGTATTCAATTGTGTTTGATATCTTTCGGAAAAAGGAGTGTCCTCTGCAGAACACTCCTTTTCTAAAAGACTCCTATTCTTTCTTATCCGCCCATTTCAGCTCATGATAGCCTACAGGGTGCCTGACCACTCCGGTGACATTTGCATTTTCCACATACACATGATTGTAAAAATGCAGCGTAAAGATTGGTGCTTCTTCAAACAAAATCTTTTCCGCCTCGTACATTTTTTCAAACCGCTTGCTTTCATCTGCTTCGTTCTTTGCTGCCTGGATGAGACTGTCATATTTTTCATTGCTCCAACCTGTCCTGTTCATCGAATGCCCCGTCTGGAAATTTTCCAAGAAGTTGATCGGATCAGCATAGTCGGCAAGGAAAGTACTTCTCGAAAGCTGGAGCTTCAATGCTTTTTGTTCTTCTGCAAATACATTCCACTCCATATTGGCCAGTTTGACATCGACTCCAAGGCTCTCTTTGAACATCTGCTGAAGCGCCTCTGCGATCTTTTTATGGACATCATCCGTGCTGTATGTCAGTGTAATTTCCGGAAGCTTGTCATATCCCTCTTCCTGCATTCCTTTTTTCAAAAGAGATTTTGCTTCTTTGATATCCGTTTTGTTCATGTCCCCGTTTTGCTTGCGGAAGTCTTTTCCATCAGCATCTTTAAAACCGTTAGAAACAAATCCATATGCAGGTTTTTGGCCGTTTTTGGTCACATAATCCGCCATTTTTTCCTGATTGACAGCAAGCGCTAGTGCTTTCCTGATATTTTTGTTGTCAAAAGGCTTCTCGTTGACATTGAAACGGTAAAAATAGACGCCAGCCTGGTCCTCTACTTTCACTTTTTCTTCTTTGATTAATTTATCTGCCAGCTCTGCAGGCACGGCTGAAGAGTCAAGCTCCCCCGCCTGGAACATCTGATATTCCGTATTCGTATCATCAATTATGGCCCAGTGGACTTTATCCAGCTTGACTATCTCCCTGTCCCAGTATTTTTCATTCCGGCTCATTTCAAATTCGCTGTCGTGCTTCCACTTCGTCAGCTTGAATGGTCCATTTCCGACGAAGGTTTTGGCTTCTGCGAACCATTTTGGATTTTCTTTTGCCACTTTTACATTGATTGGGAAAAACGCCGGATTGGCGATTACGCTTAAAAAGTAAGCTTGCGGGCTTGCAAGCTTCACTTCGAATGTCTTATTATCCACAGCTTTTACTTTGACATCGTCCTCGCTTCCTTTTCCGCCATTGAAGCTTTCCCCGCCTTTAATGAAGTAGCCGAGAAATGCAGCCGAAGAACCCGTTTTCGGATCAAGCATGCGCTTCCAGGCAAATTCAAAGTCGTTCGCCGTTACATCATCCCCATTCG
Source organism: Mesobacillus zeae (assembly GCF_003570705.1). Taxonomy (GTDB): domain Bacteria; phylum Bacillota; class Bacilli; order Bacillales; family Cytobacillaceae; genus Mesobacillus_C; species Mesobacillus_C zeae. Next base: position 351,165 of record NZ_QWVT01000015.1, read on the forward strand.
ACCATTTGGCGTCATCCCTGATTTTAAAAGTATAGGTCTTCCCGTCATCCGATACCTCCCAGCTTTCAGCAGTAGCGGGCTTTGGCTCATGGTTTTTATCAAGTCGCGTCAGACCTTCCATCAAATTGTTGAGTGCATTCCATGAAACCGAGTCAAAGCCAATGGGAGGGTCGAAGGAAGTTGGCTCCATGCCATTGTTCATATACAAAACCTTTTCCTTGTTCTTGGTGCTATTCGATTGCTTTCCTGTCTCCTGGGTCGCTGTACAGGCTGCAAGCGTAAAAATCAGCAATGCTGCCATCAGCAGGGTCAACACTTTTTTCATTGTGGTTCCTCCTCGTAAAAGCGGATTGGGATAAAATGAACCTGAGTTGACTGGCGGTTAAACTCTGCCTGACTGAAGCTGCTTCGCCCTTTCGTCCTGAAGCCAGCATTCCACATGGTGGCCATCGCTGAGCTGTGTCCGGTAAGGATAGATTTTTGTACAGACTTCCATTGCTTCGTTGCAGCGCGCCGCAAATGGACAGCCTAAAGGCGGTGAAAATAAATCGGGCGGAGTGCCATGGATGGGAACAAGTTCTTGATCATCTAAATCAAGGCGCGGGACAGAATGCAGCAGCCCTTTCGTATATGGGTGCTGCGGTGAATAAAATATATCCCTGCGGCCGCCTGTTTCAACAATTTTGCCAGCATACATAACTGCTATTCGGTCTGCTGCCTGAGCGACAACACCAAGGTCGTGGGTAATGAGGATGATGGAGACTCCCGTCTTTTCCTGGACTTCCTTGAACAGCTCTAGAATCTGCGCCTGAATGGTGACGTCCAGTGCGGTTGTCGGTTCATCTGCAATCAATATTTCAGGCTGACAGACCAATGCCATTGCGATGACAATCCTCTGGCGCATTCCGCCGCTGAACTGATGGGGATATTGGTTCAAGCGCGTATCCGGATCTGGTATCCCCACAAGCTCCAGCATGTTGACGGCAAGCTTACAGGCTGCCCGCTTTGACATGCTGTTATGCTCGATGAGGCCTTCCGTAATCTGGTCGCCGACGGTAAGCGTGGGATTCAATGCAGTCATAGGGTCCTGGAAGATCATTGAAATATCCTTTCCCCTGATTTTCCGCATTTGCTTGTCAGAAAGCTTGGACAAATCTTTGTTTTTATAGAAAATCGAACCACTATCAATACTCCCCGGAGGCTCTGGTATGAGTCTCATAACACTTTGAAAAGTTACACTTTTTCCGCAGCCGGACTCCCCTACGATGGCAAGTGTCTCTCCTTTATAAAGGTCTACGCTTACTCCTCTGACTGCCTGTACATTTCCGCCGAACGTTTTGAAAGATACATGGAGGTTCTGCACTTCAAGTATTTTTCCCATCCTGTTACCTCCTAAGCTTAGGGTCTAATGCATCCTGTAGTCCGTCTCCAAGCACATTGAATGAAAACATTGTAAGCGATATGAAGAATGCAGGAAAAAACAACCGCCACCAGTGACCTGACAGGATAACAGGAAGAGCGTCGCTCGCCATGGAACCCCAGCTGGCAAAAGGAGGCTGGATTCCTAGGCCTAGGAAGCTCAGAAAAGCCTCTGCGAAGATAGCTGAAGGAACCGTCAGTGTCATTTGGACAATAATTGGTCCCATTGTATTGGGAAGCAGATTTTTCCGGATGATGCGCCGTGTTTTTGTTCCAAATGTCTTTGATGCGAGAACAAATTCATAATTTTTAAGCTGCAGCACCTGTCCCCGGACAATTCTTGCCATTCCTATCCATCCGGTTACTGACAGCGCCAGGATGATCGTTGCAAGGCTGGGGCCCATGACAACACTGATGAGGATAACAACAAGAAGGTAGGGAAGCCCGTAAAGGACTTCAATTACGCGCATCATAGCATGGTCCGTTCTTCCTCCTTTATATCCCGCAACACCTCCGTAAACCACTCCAATGAAGAAGTCGATTAGTGCCGCCGCTATCCCGACGAATAATGAGATTCTGGCACCGTACCATGTTCGTGAAAACACATCTCGGCCCAATTCGTCTGTTCCAAACCAGTGAGCCGAAGAAGGAGGCATGTTTTGATTCAGCAGGTTTTGTTTCGTCACGTCATAAGGGGAGAGCATTGGGCCAATCACAGCCATGATTGAAAGCACTGCAAGGAACACAAGACCTATCATTGCGAGCTTATTGCCCATTAGACGGTGCCAGGCATCCTGCCAGTATGAAAGGCTCGGCCTTGAAACAACCTCGGCGTCCCCTTCATTTTTCTCAAGTGGTGAAAACCAGCTTTCCGGAATGTCAGGAGAGTGATTGGTTTCCTGCAGTTTTCGGACAGCCATTATCTCTCCCCCTTCTGATGCAGCTTAATTCTAGGATCAAGCAAGCCATAGGCGATGTCGACGAGGAAAAGCATGATGATCAGGACTAGGCTGTAAAAAACGGTGGTCCCCATTATAACCGGATAATCCCGCTGGTTGATGCTTTCAACAAAGTATTTTCCCATACCTGGAATGGCAAAAATCTTCTCAATGACAAAGGTTCCGGTCAGTATAGCGGCAGCGAGGGATCCGACTATTGTCACCACTGGCAGTAACGCATTTTTCAGCGCATGCTTGAAGACGATTTTAAAAGGAGACAGCCCTTTTGCTTTTGCCGTCCTAATGTAGTCCTGTGTCAGCACCTCAAGCATGCTAGAACGGGTCAGCCTTGCAATGATCGCCATCGGCCCTGTAGCCAGCGCTGCCACAGGGAGAATCATGTGTCTCGGGCTTGCCCATGTTGCAACCGGCAGGATTCCTAGATTGACTGACATCTGCTGGATCAGAAATGTGGCCAATACAAAATTAGGTACCGAAATGCCTATGACAGCGACTGTCATAGCAATGTAATCAATCAAGCCATTGTGCCGAAGGGCAGCAGCCACGCCGAGGAGCAGGCCTGAAACGACCGCAAGGACAAGCGTTGCCATTCCAAGCTCAAAGGAAACAGGGAACCCTCTTCCCAGCATTTCGTTGACCGATTGTGAAGACTTTTTAATCGATGGCCCAAAATCAAAAGTAACAACAGATTTGAGATACATGACATATTGAATAAATAAGGGTTCGTCAAGGTGATAATATTCTTCCAGGTTTTTTTGGACAGCTTCACTAGTGGCCCTCTCTTCATTAAAAGGCGAACCGGGAATGGAATGCATCAGGAAAAATGTAAGCGTGATGATGACCCAGAGCGTTGCAAGCATCCATCCTATTCGCTTCAAAATATATGGCAGCAATGTTCCTCACACCCTCTCTTCCCTAACGGGTCTAGCATTGCTCAGCAGAAACCTGTCCTCGTGGCCAGCTCTGTCATTACCAGCATCGCCTTGTAGGCTTCCAAAATATCTTTGGCATGAAAGCGAACAATTGTAGTTCCTTCCTCGAGTTCCGTTCCAGGCATCAATGCGGCCCATTCAGCCTGTCCGTAATTGGCAAACTCAATTTTAAGGACCGGTTGATTTGGCGGGGAAAGTGGTTCCGCTTTTCCTATGTTCTGTAGAGCAAGGGCTGTTTTTTCTCTAATCAGTTCAGACGCTTTTGCGGGGGTCAATGATTTTACAGCTGATCGTGTGATGGTTTCTTTCACAGGCACGGTCAGAACACCTGGAATCAGGCTTCCCGCTTCTTTCGCCGCCTGGTCGTCACCTGCCACCATGAGAACTGGTACACCGTAATAGCCCGCAACATAAGCATTAAAGCCAAGTTCCCCAATGGCAACATCATTGATAAACATATTCCGGACGCCAAAAATCATCGAATGGGACATTACGCCTTTCATGGATGCCCTTGCATGGTAGCCGACAAAAATGACACCACCAAACGTTTCGTCAAGCCCTTCAACCATTGAGAAGGGCTTGACTCCTCCTGTAATCAGCTGTGTTTCAGGATGAAGCAGTTCAACAAGCAGGTTATTCATTTGTGAGTGGCTGTCATTTACAAGAATTTCTGTACAGCCATGCTCAAACCCTGATGTCACAACACTGTTGACTTCATTCGTCATAATCAGGCGTCCGCGCTCATAGTTTTGCTTGGCTGAATCGACGTGCGTATGGTCGGCCAGGCCTGTTATTCCTTCCATATCGGCCGATATGTATAACTTCACAAATTTTGCCCCTTCCGAAATTACATAATTTTCTTAAAATTATAAATAATATCATGTTTTATATCAACTGTTATTGCCACTTTCGGAAAATAAATGGGCACTGCTTCCTATTTGGAAGCAGTGCCCTAGTCAGTTAAAAAAGATAGGATATTCAATTACAATCTTTTTTACACTTTTATTGAAATGAAAAATTCTTCATATATAGCCTTAACGGCTTTCCTTTCATCCGTTTCATTTACACCGAACATCATGCTTACCTCTGAAGAACCCTGGTTGATCATTTCAATATTGACTCCGGCACGTGCCAAAGCCCTGGAAGCTCTTGCCATTGTTCCAATATTGCATCGCATTCCTTCTCCTACTACCATGATCAGGGACAAATCATACATGATTTTTACTTCGTCGGCTCCCAGTTCGGATTGAATCCGTTCGAGAATTTCTTTTTCGATTGATGGTGAGAGCTGATCCTGACGGAGGATGACCGAAATATCATCAATACCTGACGGCAAGTGCTCATAACTGATTTGAAACTCTTCCAAAATTTGTAGAAGCCTGCGTCCAAATCCAATTTCTCTGTTCATCAGATATTTGCTGACATATATGCTGCAGAAGCCCTTATCAGCAGCGATGCCAACGACTGGGCCATTCTTGTTTAATCGCTGGCTGACAATTCTAGTGCCTGGCGATGCCGGATTGTTAGTGTTCTTAACATGGACGGGAATACCCGCGCGGAATGCAGGCATCAGTGCCTCATCATGAAAAACGGAAAATCCGGCGTATGATAATTCACGCATTTCCCGGTACGTCAATTCGCGGATCTCTTCCGGCTTTTCGACGATTCCTGGATTGACAGCATAAACTGCATCCACGTCCGTAAAGTTTTCATAAACATCGGCTTTTAAGCCGTTAGCAAGAATTGAACCAGTAATATCCGAACCGCTCCTCGAAAAGGTAACGATATTGCCATCAGCCGAATAGCCGAAAAAGCCCGGGAAAATGATGATTCCTTCATGTTCTCGCAAAGACATCAACTGATTGTAAGACTCCGGCAAAACCTGTGCATTCCCGGGTTCATCGCTGACAATTAGACCTGCTTTTCCTGGATTTATGTATGCTGCATTGACGCCTCGGGACTGGAAATATTCGGCGACAAGGCGGGCGTTTTGATCCTCTCCGCTTGCTTTGACTGCCTCCATGAGCCTTTCTGGGTCTTTGTTCGATTGGGAAAGAAGATCCAATAGATTTTCTTTGATTTTGGCTGCAATATCTCCTTGTATGCCAGCTTCATTGGCGATGGATCGATACCTTTCCGCAACCGCCTCGATTAGTATTCCTGGATCCTTACCTTCAATGACCCTCTCTGCACAGGAAATCAAAAGGTCGGTCACTTTGATATCGTCACTACTCCGTTTCCCTGGCGCTGAAACGACAACTACTTTTCTTTCAGGATCAGATACGACGATTTCAAAAACCTTTTTAAGCTGCTCACCTGATGATAATGACGAGCCTCCAAACTTCACGACCTTCATGATAGTTCCTCCGCTTTCGTTTTTTTTCATTATCACTGTAAAGCAAATAAGATGCAAGAAAAATTCCCCTCTGAAAGAACATTTGTTTATTTAGAAAGAACACTATTAGTTCTTACAAGTTCAAGGAAATGTGTTAATATCCTTGCAGTCAGTCCCCAAATAGCCTTCCCTTCATAAAGGTAAAAATGTTCTTCCAGCTGTCTTGCCTGCCATTCATAATTTTCGCCGCCGATAATCAGATCGAACGGAAATCCGTCTTCAGGTTTGACTTGGTAGTTGATTTTATACTTTTCGGGCTGTAAATTGAGCAGAAATGATAGTGGAACAGTGAAAAGTCCTCCAACCTCATCTTCGTTCGGCTTAATGGATTCGTAATTGTCAATCGTTCCAACAAAAGGGTAAATGATTGTGCCGAATGCAGATACCATATAATCCAGCGGAATCACATCCCGGATACTTTCCTCAGGGATACCAAGTTCTTCGGATGTTTCCCGAATGGCACATGCTTTTTCGTTATAGTCTTCCCTTTCAATTTTTCCGCCTGGAAAACAAATTTCTCCTGGCTGCCTGCGAAGTGTGTTTGAGCGGACTTCAAACACTATATGTATTTCGCCGTTTTTCTTAATCAACGGAAGAAGGACTGAAAAACGATAAAAGTCCTTTTGTCCGAGAATGCCCGGAACCCTGCTTCTTAATCTATCGATCAAATTATCAATTTTCATACGCAGCCTCCATTTTCAAGAGATAGTTACTCCATTATACATGCAGACAATGAAAAAAAGCCCCCTTTGAAGGGAGCCTTGAAGAATTTCGTTTTACTAACCTGTCACTCTGCCTTTGATCACTTTATAGACAATGACGAGCAAGGCAATGACAAGCAGGATATGTATGACTCCACCTGCAATTTTAAAAATCAGCCCCAATACCCAAAGGACAAGCAGTATCCCCGCAAGCGTCCAAAGCATGCCGACCATCCTCTCTATTTTGTTTTATTCTATATAAAGCATACCCGAATACTGTTTGGATGAAACAAGCTGGCTTGAGACCAGAAAGTATATCAATTGGCCTTTGGTTCCCAAAAGGAGTAGAATCGTTTATATGCAGCAAAAATGGGATTTTTACAGAGAGGGAGCATCGAAAGACCATGAAGAATTTTAAAATGTTATTTCTTGATATTGACGGAACCACGCTAAGACCTGACGATACAATCGAGAGTTCCACAAAAGAAGCTATTTCCATCCTACGGGAAAAAGGAATTGAAACTGTTCTGGCTACCGGCAGACCAATCCACGAAATCAAAGAGATTGGAGAAGAGCTGGATATTAAATCATATATAGGCTATAACGGTGCGCTTGCTATCTATCGTGGCGAACATGTTTTTTCCAGCCCAATGGCTGACGAAAGTGTTCGTGCTATTCTGGAGACAATGAGGAAAAACGAGCATGAAGCTGTCCTCTATACAGACAGCAAAAATCTTTTCACACATCCTGATTCCCCGGCAACAAAAGACTTCGCCCAGAAATTTAACCTGCGGAGGAATGAGGCATTTGACGAGCAATTTATGGGAGATATCCTCGGGATGACTATCATAGCAAAGGGCAACAATGGGGCTGAAATATATCAAAAGGAACCAAGAATGCACTTTTCTCAGGTGAATGTTGATGGGATGAGACATTCACTCGACGTAATCAGGGACAATATCAACAAAGGAACAGGTATCAAATTCCTCCTTGACCGTCTAGGGATTGATAGGGAGCAGACCATTGCTTTTGGTGACGGAATGAATGACAAGGAAATGCTATCATACGTTGGAGTTGGCTTTGCAATGGGAAACAGTCTTCCCGATTTGTTTGCATATGCCGACCGCCGAACAACATCAGTTACGGATTCAGGGATCTACAATGGCTTAAAATCGCTAGGCCTATTAGATAGATGATTTTATGAAAAAAAGTGAAAGCGCCTTGATTAGGCGCAGTAGCTGGACAAAAAAAAGCGAAAGCGCCCGTTCAGCGGCATATGGACTGGAGTCCATCGACTGAGATAATGAAAACACGAAGAGCGTTAGCGATTAGATGTTGACTTATAAGCTAAGAGCGCGCACGTCCTGTGGGCAACGCCTTACTCGCACATCTTGTGCTTCATCGTAGGGAGTTGGAGAAGTCCACTAGACGCTGGGCACAGTAGCTTGACAGTTTCCGCAGCATAAATCTTATTCAATGAAAAAAGCGTGCTCACGATGCACGCTTTTTTCATTCTATATGCTTTTTACTGCTCTTTTTTGCGGTCTGGATTTTGTCTCGTTTATTCTGCTTTTTGATTACGGAAAATTTCTCAACTCTGCCACGGAATGTCAGGGAATGAAAAAAGCCGCAAACCCATAAAAGGGCTGCGGCTTTGTGTGATAGGCAATCAATCCTTGTTGAGCAGCTCTTCTCCTGCGATTCCAGGATTGGTCATTTCATAAGGATTGAGAATTAAATCGAGTTCTTCTTCTGTCAGGACATCATAGGCCAGGCAAAGTTCACGAACGGACTTTCCTGTAAGGATGGCTTCGCGCGCAATACGGGAAACCGTTTCGTAACCAAGATGCGGGTTGACGGCAGTGATTATGCCGACACTTCTTTCGACATCATTCAAAAGTTTGTCCCTGTTTGCTTCGATTCCTGCTAGACAGTGCTCTGTGAAGACACGGAACCCGTTATTCATAATGCTAATGGATTGGATCAGATTAAATACAAGGACAGGCTCCATAACATTGAGTTCCAACTGGCCCGCTTCTGAAGCCAAGCAGATGGTATTGTCATTTCCGATAACCTGGAAAGCTACCTGGTTGATCACTTCTGCCATGACTGGATTGACCTTACCAGGCATGATTGAAGATCCTGGCTGGCGAGCTGGAAGCACGATTTCATTAAAGCCAACACGCGGACCCGAAGCCATGAGCCTTAGATCATTAGCGATTTTTGACATATTCATCATACAAACTTTCAATGCTGCTGAAACCTCTGTATAGGCATCTGTATTTTGGGTTGCGTCAACAAGATGCTCTGCATTTACTAGAGGGAAACCTGAAATATCAGCAAGATGTTCAACAACAACCTTGATGTATGCTTGGTTGGCGTTCAGGCCTGTTCCAACCGCGGTCGCCCCCATATTCACCTCATATAGGTGTTGGCGAGTAGCTTCTATCCTTTTGATATCTCTTGATAGCACTCTGCTATAAGCTTCGAATTCCTGGCCGAGTCGAATTGGGACGGCATCCTGCAAATGAGTCCGGCCCATTTTGATAACGTCATCGAATTCTTTCGCTTTTTGTGATATAACTTGGTGCATGGTTCTCATCGTTTTCAGCAGTTTCTCTAGCAGTGACAAAACGGAAATATGGATAGCGGTCGGAAATGCATCATTTGTCGACTGTGCCATATTTACATGCGAGTTTGGACTAAGCTTCATATAGTCGCCTTTTTTCTCGCCAAGCAATTCCAACGCTCTGTTGGCAATTACTTCGTTTGTATTCATATTGATGGAAGTACCGGCCCCCCCTTGGATCGGATCCACAATGAACTGGTCATGCCATTTGCCTTCGATGATTTCATCTGCAGCTGTGACAATCACTTCTCCCAGCCCGTCGAATAGCCTTCCGACTTCCATGTTGGCCATTGCTGCCGCTTTTTTAACCATCGCCATCGACGTGATTAACTCTTCGTGAATCCGGTAGCCGGTAATCGGAAAGTTTTCTACCGCCCTTAATGTCTGAATCCCGTAGTAAGCTTTGTTCGGCACTTCCTTGTTTCCAAGAAAGTCTTTCTCAATCCGTGTTTCTCCCATAAAAAACCCCTCCTGCATTAATCAGGCAGCACTCAGTGACGAGAAATAATTCTCAACCCAGGAAACTACCCTTCAGCAAATATCATTTGCTTCATTCCTATTGTATCGGAAACTGAAAGAGACTTCATCTGATGGCCCCTGCCCCCCATATTAAAAATATTTCAACAGTTTGGATTATAGGTTTAAGCTTTTAGTCCTGCGGGAATATGATAACTAACAACAACAAAGATTGGAGCGGTTACATTATGACAACATTACTCTTGCTAGGTTTTGCATTTGCAGCTGCTGCCGGAATGAATTATTATGCGACAAAGGACGAATCGTTTTCAGAGGATTTTATTGAATAGACGATAAATACAGAATGGACAGGCACTCTGTGAGTGCCTGTCCTTTTGTTTTGGAAATGAAAAAATTCTTGGTTTGTAAAAAACATATCGGCAGCGAGTAGCAACACCCATCGAGGTCATAAGCTGGTGAAAGAACGCCTTTAATGAAAGCTTGTTGGTGCTCATCGAGGAGCTTGTGCTTTTTTATCAAATGATAAAGCGCCTATCCTCGTTGGGTACCTTATCCCCAAGTCTATCAAAAAGACTGGGAGCTTGTAGTTTTTTTAAAGCTTCTGGTGAAACAGCACTTGTTTTGACAGCTTTTGTCATGAGGCAGGAAAAGCGAGGATGATGTGGTGAATTACTATATATGGTCATCCGTTTAGTATTTTTCATGAGCTTTATTCCATTTTTATAAAAGAAAGGGCTGGCGAAATGAAAGACTCACAATATGTAAAAGCTTACACAATTAAAGAAGTTTCCAGAAAAATTAATGTTCCATCCGGGACAATCAGGCAATGGGAGAAGGACCTTGATGGGCTGCTCGACATTCCTAGAACGCGCCAGGGTGCAAGGTTTTATACTGATAAAGAAATAGAAGATTTAAAAAAGATAAAAGAAATGCGCGGAAAGAACTTAAGCAAGGAAATGATCCGCGAGCTTATGCAGAAACACAACAAAATGGCAATGGAGGAAGTTCCTCCATCCGCTGTAGAAGCACCAGCACTCGCGGCGGTAAATGATACGTCCTCTCCCCCAGTTTCTTCATCTGCAGAAGTGGACCTTGAAAAATTGTTCGTCGCATTAGAGGCCTACAAACATGAGTTGATCCAGGGTGTCAGAAAGGAAATCAGTACAGGAATCAAGAATGAAATCGTTGATGAAGTGAAACGGGAGATCAGCAGCAGCTCAATCGAGACTGTGAAAGCCTTGTCTATGTCTATTCAGAGATCCAATCTAAAAACGAAAGCTGAAATTGCCAAGGTTTCCGAACATGTGAACGAAGCTTCGGAACAGACTTCGGAAATTCTCGCCACCGTTGCTTCAGGTGTAACGAAAGCGGCAGCTGCATCTGAAAGAGTTGGCGCGCTGGCAGACCAAGTGTCTTTTTTATCGAAAGGAACAAAGAGGGAATTTTCTTCACTGGCAGATAATCTGACAAAAGTAACCGCTGTGACAAAAAAGCAGCTTGAAAAACTGTCGGAGAATGTTGCGAAAGTTTCGAAAGGCACATCAAAAGAAGTGGCTGCCCTTTCGGATCATGTGGCAAAACTGTCTAACGGGACGAATAAACAAATCACCACACTATCAAACTCGATAGCCAAACTAGGTAACGGGACATCAAAGGAGATAACAACCCTGTCTGCATCAGTTGCGAAGCTTTCGAAAGGGACTTCCGAAGAACTTGCAGTCTTTTCAAACAGAATGAATGAATCAAGCGAAGAATTCCGTCTGATGACCGATTATCTTTCCCAAAGCAAGGAAACGATCAATCAGGAACTCAGTTCATTAAATGAGCAACTGATCATGGACCGCGAGTATTATTTGGAATCACTTAAAATGGAACGCGAACACTTCCGGACAGAAATCCAGCAGCGAGATGAAGTGTTCAAGGATCTTGTCGTCACTTTCCGTGAAGCTGCAGCTGCCAAGACTGGACGCGGCAGCTGGTGGAAGCTATGGAAATAGTATAGTAGACTATGTAGAAAAAACCGCCGCTCATTAAGCTTGTTTGCTAAATGAGTGGCGGTTTTTTTCAGCTTTCATTAATAAAGCCTTTCTCTATAGGATACTTCCAGATTCTTTTCTATGTCGCCTGCAGTCACGCATGGTAAATTAATGTGATCTGCGAGCATTTGGGCCGCTGACGGGAGTGAGGATGACGCTGCCCAGCTTTCCTGATTCCATAGGCCCGATCGTTTGATCGCTTTCGCACAATGAATGAAGGCTTCTTCCACTTCGACCTCAATCAGTATTAGTGGATTCTTTCCTTGGACTGCCAATTCTTCAGACAGCGGTCCATCCTGTATCAGCTTTGCTTTTCCATTTACACGTAATGTTTCTCCGAGGCCCGGGATGAAAAATAACAGCCCAACATGTGGATTATCCAAAATATTCTTTAGTGAGTCCATCCGCTTGTTTCCTTTTCGTTCGGGAATTACAAGCTTGTTGTCATTGAGTACTTTGACAAAGCCCGGTCCGTCACCTCTCGGGGAAGCGTCTGTCCGGCCCTTTGCGTCTGCGGTTGAGAGGATCATAAAGGGTGACAAATCTATGAATTTCCTGCAGTGGTGGTCAAGCATCGCAATCGCTTTATTTTTGACAATCTCACTGGGCTGCCCTATTAACATTTCGAGCACAACGAAGCTTGAAATATACGTTTTCTCTGATGGTGTTTGCATAATATTTCCCCCTTGTCACTATTAATAGTGAGTGAAATTTTGGCAATCTATATTTGTTTCAAGCTCTCTTTTGCCCAAACAGTGATACAATAAAAGGCAAAATGATAAAAAGAAGGTTTTTACATGTTTGATCGAAACAATGCCAAAAGGTTTATGCTCGCGCTCGCTGCAGCAGGAGCAGGCGGCATTTTATTCACACTGCTGGGAACGCCCATACCCTGGCTGCTGGGGCCAATGACAGCTATTTTGCTTCTATCCCGTGTGAAAAATAATATATTTTATTGGCCAATAGTTTTCCGGGACGCTGGTCTTATGGTCGTCGGTTATTCAATTGGTCTTTCTTTTACTAAAGATGCAGCGGTACAAATTTTTCATAGGCTTCCCTCCATGTTTTTCATGACTGCATTGCTTATAGGCTTTTGTGCAGCAATTGCCTTGGCTGTTTCGAAGCTAACGGCTGTCGATTATCCGACTGTGCTGACAGGAAGCATCCCTGGAGGCTTGTCGCAAATGATTATTTTTGCCGAAGAAATGAAGGGCATCGATATTACAACAGTGACATTTTTGCAGATATCGAGATTAATCATGATTGTGTTTATGGTGCCTTTTATGATCGTAAGTCCCTTTTTCGGAGGTAGCGGCATTTCTCACGGCATTGAAACAAAACTTGCGGAATCCGCTGGGGTCAGCCTGTTTCCCGCTATCTTTCTGTTCGGTGCGGTTTGCATACTGTTCACGATCGCAGGAAAGAAAATTAAATCGCCGACTCCTGTACTTCTTGGTCCGATCCTTGGAACTGCGTTTCTTAGTATATTGGGCGTTTCGGGCCCTGCCCCTTCACCGGCCGTCCTTGATGTTTCCCAATTTATGATTGGCGGGTATATTGGCTTGCTGCTGCAGCCTGAAAAATTACAGAACAAAGCACGAATTATTTCACTTGCACTTTTAAGCGGATTTTTAATGGTGGTTGGGTCTGTTGGACTTTCCTTACTGTTGTCTCTTCAATACGGCATTTCCCATGCAACCGCATTCCTTGCCCTGGCCCCGGGCGGCATGGACCAGATGGCTATACTCGCCCATGAAGTGGACGCAGATTTGGCGATGGTGACAGGTTACCAGCTCTTTCGGCTGTTTTTTATCTATTTTGCTATCCCTCCGCTCCTTAGGATGCTGTTTAGGAAAAGCATGCTGCGAAAAGCGGAGGCATAGTGCAGATGTTTGAATTTGACCATCATCCTGCTTTAACAATTGACGAAGTTTTCTGAGCCTGTTTATTTTGGCAGGTGCTCGATAAAATTCCTGCTTGCAAATCCACGAACGTCATCCTCGGAAAAATGCTTTAGCAGTTCATTGATTAAATTTTGGTATTTCGAGGAATTTTCAAGCCCGATAACGTGCTCGGATATTCCATCGAAATCCGAACCAAATCCGATATTTTCCACACCTCCGAGTGAACAAAAGTAATCGATATGCCTAATAACATCTTGTATTCCGGCTACTTCGGTTTCAGTCAGGAACGGAGGGTTGAAAACAACATGGAGCATGCCGTCGTTCCTGAATAGAGCGTTCGCCTGGTTTCCTGTCAGATTTCGTGGATGATTACAGAGATACCTGCTATTCGAGTGGCTGGCAATAGGGAAGTCTGCGCACTCCATCACATCCCAAAATGCCTGTTCGCTTAGATGGGAAACATCTGTCAAAATCTTCTGCCTGTTATTAAATTGGACAATTTCTTTGCCGAACAGCGTTAATCCCGCCCCCCGGGGTTCACCCGCCCCATCAGCGGCGAGATTAGCATTGTTCCATGTCAGACCAACCGAGAGGACTCCTTTTTTATGGAGTTCAGCAAGCTTGTTTATATCATTACCAATAGTATCCACGCCTTCAAGTGTAAGAAAAGCGCCGATTTCGCCTTCTTTTAATGAAGCAAAATCACTCCAAGAATGAATTTGCTTCATTTCGGGATTTCTACCCAGTACTTCATTATGGAACAGGGCGACTTGCCCAAGCGCCGCAGCCCACTTTTCCTCCTGCTCTATTTCAGGCTCGATAAAAATAGCGAACGCCTGCACCTTAACTTTTCCAGCCTGGAGCCTATGTTTATTTGCATCAAGCTGATTGTCATTTTCAAAGCGCATTTTCCCGCCGGAAAGCTGCAGCTTTAGCAGCACATCACAATGTAAATCGATAATTTCCATATTGATCTCCTTTTGGCTGTTCCCTGCGGGAACCTTAGTATATTGTTAATTATATTCTGAAAATAATGTGGTTTTCCAGTTTTTAAGCGATAAAGTTTCTTAACCTAGTTCCTCTCGGATGATTGTAGGCAATTTATTGGAATATATTTCTTTAATCGAGGATAATTGAAATAGTGCGTTATTTTAAAGGAGAAAGGAGTTTTTTTATGGACATAGCTATCATGCTTGTTGCTCTCATCATCATTGTTTCCCTGCTTGCAACCATTGCGCTGACGGGAAAATCCGATTCGGACTACCGGGGTTCTTCCCGTTCAAATACAATGAGACTATCAGCCATTTATGCAGTTGTTATCATTAGTTCGATTGTCGGGTTGGCATTGTATATAAAGTTTTAAAACATGGTGAGTAATTCTGCACCTGCATTTTTTTATAAAATTAAATATAAATATTATATTTTGCACTTGAAAAAAATGTCGTTTCCCCAATTCTATTTACCCATTTCCAGCGCAAAAACTGAAACTTTATAGTTTTTCACAGCATCACAAGCTATAATGTAATTAATTCCAAATAAGGGGAGGTTCGACATACATGATCCATACTTGTGAGAAAATAAATATTTCCGGAAACAAGCTTGCGGAAGTGTATATGCACAAAACTGCAGATGGACGCTATATTGTCGCCATACCTGACATTCATTGGTCGACAAAATTTCATGAATTGGATCAATTCGACCGTCAATTCGACCATTTACAGCAATCGTTAAATTTTCACCTCTTTGAAGGTAATACGGATGATTTGGCAAAAGCAATTATGAACATGCTTACCATCATGTAGAAGCCTGCCCTCTTACCTCTTTACCATGCTGGAAATCTTTCATCTAAGAGCACTAACCACATCTTTAGAACATACCTGCAAAGTTTTTATCGAACTTTTAAAATTCCATAGACATGCATCTGCTAAATGGAGCCATGCATTAGAGCCCAGCTAAGCTATTCTGCTGGGCTTTTGTTATGCGGTTTTATCACTAGTGCGAGCAAGCGGATCAGGTGGACTATAAGTGGGCTAATGCTGCAAAAGCCTGTTTTTTTGACTGGGCGATTGATGTGCCTGTACCTTTATTATAAAAATAACTGAAAATTTTAAAAATATATGTATAACAGTATTGAAATCTTAAAACTGTTATAGTACAATAAATCCAAGAACAAAACGACAGGAGGAATTTAAAATGATCAACATGAATGGAATGAAGCAAAAAGAGTGCCGGGAATGCGGTTGTGAAATCAAAGAACAGCATGAGTCCTTCCTTTATGAGTGTGAACGCTGCATCGGAAAACATGAGGAATAGAAAAAAAGAAATGAGCGAGTACCTTAACTGGTGGCTCGCTCATTTCTCGTTACAGTTATCATCGGGCCGGTACACTTTACTTCATCACCGCGCTGGGGGTCAGGCACACTTTAGTTGTTTAATGTTTTAATGCTCGTTCTGATTCTTGGTTCTTACATGGTGATTTTTTTTCGGAAGTAACCAGCGCTCAACAAATTTACTCCTCTCAATGATTTCATTTGTTCATCAAGGATATTCAGCGCTTCTTTCCGCTTTCCTTCTTTAAGGATTTCCGCTATCTCTAGCCATTTAACGTATGTATCTTGCTTTATTTTAGATTTTATTTGTCTGTATGTTCCAAAATCGTCTTCCTCCAAGGCCATAGTAGCCTCATAGTACCATTTTGAATGAGTCATCTTTCAAATGCTGTAATAATGGCTTCACGTCTTCAAAGTTTTTTTGTTCGAAGTGAAACATTACGGATGCTTGGTTTTTCAGTTTGTTTGGTTTTATTTTTTGGAGCGCTTTCTCGGCTTCTGTTTTATCGTCAGTGAAGAAAAAATATAAAAAACGATAATACGGATTCCGTTGCGCCTTAAGGTACTTTATCATCTTCGTTTCTGCTTATAAGGAGCGTAGTCCCCTTCAATAGGAGAAAAAGAAATAAAGGCAACTTTGAAAGGGCGAAAATCCATCGGGGAACGCTAAGAATACCAAGGATCAAAGAAACAAAGAAAATCAAAAAGAAAATTTTGCACATAAATATTCCTCGAGTTAATTCGCACTAATCATTTAACGCTTCACCGTGCCGGGGGTCAGGCACGGTGGGGCGGATTAGCGCTGTGGTGCACGAAATCCTGCCTTTATAGCCTCTTCTTCTGAGCAAAACATCACTTCTGCTTTAGTTTGTTGGTACCATGGGGAATCAGGTGTGTGATAAATTTTCCCTGAAGAAGATATATTTCCTTTAATATTACAGTTTGCAGTTTTTTTGTTTTTACTCAGTTTCTCAGTTTCTAGTACGCTTGAGGTTTTGGACTCTCCCATTACTTCCGGATGAAATCCATCTTCTCGGGAATAGTTCTCCACCTCCCAAATACCCGCTTCCTCTTGCTGTGCCTGCTTTTGAATAAGGTTGAACTCGTCTACATAGCGAGTGTTTGGTGGATACACATATGCTACTCTTGCAAATCCTCGCTTTAAAAGCTCTTCCTGAACCGATTTTCCGTCCGCATAAACATAAGCAAGTAGCCGGCCGTATTTATCCTGTTTTTGACCAATGTCAAATTCAATTTCAAGGTTTTTGGCTTCCTCGACGATTTTCGTTGTGAAATCTTTGGCTTCCTGTCCGTAGGGTTGTTTGCCTAGACGGGGGTGCGACGTTTCTGGACTGTCCACAAGCAAAAACCTGACTTTTTCTGGTCTCCCCTTATAAAAGACTTCGATCGTATCCCCGTCGACCCCTTTACTTAGCTCTGTTTTAATCCTATTAAATTCATGTTTCTCAGCCGCTACCGTTTCTGTTTTTTCTTCCTGCTGGCTGCCATTATTTGTCGTGTTCTCTGAACAGCCTGTCATCATGAGCAATAAAAGCCACGATAAAAGAAAAACTGATGTCTTTTTCATATATTCGTTCTCACCTATCATCTGTCTGCACTCCTTCATGTTGCTTTTTCTTTCCATTTGCTATTGTAGCATGTTGGTATTGAATGATAGTGCAATACGAGTAGATGTGGAGCAATTCGAAGAATTGAGTAACAGAGCTTAATAAATACATAACGACCCTATGTAAAAAAAGGATGTACAGGATGTCTCAAGTTAAAATAATTTATAACATTTCCAATGTTATGTGGCTATTTTCTCAACAATCTACAAGGATGAAGCAGTTTCCCCTATTTTAAAAAAATCCCGGCTGGGTGCTCCGACCGAACTTAAAGCGCTGCAATAGTCTACTCTTGGACGCAGGGACATTGAAGAAGCTATCCCAAAAGATTCCATAAAAAGGGTAAAGTATGACAAGCTTTTTCGCCTCGAATGTGTTTTGTCCCCTATTCAAATTCCTTCAGAAGAGTCGTATTCCAAGGTGATTAAGAAATGACGGAACCAGATGTGTTAGAGAAGACCCAGAATGTCATTCTACTCAAAGCTATTGACAAAGCTTTTTAAAAAACAGTTGAAAATCAGGGATATATGCTAAAAGCTATAGAAAAATCAATTATAAAATGGATTCATTTGACAAACAAGTAATTAAATAATATCATACATACATATAAACGTATGTATAAGGGGGTGGTATTTTGCCACGCAATAAATATCCAGAAATCACGGAACAGCGGATATTAGACACCGCAACTAAACTTTTTCTCGAAAAAGGATGGGACCAGACAACAATTCAAAATATTGTTGACGATTTAGGCGATTTGACTAGAGGTGCGTTCTATCATCATTTCAAATCCAAAGCAGATATAATCGACGCAGTCCTTGATCGATTGGCTTTAGAAAATAATCCTTTTGAGAAAACAAAGAAAATGACAGGTTTAAATGGACTAGAAAAATTAAAAAGCTCTTTTTTATTGTCCTTTACTAATGAAGGACAGATTGATGCAATCAAATCAATACCATCAATTTTAAAAAGTCCCAAATTAATTGCCAATCAATTAAGAGAATGTATTAACACAGGAGCCCCAGATATACTTTCATTTATTGAAGAAGGTGTGATGGACGGCTCACTCTCTATCCAATATCCGAAGCAGACTGCTGAAACGCTCATGATACTAACAAATATTTGGTTGAGTCCAATTATTTTTTCAGTAGATACAGAAGAATATATGCAGAAGGTAAAACACTTGCGAGAATTGTTTAATGGTATAGGGTTACCAATCTTCGACGACCAAATACTTACAGTTCTTGAGAATTTTCATAAAGAAATCAGCAATGAAAATGGACTATCATAAGATAGTTTATTTTTAGACATATACATACAAATATATGTATGTATATGAAACCTGATAAGGAGAAGAATTATGACAAATGGACTTGCTGTTAAAACAATCGACTTAGTCAAGACGTTTGATGGTAAAGAAGTTATAAAAAATTGTAATATGACAGTTCATAAGGGATCAATTTACGGTTTCTTAGGGGCTAATGGAGCTGGAAAAACAACAGTTTTTAAAATGTTGATAGGATTGCTTATACCTAATGCTGGAAATATAGAAATATTAGGGCTAAATCGTGTTGATAAGGAGAATGAAATCTTAAAAAATATTGGAAGTATTATTGAAACCCCCATGTTTTATGAACATTTATCCGCAAGGGAAAATTTAGAAATTCATCTTTCTTATATGGGGATACTTAATTCCAATATTGAGGGAACTTTGGAAATGGTTGGTCTTAAAGGTACGGGAAAGCAGCCTGTTTCTAAATTTTCACTTGGCATGCGTCAGCGGCTTGGAATAGCTAGAGCAATCATTCACAATCCTCAACTCTTGATCCTGGATGAACCTATCAATGGTTTAGACCCAGTGGGTATCCGGCAAATGAGGGAACTATTTCTCGAACTTGTAAAAAACCATGATATGACAATCTTAATTTCTAGTCATATTTTAAGTGAGATTGAGCATATTGCAGACACTATTGGTGTTATTGTAGATGGCCAGATTCTAGAGGAAGTTTCCCTATCATCTATTAAAGATAAATTTCTGATGGATTAGAAGAGTATTTTTTCAAGGTTATGAGGAGTGGTAATAAGAATGTTTGATTTAATGAAACTTGAACTTAAAAAAAATAATATTCGTACATATATTATTTCAACTTTTGTCATTTCAATCATCATGCTGGGTTTTATCTATCTATTAGCCTATTTGCCACAATTTGACCCAAATGATGCAGATTTGGAATTATTTGTTGGATACAATAACATTATTTCTTTATTTAGCGTAATCAATATGACTGTCTTTTGCGTATTATCCTCTGTTATGTATTCTCGATTTGTAATTGAAGAGTACAGTGGAGACCGTGTCCTACTTCTCTTTTCTTATCCAATAAAAAGAAGGAAAATATTTATTTCTAAACTTATGATTGTTTCTTTATTTACAGTGATTGCGATGGTCCTTTGTAATTTCACCATCTTTGCTTTTTTCGGTGTGAGTGAAACGATTTACCCTTTAGTTAATGAAAGTATTACGCTTGAAACCATCACTAAAGTGATTAAGACTACCTTTATTATGGCTGTTTCAGCTGCTTGTTTAGGTATCATTGCAATGGGAATCGGATTTATACAAAAATCTATCCCTGCAACTATAATATCAGCGTTCTTACTTTGTTCCTTATTATGCAATATTGTCGCTGGTACTTTAACATCCGATGCGCCTGTTATTGTTTTTCTAGCAATAACAATCATTGGTGCAATCATTGTTTCAAGCATTGTAATGAAAAAAAATAGCTGTATGGAGGTCTAACAGATATGGAACAAAAAATTGAAAGATATATTGACAATACTCTTGACAATATTGCGCCTCAGATTTATTTGTTTAATACTATTTTAGGTATCGTACTAATTCTTTTAGGAATCACTTTTATTATTAAAAGATCTTCAACAAAAAACTTGAAAACAATTGGATTAGTGTGCGTTGGGGTTGGAGCAGTAGCGATTGTAAGTGGTTTAGTGCAGATGTGATGTTTTATTTGGTGTTTAATTAGATGAAGACACGATAAAAAAACCTGTTCGGTGTTTTGCACAATGTGTCCTTTAAAGTTAAGCATATTTATCGGTGATTGCCTTTGGAATAATAATCATATGGAGCCATTAGAAACTGAAATTCAAGTTTTTGTAATTAAAGAGAACTATTATTTGAGGACAACTAAATATAGCACATTATCTTCTCTAAACTGAAAGAAACTGAAACAAGAAAAAATAACCGATTTTTTCCAGAAAAGGTAGAAAAATCGGTTATTTTCGTCATGGAATTATCTGAGATTTTCGTAGGATTTCGCGCTCTACAACGCTAACCCACCACAGCTTTCCCGTCCAGCCAATTACCTGCTTTCCCTTTGAGCGGTATACCTTCACAAGTTTTTTCACTTCAATCACAGCGTTTCCACCCTTTTTGCTAAAAATTAAAAGCCTCTTTCATTGAAAGAGGCCACAAATACACAATTGTGCAGCTTATCTTCCAGAATGAAGTCATTCTACAGGATGTAGCACCTTTCCTAAAAAAGAGGTTGCCGGACGTCATAGGGCCTGTTCCCTCGGTCACTCTTGATAAGTCGTTATGAAATTGGATGAATTTTCTTGATAATTTGAATCATAAGTACTTTTTTCTTGAATGTCAGTCAACTTTTTCGCCAGCAACACTGCACGAAACCGCTTACACCCATAGCGCTGTAAGTGAAAAACTTTTCTAGTTTGTTCTTTGAGATTGTTTTTGTTGTTTTATTCGAACAGCTTTTGTTTGACAGCATACAGCGCTGCTTGCGTCCGGTCAGCAAGCTGGAGCTTTGAAAGCAGGTTTGAAACATGAGTTTTCACTGTTTTTTCCGTAATGAACAAAGCCGAAGCAATTTCTTTATTGCTTTTGCCATGGGTAATTTCTCTCAGAACATCCAGCTCCCTTTTCGTTAAATCCTGAGCTGGATCATTGTTTTTGGTGCTTTTTCCGGAAAGATTGGCAAGGAGCTGCGTTGCGGCTTTAGGGTGCAGCTGGGTTTCGCCGTTCATGAGGTTCCTCAGACACTGCACAAGTTCATCCGGCTGGACGTCCTTCAACTGGTAACCGGATGCTCCTGCCTCAAGGGCAGGAATAACATGGTCCTGATCGGAGAAGCTTGTCAACATCATAATTTTGATTTCTGGATGCTTGTTTTTGATGATTTTTGTTGCTTCTATTCCATTCATTCCTGGCATTGAAAGATCCATTAGTATGACATCCGGCTTCAGTGTTCCGGCAAGAGTGACGGCTTCTTCACCATTTGCAGCCTCGCCGACAATATCAATATCTCTTTGCGTCCGCAGAAAAAAGGCAAGACCTCTCCTGACAACATGATGGTCATCGGCAATCAAAACGCGAATTGTCATGGTTTCTCCTCCTTTTCATAAATCAGCTTGGAATATGTATGATAATTTCCGTGCCCCCGCCGAGCTTGCTTGCTAGGTTAAAAGTCCCGCCAAGCGCCTCGGTCCGTGATTTCATGCTCCGAAGCCCGAATGATGGCAGCTCCTGACTTTCGTCGTAATGGAAACCGCAGCCGTTGTCAGATACGGCCATGGTGGTTGCAGTATCCGTGATCGATAGCTTTATGAAAGCATGTCGCGTTTGTGCATGTTTCTTACAATTCGCAAGAGCCTCTTGGCCAATCCGCCAGAGCGCTTCTTCCACATTGCCAGGGAAGGCGGCGACTCCGTCAACCTTTGTCTTGAGGTCCAGACCAAGCATATCAGCGTAACCGCAAAATGCGCTGAGCAGTCCGTTTTCAAGCCCTTGAGGCCGAAGCTGCCAAATCAGCGCACGCATTTCGCCGAGAGCTTCCTGGGCAAGGTCCTGCATATAGCTGAACGTTTGTTTAACCTCGGTGCTTTCTGACAGCTCTTCCCCTGCGCGTGCTGTCAGGCTTAGTGAAAATAGAAGCTGGTTGACTGAGTCATGGAGGTCTCGTGCCAGCCGGTTCCTCTCGGTGATAAGCATAGTTTCCTGTTCCCGCAGCGTGAGTTTGATCCGCTTTAAGGCTGTTCCAATTTGAAAGGCAACAGCTTCAAGCAGGTTAAGCTCCTCCTGATTGAAATGTGTTTTATTTGGTGAGCCGATATTCAGTAGGCCAAAGCGCTCATACCCTGCCCTTAAAGGAACAGTGGCATGGTGCGTAAGGCCCGCGTGGTCACCGGTTTTTTCTAGAATCGCCGTCTCAATCCGCTGGCATTCAATAATATTTGTAGCCTTGTCAAGGCGGCCGTCACGATAGCGATTGACGCACCAGCAGTGCCCTTCCTTCATTTTTGCGCAGTGATTAAAGGTAAGTGCTGGTGGCAGCGATTCGCTTGCTGCCATCACGTGTTTTCCTTCATCATCAATCAGGAAGATCCATCCCGTTTGAAGCCCTGTTACATGCAGCAGCTTCTTCAATACTTGGGACAATACACAATCAATCTCGGTGCCTTCATTCAATAATTCGGCAATCTCCTTGAGAATGCTTATCTCACTTTGCACGGAGCCCTTTTGCATGGAATGCCCTCCTTTTTACGTCGTTTTATACCTGGTTTATGAGCGGGGGTCGAGTTGCGTTTGCAGACCTTTTATGTGATTTTTTAACAGATTGGTTGGATTACAGAATGCGATTTGGATTAAATTTCATCTACTGGGAATTTATCCGGCATCATCGGGAATATATCTGCGTTTATCGGGAATATCCAAACCCTAATCGGGAATAAATCAGAGTTAATCGGGAATAAATTTTTTTGTCAATGAAAATGGCCGTGTTTTAGGTGTCTTGGCGGCAATTTTTCCAGCTGATTTATTCCTAACTTTAAGGTAGCTGCCCCGATGTAGTGAAAATGAGCTTTTTTTAAAGAAACCCCTCTGCTTTTTCTTGAATTACTTCATGGGAAAGTATCTTCGTAAAGTAATTGAGTAAATTTTAAAGATAGTCTTTTATTACTTCCATTATTTTACCGTAAATATATTTAAAATTCATAGGCAAAAGGATGCAGTTATCCACAGACTGCATCGCTTCACCATTATTTGGGTAACTCAATAAACTCAAGGATTTCCTGTTCGGGTCCTTCGAAAAAAACGGTGGTCCAGCCGTTTTTAAGCTGATACGGTCCTTCTATTGGATGGTATCCGTATTTCTTAAATTGTTTTAGCAATTTGTTCATTCCATCCGCCTCAAAACAAAAATGAGCATTACTGGATATACCAGGACCTTTCGTTCTTTTTAAGAGTTCTATTTTAGTCTCGCCATTTTTAAGAAAAAGGACTTCTTCCCCCATAAAATCAATGCAACTATTGTCAGAGAAACCAAGCACTTCCTTGTAAAACTTTTTTGTTTTTTCAAGGTCGAGCACTTCCAACGCAAAATGATGAAATTTCAATGTTTTATCCTCCTATAGAATCAAGTTCATATCTCCGAATTCATGCCACAGGTAACCGTGTTTTATGGCCTTTTCATAAGCGCTGAATAGGAGGGGACGGGGGACAAAAGCTTCGAGCATATCGAGATGGCTTGCCTTTGGTTCATGAAAGCCTGTGAGGATCCCGTCTGCAATTTTCAAAGGATACTTATTGTGAATGTACAAATTGGTCCAGCCTGAAAGATCCCCAGTTTTAGCAGCAGTTTCAAGTGCGCGGACCACGGTTGTACCAACTGCAATGACTCTGCCGCCACTGACCTTCGTTTCATAGATGTTCTTCATCACAGTGGATTCAATTGCAAATTCTTCGTTATTTTCTTCAGGTGAAGTATTCCATTTGTCATCGAGCAAATAGCTTAATCCTGTGTGGAGCTGGATAAATGCTAAGCGAACGCCTTTTTTCTGAAGTTTGAACAGTACTTCCCAGCTAAATGCCCTTCCTGCGGAAGGCATTTCGACCGAGCCTGGTTTACTTGCAAAAACGGTCTGGTAATATTCCAGCGGCCAATCCTGATAGATATATTCGTAACGAATCGGTTCTCCAATCGAGTAGATCCTTTCAAGGAGGTCTGCTCCTTTTTTCGTGAAGCAGATGGTTTTGATGGGAGATCCCGAAACTTCTGTGATCACTTTTGCTGATAATTCAGGTAAAAATTCTAGGATATCCTCATTTCTTACTTCTTCTCCTACCGGCAAGACATCCCAAGTGTTTTCAGATATCCTTCTCGCAAGCCTGATTTCAATTCTTGTTGGCGTTCGTTCGTTGTGCCGTTTTCGTGTAGCAGTAAGAACGGCCGGCAATGTCCTGCTATTATTCAAAACGAGCAAATCTCCAGGCTGCAGGTGTTTTTCCAAATTAATAAAGCGATCGTGGTTGATGTGACCTGAAGATTTATCCAATACCATCATCCGGACATGGTCCCGCCTGACGCCCCTTCGTTCTGGTGGCTGGGTGGCGTTTAAACTTGAGGGGAGATGAAAATTGAAAGCATGAGTCACTGTGTCTCACCTCCCGCTGCGAATTCCTGAGCTGCCAAACGGTATCCATTGATGCCTGTTGATTTTTCAGAAGCAAGATAGAGGAAAACGTCCACAAGGTCTTGCGGATTATTCAAAGCGTAGTCGCATTCTGGTACTGCAAGGGCGTGCATTTCCGTATCCATCTCTCCAGGGTCCACCATATTGACGCGGACGTTTGTTCCGTCAACTTCTTCTGCCCATGTCTCGGTCATCCCTTCGACAGCAAACTTCGAGATTCCGTATGCACCCCAGCCAGCATATCCAACATGCCCTGCTTCTGAGGTTACATTGATTACTGATCCCTGGTTACGCAACAGCATTCCCGGCATCACTCTCCGAGTGATCATGAATGTACCAACAGCATTGGTATAGAGCACTTGAGCAAAGTCCTCAACTGGATAGTCGATGAGGAGCGGAATAGGACTGGGTCCGATTGCTGATGCGTTGTTAATCAGGACGTCAATCCTTCCGAACCTTTCTTCTGTCAGTGTTGTAAACTTTTCTACGTCCCTTGGAATAGCGATATCGGCAGTAACAGTGAGAACCTCAGCACCTAGGTTTTCCGCCTCAGCTTTCACGGTTTCGAGCGCCTCCTCTCCTCTTGCACAAATCGCAAGTTTCACACCTTCACGAGCAAACGCAAGCGTCAGCGCCCTCCCCAAACCTTTTGATGCGCCTGTAATCATCACAACTTTATTTATTTTCATTTTGAACTTCTCCCTTCCATGCATTATAAGTTTTGTTGAACTACTTATAGCTTAAAAGGAATTGGAAAAATTCACCTCGTCAAAAAGCTTGAACTCCCACTACAACTTTAGTCCAATATCTCACCGCAGCGTGCCTGACCCCCAGTGCGGTGGTGCGATGATGCGCCAAATCGCCAATGCGTGCCTGACCCCCGGTGCGGTGGTGCTGTAAAGCGGCCTCCCCATCTTTTTTGCGACACACTCCTCTCCAGGATAAGTTATGATAGAGGAATAATCACTAATACGTATACTCAGTTAAAAAGGAGCACAATGATGAACACTAAAACAGCAATCGTGACTGGAGCATCGAGTGGGTTTGGCTTTTTATCAGCCCTCGGTCTTGCACAGGCAGGCTACAATGTGCTGGCAACAGCAAGGAGTGAAGAGAAAGCCGCTAAGCTTCTTCAAACAGCAGAAAACAACAATGTTTCTGATCACATCCATATCCATCTGCTCGATGTCACATCACCTGATTCAGTCACAGACCTTAAACGCAGAATTTCTGATTTCCCTTCTGTCGATGTACTTGTCAATAATGCAGGGTTCGCTCAAGGCGGGTTCAGCGAGGAGCTTTCGGTCGAAGATTACAAGCGGCAATTCGATACAAACCTTTTCGGTGTTATTTCGGTTACACAGGCAGTTCTCCCCATTATGCGCGAGCAGAAAAGCGGCCGGATCATCAATATGGGAAGCATCAGCGGGAAAGTCGGTTTTCCTGGCTTGTCGGCCTATACCGCATCTAAACATGCAATTGAAGGCTACAGTGAGAGCCTAAGACTCGAAGTACAGCCTTTTGGGATTGATGTATCCATCATAGAGGCGGGTTCCTACAAAACGAACATCTGGTCAGGCATTGATAAAACCCGCATCTCCAAGGACTCTCCCTATCACTCTTACATGAAGGCAATCCTTAAGGAAATACAATCAGGTAAAGCGCTGCACGGAAATCCGCAGGAAATTGCCGACCTCGTTGTCAGCATCGCCTCAGCCCGTAAGCGACCTAAATTACGCTACCCTGTCGGCAAAGGGGTCAAAAGAAATATCGCCATGAAAAATCTGCTCCCCTGGGAGGCCATCGAGAAGGCAGTTCTCAAAAGTCTTGGAAGATAATGCCGAAATAAAACTTGACCTTTTTACAAGCAAAAGGGAGCATCGGTTCCGACGCTCCCTAACATTAATATATGAGAAAGTCCATCTATCATAAGGTGCGTCTTTACTTAAACCACCCTTTTTCCTTAGACTGCTTAATTGCCTCGATCCGGTTTGTCACCTCAAGTTTATCCAAAATGGTAGAAACATAGTTTCTGACCGTCCCTGTTGTAATGGTCAGTTCGCTTGCAATCTCTTTTGTGTTCCTTCCATCGGCCACGAGCTCGAGCACTTTCATTTCTCGCTCCGTCAACGGATTTTCCTCGCTGTACATATCATCCATCAGCTCGGGAGCATACACCCTTCTCCCAGCCATGACGTTCCTGATTGAGCTCGCGAGCTCCTCGCTTGGGCTATCTTTTAGGAGATAGCCTTTCACACCCGCCTTCAATGCACGCTGAAAATAACCCGAACGGGCAAATGTTGTTAAAATAATGACCTTACAGCCTGATTCCTTAAGCTCTTCCGCAGCATCAAGCCCTGTTTTTTCCGGCATTTCAATATCCATGATGCAAATATCTGGTTTCAGCGAATCTACCAATGCAATCGCTTCTGCCCCGTTCGCTGCTTTTCCCACGACTTCCATATCATCTTCCAAATTCAACAGGGATCCCAATGCCCCCAAAAGCATCCGCTGATCTTCAGCAATCACTATCCGGATCAATTCAGGTCCTCCTTTTCTTCCTGTCTTGCAATGGTTGGTACACTTATTATCAATTTGATTCCGTCCTCGCAGCGGATTTCAAGGCTGCCATTCACAAATTCAAGCCTTTCCCTCATGCCCTCAAGTCCGTTCCCTCTTGAAAAATCCCTCTCTGTCACTGCATTTTTTCCATTGTCCTGTACTATAATGGTCACTTTATTCGAATCCTGCACAACTGAAACAAGACATTTGGTGGCCCCGCTGTGCTTGACTACATTCGTTACAGCCTCTTTCAAGCACATGCTCAGGATATTTTCCGTCAACAGCGGCACATTTTGCAGGACAAACTCATCTTCCTGAAGGACCGCTTCTATTTCGGCGGCCTGGAGAATCTGCCTGATCTGGACGATCTCTTCTCTGAGCCTGATGCCTCGCATCTCAGATACCATTTTCCTCACTTCTTTCAGCGCCGTCCTTGCCGTTTGCTGGACATCCATCAGTTCACTTTTCGCCTGCTCCGGATCCTTGGTAATCAGCCTTCTGGCCAGGTCGCTTTTTAATCCGATCAAGGAAAGCTTTTGCCCAAGCGTATCATGAAGGTCCCTTGCAATCCGCTGGCGTTCCTCTAGCTTGACTAGGTCTTCGAGCCGCTTATTCGCATTCTCCAGTTTCTCCTCAAGCTGACCGCGTTCATTGCGTCCCCGGATGCTGAATGGAAGCAAAATCATCGAGATGCCAATAATAATAATAAATGGAAGCTGCTCCAGGAAGATTTCTTCCTGGACAACAAATTTGTAATTTACCGCTACCGTTGTCGCCAGAAGGTGTGCAAAGTAAATCGTGAAGAATGCAATGCGATTTTTAATATTGCCGATATAATAAGCAATGTAAAAAGAGAAATATACATAATTAAAGAGGAAGACAGAGCCGACGGAAATGCCAATCAGCATAAAGGACCATAAGTAAACAGTCCACTTTTTTGAGATAAAAGCAAAACGGTACGTGATGAAAAATAGAATGGTAAGCAAAAGTCCCACAATCATTTCAAATGTGGAGGAAGATTGAAATATAAAATAAAACGGCAGAATACTAAGCACCGCCCAGAAATATGGCGAGCTGCCGTAATTCTTTTTAAAAAGCGAAAGTTTGTTCTTCATTAGTAAAACCTCTCTGATACAGCCTAAGTGAGTGCCCAACTCTAGTTAAGGCAACTCTATCTTAACATAAACAGCGGGGCCTGACCCCCTTTATCAGACTAAAGCGGGTCAGGCCCCATTTCGTTATGCTTTTCTTGGGATGGCACTTTGAGACATTGTTTTAACAGCCTTATACCCGACGAACTTTTTGTTTTGTTCATCCCAGAGACGGAATTTCAACGAAGTCAGGCTTGTTTTCAGCGTAATGGTCGGTACATTTTGAAGCGGTACAGAGTTTTTATGCGCTTCTTCAAGTTTATAGTTTGGAACCCTTGGGCTCAGATGGTGGACGTGATGGAAGCCGATATTCCCTGTCACCCACTGCAGGACCTTCGGAAGCTTGTAAAATGAACTTCCTTCAACAGCAGCTTTGACATACTCCCATTCTTTGTCCTCCTCAAAATAAGAATCCTCAAAAGTATGCTGAACATAGAACAGCCAGATTCCAAGTGAACCTGAAACCAGGAAAATTGGCACTTCGACAAGCAGGAATGCCTCCCAGCCTATCGCCGAGACAAGAAGCAGGATGAGAAGGACCATCCCAACGTTGGTCAAATACGTGTTAAGACGCTCTTTCATCCTTGCGCCCTTCCGGTTAAAACGATTGCTTAATAGGACAACATAAATCGGTCCAATTCCGAACATGACAATGGGATTGCGATAAATCCGGTATGCCAGGCGCTTCCATCCTGGAGAAGCCAAATACTCATCGACAGTCATCATCCAAATATCGCCGGTTCCGCGTTTATCGAGATTACTGCTTGTCGCGTGATGAACCGAATGTTCATGCCCCCATTGGCTGTACGGGAAAAATGTCAGAATCCCTGTAATGGTACCAAGGACTTTATTCGCCGTACGATTTTTGAAAAATGAATGGTGGGTACAGTCATGAAAAATAATAAATGTCCTAATGACTAAACCCGCTGCTACGATCCCGAGCGCCAATGTCAAAATATAAGAGACGGAAAGACTTTTATATGCAAGGTACCATAGGAGGAAAAATGGCCCCAGTGTATTGATGACTTGCCAAATGCTATCTTTCGTATTCGATTTTTCATAAGGGGCAACCTGTTTCCTCAAGTTCTTCATGTTTTGTTCAATCATCGCCAATTTATTTCCCCTTCCTAGGTGTTGTTAACTCGATTATAAAGGATGAAAAACATTCTTTGCAGTAGCACCTGTCATGTCCCATATATGACAACTGTCATATATAGTTCGCAATCTCGGCAAAAGCAATCATATTAAGTATGTTAAAGGAAGCTCATAATTATAAGGAGATTGTTCTTTTTTCCTAAAAATTTCACAAAATGTTGTAATATAGCTAAAAAACTATACAAAATGGTATTTTATGCTAAAATAAAACAAAAATGCTTTTATGTAAAACACATTATGAGCTAAGGGGTGTCTTTGATTGAAAAGCAGCCATTTAAAGGTTGAATTATGGGACTGGACTAAAGCAATATTCATTGCCCTAGTGCTGGCTTGGGTAGTCAAAACCTTCATCTTTGCACCCTACACGGTAAAAGGCGAGTCCATGGAACCTACCCTCCACGACCACGAACGGATTGCCGTAAATAAAATAACCCAGACCGAAAAGCTAAAACACGGAGATATTGTCATCATAAAAGGATCAGGAAAAACCAATTATGTGAAAAGAATCATCGGCTTTCCCGGTGATACGGTTGAAGTAGACAACGACAAACTGCTGATTAATGGAAAGCAAGTGAAGGAACCTTATTTGAAGGAAAACATGGAAGAAGCAAAAAATAGCGGTGGCCTGCTGACGGGGGACATGGGTCCAATTGTCATACCTGAGAAACATTATTTCGTAATGGGAGATAACCGGAGGATGAGCATGGACAGCCGCAACGGTCTCGGCTTAATCAGCCAAGACAGGCTAGTGGGCCGAAGCGAGCTGGTATTCTTCCCTTTTTCGAGCTTGAGATCAGTAAAGTAAAACAATAAAGATCAAGCCAGGCTGCTCAGATACTTTATGGAAGATAAAAAATACGAGATCACGCAAAAATCGCCATTGCTTAGCTCATTTTGGGTTGAGTAAGAGGCGATTTTATGTTTGGTAACAGTTTTCGAAAATTCTTTGGAGAAACGGTTTTTTTATTGTTTTTATAGAAGGAAAAAGACCTATTCTTCCTACCATTAGTAAATTTTCTAGCTCAGAGTCACCTGTAACCGATTGCACAAAGGAAACATTAAGTAAGAGTATAAGGCTATCTACGGTAACAGGCATTCTATCTACGGTTTAACCCCATTCTATCTACGGTAACGGTCATTCTATTTACAATTGAAACAATATTTTTCCAATGACATGTATTTCAATCCTTTAGAGATGTGTAAAAAACCATTTGAAGAGGTTTTTAACAAACACTTACTAGTTAAGATAGTTGAATTACTCGACAGCCACACTCCTCTTATTAACGCGTCGCTAAACGGTCGCTTCCACCATTATCCTTCGACTAGCTTTGACAGAAAGAAAGCCGCCACACAATGTGGCGGCTTCAGCGTGATCTCTGCAACTGGTCTTCTTCCCCACCTACAGCAAGTTCCTCACTTCTTATAAAATTCCGAGTGATTGGAGGAAGACAAACAGGATTCCGATTGGCACAATGTAACGAATTGAGAAGTACCAAATATCGAAGAGGATGCCTAGACCTTTTGTCCCCTGTTCCAACTCTTCTTTGACAACTGCCCTTGGGAGCCTGTATGCCACAAATAGCGAGAGGAACAAAGCTCCAAGCGGCATTCCGATATTGCTTGTAATAAAGTCCGCGAAGTCAAAGATCGACTTTCCTGCGATGGTCACATCAGAAAGGACTCCAAAGGACAAGGCGCTTGGTATCCCAACCAAGAAAATGAGAATTCCGGAGATCCAGGCAACTTTAGCCCGTTTTTCACTCTCATCCTTTACAATAACCGCCACAAGAATTTCCAGAATTGAAAAGGCTGAAGTCAGTGTGGCGAATAGAAGAAGAACAAGGAAAATGGCCAGGAAAAGACCGCCGAAAGCCATTTTATTGAAAACTGCAGGAAGGACAACAAAGACGAGTCCCGGACCTGCACCAGGCTCAAAACCCAGCGCAAAGACTGCTGGAAAAATCACTAGACCTGCAAGAAGAGAAATTAAAATATTAAGTCCGACAACAGATCCAGCAGATTTCATTAAGTGATCTGTTTTTGACAAGTACGATGCGTAGGTCACCATCACTGATATCCCGACGCTTAACGCGAAAAACGATTGGCCTAGTGCAAGAAGAATGGTATTACCATCGACAGCGGAAAAATCGGGGTAAAGAAGAAACTTTACGCCTTCCATCGATCCTTCAAGCGTTAAAGATCTGATAACGAGCACAATAAACATGATGAAAAGTGCCGGCATCATATATTTGCTGGCGCGTTCAATGCCCTTTTGTACACCGCTCCGGACCACAAGGATCGTCATAAGCATAAAGACAAACTGGCTGACTACAACTTCTACGGGATTGGCAATAATGCTGTCAAACAGCTTTGCGTAATCCGTACCGGCTGATAGATTCAGGCCGCCAGTGAATGTCCGTGCCATATACGATAAGATCCAGCCGCCTACAACACTGTAAAAAGAAAGAATAATAAATGATACCGCAACTCCGCTATACCCAATCCAGTGCCATCGGGAAGATGGAGCCAATACTTTATAAGCCCTTACCGCATCTTTTTGTGCGCGGCGACCAACAATGAATTCTCCAATCAAAATTGGCGCCCCAACCACAATTGTCATGATTAGGAAGAGAAGGAAAAATACGCCTCCCCCGTTCGTGCCTGCCATGTACGGGAATTTCCAGATTGCCCCCAAACCGATGGCGGATCCTGCTGCAGCCAGTATAAAACCTAGCTTGGATGTCCATTGTTCATGATTTTTCATTTTCTCACCTCTGTTAATTCACTGATATTTATACATGTTACTATGTTTGTCTTACGATTTACAGTATTTTTTCAAAATAATAAATTCTTTCTTTTTCCTGTTAAGTTTTTCGAACGACTTTTGACAAAATTAGATCTTTTAACCACCCTTATCATTAAAATTAATTATGTAGTTAATAGTAATAATAGTAAAATTGTGAATTAATAACATTCTTTTACTTTATGTATCTTCTGAATACAGTCTCATGTTTTTTTAAAAAATTAATTATGGACCGCATTATAGATAACTGGATAAAACCGGCAGTTTCCAGGAGGCAAAGCCGGGTAAAGCGGAAAAGAAGGAAAAATCCATTTTAATGAGGAAACCTCAATGAAAATTGAAGCAGTGATGACAAAAGAGGTTGAGTCATGCCAGCCTCATACACCAATACATGCAGTGTCCAAGAAAATGAAAGAATTGGATGTCGGTGTTATGCCTATTTGCGAACAATATCAGCTTGTAGGACTCGCTACAGACCGGGATCTTGTGGTGAATGCCGTTGCCGCTCAAATTCCGCTTGATTCCCCGATTTCAAAGTCATGACCGAAGACCCGGTTCGCGGCACAATTCATATGACTGCATAGGATGCCGCTGACTTAATGGCGAATGTGCAGATTAGCCGTCTTCCTATTGTGGATAATGGAAAAAATTGATCGGCATTATTTCGCTCGGAGACCTGGCAATGACAGAAAAGCTTGATTTATGGAAGCTGAACACCTATCCTTCGTATTTCTCCGACAAAATAAAAAGGAATGGTGGGATCCGTTGTAGCTTTATAATAAAGTTTGATTAAATTAACGATATAAATCTTGATATGAGAGCAAATATAAAGAGCATGTTTTGAAAAAAAGATTGATCAAAACATACTCTTACTTTAATGGGATGAATTAATTTCTTTATAAAAAAGTTTGATTACATTTGTTAAGTGGAGAGAGCGTAAAATATAAGAGCCTTGCTACATTTTATTGTAGTAAGGCTCTTTAAAGTTGTTTAATTTCTATCTATTTAAATGTGTTTGCACTCAAAAATCAATAATAAAGTTGTTTAATTCTTATTCAACTAAAGCCCCAGATAGTTCAAGAAAAGCGTGCCTTTCAGCAAAAAAAGGGTATACTTTTGTGTGAAGTATTTTTCTTTTCTTACCTGGTAATGCGTAAGCCTATTACACGGTAGTTTGCTTATACTCTATGGATCACTTTTTTGTTTTTTCCTTTTTAAATTATTTGATTGAGTATTACTTGCGATCCAAAAAGGAGTTCGAATGAACGCAAAGTGAGGTAATATCTTAAAGTTTGATTAATTTATTTTCTCATCGATTAAACTAATCATTTAATCCCTTTCCATTGAGAATTTGCTGCATACATTTTTCAACCCTTGACTCTCGAGTTTTGGATTGTTTGGGTTGAGAAAAATAAAGAATGTATGCTCTTTGCCGTCCCGGCGTCAATGCTTCAAAAGCAGTTTTCAAGACAGGGATTTCATTGAATTTATTTTGAAGTTCTTCAGGAATTATGATTTCTGTATTCTTTTTAAAATTCACTTCCAAACCGGCTTTTTCAACTTCAATGGCTTCATAAATATAGTCTTTCAAGATGGTTTCCATTGCAACAATTTCTCGAACATTGGTGAACCGAATCTGGCGTGCCGCCTGTACATTTTCCGTTTGTTGGATTAGAATCCCATGGGCATCCTGTAACAGGGCACCTTTGTGAAACAGAAGCGCACAATATTCTTTAAATCCATGTATTAAAACTATGTTTTTTTTCTCAAACGTGTAACAAGGATGCATCCACTTAAATTCTTCGGTCAGCTCACAGTCAAGAACAATATTTCTCAACTTCTCATATTCTTCCTTCCACTTTTTAGCTTTACTTAAAAATTCATCAACCTTAGGATTCATTCTACTATTTGTCATCAAGGAACACCCCTCTTCAATTTTTCGATCAGCTGACAGTCAAGAGATGATCATTTTCAATTTCTCCAATTGATTTATAATAAGACATTAATTGGTGTCGTGTCCAGCAGACCTGCGAAAGTTACAGGGAGCTTATATCGCTAAACTGCCCCGTAGTCCAATAAGATTCCCCTTATTGGTTAGATTCCTTTGGGCTAACGATTATTTCATCCCGCTAAGCACTTTTCTAATTTGATAAGCTCGAGCTGCCAGGCACGTTGTAACTCCCCAAATGAAGAATCCTCCGTAGATGATCAGGAACACCAGGTTCCATACCGCCCATATTACCTGCTGTTTTCAAGCCTAATCCCATGAAAAGCACGGAAATTACTGAAGCCCCTCCGAAAATCGTAAACAGAATACCTCCTGTCCATGCAGGAATTAATATAAGCCAACGAGGAAAACGCTGCCCCCATGGTTGGACCAATGATAATGCTAATAAAATGGCGACGACCGCCAAAACAGCGGTAATATCAATTCCGTATTGATACATTAAACTAAAAACTGGGTCACTATTTGCTTCCATGGTTGTTTTCATGTCCTCAATGGTTTCACCAAATGGAACTCCAAAAGCCCATAAAGTTTTAAATATAGCATATGGTACTAGTGCCCACGAGGCAATGTATCCCCATATATTTGACGCAACCCCAAACCGTGGGCCAACTCCTTTATGATTAGCGACCTTCTCAATCCTCGTTTCAGAATTCATTAACTCTCCCCCTTCATACTCATTTAAGCATGAAAAAAACCTTAAGCGTTGAGACAGTTTCTTTCTCTCCCTTGGTTTTCCTTTAAGGTGAGATGTTCGCTATTCCCAGTTTCAAGTCACCCTCCCCTTGTTCCGTCAGGTTTCTAAAACGAAGGTTTTTCCTTGCTTTGTTGTTGCCTTCTGGGTTCAATTCGCCCTCCTCATATATTCAATTTTTAATTATCTTCATCAAGAATAATCCCTTTTATTAGGATAACAATTACATTTAATCCTCTCGATGGAAAAATAACACATAAAAACCTACTACAAAAGAAAAATCTGACAATGAGAAGTCTTAATTGTTTTAGACAGAAAAAACCAGCCTATTCCGCTGGTTTCATTAGTGAAAAATTATTTCTGATCTCCCCGCAGCTTGCTGTAATGTACAAGATCATGATACTTGCCGTGCAGGAATTGGGCTTCCCTCAGTATTCCTTCTTCAATAAACCCTAGGCGCGCTGGGATTGCGCAGCTTTGGGTGTTCTCACTGGCCGCACGGATAATGATACGATTAAGATCCAATTCATTGAAACAATGCTGTATCAGCGAGTTAACCGTCCTCGTCATGATCCCATTCCCCTGTTGTTCTTCACTCAGCCAATAACCGATCTCAGTCGTCTTGTTCCACCAGTCAATATAGTGAAGGCCAATCATCCCGAAAATATTGCCATCTTTGATGATTGCTGCTTCAAAACCATTATTGTCGGCAAACTTCTGTAGCCAGGATGGAATGATACTTTTTCATATTCACTCACATCAGGCAGGTTCACAGCCCAACTCAGGCACTTCGCTAAATGTTTTTGATTCTTTTTTAAAGCTGCAGTAAGCTTTGGAGCATCCTTTGGCAGTAGTAACTGTATCCAAAGCCCTTCATCAACCGTTAAGACAAACATTCTACTTCCCCCTGCCTTTTAACTTGTTCTTGTCGATTATTCTATACAGGATGTCTAATGGAATGAATAAGATAAACCAACCGATCGTTTTCAAGTTCATGCAATAACCCCTAATGGTTCCCTAGTATGACTCCTTCTTTCCCCTGCAGAATCCTTCAAATAACCTGCCGCCATGTGGACTAAGGGCCTCCTCTGCCAACTCGATAACGCTTTGTTTTTCACCTTTTTCATAAAAAAGATCGAAAGCATGAGCAAATTTCATTGCTAACGCTTTATTAAAATGGGCCATTTCACGGTAAATCCATTTTCCCTCGCCAATCCAGTGGCAATTTGTCCGTAAAATAAACTCTTGTAGCCTCTCCGCCAACGTGCCAGCAATAAAAATAGCTTCTTCCCGTCTTGCTGTGCCAATAAAATCATCCAGTATGTCAGTTAAAAAATATTTCTTCAGACTTAAGGTTTCTTCATCCCACGGCTCGGGCCCTTCCTGCAAAATTTTTGCAGCCTGTTTTCTGATTGGCTCGACTGCCTCAATCCCTTTTAGAATTTCTCCTTCTGCAACCATTCTTGGAAGTGTCGGCCTAGCCCGCTTAACATCTCTTGCAAAAAATACCTGGCAAGAGGAAGAGCTGTGAACAAACAATTCAATCGGCCAGCTAAACTTTACCAGTGACTCTCGATAAGCTTCTTTTATATTTTCATCAATGACAACAATGTCTAAATCAGAAGTGTCGTTATGCTCTCCCCTAACCACGCTTCCGCTCAGTATGGCGGCATCACAATCCAGAAAATATGTTGCGACAAAAAGCCGCGCAGCTTCAATAGCATCCAGTCTCATCTCTATTAATCCCCCGATAACTTGGTATTCTAATTATAATGTAAAAGTATTTCTATTTAAAGAAGAATCTGTAAAACCTTCTTATTATTGTGATAATCATAGAAGATGAATGGTTAATTAAATGCATCATGTAAGAAGTTGGTTTCTTGCAGGAAAAAACGATGAATTTATCCTTGTGACTAACTATACCTAACCGGAACAATAATGAAATGAAAAAACGGATAGGAGGAATGAATAACCCTCTTATCCGTTTTTATTAAATTTCTTTACTTCGTTATCCTTGCTTTTTTGTTGATCAAAACTGTCAGCAAAAGCAATACAATACCGGAAATTAAGTAGAATAGCCAGCCGACTTCAATTGCATATCCGAAATTTGGTATGATTTTAGAAAAAAGAACAAAAACCGTAACCGCCGTACACATGAGCAAAAAGACCACGAAAAAATCCTTGATTTTACTGTTTTTTTTGTAAATCGAGTTTTTCAGCCATGAGAATATTCCAATGACTACGCCATATAAAACTAGGAAGTTAATCATTGACTTTACGACTGCTGTACCAAGGAAAACAGTGTTGTTTATTTCGGTAAAAAACCCTATTATTAGCTCTAAAGCCCCTCTGGTTAGTGCAATCCAACCTGCAAATTGTATCATAAGGAATAGAATGAAAGTGAAATTGTTCTTTCGATCCTCTTTAGGAATCTGGGCAATCATTTCATCACAATAGCCTTTCGGATCACTTCCGAATATATCCTCTGCCCTCTTGCCTTCTTTCTGCCCTTCCAGCAAGTGGTCCAGCAGCTCCATTAATAGCTCTTCGCTTTGCTGTTCTGAAAGCGTTAGATGCGTCCTTATGTACAGCAGTATATCCGAGTAGTATGCTTCGTTTTCCTTTGTCAGTTCTTCCCTTTTTTCATTATTCATTTTGATTAAATCTTTTGCATTCATCTTTCTCTCCCCCATTCTATCATTCTCTCTACGGGACCTTGGATGCTCTGCCACTCTTTCCTGAACTCCTTTAACGCTTCTTCCCCCTCGTCTGTCAGCGAGTAATACTTCCGCTTTGGACCATGCGGGGAATCTCGCATCGTTCCCACGATATATTTGTCTTTCTGAAGCCTGAGCAGAATAGGATAAATCGATCCCTCGCTTACATCATCAAGCCCGAATTTCTGAAGCTTTACGGATAACTCGTACCCATAAACATCTTCCTTGCTGATTATCGTCAGAATGCATCCTTCAAGAATTCCTTTAAGCAGCTGGCTTCTTAGTGACAAGGTCTATCACATCCTTTTTCTATATTGTATAACAAGGTAGATGCGAAAAAATCAAGCTATCTTGTCTTGCATGATAGCTTGATCTCATCATACGACATCCTTTGTTTTTTGGCAAGTGTCTCCAGAAGACTCTTTCGTTTCAGCCCTAGATTGATAAATCGCCCTGCAGCAACTGAGTAAAAAGAATATACATGGCACTATATAAAGTGTTGAAATGATCATATAACCGCCAATTGCCGCCGCCAATAACATCAAACTTCCAAATAATTTCCTTGTTCTGATAAAAAATGCCCCCAGCATTCCCAGGACTGAAAACCCCAGAGTCTTTAAACCAATGATAGAGATTGGGTTCATTGGCACTTTTCCATCAATTGAATCAAATTCCTTATCATACAAGGACTGGTTGTTTTTGTTTTCTTAGTGTAAAAGACCCTTTTTGATTATGACTTTTTGAAATACAAATACATGGATGATAACAATACAATAAGACCATTCAAAAAGTAAAGTGCTGTTGCTACAACAGCTAATATTCCTGCACCCCAGCCACTGCTATCATAAATCATGGCAAAAAATAAAGTGCCAAAGAGGATCATAGGTGTTAGCAGGAGAAAAATAATGCCGGCCCATATTCTTTTCTTAATATCTTTTTGAGAATATTTGAAAGCATAATAATTTGCAAAACCAAACACGGCGATTTCTAATAATAGTGTTAAGAATAGGCCTACTTCTTCAGACAAAAAAACCATTCCCTTCAAAATTCATGTTCCTGTGCTGAATAAGAATTGGTGTTGATAAATTTTCTGAATTATATATCATATTTTATATATTAAAGAAAATCCAATTTTAATAAAGTGGGTGCCTTGATGATTGAGACTTTCCCAATAGAGATAACTCCTTTTGAGGAAGATAGGCTAATTCGGGTGTTTCTGCCACCCAGCTATGAAACTGAAACAAAATCTTATCCCGTTCTTTATGCGCATGATGGCCAGCATGTTTTTGCGGGTGATCACTCTGAAGGCGGAGTTTCTTTGGAATTGGATGTCTTACTCGTTGAAATGAAAGCAGAGTTCCTTGTGATTGCAATTGATAATAAGCCATCGGAACGCAAAAATGAATATTGTCCTTGGGAGTATGGGGCTTACAGCGAGAAATTAACGGGAAAACGTGAAATTGGCGGTGGAAAAGGAAAAGAATACGCGAAATTTGTTGTTGAAGAATTGAAGCCATTCATCGACAAAAAATACAGGACTCTCCCCGATGAGACTGCCATGTTTGGCATTTCGCTTGGCGGTTTGATTTCAACATATATTGCCTGCAGCTATCCTGCTGTTTTTAAAAAAATCGCCGTGATTTCTTCCGCTTTCTTCAGGAATCAGGAAGAGATAAAAAATATATTGATTCAGTCAGACTTAAGCTCAATCCAACGTTTTTACATGGACTGCGGAACGAATGAAGCACTAAATGAAACCACAATCAACAAAGGTTTTTTAAATTCTAACGAGGAAATTTATGAAATAATTAACCTCAAAGTACCGAATACCAGGTTTTCCATTATTGAGGGTGCTGAACATGATTATGAATTTTTCAAGAAAAGGCTTCCAGACATCCTTGCATTTTTAGAGTAATTGTGAATCACAGTAAATATTTCTGAATTTTCCCAACCCCGCACCTCTATAAATAACTTACTCATGCTGTTAAGATAGGTTCAACACCAGGTGACTGCTGACAAATTAATTTGAGGAGGAGAGAGCATGGAAAAATGCGTTCAATTGATTCCGTACAAATTAGTAGAGCAGCTTGGAGTGGCAAATGAAATTCCAAAAGGTGTGGAAATCATTCAGGCCCCGGAGGTTTGGGAACAGACAAAAGGTAAAGGCATTACTGTTGCTGTCCTTGATACTGGAATTGATACAAAGCATCCCGACCTGCATGACAGAATTATTGAAGGTAAAAATTTCACTGATGACGACAAAGGGAACCCTGATATTTTCGAAGATTACAACGGTCACGGAACGCATGTCGCTGGTACGATTGCCGCGAGCCTGAACAACACGGGTGTAACCGGGATTGCGCCGGAAGCAAATCTGCTCATCCTCAAGGTTTTGAATAAACGCGGATCCGGGAAGTACGAATGGATTATCAAAGCCATTCAATATGCCATTGATAAAAAGGTTGATATCATTTCGATGTCACTTGGCGGGCCGCAAGATGTGAGAGACCTTCACGATGTCATTAAGCTGGCTGTCGAGAATAAGATTCTTGTCGTCTGTGCCGCTGGCAATGAAGGTGACGGTGATGAAGGAACCGATGAGTTCGGATATCCTGGCTGCTATAATGAAGTCATTTCTGTCGGAGCAGTTGATCTTGAGCGAAATTCTTCTCCTTTCACCAATTCGAATAATCAGGTAGACCTGGTGGCTCCAGGGGAAAAAATCCTTTCCTGCTACCTGAATGGTACGTATGCAACGTTAAGCGGAACCTCAATGGCAACTCCGCACGTATCAGGTGCACTCGCTCTTATCAAGCAGATCGCCAATACCGAGTATGAGCGTGAACTGACGGAGCCTGAATTGTACGCACAGCTCATTAAAAGGACCGTACCGCTCGGCAATTCACCAAAGCTTGAAGGCAATGGATTCGTTTACTTGACGATCCAAGAACATGTGAAAAAAGTGTTTGATGGAGAATCCTTCCGAACACTTATGGAAATATAGCGGGAAACGCCCGCAAAAGCACAAAAGAGGCTCCCCCTGCCTCTTTTGTTTTTTTATTTTCCCTGAAATAATCGAATGATCTCGCCGGTACGCAGCATTTCCAGCTCCTTTTTAACAAACAGCTTTGTAAGCGTAGTTCCTGGGTTCAATAATAGTGACGCTGATGGATCTGCAATGGCCAGCAGCTCTTGAACAGAAATGGCGGAGTAGCTGCTTTCTTGGTCAATATATTGCTTCAGAGCGAACAACGACGAAAAAACCGGAATGGTGACCTGGTTTTCGTACTCTATGTACCTTAAATAGAAGGCGTCAGGTTTTTCTTCCCTGCCTTGGCCTAGAACAAGGATTTCAGAGTCTTTGAACATCATGTAAAAATCACCAATCTTATCAGACGATGTTATAGCTGCCAATAGGGACTTTTCAAGAGGGTTCAATTTGGTTTGGGTGGAGCCTGTTTGGTTATTAATGTTTTCGTCCAATCTTGTCACTCTTTTCTATGATATAGAATAGAAGTTCTAATTAAAAAGGATCAGCCCAGATTTTTAGAAGAGATCGTAATCTGTTTTGAGGAGAAAGATATTTTTTCAGGAAGAAGGGCTTGTTTCCAGGTACTTCCCCTAGGTCGGAAACACTATTCTCGATTAATATCGGGTCTCACTCCCATATGTTCTGTGAAGCTGGGCGGCGTGTTCATCCGTATCAACATAAGCCTTAGACATCGTTTTTGCATTATCGTTGAGGAGCACCAGGCTGTCGGACGTAATATTCATCATGTTGATGAGCGTATCGCAATAGTTTACAAGGATAGACAAACTGCTCGAGTTTATGCCTTGATCCATCATACTTTGTTTCAAGTGATCGAGTGCAGCAATCATTCCTTCGACTTCTGAACTTTCCGAGGATAAAGTGGAAGTAAGCTCCGTGAACAGCTGAGGGTCAATCTTTATTTCATTTGTTGCCATTTTTTCACGTCCGTTCTATATTGAAATCGAATCAAAAGATTTCCGGCTCCTACTTTCCGCTTCCGCCAGCAGGTCATCCGCCGTTTTTACAAGGCTGATTAGAAGGCTGATATAATGCTCCGTCAGCTGCGTACCTCTCATGTAATCCTGAACCGTTGTCTGATATTGCTCAATCGCTTCTCCGGAAAGCTCCGCAAACACTCTGTCAAATTCCGCCCTGACCTTTGCGCTCGAGTTTTTATAACTGCTTAAGGCATTTTCGATTTGCTGGACTGCATCCATCGTCCTCCCAGAATCATAGACAATCTTTGTGCCGCTGCCTCCATCGTTGATATGCATGTAGTATTCCCCCCTAACCTATGCCATCCAGCTGACCATCGAACGTACACTGGGATCCATCGTGACCCGCGATAAGTACATTTTCCGTTCCTCTGCCGGCAAGCTGCGCAAATTGGTGTAATGCCCATTGTATTCTGCCTGTTTTTGATTCTGAACTACTATCAGTTGTGACCTCAGTTCGCGAAGCGTACTGGAATGTTGACGATTATAATCTGTCAAAAAACGGTCCAGGCTGCTAAGCAAACTATCATAAGCCTCTTGGGAAATGCTGTTGTTCCATGAAGAAGCGCTCACAGGTGCCAAGCACGATAACTCTACCCTTTGAGCCGAAGAAAGGGATCGGATGGCCGCCTCAAGCCGGCTGATTCGCGTATTATAGTCCATTAACCCACCCTCTGATTCTGTTATTACAATCATTGTAAAAAAATGATGCCCTTCTAATCAAGCAAAATCAGGTAATTGTGGCAAAAATATGACAAAGGGCCTAAGAAGCTGGATCCCTTCCGGGATCATATCGTGCATTGGCTAACAGAACATCCTGATTTGACTGGAGCACAAGTATACAATTGGTTAGAGGAAAGACTAAATTTCAAAGGTGAGATAAACGCTGAAAGATTTGCAAGAGCCTTCCTAGGACTTCCTCAAGTCAATGTAATGGAAGAAGATAAGAACAAAGAGAAGGACAAGAATGAAGGGTCTTAGAGAAGTCGTATTCTTCAGTTGAAGAGCCTCTTTTCTTGGCTCGTGATGTTGCTGAGTGGATTAAACATAAGAACGCTAGTGAGATGTTAAAGAAGGTTGATGAAGATGAAAAACTTCAACATGATACTATCGTGGGGAAATATTCAACTAAAGAACAGCTTGGTTTTTAACTGAACATGGACTTTATGAGGTTTTAATGCAATCAAGAAAACCAATTGCAAAAGCCTTCAAGAAGGAAGTCAAAAATATTTTGAAGTAAATCAGACTAACAGGAGGATATGTTCCTGTAGTTGAAGAAGAGTTAAGAAAAGAAATCATAACTCAAACAGTCCAGCTGAAGAACGTCAGCTCAAAAACTGATATTGAAGTAGGAAAGTATTGGGTAAATCTTGTTTCAATTCATATGTGGTTAAAACCTCAGTGACCTTATTGAAGGAGCAGGTTCAAGAAGCAGATATTTTTGTAGCCTTTAAAGAATACAATATGGTTAATTTCTAAACCAACACAAAAAAACTAGCAATAGAAAATTATCCTAGCTAGTCTTTTTTGATGACAATTAGTAATGTCTATATTCTCAACGGCCGGTTATCTCTCTCGCTATAGAGTAGCAAGTAAGAGGTATTTTCTCCGAAGTCCGTTTCTCGATCACCTTAAAACCAAAATGCTCATAGAGTGAAACATTATCAGGATTGTTTGTTTGTGCTACTATTGGAATTCCTTTTTCCTCACACGATTTGAGAATAGGAGATAATAGTTCTCTAAATGCACCTGTTCCTTTTAAGTTCTTATCAATAGTAATTATTTGAAGATTATATACTTCTCCTTGCCA
Source organism: Mesobacillus zeae (assembly GCF_003570705.1). Lineage (GTDB taxonomy): Bacteria > Bacillota > Bacilli > Bacillales > Cytobacillaceae > Mesobacillus_C > Mesobacillus_C zeae. The sequence goes on from NZ_QWVT01000015.1 coordinate 394,992, forward strand.
GTAACGTTTATACCAACCCTCATCATTGACTTCATTTGCGTCTATCGCATATTTAGAGAGTTGCGTAATTTCTTCTGAACTTGCATTTTCAAGTAAGTATTTTGCTGCGTTTTGAAGGGTAGCAATCAACTTTTCTTCGGATACTCGTGCAGTCGAATAACCAATGAGTACCCCTTTATCACCTTGGAAAAAGGTCACAGCATCAACCTCATTGTATGCTTCAATTTGCCCAAGAAAGGACCAATATAGGAGTTGTTCGGGGTTCTCAATATCATTTGTTTGAATCGTTACTAATGGGTCATTTCTAAACCTTTTAACCATAAGTTTTGCGCACGATTCAATTTGTCTCATATTATTTTTCATAACGCGACCTCTTTCAAGTTTTGTACAAAACTTTGAAAATAGTTTATTAATATAATTATTATGATTTTCTATCTAGTATATTGATAGTAACATTCCTAATAAAGATGCTGCAAGACTTACCGGCAACTATTCGCAAATATTATAAAATTAGCTGTTTTTTGAAAATTATTACTTTGTTAATAATTGTTAACACCCTTCTTATGCTTTCATATTGTTCTAATTTCATGAAGCAGGTTTATTCTTCCAGTTCATCTATGATCTCTATGATAAAGCTGCTTTCATCTTGACTTCAAACAAGGGCCCGAATGAATGGGGGAAATTCCTCGGTGACCCAACATTAACAACCGCCATACTGGATCGTCTGCTCCATCGGAGCGAAATCATTACCTTTGGTGAAGAGACGGATAGCATCCGAATGAAGTATCGAAAAACTTTGTTTCCCGAAACAAGTGGTCAATCTTAATTGGTGAAAAGTGATCTGTCTTATCTGTGAAAAAGTGATCTATTCTACTTGACGGTTACATACCTACTCTAACACCGTTTTCGTATACTTTATTTATGTTATAATCTATACTGTTTTTTCCCAAGAACTCAATATTACTTTGTCCATGTCCTCCACCCCAACATCCTCAACTACCCTTCCACCACCATTCCC